>JAGAIM010000069.1 GCA_017626555.1 Bacteroidales bacterium
AGGAATGGACAAGAACTATCAGGACAGCATGGAAGTTACACAGGAATAATAAGGCATTATACTATGAAACGAATCTTGACAATTATGGCAGCGGTTGTCTGCCTTGCCGCTTGTGAAAAGCCTGTAGACACATCGAAGATCATCGGGACTTGGAGCGAGTGTTATGATGATCCGAACTTTGTTATGGACGGCACTGTGGAATATACATTCAAGGCAGACGGGACATATCAGGTGTATGCGTATGATGCATTGTCCGGCAATGAGGTTACAAGGACACATGAATATACCCTTGACGGCAATGTGATCACTTTGAATACCGCTACCACTGACAGCGCACATAGCCCAAGTTATACGATCACTGAACTTGATGGCAAGGAGATGTCCTGGCAGAAGGTCGGTACGAGTTATACCCCTGGTTCAAACGGCAGTGATTATAAACATTTCAAGAGAAAATGATGAAAAGGATTATATTTTTTCTTCTGATTGCAATATCATCAGTAGTGACTTCCTGCGAAAACATGCAGGTAGAAGCGGATGCTATGCCTGTCACCCTGGAGATATTCGTGAAGGATGCCGAGGGAAATAATCTTCTCGATTATGGATGGCTTGACGGAAAGAACGTCACAGCCACATTCAAGGGTGAGACATACGAATTGCAGAAGGATGTGCCGACAAGAGCGTATATGCCGCATTTCTACGGATTCAAGGTGACTGGCCGTGATCTTGGAGCAATGTTGTATTTCGGCGAACTTGACGGGACTCACGATATGAACGATGAGTTTGTCATCAACTGGGGCGATGGCACATTCGATACTATCGTGATATATAACGACTGCAGGACCACGATGAATGGCGGTTATGACATCAAGAGGCATTATGTCGTGAATGGTGTGAAGACAGAAAACCACAGGATAACCATAACAAAAGAGACTGCAGCACCTTCGGAGCCGAAGTTCCCTACTCTGGAGATCAAAGGTGCCAGTCTGAACACACATACTGCAAACATATTTGAGCCTGTGCATTTCTATCTTGAGGGAGACGATTATATGAACTGGAGCCTGTCGCAGCTGTGCGATTCTCTTGTATTCAGCGTTATGGGAGAGGACGGAAGCCGTAAGGTGTATTATGATGAGAAGGGACACTCTGAACTGATTGCCGGATGGGATCATCGTTTTTATCTGCCGGTGGGATGCTTATGCAGGATTCAGGCATATAAGAATAATGAAGTGATCTATACTGATGCCATCGAGGTCAATCTGACAAATGACAATGATTTCCTGATGTATGATTGGGATGAAGTCGCAGATGCCTCGAAGCTTGGAACTGTCGGTTTCAATAATTTCATCGAACCTCAATATAGCATTGTTACGGCATCCTATTTCAAGGAGAATACTCCATCTGTAAAGGTTGCTGTCGAGAATCCGGAAAGTCTGGAGGATGCACGAACCTGGCTGTATGAGTGGATGAAGAAACTGTACAAGGATCCTGTCTATAGTGAGAGTGCCGAGGTGAAGACGAAATATGCAGAACTGTTCGTTTCAGCACAGGTGGATGAGACTCCATTGTATATCTGGAAGGATGATAAGTCGGTCGTTGCACTTGTAGAACAGTATGACGAGTTCGTGCCTGTGAAGAGGGTGTATGTTAGGGCGGAGCCGGTGAAATAAGCAATCATTATGAATAGTGTTAAATCATCAATGCCATTGTGGAAATGGATTCTGCTGATCGTTTTCGGGTCGGCACTTTTCCTGTTTTTGTCTCAAACAGTTCCGGTTGTCGGCAGCTTCAGTAACAACATCTGGCTAAAAGCTCTGCTTTTACTGCTCGGGGCGACAGCTGTACTAGGGCTTTATGCAGTATGGGTGAAAGTCTTTGAGAGAAGAAAGGTCTCGGAACTTAACCTACGGAGGGCATTGCCCGATATGCTGACAGGACTACTTATCGGAAGCCTTTTCATTGCGAGTGTCGTAGGCGTTCTTGCCCTGATGGGAGTTTACAGGATTAATTCTGTTAATGTCAATTGGATTGGACTACTATTGAGTTTGGCTGCATATTCAATTGTTGCTGTCACTGAAGAGGCTCTTTTCAGAGGAATCCTGTTCAGAATGATAGATGAGAGGTATGGCGCCCTGCTGGCATTCATCATATCATCATTGACATTTGGCGCAGTTCATCTGATGACTGTAGATTTCTGGACTGCAATGGCCATTTCCGCTGAAGCCGGATTTATGTTGGCAGCAGCATACAAGTTCAGAAACAATCTTTGGATTCCGATAGGTATTCATTGGGCTTGGAATTTTACTTTAGGTCCTATATTCGGCGTTGGAGTGTCTGGAATATCGGAGGATGCCTAT
>JAGAIM010000070.1 GCA_017626555.1 Bacteroidales bacterium
AGAAACTCGACTACGGAACCTACGAAAAACGCTACAAATAATATAAATTCCTACCCCTTTGCACTCTCTGCACTCTTCGCACTCTTCCACCAATTCCCTCACCCCAAAGTGCAGAGAATGCAGAGAATGCAATCGGGAAAGAAAAATATCATTACCTTTGTTAAAACTAAAGATGAGAATATGAATAAGACATTCAACATCTACTGCGACGAAAGCACGCACCTCCCGTCTGACGGCCATCCTTACATGATACTGGCCTATGTCAGAGTTCCATATAATCAGATTGATGAGTTAAAGGAATCAATCAAAACCCTCAAGGCGAAATACGCCTTCACAGGAGAGTTCAAATGGACGAATGTCTATGAAGCCACCGGTGAAATGTATGCGGAACTGATAGATATGTTCTTCAGATCGGAAATGGGATTCAGGGCTGTCATCGTAGATAAATCTCAAATCGACGAGACACGCCAGGACTACACTTTCAATGACTTCTACTTCAGGATGTACTACCAGCTGCTCCATCATCAGACAGATCTCGAGAGCAGTTACAACATCTATATGGATGTCAAAGACACCTGCAGCAATGGCAAATTACGCAAATTGAAAGACATGCTCAAGTGGAACACATCAATTAGACGTTTCCAGTTCATCCATTCAAAAGAGAGTACATTCCTGCAGCTGGCCGATGTAATCATGGGGGCTATAAACTATAATCTCAGAATCAACGCCGGAGAAATCGAAGGCAAGGTCTTGGCCAAAAGAAGAATCATAGATATAATTAAAAGGCACAACCCAGATGTATCTTTAGATTGTACTACACCGAAATATAGAAAGAAGTTTAACCTGTTCTTTATAGATCTCCAGTAAGATATGCCGACAAACCTTTTGAAAGAATATCCCGAACTGCTTGAGATACTCCATCTCCCCGCTGATAAGCGAAAAGAATCTCTATTAAAGATCTTCAAGAGAGATATAGAGGACAACGAAGATTTCAAGTTCAGAGGAGTGCAGATCTATCCCATAAAGACTGACGGAGAGATAGATATGGCACGCGAGTTTATGCATCTGACTACTGAAGAAGTAGAAGACATTGATGAAAATGGTCAGAAACAAGCGAAGAAGAGAGTCTTCGATATGCATCGTTCACAGAGGCTTCACTGGATAAACCACCATATCCACGAAAGAATACCGGAGAACATAGAAATCTTCAGTGTGATAGAAAGAGATACGAACAAACGCCAGGACATAACAAAGACATATATCTATGACACCAAAGAGAAGTATGTCATTGTCCTGGAATGTCATCGTAAAGGAGGATATTTCCTGTTAACTGCATACTATTTGAACCGATCGTATGCCGAAAAGGGAATGAAAAAGAAGATGAAGAAGCGTCTTAAAGAAGTTATATAAAAGACGCAGGGCTCGGTCCTATATCAAGATAAGCCGAGCCCCGAAACTCCTTCTAATTGTAGATGAGCACTGCAAAGATACAAAAATTATTATTACTAGTATCAAAATCTTCAGAAATTTCAACATTAAGAAGAACTTCTGCTACTCCTGTATCTTCAGCACATCCTTCAGCAACATCTATACCAGCATCCCCGGCATTGTCAAATCGTCATCCCCGTCACCCTGTCATCCCCGGCTCGACCGGGGATCTCACCATAATCTTGTTGGACAATTTGTATTTTTGTTTTGCCTGACAAAAAG
>JAGAIM010000071.1 GCA_017626555.1 Bacteroidales bacterium
GATTTTGTTCCGGTCATCGACAACTGGGGAGTATGCGATACATTCTGTTGTAATGCAAAATGGGTAAAGGATAAGCAGCAGCTCTGGGATTTTCTTCTGCCGTACTGGGATTCGTGCAGTGAATTCGAGGTCCGTTTCGCTCTAGTAATGGCTATGGTAAATCTTCTTGACAAAGAATGGTTCCCTCAGATTTGCTCCAAACTAGATAGTCTTAAGATTGACTCCATTCAATCCGAATATATATCAGCAAGGAAGGCTAGGGGAATGAAGGTGCCGGAGGGGAAAGGTGTCGCGATAGGGGAGGAACCCTACTATGTAAGGATGGCCATTGCCTGGCTTCTGGCCACAGCGTTATATAAGATTCCAGACTTAACCAGAGCTTATGTGAACTCTTCCAAGCTTCCAGCTGATATACTGAGATTGTATGTAAGAAAGGCCCGGGAATCTTATAGAACAAGGGATATAAGTCCTTTCTGATGTGTTGTAATAATGTTTTATATAAAAATATATTTATAGAAATATATAAAAATATGAAAAGAATAGTGCTTTCAATCTTTTTGTGTATGCTTGGTTCTACTTTGTGGGCACAGATCAAGCCGCCTCAGCAGACGGATACACTCATCATTACGTCTATCAAATATAACTTCGCAGAAATCCGGGAGGAGAACTGGCCGTGCGGGGTTATCTATAAATCGACTACATCTTTCAGGATAGGGGAGGATGAGTTCGCTATTCTTCGTGCGGAAAAGTTCGGCTCTGAAGTCACATTCACTGTCACGGGCGATAATGGCGAGACAAGGCACGAACTTGTGTATGAGGAAAAATATTCTGGTGAAAAAGTTATAGAATTCTCAGGATACGAATTCGTATGCAAGAGAAAAGAGAACGCCAGTGTTTATGTTTACGAACCGGCTGTAAGGCTCGCAGGCAGGTCTATTAATGGAACAGCCCCGAAATTCACTGCAGATAAGCCAGGTACTGTCGTCGTAAGTATCTGGGTGGACAACTATGGTAACGTCCAGAAGGCTCTCCCGGCAATAGACGGTACGACAATCGCAGATGACTCCGTCGTCGCGTCGGCTCGTAAGGCTGCTCTGTCCATGCATTTCAATATGTCGCCGGATGCTCCTGCGATGCAGGAAGGAGTAGTTACTTTTAGTACTCAGGATGGGGAAGCGGCAGAAGATACGGCACAGCCTCTACTGGTGGATGTCAGACCTTCATTCCGGGGAGGTGATGCAAATCAGTTTTCGAAGTGGGTGAACTCTCACCTGGTTTATCCGAAGAAGGCCAAGAAGGCCGGAGTTCAGGGAAGAGTAACCCTCGCGTTCACTATCGCAGAGGATGGAACTGTTGTGGATGTGAGAGTACTGAGAGGAATCAACGAAGAACTGGATAATGAAGCCGTACGCGTTGTTTCATCATCTCCGAAATGGACTCCTGCCCAGAAGGACGGACAACCTGTTGCAGTTACCTATACCTTTCCGGTAATCTTCCAATGTAGATAGTTTTATATAAAAATATATTTATATAAAAGTGTCTTATATGTAATCGTAGGCAGATTTTATATAATTATATAGAGTAGGGGAGTGCAGATTCTATATCGAATCCTGCACTCCCTTGTTCGTATGCTCGATCCTGTTTCTGGCGATTTCGAAGAATCCTCCGTTCAGTTCCATGCCTATGAATTTACGGCCGTTCTTCAGGCATGCCACTCCGGTACTTCCGGAACCCATTGCGTTGTCAAGAACGATGTCTCCCTGTTCTGTGAATGTCCGTATCAGCCATTCGCATAGTCCGACAGGCTTTTGGGTTGGATGCATCGTGGTGCTGGGATGAGGCTTCGGA
>JAGAIM010000072.1 GCA_017626555.1 Bacteroidales bacterium
CTGGCGATAGCGCTTGTCTGCTGATGCGTGATTTGCCATTGTTTTTATTTTTTATATTTCTTGTAGTCGGTAGGGGAATCGAACCCCTCTTGCAAGAATGAAAATCTTGAGTCCTAACCGATAGACGAACCGACCAAACTGGCCATTTTTTACAAATGGGAGTGCAAAGGTATGAATTAATTTATAAAATACAAAATTATTTTGTTATTTTGTATCATCATTTTCTGATTTTGCCCATTCAAAAGAATAAAGAATAGACTCTACCTGCCTCAGATACTGTCTTTTGTCATATTTCGGAGCATATACAAAAGCCAGAAGAACAATCATATCCTTGCCGTCCTGACTGTAGAACGCGTGAGCCGCAAACGGTCCTCCCATATAGTCGTTGTGGACATCCCAGAGGCCTCTTATCTCTGCAAATGCGTGCCCTTTGTAATCCATATATTTTACAGATGGAGTAATCACCGGTGCTATAGTCATATATGTGTTTTCAAACATTCCTGGTACGTTCTTCTGGAGCATTGCATTAATGTTTTTTATCAGACTTTCGCGGCTCATCATATTTTCACCTTCCACAACCGGATATTTGAACGCAAGGATGCTCTGTTGTGTGCCCTGAGGTGCGTATGTGATCCAAACGAAGTCGGAAGTCTTCATCTTCAACTGATAACCGCTAGGATAGCAAGGAGAGCCTCCTATGACTTCTTCTGTAGCCGGAACAAGAGCCCTTTCCTGGTATTTTCTGGTGTTGGCGATTACCCTGTCCCTCTCGACCTGTTCAAGAGTTGTGATAATCTTCTGACTGTTCTCCTTGATGATTGTAACAGCGCTTTCCGGATCTGCAGCGTTGATGTTTATGACACACTGCGGGGCAGCCCAGACATCTTTTCTTATCACTACGCCAGGTTCTGTGACTGAACTGTTGATGTTCACCAGAATGATGTTCCTGTGAATCTGGAACATATTGTTGAATCCGCTTGGAGCGACATCAACGAGGTTATAGAGAGGTTCGCGCTGAGGGAGGAACGGACAGTCTGCAGTCAGAGTGTCGCGGAGAACTGTACCTACAGCGCCTTCCCAAAGGCCTTTGTCTATAACGACGATTACTTCACCGGCTTTGCCGCTGATATTGGGAAGTAATGCTTTCTTGCGCTTCGCTTCATTGCAGGAAGCCAGAGTAAGGATTGCTGCCAGAGCAATCACCAGATATGTCAGGAATCTTTTCATATTATAATATTTATCTGAATAATCTCATTATGTCATTGCCGAATGCCAGTATCATAAGACCGAACACCAATATCATACCTATTATCTGCATTATATATAGGAATTGGTCGCTTGGCTTCCTGCCTGCAATCATTTCGTACAAAGTGAATACGATGTGGCCGCCGTCAAGAGCCGGTATCGGCAGAAGGTTCATAACACCAAGCATTATGGAAAGCAGTGCCAGGATGCTGAGGAAACTGTACCAATCCCAGGTAGCAGGAAAAATCTGTCCGATTGCAATGAAACTGCCCACAGACTTGTATGCTTCGGTGCTTGGAGTGGCAACAAGTCTGAGATCCTGAAGATATCCTCCTATAGATGTGAATGTCTTTCTGAATCCGGCCGGGATGGATGACAGGAATGTGTATTCCTTCCTTTGGATGTCAGGCTGCATAAGAAGGACTCCGAGGCGTCCGGAGGTGTCAACGGCCATTTCGAAGTCTATGGTGTCGCAGTCGCGCAGGAAAGTCACTTCTACGGGCTCTCCTGCGTGTTCTTCAAGTATAGGCCAGGCCTCCTGTACGTATCTGACATCGTTGCCGGCTACGCTGATGACCATATCGCCCTCTCTTATGTCAAGAGAAGCATTAGGAGATGTCTCTGCGACGGACTGTACCTTGAAAGGCATAGCAAGGTCGAACATTCCAGGGGTGTTCAGAACCTCTCCTATCATATTCCGATCAATGTATATATCGATCGTATCGCCGTCTCTGAGTACGGTGGCCTTGTCTGCGGTGCGTCTTGCCAGATCGGCCTGCAGCATACTGAAATCTTCTGGAACATAATCGTCGAAACTCAGGATTTCATCTCCGTTTCTGAATCCCATCTCGTATGCCAGTGCGTTGACATATATCTTGCTGCCTTTGTTTTCGAGATAACTCTCTCCCCAGATGCTGAGTATGGAAGAATACATCAGAATGGCGAAGATGAAGTTGAAAAGCACTCCTCCGGCCATTACGAATAATCTTTGCCAGGCTGGTTTGGAGCGGAATTCCCAGGGCTTGGGTTCGGTCTTGAGATGTTCTGTGTCCATCGATTCGTCGATCATACCGGCTATCTTGCAATATCCGCCAAGGGGAAGCCAGCCGATGCCATACTCTGTCTCCCATTCCGTTGCTTTCGGGAAGAGTCTGGCGAACCAACCGGTTTTGGTACTGAACAGTTTGATCCCGGATGCGTCGAAAAATAGAAAAAATTTATCGACCCTGATACCGAAGATTTTGGCAAAAATGAAATGCCCGAACTCGTGTACTATTATAAGTATGGCTAAGGCCAGAATGACCTGAAGTGTCTTTATAATTGCTATCATCTGATTTGGAATGATTTTCTGCCAGATATCCGCTCAATGAGTCCGGATGCCCTGACAAGAGTGGCTTCGTTTGTGGCGAAAATTGTTTCAAGATCGGGGTCTGCTGCAAAATCCGCACCATCCATACATCCGGATACAATGTCCGTAATGTCGTAAAAACCGATTTCCTCCCTGAGGAATGCTGCTACTGCCGCTTCGTTGGCAGCGTTCATAATGCAGGCCATATTCCCGCCTTTCTTCAGTGCCTCGTATGCAAGCCCGAGTGCAGGAAATCTTTCAATATCGGGTGCGAAGAAGGACATCTTTCCGAGTTCCGCGAAATTCAGTTTGCGATTGTCAAGAGGAAGTCTGAAAGGATAACTGAAAGCGAACTGTATGGCCTCCCTCATATCCGGGTGCCCCATCTGGGCTATCACCGAGCCATCGGAGTATTCCACCATAGAATGTATTATCGATTCCGGATGCACGACCACTTGTATCTTTTCTCCGGGTGTTCCGAAGAGCCAGCGTGCCTCTATGATTTCAAGTCCTTTGTTCATCATAGTTGCAGAGTCTATCGTGATCTTGCTGCCCATACTCCAGTTTGGGTGATTGAGAGCCTGCTCCCTTGTAGCCTTGGCTATATCTTCACGACTCCAGGTGCGGAAAGGGCCTCCTGATGCTGTCAGGTGTATCTTTTCGACGGGGGCTCCGGCCGATCCCATCAGGCATTGGAATATGGCTGAGTGCTCCGAGTCAACGGGGAGGATGCGTGCGTTGTGCTTGATTGCGAGATCCATAACAATCTTTCCTGCCGCTACAAGGGTTTCCTTATTGGCCAGGGCTATGGTCTTTCCTGCCTTTACTGCTGATACGGTGGATGACAGACCGCTGAATCCTACCATCGATGTAAGCACAATGTCAATGTTGTCTCCAGTCACGAGATCGCATACTGATTGCATTCCGGCAAAGACTTTGATCAGATGAGGTTCAAGAGCATCTGCCACATCCTTGTATCTGTCTTCGTTGCAGATGACCACGGCATTGGCATCAAACTCGATTGCTTGCTGTATGAGCAGGTCTGAACTGTTGTTTGCTGTCAGTAACTCCACTTCGAACAAGTCTCTATGCTGCCTTATCACGTCAAGTGCCTGCCTGCCGATCGAGCCTGTCGATCCCAGAATGGCTATGTGCCTTTTTTCCATATTCGCAAATTAGAAGTTTATGTATTTTGCCGGGTTGACGGCTTCCCCTTTGTACCAGAGTTCGAAATGAAGGTGTTCACCGGTGGAAAGGCTGC
Organism: Bacteroidales bacterium; assembly: GCA_017626555.1. Classification (GTDB taxonomy): domain Bacteria; phylum Bacteroidota; class Bacteroidia; order Bacteroidales; family UBA932; genus Cryptobacteroides. The sequence goes on from JAGAIM010000072.1 coordinate 3,855, forward strand.
CTGTGTTGCCGACAAGGGCTATAGGTGAGCCTGCGGTCACTTTATCTCCGGTCTTCTTAAGGAGTTTCTCATTATGTTTGTATATGGATATTATGTCTCCGTCGTGCTGTATCTGGATGGTGTATCCTGCTTCTTCGCTCCATCCGTCATTGATGACAGTACCGTCCAGAACCGCTTTAACAACCGATCCGGCCGGTGCCGCTATGTCGATGTACGGATGTACGGCAGGGTCGTATTGCTGTGAGACAGCACCTTTGAGGGGGGTAAAGAAATGGAGACCCTCGATAGGCAGGTTCCTCTTGTCTCTATCGGATATGTCGAACTGCTCCTCTTCTTTCACCTGCTGTCGCAGAAGAGAATCCTTGATTTCAAGTTCTGTGAGGTCGGCTGTTCTTTCCCTCCCTGTTTTCCCGGCGTTTATCAGGCTGTCTATCTTCAACGGTTCCTCTCCCTCTACTACTCTTCTGAGATTTTCGGAATACAGTTCCCATCTGTAGATGACGCTTTCCAACGAGTCGATCCGCATAGCGTTCTGAATGGCGGCACGTTTGGAATGTGCGTCAGGATATCCAGGGATGAATGTCCTCACAGGAGTGAATGCTATTATAGAATAGATGATGGCTGTAAGCACCACCAGAATGCTGATGATCGCAACTGCGAAACTTGTTCTGGTGAAATGTATGTTCAGCAGATGCTGATGTGTTCTGTCGTCAATCAGTGCGAGCCGGAACTTGCTGTGCCTGTTGTCTTTATTGGCTTTGCTCATATTTTTTCTTAACTTTGCCCCCGAATGGACAGGATAATCGGTATAGACTATGGAAGAAAGCGAGTGGGTGTTGCTGTAAGCGACCCGCTCGGGATATTCGCATCTGCCCTGGAGACGGTACAATCTGCAAAGATAATAGAATATCTTAAAAAATATGCTGAAAATGAGAATGTAGTGCGTTTCGTTGTGGGGTATCCCGTGAATATGGACGGTGCTCCTTCCGAGGCTGCCAAGGATGTGGATGTGTTCCTCAAGCAACTTGCCAAGGCTTTCCCAGACGTGCCAGTTACCTTGGAGGATGAGCGGTTTACCTCCGTTCTGGCTCATAGGGCGATGATCGATGGAGGAATGAAGTCCAAGGATCGAAGAGACAAGGAATTAGTTGACAAGATAAGTGCTGCTATCATTCTTCAGAGTTTTATGGACAAGTCTTCCGGAGGTGTGAAATTTGCAGTGGATCCTCTTCTTGTGCCGGACTCTATGTCCTCGAAAGTGACAAAGAAAAAACGAAGATAAGTTATGATATTACCTATTTATTTATATGGTTCTGAAAAACTCCGCAATGAAAATGCAGAAGCGGATCTTCAGGATAAGGAAGGCCTGACAAGGCTTATCGCAGATATGAAGGAGACTTTGAAAGTTGCTGACGGATGCGGACTTGCCGCGCCTCAGGTGGGAGTTAATCTGCGCGTAGTGATCGTTGACGGAAGCGATCTGACCGAAACATACGATTACCTCAAGGATTTTCGTAGGGTTATGATCAATCCGGTAGTGCTTGAGGAGAGCGAGGAAACCTGTGAGTTCTCTGAAGGCTGTCTCAGCGTGCCTGGAATCTATGCGGAGGTAACGCGTCCATCTAAGATCAAAGTCGAGTATTATGACGAGAATTTCGAAAAGGTAGTTGAGGAGTTCGATCGTTTTGCCTGCCGTATGGTCCAGCACGAACTCTCTCATCTGGATGGAAATCTTTTCGTTGACAATGTGTCTCCGATACGCCGCAAGATGATTGCGCGTAAACTTCAGGCAATCTCAAAGGGAGCAGTTCAGACACGATATAGATCAAAGAGATAATGGGAGCATTTCACGCATACGATATAAGGGGAGTCTATAATGTTGACTTCGACAAGGATACAGCCTACAAGGTAGGTTTCTTCCTTCCTGAACTTCTTTCTGCAGACAAGGTGCTTGTGGGCAGGGATGCGAGAGTATCCTCTGATGAGATCCACGAATATCTTATCAAGGGACTTACTGATGCCGGAGCCGATGTATATGACATCGGTCTCAGTACTACCCCGATGGTATATTTCGGTACTGCAAATTATGGATTCAAGGCTTCCGTGCAGATCACGGCCTCGCACAATCCTGCCAAGTATAATGGCTTGAAGGTGTCGCGTGAGAATGCTCTTCCTGTGGGTCTTGATACAGGTCTGGGTCAGATCAAGGAATGGATAGAGAGCGGACGCGAGTGTGTTCCTGCTGCAGCCAAGGGAACAGTTCATCCAATGGACATCAAGGCTGACTATCTAGCCTTCCTTCTCAAGTATAAGGGAGATTGGTCATCGCTCAGGATTGCGATGGATGTATCCAACGGAATGGCTTCGCTTTTTGTACGTGATATTTTCGGTGACCAGCCTGCGTATATATATGAGGAAATGGACGGACGTTTCCCTAATCACGAGCCTAATCCTTTGGTGCAGGAGAATGTAGAGGATCTTAAGAAACTTGTTGCACAGACCAAGGCTGATATCGGAGTCATCTTTGACGGGGATGCGGACCGTGTGATGTTCGTGGATGAGAACAGCAGGTTTATTTCACCTGATCTTATGATTGCTGTGCTGGGACATTATTTCCTTGAGGAAAGGGGCGAAAAGGGATATATACATCAGGATATCAGAAGTTCGAAGGCTGTCGGGGAATATCTCGCACCGATGGGAGGTGTGATGAACACTTGGAGAGTGGGACGTGCGTATGCTGCTCTCAAACTTCGTGAAATCGACGGAGTTTATGGCGGTGAACTTGCCGGTCACTATTATTTCCGTGATTTCTTCTACTCTGACAGCGGCCTTCTTGCTGCGATCCTGATCATAAATGTGGTGGCAAAGATGAAGGCTCAGGGTATATCCTTGAGTCAACTTATCGCTCGCATCGAGAAATATCAGAATTCCGGGGAGATCAATTTCCGTCTCGAAGACAAGAAGGGTGCAATGGATGCTGTACGTGACCATTTTATGTCTTCGGAGCAGTCAACCGCATATATGGATTTTGATGGCTACCGCGTTGAGTTTCCGGATTGGTGGTTCAATATAAGGCCTTCAAATACAGAACCTTATCTTCGTTTCCTCTGTGAGGCTACATCAAAGGAACTTCTTGATGAGAAGGTTGCTAAGGTAAGGGAAATATTGACGGAACGTTTCGGGGCGAAATAGAATGAGAGTTATGAGGCATTTTCTGACCGCATTGATTGCGCTGTTTGCATTGTCATTTACTTCTGACGCAGTCCGTCCTGTGAGGATAGATACAGCCAGGACTCATCTCGTGATTCCGCGTCCGGCTCTCGAACCGATCAAGTCACTGGTTACTTCTCCATCCGATGCAATCGACACTCTTGATACAGCCAATGAGCATATCAAGGTGATACTTCACGCTGACAACACCTGGCATTATTTCAAGACTCCGGGTTTCCAGCAGGTGGCAGGCGTTTTTGATGATCATTGGAACGGAACACAGACCAACCCTTATGGAATAGAGCAGAAGGATCTTCCTGACCAATGGTCGATATGGCTCGTGGACAGTCTAGACCAGTACCACTGTCCTTTTCAGGGGACAGTTCACCATAGGGGTAAGTTCGGTGTGCGTCGAGGCCGCCGCCATCAGGGAGTCGATATCCCTCTCAAGACAGGTGACCCCATATATGCAACCTTCACGGGAAAAGTACGTATGTCCAAATATTTCGGGGCATTCGGCAATCTTGTTGTGATCCGTCACGACAATGGTATAGAGACTTTCTATGCCCACTTGTCCAAAAGACTGGTTGAGGCTGGTGATTGGGTGAATGCAGGTGATGTAATCGGTCTGGGAGGGTCAACCGGCCGTTCTACAGGTCCTCATCTTCATTTCGAGACACGTTACAACGGCTTTGCCTTTGACCCTCAGTGGCTTATCGATTTTGAGAAAGGGATTCTCCGCCATCGTCTCTTTGTGCTGAAAAAGAAATATTTCAATATATACAGCAACTACGAGCAGGACTTCGAGGATGAGATGAAGAACGAGGAGGACGACAAGAAGGAAGATGCCGAAAGAGAGGCTATGCGCTGGTACACCATCAAGTCCGGTGACACCTTGGGGCGCATTGCCATCAATCACGGCACTACCGTCAACGCCCTCTGCCGCCTTAACGGCATCAAGCCTACCACAACCCTCAAGATCGGAAGGAAAATTCGAGTGAGGTAAACGTTGAAAAAACTCTAAGGTCGTAGAATAAAAAGACACCGTGCAAATCATCAGGCACGGTGTCTTTTGTATCTGTAATCCGGAAAGAATTATTCCCACTCGATGGTTGCGCTTGGCTTCGGCGAGAGGTCGTAGCATACGCGGTTCACATTCGGAACTTCTGCGAGGATGCGGTCGGTGATCTTGAGAAGTATTGGCCAGTCGATCTGCTCGATGCTGGCAGTCATCGCGTCGATGGTGTTCACGGCGCGGATGATCACAGGCCAGTCGTATGAGCGTGCGTTGTTGCGTACTCCTACAGACTTGAAGTCAGGAACCACTGTGAAATACTGCCATACCTTCTTGTCAAGGCCGGCGAGAGCAAATTCCTCACGGAGGATTGCGTCAGCCTCGCGGAGAGAGTGGAGACGGTCGCGTGTGATTGCTCCGAGACAACGTACTCCGAGGCCTGGACCTGGGAACGGCTGGCGGTAAACCATCTCGTACGGAAGACCGAGTTCAACACCGCAGGCACGTACCTCGTCCTTGAAGAGTTGCTTCAGAGGCTCTACGAGTTCGAACTGAAGGTCGTCAGGAAGACCGCCTACGTTGTGATGGGACTTAACGACCTTTGCTGTCTTTGTACCGCTTTCTGCTATGTCAGGATATATTGTGCCCTGGCCGAGGAAATCTATTCCGTCAAGTTTGCGTGCCTCCTCTTCGAATACGCGGATGAACTCTCCTCCGATGATCTTTCTCTTCTGCTCCGGATCCGCTACGCCTTCAAGAAGACCAAGGAAACGGTCGGTAGCGTCAACATATATGAGGTTGGCGTTAAGTTGGTTACGGAACACCTCAATCACATTCTCCGACTCGCCCTTACGCATAAGTCCGTGGTTTACGTGAACGCAGTAGAGTTTGTCTCCGATGGCCTTGAGAAGGAGTGCGGCAAGAACAGAACTGTCAACTCCTCCTGAAAGTGCGAGAAGCACCTTCTTGTCGCCTACCTGCTTGCGTATGAGTTCTACCTGGTCTGCAACGAAGTTCTTCATATTCCAGTTGGCCTCTGCCTTGCAGATGTCGAATACGAACGGCCTGATGGCTTCCTTCATTGCTTCTTCGTCATTGGCGAACTGCTCCATCTTGATTTCGCAGAGGGCCTTGTCGTGGCCGGCAGCCATAACCGGAATGCCGATCTGATAGATTTCCGGAAGAATGTCGATCTCCTTTCCGTCAATGATGTTGTTAGGACCACCGTTGACGATGACGCCTTTTACGTTAGGCAGAGCCTTGAGTTCTTCTGCTGTGATGTCGTGAGGGTGGATTTCGCTGTAAACGCCTAATGCGCGTACCGCTCTTGCGAGAACTGTGTTCTCGTGACTTCCAAGGTCAAGAATAACGATCATATCCTGTTTCATAGTCACTAATAGTTTATTTCGGGCGCAAAAATATAAAAAGTGTTTCAATTATTTTCTAAAAATATCTAATTTTGCAAATCTTTTTCGAACGGGTTTTCCGGTCGGGCAGTTGTATGCTGTCAAATGATTAATTATTAGGCATATATGCAGGAAATCAGAAACATTGCGATCATCGCGCACGTTGACCACGGCAAGACTACTCTGGTCGATAGGATGATCTATCAGGCGCGGCAGGCGCGCGAGCAGGAGAAGTTGGGAGAACTGATCCTTGATAATAACGATCTGGAAAGAGAACGTGGTATCACCATTCTCGCGAAAAATGTGTCGGTAATATATAAAGGAGTAAAGATAAATGTGATCGATACCCCGGGGCATAGTGACTTCGGAGGTGAGGTCGAGCGCGTGCTCAATATGGCGGATGGAGTCATCCTTCTTGTGGACGCCTTCGAGGGATGTATGCCTCAGACGAGGTTTGTGCTCCAGAAGGCGATCGAGATGGGAAAGAAGCCGGTTCTGGTAATCAATAAGGTGGACAAATTGAATTGCCGTCCGGAAGAGGTGCAGGAAGAGGTATTCGACCTGATGTTCTCCCTCGGAGCGACAGAGGACCAGTTGGATTTCCGTACTGTATATGGCAGTGCAAAGCAAGGATGGATGTCATACGACTGGAAACAGCCGACAAACGACATCACTGCTCTTCTGGACACAATACTTGAAGTAGTACCTTCTCCGGAGTTTGTTGATGGTACTCCTCAGATGCTCATATCTTCTCTTGAATATTCTCCGTACGTCGGTCGTATCGCTGTGGGACGTGTAACCAGGGGTTCCCTCGGTGCAGGAATGAACATAACTCTCTGCAAGAGATATGACATAATGCAGAAGCAGAAGATCAAGGAACTTATGGTCTTCGATGGTCTTGGAAAGGCCAAGGTGGAAGAAGTGCAGTGTGGCGATATCTGTGCTGTTGTGGGTCTTGAGGGCTTTGAGATCGGTGATACTGTAGCAGATTTCGAGAATCCAGAGGCTCTGCCGCCGATAGAGGTTGATGAGCCTACAATGAGTATGCTCTTCTGTATCAATAATTCTCCGTTCTTCGGCAAGGAGGGCAAGTTCGTGACTTCAAGACATCTCAAGGAGCGCCTTGAAAAAGAACTCGAGAAGAACCTCGCACTGAGAGTGAAGCCGGGTCCTAATGCGGATTCCTTCATCGTATATGGCCGTGGAGTCCTTCATCTTTCAGTCCTTATCGAAACGATGCGTCGTGAGGGTTTCGAACTTCAGGTAGGCCAGCCTAAAGTGCTTGACAAAGTGATCGGAGGCCAACGCTGTGAACCGATAGAGATGCTTACAATCGACGTTCCGGAAGAATTTGTGGGAAGGGCGATAGAGATGGTGACCCGCAGGAAGGGCGCGCTCATACAGATGGAAGGCAGGGGAGACCGTACCCACCTTGAGTTTGATATCCCGTCACGCGGGCTTATGGGACTCAGGAGCAACCTTCTCACTGCGACACAAGGAGAGGCTGTGGTCGCTCACCGTCTGAAAGGTTATGAGCCGTACAAGGGTGATATCGAACGTCGTACAAACGGTTCTCTTGTTTCGCTCGAGACCGGACTTTCGGTGGCGTATTCGATGGATAAACTTCAGGACAGGGGACGCTTCTTCATCGAGCCAGGAGTGGAGATATATGAGGGACAGGTTGTAGGAGAACATACTCGTGAGCGTGACCTTACCATCAATATCTGCAAGACGAAGAAACTTACCAATATGCGTGCGTCCGGAAGTGATGACAAGGTTATGCTTCCTCCTCCAATTGTCTTCTCTCTTGAGGAGGCATTGGAATATATTCAGGAGGATGAGTTGGTTGAGGTGACTCCTAAGTCTATGAGACTCAGAAAGATACTTCTAAGTGAACTGGATCGCAAGAGAAAAAGTTCTGATATAAATTGCTAATAATAAAAGTTTTTGTTACCTTTGCGGGCTCAAATCTGTTTACGGGTCAGTATGAACGATAATTTTATAATACCTTTAAATGGATTGGCGGCTGGAGAGAATCGTTTCTCGTGGCACGCCGGCAAGGAGTTCTTCGAGGTTTTTGAGAATACGGAAATCCTTGATGCCGATCTTGAAGTATCGGTGGTGGTGGAGAAGTCCGGACGTTATCTGGGAGTGGATTGCGCTGTTGACGGAACTGTGACAGTGGCTTGTGACAGATGTCTGGAGGATCTGCAGATGCCAGTAGGTGCGGACATAATGCTCAGCGTCAAGTTCGGTGATGAGGAATCTTCGGATGAACGTCAGGAAGGCGAGAGGGAAATAATATTCGTGCCCGATGGTGATGCGGAACTGGATATGAGTCAGGTTGTTTATGACTATGTCTGCCTTGCTCTTCCTATGCAACGCCATCACGATGAAGGGCAATGTAATCCGGATGCTGTCAGGTATCTGTCTGCCGGGGATCCGGTGGAGAATACGGACGACAGCAATCCTTTTGCGGCTTTAAAGGAAATGATGAAAAACAAATAATTAAAAATATAGAACAATGGCACATCCAAAACACAAAGTCTCAAAGCAGAGACGTGACAAAAGAAGAACACACGACGTTGCTGTAGTTCCTACACTCGCAACTTGTTCAAACTGCGGTGCTACAATTATGTACCACAGAGTATGCCCTGAGTGCGGCTATTACAGAGGCCGTCAGATCATTGAGAAGAAGGCGGAGTAATCCACCCTTCTTGAATTTTCCGGCCCTGTAGTTCAACGGATAGAATGGAAGTTTCCTAAACTTTAGATAGCAGTTCGATTCTGCTCGGGGCTACGAAGAAGCCAGGCTGATAAGCCTGGCTTCTTCGTTTTATGTCCTGCATAGGTCCTGGTTGCTTTATTGCCTGGAAATTGCTATATTTGCAATCTTGGAACAATATGTTTTTATATAAAATAATATCGTTATGAAAAAGGTAATTGCAACTCCAGATGCACCGAAGGCGGTGGGCCCATATTCACAGGCTATAGAAGTGAATGGAACTCTTTATATCTCAGGACAGATCCCTGTCAATCCTGCTGACGGCAAGGTTCAGGAGGATATCGTTGCTGCTGCCCATCAGTCGCTCAAGAATATCGGAGCAATCCTTAAAGAGGCTGGAATGACCTATGATAATGTGGTCAAGACAACTGTTCTTCTTGCAGATATCGCTGATTTCAAGGCTGTAAACGAGGTGTATGCGGAGTATTTTACTGGTGACAAGCCGGCGAGAGCCTGCTATCAGGCAGCCGCTCTTCCTCTTGGCGTGAAAGTGGAAATCGAGGCAATCGCTGTAAAATAATGAGCAGAAAGTCCCTCATAATATGTCTGGCCGTTCTGGCTGTGATGGTTCTGGGAGTCGGCATTGCCGTTGCTGTCCTGTATTCCGGGACGGGCGGTACCAGGAATGATGTCGGGAATACAGTGCCGGATCAGGAGCGTTACCTGCTCCTTCCGGCCGTCCCTGCCGATGCTGTTCTTGTGGGCTGCTTCTCCGATGCGGAAGAGGCGATGGGTGGACTGCTTTCCGGATTCGGTTTTTCTTCGGCTCTGGCTGACAGTATGGCAGCAGGCCGGTTCAAGACTATTGCTTCTTCCGCAATGACTGTGTCCCTGCATTATAGCGGTGATCTGCAGTCACTTTATGTTTTTGATGCAGGGAAATCTTCTGATGAGCCTTCGGAAGATGCGGCGGCTTTGCTTGCTTTTGCCCGGAATAAAGGAATGGCGGCCGATTTCATCAACTGCTCTTCTGTGACCGATGGGTCCAGAGACATTTCGAGACGTTCGGTAGTGCTTGTTTCTGATTCTGATATTCTTCTGTCCTCTTCCTTGAGACATCTTGAAAAGTCCATTTCAGTAATGGATGCTTCGGGATTTTCTGATGCTTCTTCTTTGGCATCGGGACGGGATCTGATCTTTTTCTCCAATTCTCACGCTAAAGCGCTGATGGGAGAAATATTCAAAAGGAAATATTCGTCCTATCATTCTTTTGTCTCTGATTTTGCACAATGGACGGTTGCAGATGTGTCTGGAACTGTGGATTCCGGTGTCTATGCTTCTATTTCTGCTATATATGAAAAAGATGCATCGGACTTCCTTACAGTTTTTGCGGGCTCGGAACCGGCAACATCCAAGATTTCTCAGATTCTTCCGTCCTATACTGTGTCTGCAGTTACACTCCCGATGAAGAACTCCGAGCCGTATATTGCTGCATATCAGGCGTATATGGATTACAGGCAATCGCTTCAGACTTATAGACGCAAGCAGCGTGACCTTGAGACCAGGACAGGGGTCAAACCAGAGGATTTCATCAGGAGGCTTGATGTGAAAGAGGTGTCCAGGGCTGATTTTGTGTCCGGGGGCGATCTTGCTTCTGTGAATCTTATCAGGATAGGCAGACAGGATACACTGCTGTTTGTCGGTACAGAGGGTAAATCCTTTGATGATGAACCTTCGATTCACGCCTGGCCTTATGCATCATTCATATCTTCTGTATTCGGAAAAGTATTCTCCCTGGAAGATGAATCGTGTTTTACGTATATGGACGGCTGGGTGATATCCGGCAGTCTTGATGCCGTAAAGCAGTATGTGAACGGATATGCGTTGGAATATACGCTTTTGGAATATATGGCTGATGCAGGACAGAAGGATATGCTCGCTTCCGAGTCTGTGATGACAGCCTATCTGGCATACGCCGCACATCCTCAAGGATGGGCCGCAGTCTTGAATTCAGAAGCCGCTTCTGCTATGGATTCGCTGTGCGCCGGAGCAGATTATTGCCCTTTGATCTTCTCGATCGGCAAGAATAAGAAAGGAATTGAGATGGATCTGAAGATGCCGGAACTTACACTCCTCAAGACCAAGGCACCGGAACACGATCGTGATACTACGGTAACAGTACCTCAGGGACCTTTCCGTGTGAAGAATTCCGGAACCGGAAGGATGAATCTTTTCTATCAGAACTCCCACGGAGCCATCTGCCTCCAGGAGGAGGATGGCAAGGGAATATGGGGAGTTCCTTTCAAGGGAAGGCTTTGTGGAACGGCTCAGAATGTTGATTTCTATGCCAACGGCAAACTTCAGATTCTGTTTGGTTCAGGTAGCAAAGTCTATCTCATAGACAGATTGGGACACTATGTCAACGGTTTCCCTCTTGATCTTGGAAAGGAGATTCTTGTGGGACCGGATGTCTATGATTTCAATGGGACCAGAGCATACAATATTATGGTTCTGCATAAGGACAATACTATTGAAATGTATAATCTCAAGGGAAAGCGGCCTTCGACTTGGAAGACCATAACCGCCCCTGAGACGATAAAAGGCCTTCCAGAACGTGTGATGGTGGGAGGCAATACCTTCTGGGTTGTAAGGACTTCAATCCAGACACTGATCTATCCTTTTGGCGGCGGTAACGCGCTGACATCTTTCAAGGGAGATCAGATGATACGTCCAGACAGCGAGGTAAGAGTTATTGATGCTCTATCTGTCAGCGTTGATTGCTACGATGGCAAGACAAGGACGGTTAAACTGAAATAGAAAATGTACTTTAACTTGGAAAATATAATGGAATACACATCAGTAAACAAGATTTATCAGGAGGCCTTCAAGAAAAATTGGGACCGTCCTGCCATTTCCAATTATCACGGTGAGACTCTGCATTATAAGGATGTAGCCAGAAGAATGGAGAAACTTCATATAATGTTTGAGGAATGTGGTCTCAAAAGGGGGGACAAGGTTGCTATCTGTTCGCGCAATCAGGCCAATTGGGCTGTTACTTTCCTTGCTATTATGACGTATGGTGCCGTTCCGGTACCTCTTCTGCACGAGTTCAAGTCGGCCAATATACATCATCTGGTAAATCATTCGGAAGCAAAGATACTTTTTGTCGATGAGGTAATATGGGAAGGACTTTCTGAGACAGAGATGCCTGATCTTCACGCGATTATCCAGGTGAACACTTTCAAGATCCTGTATGCAGTCGATCAGAAGATCATAGATGCCAAGTATCATCTGAATGAACTTTTCGGAAAGAAGTATCCGGAGGCTTTCGAACCTCAGATGCTTGACTATTATGAGGATTCTGCAGAGGAATTGGCTGTAATAAATTATACTTCAGGCACTTCAGGCTTTTCAAAGGGTGTGATGATCCCTTATCGTGCCATTCTTTCCAATCTTCAGTTCGCAAGGAAAGTGCTCCCTCAACTTGATAATAAGTCGAGAGTGGTGTCTATGCTTCCGTGTGCGCATATGTATGGACTTATGTTCGAAGTGCTTTACGAATTGTCGGCGGGATGTCACGTGCACTTCCTCTCAAGACTCCCGAGCCCGAAGATAATTATGCAGGCTCTTTCAGAGGTAAAGCCTAATATCGTGATTGCGGTGCCTCTGGTCATAGAGAAGATATACAAGAGCAAGGTAAAGCCTGTGCTTGAAAAGGAAGGCATAAAGTTCCTTATGAAATTGCCGGGACTGAATCAGGTGGTTCTGAACAAGGTAAGGACAGAACTTGTCAATGCATTCGGAGGAGAATTCATCGAGGTGATCATAGGAGGAGCAGCCTTCAACAAGGAGGTCGAGGCTTTCTTCAAGAAGATGAATTTCCCTTTCACCGTGGGTTACGGTATGACAGAATGTGCACCTATCATCACATACGATGACTGGAAGGATGAGAAACTCTATTCCTGTGGAAAGGCGGCACCTAATCTTGAGGTGAAGATAGATTCTTCCGATCCACAGAACGTTCCGGGCGAAATTCTTGTGAAAGGCGCGAATGTATTTCTCGGATATTTCAAGAATGAGGAGGCTACAAAGGCTGTCTTCACAGAGGATGGCTGGTTCAGGACGGGTGATATGGGTGTCCTTGATGCCGACGGAAGCCTGTTCATAAAGGGACGTACGAAATGTATGATTCTTGGCCCGAGCGGACAGAATATCTATCCGGAAGAAGTGGAGACAGTGCTTAACAGCCAGCCATACGTTGTGGAGTCTCTTGTAATTGAGGATAACGGGGGGCTGACTGCTCTTATTTATCCGGATTTCCAGCAAGGAGCCAAGGACGGTATGGCTCAGTATGAGTTCGTAAAGCATATTGAGGGAATGCTTCCTGACTTGAACAAGGAACTTCCTAATTACGCTAAACTCAAGAAGATCGAGGTGATGTCGGAGGATTTTGAACGTACACCGAAGAAGAGTATAAAAAGATATCTTTATCAGCGCAACTGATATGAATAAGTTTGATAGCAGTTATATTGAGATGGCAGGAGTCTGGGCACGGAACTCCTATTGCAAGCGCCGCCAGGTCGGTGCATTGATCGTAAAGGACAGAATGATCATTTCCGATGGTTATAATGGTACCCCCTCAGGATTTGAGAATATATGCGAGGACGAGAACGGGGTGACCAAGCCATACGTGCTCCACGCAGAGGCGAATGCCATAACCAAAGTCGCCAAGTCAGGCAATAACAGCAATGATGCGACTCTTTATGTAACTGCATCTCCTTGTATGGAGTGTGCCAAACTGATAATTCAGGCCGGTATCAAGAGGGTAGTCTATCGTGATGCATATCGTCTGACTGATGGTATCGACCTTCTCAGGCAGGCTGGCATAGAGGTGGAACAGGTGGACTGAGTATGAAGAAAATTGATCTGAATATAGTTATTGCACTTCTGGGCATAGTCCTGGGAGTGCTCATCACTTTGGTGGCCGGGCAGATTTTCGGTAAAGAAAGGGAATTTGACGGTGATTACAACAGATGGAGGAAATTGAACCTGATTCTTCAGGAAGTCCAGAACAACTATGTCGATACAATCGATATGGAAAGTATGACTGATGCTGCTGTAGTTGCTGCGCTTGCCGAACTCGACCCTCATTCCGTATATCTGCCTCCAATGGAACTGACGGAATCCGAGACCGAACTTGCCGGAAATTTCGAGGGCATCGGCATCACGTTCAATGTCCCTAATGATACGGCTGTGGTGCTCAATCCGATTACCGGAGGTCCTTCAGAAAAGGCTGGCCTTATGCAAGGCGACAGGATCGTCCGTGTTGATGACATAGATGTCGCTGGAGTAAAGATGCCTCAGGACAGTATGATAAGGCTTATGAAAGGCCCGAAAGGCTCCAAGGTGAAGATTACAGTGAGCAGGGACGGCACTCTGATCCCTTTTGACATCATACGTGACAAGATACCTGTGCATTGCGTGGATGCGGCCTTTATGATAAATGATACGACCGGTTATATCAAACTTTCAAAATTCACCAGAACTACTTATAAGGAATTTACCGAGGCTGCGCAGAAATTGACAGATAGCGGTATGACCCGTCTTCTTTTCGACCTTCGAGATAATACGGGAGGATACTTCGACCAGTCTTGGAAACTTGCCAATGAGTTCCTTGAGAGAGGAGACGAAGTCGTATATATGGAAGGATTGCACAGACCACGTCAGAATTTCGATGCTGACGGCAGAGGCAGACTCAAGGATGTGCAGTTATCCATTCTTATTGATGAAGGTACTGCATCTTCCAGCGAGATTTTCTCCGGTGCCATCCAGGATAATGACAGAGGAGTGATTGTCGGACGACGCTCTTTCGGCAAGGGACTCGTCCAGGAACCGATCAATTTTACAGACGGCTCCGGCATCCGCCTGACGGTATCTCGTTTCCATACTCCGTCCGGAAGGTGCATACAGAAACCGTATGCAGATGATTATGAGTATGACATTTATGAGCGTTATGCCCACGGTGAAATGACCTCTGCAGACAGTATGAAAGTCGATACCACAGCGGTGTTCTATACCGTAAAAGGCCGTCGTGTATATGGTGGCGGTGGCATTATACCTGATATATTTGTGCCGATCGATACTACACGGGCAACGACATTCTTCATCAATTGCAACAGGAAGGCGACGCAGATGCGTTTTGCTCAGACTATGTTCGACAGATATCGTGGAACCTTGGCTGGAATCAGTGATTTTGACCAACTTGATGCCTGGCTTGATAATGCCGATATTGCCGCGCAGTTCCTCGACTATGCCGCGCGGATAGACGGACTTAAGCCTAAGGAAGGGGAGTGGGAAGCATCCGAACCTTATATGATGCCTCAGTTGAAGGCTTTGGTCGGCCGTTTCTCCAGATTGGGTGATGAGGCATTCTATCGTTTTTATATACCGATAGATGATACGATTCAGGCTGCATTGACAAATTCCAGTGTTGTCGGATTCTGATGAGAGGAATTCTGAAATATCTGCTTGGATGTTTTTATATTGCATCAATGTTGTTGTCTTGTACTGATGGCAATATCTCTGATGCGGAGTTTTCCAATCATTCTTTTGTTGTTTCATTTTCTGAGGGAAGCATTGCAGACAGTCTCGGACTCGGGTTTGACGGGGATTTGATTGTCAATGGTTCTGCTGCCCCGCTGCCAATCACAGGTGGCCAGGCCAGGGGCAATGTAAGGGATGCGGATGAATACTATGCTGCCTATCCTTCTGATGCTTTCTTATATTTTTCTCCGGAAGATGAGTCTTCTGTATCAATGCATCTTCCCACGCTTCAGACCGCTGTATGCGGAGGTATTCCGAAAGGGACGGATATAGCAGTAGCATCATCCTCTTCTGAGGATATGAGATTTGAACTGGAGAATATGCTTACGTATATCCGCTTCAGCATTACTGAGGAAGTGGGACGTATAAGGTCAGTTTCTCTGATATCTTCTGATGGAACCAGGATTTCCGGCGACTTTTCAGTCAGTTGCATTGATAGTGATAGGGAAGTCTTTCCATTGCCTGCTTCAGCCTCTAACGTGTGCCTGAAGCCATCAGGTGATTTTTTTGAGCCAGGTGAATATTATCTGGCAGCCTTTCCCTGGGCTTTTTATGGAGAACTTGTGCTGCTCTTCGAAAATGAATCAGGAGAATTAGCCAGGAAAATCATACCTTCTACATCAGAATATTTAGGGGGATTGATAAGAGATGCAGGATCTGTCCGATCTCTGCACTTTTGCTTTGAGGACTTCTATCCTTCATCTTCGACTCTAGTCCTGATGAATCACGTAGCCGACAGAAGACAGTTGGTCTTTATGACCGGACATCAATACAATCTGAAAGTGACGCGAGGGGAGGACTGGCTGAGGATAATAGATACGCGAAGCATTGAAAGACATTCGGCGTGGTTTGAGGTCGATGCCAATGAAGGAGAAGCAAGATACGGCGAGATTACCGCCGAGAGTGTCGATGGCTCTGTCCGTCTTGTTTATACGGTAAGACAAAAGGCGGACAGGTATTACCAGCCTTCGGATATCCGTACTGCATTGATGGATCTGTACGCTTCTACTGGAGGTGAACAATGGAAACGCAATGACAACTGGGGCTCTGATCTGCCTTTGTCCGAGTGGTACGGACTCTCTGTCGATAATGGAGTTGTAACGTATGTACGCCTTTCAAACAACAATCTGACAGGAGAACTTCCACGGTCTATAGGAGTCCTTTCAGAAGTTTATGGTGGTGTGCAATTGGGAGATAATAATATTTCCGGAAGAATTCCTAAGGGAATGTTCCAGCACGAGAATGTGTATCTGAGTAATAATCAGATAGAATCGATAGAGTCTCCCGACGATCCATCTGACGTGAGGACTGTCAGTCTCCATTTGGAGGGCAACAGGCTTTCCGGTGCCCTGCCAGAGTTCTTTGCAGATGCTCCAGTCCTTCAGTATGTGGATCTGGAGAACAACCTTTTCAGTGGTTCCATTCCTGCTTCATATACAAGCCTTATCGCCCAAGACCGCCGCTTGTACCTGAATAGGAATAACCTTTCCGGCCGTTTACCGGAAAGTATAGTGCAGGATCCCGATTTCCAACTATCGTGGATGGAACTCCTTTACCAGAATGGTGCAGGGTTTGACCTTGAGGATGTGTCTCTCAGGGCTCCGATATCCTATATTATGTATTCAGATCCGCAGACTGGTACCGTTGAGGGTCCATACTATGCCATAGATATATATTCCAAGAACAGATATACGGTCATTTATGAAGGGTGGCGACCAGAGGATCTTAGCGATGAACTCATAGCCTGGTATGATGCTTATCATACCTCCGGCCTGGAAGTTCTCTCTCGTCCATATCTATCAGCCAGCCATAATGAAAACGGGCTGGATTGGGTCTGCGTATATGTCTTCAGGAATGCAAGTGATGTCGGCATTACGTATCCGTTTTATCCAAGTATGGGACTTGTCGATAGCAGAGGCTATTATGTGATAGATCCCGTAACCGGTACTCCGGATGAGATATTTGCATTGCTTGAGGCAGAATTCGGAGAACTGCCGGAGCCCTTTCCTCCTGCAGAACCAGAACCTGACCCACTTCCGGAGCCGGAGGTCACCGTGCTTCAGCAGGCATCCGAAGGCAGGGGAATTGACATCGTACTGATGGGAGATGGGTATTCTGTCTCGGATATAGAGGCAGGTACATACGCCGATGATATGACAAGCGCAATGGAATATTTCTTTGAGGTGGAACCATTCACTGCCCACAGACACCTTTTCAATGTCTATATGGTCACCATCGCATCTGCCCAGAGCGGCTATTCTGAAGGTGCGGAGACGCCGCTTGACTGTACCTACGGAGTTGGAAATTCCATCACGGGAGCGGATGAGGCTGCTTTTGATTATGCAGGTATGGCTGTTTCCTCGGATCGGCTTGATGAGACTTTGGTTATTGTGATCCTCAATTCGGAGGAGTTCGGCGGATCCTGTTATATGTATCCTTGCGAATCGGAAATATATGCAGGAGGGAATGCGGTTGCATATATACCGGCAGTAAAGAGTAAATTGTTATTCCGTGGCCTTGTCCAGCACGAGGCTGCAGGGCACGGTTTTGCCAAGTTGGCAGATGAATATTTCAGTCCGTCCGACCCGGAGATTTCGCAGGAGAGAAAAATAAAACTTCAGCAGAATGAAAAGTACGGATGGTGGAGCAATGTGGATTTCACTGCCGATTTTGCAGCCGTGAAATGGGCGCATTTCCTTGCGGATGAAAGATATGCAAATGAGGGACTGGGAGCCTATGAAGGGGCCTGTGAGGCATCGTCCGGTGTGTGGAGGCCGACATATCGTAGTATTATGAGCGATAATTCCGGAAAATTCAACCCACCTTCCCGTGAGATCATCTGGAAACGTATTCACCAACTTGCTTACGGCAGTTCCTGGCAATACGATTATGAGGTCTTTGCCGAATATGACAGGATCAACAGGATCCCGGAAGTTACTGTGCTATGAATCGGTAAAGTATCTCCCCGGTCTGTTTTGCGGGAGCAGTAGTCGAGGCGGAGAATCGGGACAGGCGCGCTGCACGTACCGCAAAATTACGCAGGCATTGGTCGCCGGATGACACTGCATCCATAACCTGGGCGTTTATGACCTGCCCTTGAGGATTTACAGTGATTATAACTGTCACGTCTCCGGCTCCATAGCATCTGTATGCAGGAATCTTAAGGTGGCTGGCTTTTCTGCCATCGAGCGTGTATGAGACCACGGACGGGCCGCTATAAGCCTTCTGCTGGTCAGGATCGGGCTTTTTCTGATGCTGCATTTCAACGGTTTCTTCGCGTGCATCTTCCTCAATACCGTCTTTCTGGCCGTTCCTGAGGTCTCTGGCGAGTTTCGCTGCGTCTTTGTACAGTTGGTCTGCATCAGTACCTCTATCATCCTTAAGTTGCCCACCTGCATCGACAGCGATGTTTCTGATCTGTCCTGAAGGCTGCTGACGGGCAGCAGCAAGCATTTCTTCCAGTTTCCTGCTGATATCTTCCTTCATAACCTCTTCCTTCTCGCGGCGTTCCAATTCCTCTTGCTTGGAGAAATCCAGAACGAAACTTTCCTCGCGTTTCAAGGTGCTGTCTATGGAGTACAGAAGCAATACAATAATCACCGTGAGATGGAATATCACGGTGAGATAAAGTCCTGCTCTGTTTTCCTTCTGCATAGAGATTATTTTTTCTTGCAGTTGGCCAGAGATTTCTCTATGGTAGCCGAAATTACGTCAATCGCGACCTTGTTATGGCCACCCTGCGGTATGATGATGTCGGCATATCTCTTGCTCGGCTCTATGAACTGAAGGTACATAGGCTTCACGGTATTGGAATATCTCTCGATTACCCATTCCACGGTCTTGCCTCTCTCCACTATGTCCCTGGCCATCACGCGCATAAGCCTGTCATCATCATCTGCATCCACGAAGATCTTGATGTCCATCAGTTTGCGCAGTTTTGGGTCGGTGAATATAAGGATCCCCTCCACGATGATAACGTCTGCCGGCTTCACTGTAACAGTTTCGTTCTTTGAACGTCCGCATGTAATATATGAATATACAGGTTGTTCAACGACCTTCCCTTCACGCAACTCTTTGAGTTGCGCTCTGAGAAGATCGAAGTCAATCGAATCGGGATGGTCGAAGTTATGTACCCTTTTCTGTTCCTCAGTGTAGTGACTGAGGTCTTTATAGTAGGAGTCCTGAGGGATTACGACCACGTTTTCCTGAAGTTGGTCTGTAATCGCCTTTACCACTGTGGTCTTTCCTGATCCGGATCCTCCGGCTATTCCGATAATCAACATATTCTTATATCTTATTGTGTTAAAATTTTCAATAAATATTCTGGAACAAGGCTTGCGACACCGAAGATGCTAGCGTAACGCAGTTCCAGGAGATTTATTAAATTTTAATATTCTGCGTTCTTTGGAGTACGAGGGAATGGAATCACGTCGCGGATATTGCTCATTCCTGTTACGAAAAGGAGAATACGCTCAAATCCGAGTCCGAATCCGCTGTGTGGCGCTGAACCGAAACGGCGAGTGTCAAGGTACCACTCGAGACCCTTTCTGCTCATTCCAAGTTCGTCAATACGTGCTTCAAGTTTCTGAAGCGATGCCTCACGCTCCGATCCGCCGATGATTTCTCCGATCTTAGGGAAGAGAACGTCCATTGCACGAACTGTCTTTCCGTCCTCGTTCTGCTTCATATAGAATGCCTTGATATCCTTAGGATAGTCTGTAAGGATCACAGGCTTCTTGAAATGCTTCTCTACGAGGTACCTCTCGTGCTCGCTCTGGAGGTCTGTGCCCCAACTTACCGGGTATTCCCATTCCACACCTGCTTCTTCAAGGATTCTGACGCCCTCTGTGTAAGTGAGACGTACGAATTCAGTGTCAGCGACTCCTTCAAGACGCTCGATCAGTTCGTTGTCATATCTGTCGTTGAGGAACTTGATGTCATCGTAACAGTTCTCCAAAGCATATTTGACAAGATATTTGATGAACTCTTCAGCGAGATCCATATTGTCCTTGATGTCGTAGAATGCCATTTCCGGCTCCACCATCCAGAATTCAGCCAGGTGTCGTGGAGTATTTGAGTTCTCTGCACGGAAAGTCGGACCGAATGTGTAGATATCTCCGAGTGCGGTAGCACCAAGTTCACCCTCCAACTGTCCGCTCACGGTAAGGCTGGTCTCCTTGCCGAAGAAATCCTTGCTGTAGTCAATGCCTCCTTTCTTGTTGCGTGGCAGATTCTCCATATCGAGCGTTGTCACGCGGAACATCTGACCTGCACCCTCGCAGTCCGATGCTGTAATCAGAGGTGTATGTATATAAACGAATCCTTTTTCATTGAAGAACTTGTGTATGGCGTATGCCATCTTGCTTCTGATGCGATAAATCGCTCCGAAAGTATTGGTTCTTGGACGAAGATGTGCCACAGTCCTGAGGAATTCAAAGGATGTGTCTTTCTTCTGGAGAGGGTAACGCATCGGGTCGCATTCTCCATAAATCTCGATCTCAGAAGCCTGTATTTCAGTAGCCTGTCCTCCACCCATAGACTCCACGAGCATACCCTTTACACCAATGCAAGCACCTGTGGTGACTTTTGCAAGAACAGCCTCGTTATCAGGAGTCTTGTCAACAACTATCTGAATATTATTGATGGTAGAACCGTCATTAAGTGCGATGAATGCTACGCCTTTGTTACCTCTCTTGGTCCTTACCCATCCTTTTGCAAGAACCTCTTTGCCTGCTTCAGCCTGGAGCAGGTCTTTGATCTTGGTTCTGGTAATATTTTCCATTGTCATATTATTGATTTTACAATCTGCAAAGATAATCGTTTTATGCCTATTCGCCTAAAATTTTACCTTTAATATCAGTGTTATCTATTATACCTGCAAACTTCTCAGCACCTTTGCCTATAGCGAAAGCCGGAACCCTTGCCCCTGTATGGTGAGATGAAGTCCAACCTATTAAGGCTTTTTTGTTAAGTTCCTCATTTTCCTCATATTCAAGTACGTTCTTCTCGCCGGATTCAATCCAATGTTTTTCAAGAAGAGCCCAATCTACGAATTCCGGTCTCCAATCCTTTCCTTCACCGATGGATACTCCACCTGTCTCGTGGTCAGCAGTCACGACAATGAGTGTTTCATCCGGATGTTCCTTGTAGAATGCCAAGGCTTTCTTGATAGCCTCGTCAAACTCCAATACATCCATAACCACTGCCATTGTCTTGTTGGCGTGTGCAGCCCAATCTATAGTTCCACCTTCACACATTATGAAGAACGGCTCTTCATCACCCAGTACCTCGAGTCCCATTTCGAGCATTTCTGACAATCTTACATCGCAGACTTCCGCTCCGTCGCTCACATAGTTCTCAGGGTCGGTCTCTCTGCCGCTTTCCTGGATGAAAACGACACCTTTATCTTCGGCCCTTTGCTCGAATTCTTCCGTTCCGTAGCATACATCGTATCCGTTTTCTTCTATATAAATATCTACTGCCGGCTCATTCCCATCCTTCCCTCTGTAGTTGTAGAAGCCCGAACCTCCGAAGAACTCAAATCCGCTTGCAACAATCTCTTTGCTGATATCATAATATCCATATCTGCTGCTGTTATGACCATAGAAGGCAGCAGGTGTCGCGTGATTTACAGGTACGGAGGTCATTATCCCGACATTATATCCTTTGTCGTGAAGATTATATGCAATGCTTTCCAGAGGTTTGCCTTCCGGATCGACGCCGATATGCTCATTATTGGTTTTTGCTCCACAGGCAATGGCGGTACCTGCTGCAGCAGAGCAGGTTATGTTGCGGTTCGCTGAATGTGTGGAGCATAATGCAAGATGCGGGAATTGAGTGAAACTGACCTGCTCTCCTCCAAGTTTCCCGGCTTTGTATGACAGGTATGATTCTGTTACAGACACCTGACCCATTCCCATTCCGTCACCGATGAAGAGGAATATATACTTTGCTGGTTTACCTTCGTCTTTTGTCTTCTCGCAACATCCTGTCATTGATATGCAGGACAGTGCTATAAACAGAATCGCAATAAATCTTGTTCTTTTCATATCAGTTGGGGTTTATCATACAAAAATACCGGTTTTTCTGAAATCTAGTGCAAGATAAACATAAAAAAAGCAGCCCTTTTCAGAACTGCTTTCTTTAGTATGTATTGCTGACTATTAGTTATCAGCCGGTTTTCTTGCTGTGTACATAATCTTAAGCGCCGAGCACTTACGTAACTCCTGCTTAACATCTGTCACGATACCCATACGGGTATTCTCGTCAGCCTTGATTGCTACTGTCATAAATGATCTGTCGGCCTCTGACATAGCGTCACGCTCTGCAGCGATGAAGTCGCGGATCTCAGTGACAGTCTTGAAAGAATCGTTGAGTTGGATACGTGAATCAGTACCGAACTGAGCCTGAAGGTTTCTGGTCGGAGTACCGATGTTGATGTATGAAGTCAAATCCTTTCTTTCAAGTTTTGCAATCTCTGAAGCCTCAGGAAGTCTCAACTGAACCTTGCTCTCTGTCTCACGCATAGTGGTTGTCACCATAAAGAAGAACAGGAGCATAAACACGATGTCGGAAAGTGAGCCTGAAGGTGGCTGTGGCACTGTCCTTTTCTCTTTCTGTTTGAATTTAGACATATTGTTGTTCTCCTATTTTACTTTTTAGAAACATCCTTAGGTTCTGCCTCTGAGATATTCTGAGGAACAGCCTCTCTTACAACCTTCTGCTCATCTTCGTTACACTTGAGATAAAGTTTACCGAAGTTAGCGATAGCAAACTCATCACGGAGTTCGTTTACGGCCTTTACGAGTTCATTCTGCACTGCAATGTATGCCTGGTAACTTGTACCACGGTCATTCTGAAGTGAGATTACACCCTTTGAGACCATACAAGGTCCGAATCCTTCGATTTCCTTCTCCTCCTTTTCTGGAAGATTAGGGTCGTTTGCAGGGTTTGAAAGGAATTCCTTGATCTTATCCTTAAGTTGGCTGACGTGCATAGGCTCTGTACCAGCGAGAAGTCTGTCGGCAGAGTTAATCTTCACAACGATGATGTTACGACGATTAACCTTCTGATCCTGTGCCTTCTGATTAGGATCCGGCATAGGAGGCAGACGACGCTGCAAACCCTTGTCCTGATCCATTGTGGTTGTCATCATAAAGAAACAGAGCAGGAGGAATGCCATATCCGCCGTTGAACTTGAATTTATTTCTGGTGTTTTCTTACCCATAACGTCTTGTTATTTACGAGTTGCACCGACAATCCAACCTACAATAAGTGAAAGGATTGCTGCTCCGAAGAGGAGATATGTAAGGTTGAGTACGGTGTCAACCAATTTGAGTGTGCCGTCTGACACTGGATCGCCGAGATATCCTACGGCTGGTGTACCTGGGGCAAGTACGTATGCTACAGCAACTACGGCAACGATGGCAACGATACCAAGAAGAAGTTTAAGAAGACTCTTAGGATTGTTGATGCCGCCGATCACTACTACACCGAACAATACGGCAAGAATAGTGACTGCTGCAAATGCGTACGCACAGTAGAGGATGTTGTCGACAGGTGCATTACCGTTTGATTCAAATCCTACGAGGAATCCGTAGAAACTGAATACGATACCTACGACGAACAGAACCGCCAGTACCCATTTGATTATTTTTTCGTATTTCATCTTAATGAAGAATCAATTATTTGTTTTCCTGATACTTAACCAAAATGTCCATAAGTGAGATTGATGCGTCCTCCATATCGATAGTAAGAGCCTCAACCTGTGAAAGGATATAGTTGTAGAAGATCTGAAGGATAACGGCAACGATCAAACCACCCACTGTAGTGATCAAAGCGACCTTCATACCACCTGCAACGACTGCTGGAGACATATCACCTGCAACCATAATGGCATCGAAAGCCTGGATCATACCGATAACTGTTCCCAAGAATCCGAGTGATGGAGCGATAGCGATGAAGAGAGAAATCCAAGAAAGGTTCTGCTCCATCTTGCTAGCCTCTACGCCACCGTATGAAACAACTGACTTCTCAACTTCCTCAAGAGACTGACCGTCAGCGAGGCGGAGGAAAGCCTGTGTGAAGATAGATGCAACCGGACCACGGGTATTACGGCAAACATCAGTAGCAGCAGCAACTCCACCGTTCTTAAGAGCGTCCTCGATCTTAGCGAGAAGTTTCTTGGTGTTGGTCTTTGAGAAACCGAGGTAAAGGATACGCTCGATACAGAGAGCGAGACCGAGGATAAGGCAGGCGATAACGAGAGCCATAAAGCCGGCACCACCTTCAATGAACTTAGTCTTGAGAGCCTGGTGCATAGGAACTTCCTCAGGTCCGTCAAGAGTCTCAGCCTCAGCAGCAGGGGCTGCAGCCTCAGTTGCTGTTGGTTCAGCAGCCTGCTCGTCCTGAGCTACTGCGTTCTGTGCAGAAAAGGCCATAACGCCGATTGCTGCCAAAAACATGAAAATTTTTTTCATAATTGTTTTTGTGTGTTTGATTAAATTAAAGTTATTGAATTGTTATTAGTTAATATTCTGTGCTTTACGTACAGGCATAATACACCTGCTCTAAAAATGCGGTGCAATTTAGCAAATTATTTCCAAACGACAATAATTATTTTGATATTTCTCCCCTCAAATCGCTTTCCAGCCCTGCTTTCACGTCGCAGTTGTCATTGTGGAGGCCGAGGAGGTGGAATAATTTGCCAAGGGCACTTTCTGTAGTGCTGTCATATCCGTTCATAACTCCGGCGTCCTTCAGGCATTTTCCAGTGGCGTAAATATCCATATTCACGCTTCCAGCCTGACACTGGGTTACATTGAGCAGTATTTTACCCATAGACGATGCATCCTGTACTATCGACAGGAACCATTCCTTGGATGGAGCGTTTCCGGCTCCGTATGTCTCTATAATCACGGCTCTGGTGTCCTGGCCGCAGATTATGGTTCTGACGATCTGTGGTGTTATCCCGGGATGCATCTTCAGGATGGAAACCCTTGTGTCAAGGGTCTTGTGGAAGACAGGCCGTCTGCTCCAGTCTTCCGGGCGGCGGATCAGGCCGGTGTTATATCTGATGTTGATACCGGCCTCTGCCAGAGGAGGAAAGTTCGGTGAACGGAATGCTCTGAAATTGTCGGAGTTTGTCTTGGAGGCTCTGTTTCCACGTATGAGCACCGTGTCGAAATATATGCATACTTCCGGTACGATAGCGTGACCTTCTGAGTCTTTTGCAGCGGCGATCTCCACCGATGAAATAAGGTTTTCCTTACCATCGGTCCTGGGTGCTCCTATCGGAAGTTGGCTTCCTGTGAAGATGACGGGCTTGGTCAGTCCTTCTATCATAAAACTCAAAGCCGATGCAGAGTAGGCCATAGTGTCTGTTCCGTGCAGGATGACGAAGCCGTCATAACTGTCGTATCTTTCCTCGATCAGTTCCGCCAGGGAAAGCCACAGGGAAGGTTCTACGTCTGATGAGTCTATCAGAGGGTCGAATGTGTATGAGTCTATCCTGTATGCAAACTTGCCCAGTTCGGGCACCTCTTCCAGTATCTGGCTGAAATTGAACGGCTTGAGTGCCTGTACTGCAGGGTCCTCCTTCATACCTATCGTACCGCCTGTGTAAATCAGTAGAATGGCGGATTTCTCCCCGGATGTGTTTATATGCTTCATATTCTGAAGAGTTTTTCTGCGTTATCAGTCGTTACGGATGCGATTTCCTCCACGTCCTTTCCTGTAAGTTCAGCCAGTCTGGAGGCTATGTGCGGGATGTAACTGCTTTCATTACGTTTGCCTCTGAAAGGAATAGGGGTCAGGTACGGCGAATCTGTTTCCAGCAATATCCTGTCGAGCGGTATCTCCTTTACGGTCTCTGCTATGGATGCCTTCTTATATGTCAGGACTCCACCTATTCCTATATACCAGTCTCCGAGCCTGCTTATTTCGCTGAATGTCTCCTTGCTGCCGCTGTATGCGTGGAAAACTCCCCTCAGATTCAGATGCCTGCAGTCTTTCAATACATTGATTATCAGTTCTGTGGATTCTCTCGAATGAATTATTACCGGAAGGTCTAGTCTGTCGGCCATTTCGAGTTGGATGCGCAATGCTTCCTGCTGCTCCTTGACGAATTCCTTCGACCAGTAGCAGTCCATTCCGATCTCACCGATGGCATATATCTTTCTTGAAAGGTATCCTTCAAGCAGAGCAAGTTCCTTCTCCCAGTCAGCATTCACGGAAGTCGGATGCAGACCAAGACAGGGGAATATGGTGCCGTCGTGTCTGTCGGCAAACGCAAACATACGGTCTCTTGTCAGAGAATCGATGTCGGGAAATATGATTCGTGTGACTCCCGCTTCGGAAGCCCTTGCTATTGCAAGATCCTCTTCCTGATCGAATGCCTCGTCATACAGGTGGGCGTGAGTGTCGATGAATTTCATTTGCAGTTTATGATCGCTATTCTGCAAATTTAGAAAAATTATCTGAATATCTTTGTTTCGGGAAAGCATCTTTGAAGAAGATCGATGCATATAAGTCCTTCCGTTTCCAGAAGTCCGGTCCATCTTGCTGCATCCGCATAGCCTATGCCACTTTTTCCAGCCACCTCCTCTACGGTTATCCCGCGCTCGTTCTGTATGGTTTTCAGTATATATTCCATAATGTCTATGGCGTTTCCGGACATCTTTCCATTGAAATGCAGGAGCAGTCTTTCTCTGATGTCGGTACTCTTCTCCCGACGACTTTGTTTGAGGCCCAGACTTTCCAGAATGTCTTCTGCAGATGTAAGAGGTTCGGCAATCTTTTCTCTGATGAGCCTGTTGCATCCTTGGGAACGTGGTTCGTCAATTCTTCCGGGCAGGGCGTAAACATCTCTGTCGTATGAAAATGCGAGTCGCGAGGTCGTCATTCCTCCGCCTTTCAGTTTGGATTCGATAAGTATCGTGGCGTCGCTCATACCTGCTATCAATCGGTTTCTTCTTAGGAAATGGATGGCGAGCGGTGCTGTTCCGGGAGGATAGTCGGTTATCAGAGCGCATCCCGGAGTTCTGCACAGTTCTGCTGCAAACCTCTGGTGTCTGTGGGGGTAAACAGTGTCGGGGCCGGTGGCCATAACTGCAATTGTCGGCAGCCCCGAGCCTAAAGCCATTCTGTGGGCGCAGATGTCTGTCCCTAATGCCAAGCCGCTTATTATAAGTGGCTTGGCTTCTGATGCTGCAAGGGCGAGTACTGTCCTTTCACACCACTCTCTTCCGTAAGGGGACAGATCTCTTGTTCCGACAATGGCAATCTTATGACCGGGATTCCAGAGTTCTTCTGCCGGTGTGCATCCTTTGATATAGAGTCCGACAGGTGCATCTGCGCATTCCCTCAGCAGGGGAGGATAGCCGTTCTCGTTCCATCCGACAAACCGGACTCCTGATTTTTCGAGATCCATAAGTTCCTTTTCTGCCTTCCGGACTGTTTCCCGGCATATAAGGCTGCTATGACGGGAGGATGAACCGAGAAGTTCCTCGATCGTTTTTCTTGTGAGCCGGAATATTCCTGCAGCACTTCCTATATGTGACAATAGTGCTGTTCCGGTCTTCGGCGAGAATCCGAAAATTCTGTTGAGTGCGCACAGGCAGGCCTTTTCTTCGATATTATCCATACCTGCAAAGTAAAACCAAAACCGGCCTCCTGAATGCCTCAGAATGCCGGTTTTAATCTTTTTTATGTGATTTTTTTCTTTTTCTTATGTCTTTTGAACTTTTTTTATGTCCGCTCATCAGATGATAAGAAGTGCATCTCCGTATGGACCGAACTTGTAGTCCTGCTCCAAAGCAATCTTATATGCTTTCATCACATTCTCGTATCCTCCGAATGCGGCTACGGACATAAGCATAGTCGAGCCGGGGCGGTGGAAATTCGAGACAATTGCATTAGGAATCGCAAACCTGTAAGGTGGGAAGATGAACTTGTTGGTCCATCCGTCGTATGCATTGACCTCGTCGTTGGTGGTTACGTATGTTTCTAGACCTCTTATTACAGTGATTCCTACAGCGAGCACCTTATGTCCTGACTTCTTGGTCTTGTTTATCATCTCCGCTGTCTCTTCAGGAATGATGAGCCTTTCTGAATCCATCTTGTGCTTTGAGAGATCCTCCACATCGACTTCTCTGAAATGTCCTATACCCATATGGAGGGTAAGGAAAGTCTTGTTTATATCCTTGAGGATCATTCTGTTGAAGAGTTCGCGACTGAAATGCAGGCCTGCTGCCGGTGCAGAAACGGCTCCTTCGTGCTTCGCGAAAATGGTCTGGAAATTCTCGGCATCCTCTGCTGTCACCTCCTTCTTCACCCAATCAGGCACAGGAGTGTGTCCGAGAGAGAACAGATTCTCCTTGAAATCTTCGTAACTGCCGTCGAACAGGAAGCGGAGGGTACGGCCT
Source organism: Bacteroidales bacterium (assembly GCA_017626555.1). Classification (GTDB taxonomy): domain Bacteria; phylum Bacteroidota; class Bacteroidia; order Bacteroidales; family UBA932; genus Cryptobacteroides. The sequence goes on from JAGAIM010000072.1 coordinate 32,238, forward strand.
CTTGATGTGGTATTGTCGATTACTTCGGCTACAAGACTCTGATCTTCGCCAAAATAGAGTTTGTTGCCGATTCTGATTTTCCTTGCAGGATCAACGATCACGTCCCAAAGTCTTTGTTCGCGGTTGAGTTCGCGCAGAAGGAAAACCTCTATGTCAGCCTCGGTCTTTTCCTTTTTACCGTAAAGCCTTGCCGGAAATACCTTTGTGTCGTTGAGGACAAATGTGTCGCCTTTCCCGAAGTAATCTATGATGTCCTTGAAGAGTTTGTGTTCTATTTCGCCTGTTGACTTATGAAGAACCATAAGTTTTGCTTCGTCGCGCCATCTCGGCGGCTCTGTGGCAATCTTCTCAGCGGGAAGATTGAACTGGAATTGTGAGAGTTTCATATATGTATGCCAAATTTAAACTGCAAAATCATTATATTATACGGATTTTCGGTTTTTTTGTTTCACTGAAAATCAAGATTTTGCGAAAATTTATATTTTTGCCTCCCTGAATACCTCTACGATAGAAGGATAGGTGTTCAGAAGAAATGGCGGAAGACTTGACTTTGCGACCCATACGGCTTTTGTTATGTCCTCTTCGCGTTGGGGAGTAAGATCTGTCGGATCGGTATAGAGCATATCGTACCACCAGGTGTGCTTGAGGTGCCAGATCCCATCCCTTCTGTAGCAGTGGTCTGTGATGCATATAAGGCCTCTCATCTCCAGATCATAGATCCCTGTCTCTTCGCTCACTTCTCTCAGCGCCGTTGTCTCAATTGGCTCCCCCGGATCCTGATGCCCTTTGGGCAGATCCCAGAGCCCGTTTCGTGAGATGAGAAGATAGTCTCCGCGCCTGTTCGATACAAGTCCGCCTCCTGCGTTCACTTCTTTGAATTCTGCGCAGATCTTCCTGTATGTGATTTCTATGTCCTGAGTCGGCACGAAGACCCTTTGGAGAGAGTCGGATGCTTCCACCATCTCAACCAATGTGTGTATATCCGTGCTTTCTCCTATCCTGAACTGGAGGGCATTAGGGTCGGACAGAGCCTGATCTTCTGGATGGCAGATGATTATGCATCTCTTTTCGAAATATATCTTGTGCATTTGACCTATAATTTTATTAACTTTGCACGTTACGTGCTTTAGCACATAATTTGTGCCTGCAAATATAGGCAGAAGAAGTGAAATATAATCAAAACTTGTCAATATGGAATCAGTTGAGAAATCCGTGGCCAAGTCACTGATGGAGATAAAGGCCGTTTTACTCAGACCAGAGAATCCTTTTACCTGGGCTTCAGGATGGAAATCACCTATTTATTGCGATAACAGAAGAATACTTTCGTATCCGGAAATACGTGAAAAAGTATGCCGTTGGATGGCTGATATAATAAACGAGAGATATCCGGAGGTCGAGGTGATTGCCGGAGTCGCTACCGGAGCCATTGCTCACGGTTATCTTGTAGCGCATCTGCTTGGAAAACCATTCTGCTATGTCAGACCTAAACCGAAGGATCACGGAACAGGATCGCAGATCGAAGGAATACTTGAGCCGGGCAGGAAGGTCGTGATTGTGGAGGATCTCATATCTACGGGTATGAGCAGTCTTGCTGCAAAGAACGCCCTTGTCAATGCTGGTGCGGACGTGATGGGTATGGTGGCCATATTCTCATATAACTTCCTTCACGCGCGCAAGGCTTTCGAGGATGCTAATGTCGAACTTACGACACTTTCTAATTACGATGCACTGATTGAGACTGCACACGAAATCGGATACGTCAAGGAGTCTGATATCGAGGTACTCAAGGAATGGCGCATTTCTCCTTCAACCTGGGGTAAGAAAGAATAGTTATGGCTGAATTCAGAAGCAGGAAAGCAACTGTATCCAAGGCTCCATACGAGTTGTATATGGCCTTTGTGGATATGCGTAACTTCGTCCAGTTCCTGCCGGAAGACAAGAAGGCGGATGTTACTGCTGATTATGACAGCATTCACGCGATGGTGCAGGGCTTCAGCATAGGAGTCCGTGTGAAGGAAAGAACCCCTTATTCCAGAATAGAGTTCCAGGATGACGGAGCCCCTTTCAAATTCTTTCTGACTCTGCATTTCGATGCTGCCTCCGATCCTTACAAGACCGATTTCCAGATTGTAGTGGATGCGGAATTGAATTTTATGATGAAGACTCTGCTTGGCGGAAAAATAAAGGATGCTTTGGATAAGGTGGTGGACTCTCTCGTGGCTATGTCCGAAGGTAGGATGCCGGAGGGGATCGATCCATCGATGTATCCGGAAGGTTTCGACCCATCAAAACTCTAATTATGATCAACGGATCGTTCAGGAAATATCTTGAGGAGGCGATAGGGAGCGATAACGCCCTTGTCGCTTTTTCTGCTTTTGACAGTCAGGCATCAGTTGCCATCAGGCGCAATCCTTTCAAGAAGGGAATATGTCCTGAAGGACGCTCAGTTCCTTGGAATGTCTGCGGAAGGATACTTTCTGAAAGACCGCAATTCACCCTTGACCCTCATTTTCACGCAGGAGCATATTATGTCCAGGATTCGTCTTCGATGTTCGTAGGATATGCCTTCCGAAGGCTGCTGGAAAAAATGCCGAGGCCGGTAGGGCGTCCGTTCAGAGTGCTCGATCTGTGTGCAGCCCCCGGAGGAAAGACTACAGATGCAGCCGCTTCACTGCGAGGCGTTTTCGGCGATGATTTTGTCCTTGTCGCCAATGAGGTTATGAAGGCACGTGCAGGTGTCCTGGCCGATAATGTTGCATTGTGGGGAGATCCGAACGTGATAGTCACATCTGATGATCCCAGGACTTTTGCAGCATTGCCAGGCTTTTTCGATATGGTGATTGCGGATGTACCTTGCTCCGGAGAAGGAATGTTCAGAAAGGATGAGGAGGCGCAGAGGCAGTGGTCTGAAGACAATGTCGCTCTATGCGAAGCCCGTCAGAGAAGGATAATCGCCGATATGTGGCCGGCATTGAGACAGGATGGCATCCTGATATATTCCACCTGCACATTCAATAGCCGTGAGAATGACGGTAATGTCGGCTGGATTGCAGATGAACTTGGGGCAGTCCCTCTATTTCAGGAAGATTTGCTCGAACCGGGGGAAGGCGTGCTGAAGACAGGATACGGCTATAGTCTTGTCCCAGGCCTTGTCGAGGGAGAAGGACAGTATTGCAGTGCATTGCGCAAGACTTCTGAAGTGGAATTCCGTGAGGTCAGGATGAAGCCGGGCAGACCGTCAGTAAAGTCTCTTCCGATACCCGATGTATCTGGACTTCTGACAGTCGATGTCTCCGCCAGGCTGCGTGGTGATACGGTGGTTGCGGTGCCTCGTAAGATATTTGCAGAACTCGAGACATTGGAGCGCTCATTGCATACAATTGCTGCCGGATGTGCCGTCGGCACCCTTAAGGGAAAGACTCTGGTTCCTGATGCCGACCTTGCATTGTCTCTGATATATGACAGGAATGCTTTCCCTGAAGCGGTTGTCGATAGAGACACTGCTTTAGCATATCTGCACAGGGATGCTATAGTACTTTCAGATGCTCCAAAAGGGTATGTAGCAGTGGTTTATGAGGGTCTCCCGTTAGGTTTTGTCAAGAATCTCGGCAACAGATGCAACAGTCTGCATCCTCAGAGCCGGAGAATCAGAATGAATGTTAAATGATATAGGAACAAAAATGAAGAGAATCTTTACGGTGGCAGTGGTGCTGCTTGTGCATATTCTGTCTTATGCTCAGACAGATTCGGAAAGATATGAACAGAGATATGACCTGCTTGTGTCGAAACTTGGCCCTGCCGGTATCGGTGTCGAGACTGTCCTGAACAATTGGGAGAAGGTTGATTCACTAAATCCAAGGCTTCTGCTTGGAAAGTTCAGTTATCTTTTTACCAAGGCTCAGACAGCCGAGATAGTTACCAGGTCTTCAAAGAAATATCTCGGAATGGATCCGATACTTTCGCTCAAGGACAGCCTTGGGAACGATGTCTATTATTTTCAGGAGAATATATTCGATGATGAACTGTACGGACAGTCTATAAAGGCTGCCGACAAGGCGATCGCTGCCTGGCCGGACAGATTGGACTTCAGGTTTATGAAGGCAAATGCATATATAGCATACGAGAAGGAAAGTCCGGATATGGCATTGGCATACCTGATGGAACTTATAGCCGATAATCAGAGACGTAAGGAACCTTGGGAATATGAAGGAGTCGAGGCTGATGAGGCCTTTTTCGAAGATGCGATGCAGGAATATTGCTATAGTTTCTATACTATAGGAAGTCCGGCTTCACGTGAAGCATTCCTTGCTCTTTCTCAGCACCTTTCAGCCCTCTATCCGGATAACACGGGCTTTATCAATAATATAGGTTCGTATTATCTTCTCAATCAGGAGTATAAGACAGCATTGAAGTATTATGATAAAGTGCTGAAGAAGCATCCGGAAGACTACACCGCATCCCAGAATGGTCTTCTCGCGGCGCGTAAGATGAAGAATGTAAAGGTGGAAAAGAAATATCTCGGACTGATCGTGAAATACGGCTCAGAGAAGGACAGACTCATTGCACAGGGACGGCTTGATGCATTGAACAAAAAATAATGGATGCTTCTTTCTTCATAGCACGACGCCTTCGTTTCAAAGGCAGCATCGCGATGGTCTCAATTGCGGTGAGTTTTCTTGTTATGATAATTGCCGTAGCGGTTTCGTCAGGTTTCAGAGCAGAGATACGTTCAGGTCTGTCAGATCTGTCAGGCGACATAAGGATAACTCCTCCTTCCCGTTCTGTTCTGGACGAATCCAGGCCGATTGAAGAAAACGCCGCATACAGGCCATATATAGAGAACGTGGATGGTGTCTCTTATATCCGTCCCGCTGTGTATAAGGCCGGTATTGTCAAGAATGGGGAGAATATTCACGGAGTAGTCTTCAAAGGCGTACAGCGCGATGCAGATACAGTTTCGCTCCCCGTGGATATACCACGGAGACTTGCTGACATTTCCGGCTTGAAACCGGGAGACAGGATGCTTGCCTATTTTGTCGGTGAAGAAGTGAAAGTCCGTCAGTTCAATGTGGTTTCCGTTTATGATGCTCTTGTCCAGACAGATGACAGACTCGTGGTATATGCCGGAATTTCCGATCTTCAGAGACTTAACGGATGGGATGACGGGTATGTGTCCTGTCTTGAGATTATGATGGATGAGTCCCTGAAAAATGAGGAGGATATAGAGGCTGCCAACGATGAGATAGGTACCCTGGTCAATGCATACTCTTCTGAAGATGAGGAGTTTGTGATATCCTCATCTTCAGTGTCAACATATCCGCAACTGTTTGATTGGCTCAACCTGATAGACTTCAATGTATTCTTTATACTTGTCCTTATGACAATAGTCGCAGGGTTCAATATGATATCGGGCCTTCTTATAATGCTCTTTGAAAATATCCCGACTATAGGTCTTCTTAAATCGTTGGGAATGACAGACAGAGCCATTTCCAAGGTATTCCTCTCCAGTTCAGCAATACTTGTGCTGAAGGGAATGGCCATAGGAAATGCTCTTGCTCTCTTATTCTGTTTTGTCCAGGACAAGACGAAAGTCCTCAAGTTGGATCCTGAGAATTATTTTGTGCCGTACGTACCTGTAGATCCCGATCTGGGATTGATAGTGGCTTCGGATGTTGCAGCATTCGTGCTGATTATGCTTTTCCTTCTGATACCTTGTCTGTTCATATCCAAGGTGGATCCGGCGGAAACAGTACGGGTGAAATGATTCAGGACTGAGGACAGATCTGGCAGAATGCATTGTACAGAGACATAACGCTGTCGATATATGCGATTGTCTCATATCCTTCGAATTTTCCAAGACGTACAGATTCTTCCTGAAGGATGCTTTCTTCCCTCATAAGAGGAATGATGCTTACAACTTCTTCCCAGGAATTCTTGTTGATTTGTCTTGATTCAGCGAAATTTCTGCAGTCTGCTATGCGTCCTTCGCCGGCATTGTATGCCGCGAGAGTGAATTTCACCATTTCAAGGCCTTCCATCCCGCTTTTTGCATAGAGCCTCTGAAGTCTTTTAAGATGGCTGGTACCGGCCTTCAGGTTCTTCTCTGGGTCGAGCAGGTCGTCGATACCATAATATTCTGCCGTTTTCGGCATCACCTGCATAAGGCCTCTGGCCCCTCTGTGCGAAGTGGAATTGATCGAGAATTTGGATTCCTGATATATGACTGCTGCCAGCATTCTCCAGTCCCATCCAAGGTCTGAAGCATACTTCTTTATGAGATTGTCGTATGGGCTTAATGTCTTGGATACGACACCTCTTTCGACGCGTTTATACGGATTGAAAGTGCCGGTGTATGATGCTTTTGCATCCTGGAAATAATCCATCGATGTGATATGGCTTATCCAGGTGTTCACCTGACGGAGTTGTCCTTCTTCCTTTACTGCCCATACCGTGCAATCGTCTATCTTTCTGGAAAGGTTCAGGCCTTCCGCTTCGCCGACTTCAGCGTTGTGCATTATTACGATGTCTGCACTGCCTGCAGCAAGCGAGTCTGTCCAGTTTTCCTTTTTGTTTGCCGCCACAATCCTGATACTGCATTTGTTGTCTTCGGCAAATTTGTTCAGCAACTGATAATTGAATCCGGTTTCAAGACCGTGTGACCCGTACATATCGTCGCACAGGTCGATTGCGCAGACTATCTCTTTTCCTGCGAAGTAGTCTGTCGAACGTGCTCCGCTCAGAGGCCTTCCGCTTTCAAGAAGCGGCATAGCGCAAATTATCAGCATTGAAATTACTACGTTTCTGAATCTTCTTTTCCTTTTTTCACTAAAAATCATAATACACTACTTTCTGTGCTACCGGCTCATCATCATATTTGTTGACTGCCGGCCGGAGTTTGCCCTGCCGCCTCGCGCGGCTCCACCGTTCATACCGCCTCCCGCGGTACTTTTACCTCCGTTCGCACTGGTTGAATTTCTACCCGGTTGAACATAGAATGGCCAGGTTATACCGATCTTGAATGCTCTTTGCGGCGCTATATATCCCGCGGCAGAGAAATAATCTGCTGATTCAAGAGGCCAGCCCATATTCAGGTTGACTGCCTTCAGGAACACGGATACCCTTTTCCACTGGACATTTACAAATACGTCAATGTAAGGACATCCACCGAACTGTTCCTTGTTCTGATTGTGGAACACTCCAAGAACCGGGTTGTATGCGGGCGCATACCATTTTGTCGTGAATGTTCCGTTGGCACCGATCTGCATCCTCATCGCATTCTTTACTACGTCAAATTCTGCATAGTATCTGAGGTTGAGGCCAAGCATCGGCAGAGGCATAACATCCTTGTCGGATGTCAGTTGGAACAGCAGCCTGTGGTCGAAATGGAACTTCCACAACTGGAAATCCTTTCTGAGGGATGCTGTCATAACACTCATAGGCTTGGTGTTCTGGCGCACAATGCCGAGAGTGTCGTAATATATATTGTTATCCAGCAAGGCATAGCCGAATGAAGCGTCCAGTTTCCATCTTGGGATCGAGAGGGAAGCCTCCACCTTGGTCGTCGATATCTTGCTGAAGTCGTTGTCCCATTTGTAATGGTTGGTGAAGAGATGCTGCTGGTAATAGTCAGGTTGCTTGAGGTTGGTCTCGAAATGAGCCTTCAGTTCAAGCGGACTCTGTCTGTCTTTCCTGAAAGGATAAGCCTTGAAGGTCGCATTAGCGCTGATGTTGAAATCGTTGACTTCATATCCTAGGAAATTGTATTTGCCGAAGGCATCCCATTCAAGATACTTGTCATATTGCCCCTGTGCTCCTGCGTACAGGTAAGCGGAGTTGAGCAGCACGTTCTGGGTTCCCTGGATATAATCAGAGGGCTTGAATGTGAAATAGTTGGCAAGTTTGTCTCCGACACCGATGTCCAGTTTGGATATGATGCCGTCGCTCTTCCAAGGCTGGAGCCTTATGAACAAGCGGTTCTCGAATTTCATCGACCTGAGCGAGTCCTTGCTGTGGGTCGGGTTGATATAGAACCTGTCATTGTAGAAAGCCCTTCCGAAATCGTCCGTGATATTGTCCTCGTAGGTCTTGCGGAATACCGAGTATTCGCTGCTGTGGCCTATGAAGGCGGTGGTGATGTCTGTCTGGATCGTATCTGCAGCCTCGGAGGCATCAGCCTGGGCTTCCAGACGTGTGGCTTCGCTTTCGTTGAATGCAGCGATGGCAAGGGAGTCCCCGGTAGCCATAATGCTGTCTCGCACCGCAGCACGGATTTTTTCGGCCTTTCTCTGCTCGCGGTACTCTTTGTCAAGGAAAGTGAAAGGGATTCTGTATGTCTGGTCGAGGAAAAGCGTGTTTCTTTTGTATTTGTTGCTGGCATCGCGCAGATATACTTCTATTTCTCGCGAGTCAACGACCGTGTCACGGATCCATTTGGAGTCGATCACTCCTCCGTTTTCGCTCCTTTCGATTCTGTCATAGATATATCCGGTATGCATAAGATACTTCTTGCCCGTGTAATTTGCTGCCATCACCACTGTCCTGTTGTCGGTATCCTCTCTTTTAAGCATACCGTTTCCGCCGAATCTGTGGTATTCGAGCAGGATGTTCAGTTCCGGTGTGATGTTCTGGGTGGTACGTATCCTTATGTTGGACTCCTCCTTTTCCTTATTGGCGAACAGGGTTCCGTAATATGCCAGTTCGGTGTATGGTGTCTTTGTGTTGAACTGCGGCAGGTTTTCCGGAGTATATGTATATATGGAGTAAGGAGTGAAGAAGATGGCATTGTCCGATTCTGACCTCTTGAAATAGTCGTACAACTGTGCCGGCGATCCTGCCACACCAAGCCAGGACGCATTGACATCCTTCTGGAAGAAAGGATAATCGTGGAAATTGTAGTTGAAGGAAGAATCGACGGACTGATCTCTCAGGCCTTCAAGATTATGGAAATAACGGTCGTGTTTCCAGGTCACGATCCTCTTGTAATGCAGAGAATCAGGGAATGCGAATGTCTCAAGGATACGCGGAGTCGCCTGGAGAACGCTGTCCTTGTACGCCTTTATGCTGTCCTTTATCTCAAGTTTGCGGTTGGCAGCCCTTATCAGTTCCGGAAGTCTCTGTTCCGCATCATATTTCTTCCGCTCCTTGCGGGTCAGTGAAGCATACCAGGCATTGTGCTTTGCTATGGCTACCTCGGTCGAGTCCTTGATATATAAGGAGTCGAGTTTCATCAGTTCGAGGGTGTCCCCGGCCATAATCAGAGAATCTCGCACCTGTGCTCTGGTCACGGAATCCTTGACTGCAATATAATATTTGTAGAAGAAAGGATCGGTGTATTGCAGAGAATCAGGAATCTTGATCGTATCACGTGCCGCGATGACAAGAGTGTCAATGGCCAGAGTATCGAGAGCCAGAGTATCGAGAACCAAAGTATCGAGGGTCAGAGTGTCGAGGGTCAGACTGTCGATGCCGAGAGAGTCGATTGCAGTGCTGTCTGTCTGCAGAGAGTCTTGGATTATGGTAAGTGCAAGCGAGTCGGCAAGGCTTCTTAACCTCACCGCTCTGCTGGCATCAATGCCGAAAGACTGCAGTGCTGCAATAAGCACAAGCAGTAACGGCACCCATATTTTTGTCACGACTTTCTTCATAACAAGACGGCAAAGGTACGAAAAAATATTGATTATTCAATACTTATGCCTTTTGCCGCCATTTCGCTGATGGCATCCAGATGGCCCTGATGGTCAACGTATGCTATGCAATCCTTGAGAAGATGAACCTTGAATCCGGCATTGAGAAGATCTTCGCAAGTGTTGCGAACACAATATTCCGTAGCAATGCCGCAGACATAAACATCGGTAGTGTCAAGCAGTTCCAGTACTTCAGCGAGTGACTGTCCTGCTTTGTTCACACCCTCGAATCCTGAATATTGCTCCACAGCCTTGTCACATCCTTTGTCGAAGGTCAGTTCTTCGCAGGCGTATGGCTCGAGATCCTTGTGAATCTCTCCTCCTCTTGTGCCTGCGATGCAGTGTGGAGGCCATATTCCTCCCTGCTCCTTGAATGAGGAGTGGTCTGCAGGATGATGGTCACGGATGAACAGGATAGGGAACGTATCCAGTATTTCGTGGTCTTCGCCTCCCTGACCTTTGGTCCGCGTATCTATGAATTTCAGTGTTGATCCTACTGCGTTGTCCGCGTTCAGGCAGGCAAGACTGCCGTCGATGAAGTCGTAGAGCATATCCACGACTACAAGTGCGCTGTTGCTCATATCTTGAAATTGTTTATTTCTGTGACTATCCTGTTAATTATGCTCATCTTGAGATTATATAGGTCGTCTGAAATATCGACCTTGTAGTAATGAGGGTTGATCAGTCGTCGCTCACTTGGGCTGAAATGCATCAGGGTAGCGTCGTAGTATGCCTTTTTCTCAGCAAGGGTATGGAATGGAACGCATCTCTTGCCGTTTTCCATCACTTTGTGCTGGAGAGGGAAGGCCTTGTAGTCTCCTGCATCGAATGTCTTGTATTTGTACCTGTCGAATTCGTCACATATCGTGAATGTTTCTCCTGCTTCGATCTTTCTGCTGAGTTCGTCACCTCTCAGGCAGGTTACATCTGCCTTATAGATATCTCCTTTTACAGGATCTGTCTTCATTATCCTGTATGTGATCTGGAAACCTGGGTTTATGAGTTTGATCTTGTCTTCAGAGCGTTTGAGGACTGCCTCGCCGTCGATCTGTACGAGTTTATATACGTTGCCGAAGCACGGAGCGGCCTTGCTGGTCGCTATGGCATCGCCCACTCCATACGAATCGATGCAGGCTCCCTGACGCTCAAGGTCGGTGATGAGATATTCATCCAATGAATTGGTAGCGAATATCTTGCAACCAGCCATATCGTTTTCGTCAAGTATGCGGCGGCATTCCATAGAAAGATATGCAAGGTCACCGCTGTCCAGCCTGATGCCATAACCTGCAGCATACCCGTCGTCAATACCGTTCTCCCTGAATGCCCTTATTGCATTGAGGATTCCGCATTTGAGCGTGTCGTATGTGTCAATCAGGAGAATGAGGGGCTCTCCGTTGTGTGTCTTTATATAAGTGTCGAACGCCTTATGCTCGCCTTCGACGCTGCATCCGAATGATGTGACATAACTATGAGCCATTGTTCCTGTGGAACCGTAGTCGTACATCACTCCGGTCAGGATGTTGGAAGTCGCGCTGCATCCTGCTATGATTGCAGCCTTGGCACCGTATGTTGCCGCCCAGGGACCGTGTGCCCTTCTTGAACCGAATTCGCTCACCGGACGGTTTGTTGCACGGCATACTCTGGATGCCTTTGTCGCTACGGCCATCTGGTGGTTCATTATGCATAGCATAGGGGTTTCGAGTACCTGAGCCTCGATGAGAGGACCTTCCACGATGATGACAGGCTGGTTCGGGAAAACGATTTCACCCTCCCTCATCGCATAGACTGTACCGGTGAATTTCATTGCCGAGAGATATCCTCTGAAATCTGCGTATTCATCACCCGGGAGAAATTTTTCGAAAAAGGCCGGATCCATATTGCCGAGGTTCTCTATCATTTCGATGACCTCGTCGGTGCCGCTTACCACAGCCCAGTTGTTGTTTTCCGGCGCTTTTCTGTAGAACATATTGAAGACAGCGTGCTGGTCCTTCATTCCGCTGTCAAAGAAGGATTTTCCCATCGTATATTGGTACTTATCCGAGCAGTATGCAAAATTCAGCATATTTCTATATGTTTTAAACATACAAATGTAAGGTTTTTTATCGAACATTTTCGTAATTTCGCATTTTGTTGAATGTAATGTACCAAAAGATGAAAGATTTGCTCGGATTATATAGGGATCGTACCGGCTGTGAACCGGAAAATCTGGTACCATTGACTGGCTCAGGGAGCAACAGGAAATATGTGAGGATGTCCGGTGGGGGAGCCTCTTTCATCGGAGTTGCCGGTACCGACTATCTTGAAAACAAGGCTTTCCTGGCTATTGCAGAGCATTTCAGAAGGAAAGGAATACCTGTCCCGGAAGTGTCAGGAGTCAGCGGCGACGGAATGTCGTACCTGCTCGAGGATCTTGGAGACTGTATGCTTTCCGATATGGTCGCGCAGGCTCAGAAGGATGGCGGCATTTCTGAAGATGGCGCTCTTGCGGACCTTCTTTGCAGGACTATGGCAATGCTGCCGAAGATACAGTTCGAGGGTGCTGCAGGCCTGGATTTTTCGGTGTGCTATCCTCAGCCACGATTCGACAGGAGGATGGTGCTTTTCGATCTGAATTATTTTAAATATTGTTTTCTGAAGCCTTCGGGTCTGGAATTCAATGAAGTGCGGCTGCAGGATGATTTCGAGAGGCTTGCCGATGATCTTCTCAAAGAAGACAGCGATACCTTTCTCTATCGTGACTTCAATGCACGTAATGTTATGATACGTGGGGACGAACCGTATTTTATTGACTTTCAGGGAGGACGCAAAGGACCTATATATTATGATGTGGCTTCTTTCGTGTGGCAGGCGAGAGCGGGATATCCGCAGTGGCTGAAGGACAGGATGGTGGATTCGTATCTGTCGGCATTATCGGATTATATTGAAGTCGATCGTTCTCATTTTGACGAGAGGCTCCGTCTTTTCGTCCTTTTCCGCACTCTTCAGGTGCTCGGCGCATACGGGTTCCGAGGGCTTGTGGAACATAAGGCTCAGTTTGTGGTGAGTATAAAGCCCGCCTTGGAGGGATTGGAAAGGCTTCTGTCCGCTCCGTTCGAGGCCTATCCTTATCTGAATGAAGTGCTTCTGGATATGGCACGTCTTCCTAAATTCCATACTGAAGAACCCGATGGCAGACTTGAGGTCAAGGTGATGAGTTTTTCATATAGGAAAGGTATCCCGCAGGATATGACCGGGAATGGTGGAGGATATGTGTTTGACTGCCGTTCGATCCACAATCCCGGCAGGTACGAACCTTACAAGAAACTGACGGGAAAGGATGAGCCTGTCATCCGGTTTCTGGAAGATGACGGCGAGATTGTCAGATATCTCGAACATATATACGGAATAGTTGATCCTCATATAGAAACATACTTAAGGAGGGGCTTTACCGACCTTATGGTGTGCTTCGGGTGTACAGGCGGCCAGCATCGTTCAGTATATTGCGCAGAGCATCTTGCAGCCCACATTGGGAAAAAATATCCGGATGTGCGCGTGCGCCTGACCCATCGGGAACAAAAAGATCTTTGATATGAAGTGTCTTGTTTTTGCAGCAGGTCTGGGAACCCGACTGAAGCCTTTGACCGATAGAATGCCCAAGGCATTGGTGCCGGTGGGCGGTAGGCCGCTTATCGAACACGTCACACGTAAATTGAAGAAGGCTGGTATTGAAGAAGCAGTGACAAATGTCCATCATTTTGCGGATATGATAGAAGAATGGGCTGAGAATCAAGATATTATACCGATGCGTATTTCTGATGAAAGGCCTCTTCTTCTGGAGACGGGAGGAGGTGTGCTGCACGCCAGGCCGTTTCTGGAGGGCTGCGGAAGATTCTTGGTCCATAATGTGGATATACTTTCCGATCTCGATATAGCCTGGTTCGAGTCCTGTGTGAAGGAAGATGCTCTCGCCACCCTGCTTGTGAGCGAGAGAAAGACTTCGCGCTATCTTCTCTTCGAACCGGATACTATGCGGCTTCTCGGATGGACGAATATAGTGACGGGGGAAGTCCGTTCGCCATATCCCGGTCTGGATCCGCATCAATGCCGTATGCTGGCATTTTCCGGGATACATATAATGTCCGACAGTATTTTTGACCGACTTGAGGATTATGCACGTGAGAGAGGACTCTATGAAGAATCTGATGCTCCGCGTTTTCCGATAATGGACTTTTACCTTTCCGTCTGTGCTCAGTGCAATATCTATGGTGTCGAGGCTTGCGGCCTTAATATTATCGATGTCGGAAAACTCGATACTGTGGAACTGGCCGAAAAGGAACTGTCCCGGCTTGAAGATTCATCTGATAATGACAAGTAAAACTATAAGACTATGAAATTTTTAGGAAACATTCTCTGGTTCTTGCTCGGTGGTTTCATCGTGAGCCTTTATTATTTTCTGACGGGAATAGTGTTCTGCATCACAATCATCGGTATCCCGTTCGGCCTTCAACTGATCAAACTTGCCGGCTTCGCCCTGTGGCCTTTCGGACACGATATACAGTCTGATACCAATGACGGCGGTTGTCTGGCCATCATTATGAACGTGATCTGGATACTGGTGGGAGGAATAGAAATCGCAATGCTGCATCTCGCCTTCGGGGCGTTCCTATGCATAACCATTGTCGGAATCCCTTTCGGACTGCAGCACTTCAAAATGGCGCTTCTGGCACTGATCCCTTTCGGTAAAAAGATCAGTTAGACGATACTCATCGGATCGATCTTGTCACAATTGCCCATCCTGGCATCTTTTGTCGGGATGGCTCTTATTATGACTATTGCACTTGCCAGAATGAGTATGCACAATATGAATATTGCGGCGTATTTCCAAGGACTGAGAATGTCCATAAATGTGTCTGCTTCCCTGAATGCCGGTATCCTGCTGAATATTGTCGCGAATGTATTGTTGACACAGTGCATCAGCATTGTAAGTTTCAGCGAACCGGTTCTGTAATATACATATCCGAACAGAAGTCCGAGAATGAAGGCAGGAATGGCCTGCCAAGGATTCAGGTGCAGGACAGCAAAGAATGCCGCAGATACGCAGATCGCTCCTGTGGGGTTCATCTTGCTGAGCAATCCTCTGAGTACCAGACCTCTGCACAGCCATTCCTCAAAGAGGGGAGCAAAGATGGATACTGATAGGAGTGATGCCCAGAGAGGACCGTTGGTCATAGATTCGAGAGCCTCTTCAAGATAGGCGGGCATATCAGGAAGGGCGGCGCTAAGAGGCTCGCATACGAATGCTGCGGCGATAGTGGCCAATGATACAGTCAATGCTGCAACAAGGCCTCCTTTTGTGCCGAAGTTGTTGCTGTCCAATGCATATCCGGTGTCGAATATTTCATTCCTCCTGCTTTTGGCTGAGGCATACAGGAGCGGTGGTATGAACGATACCGGATACGATATGAGCATACTGTATGAACTGACTGCCTCGGATGGTCCCATAGCAAGAATGAAGATTCCGCTTAAAAGGCTGCCCAGAAGTGAACCGATAATGAAAAGGAGGAACAGCATCATCATACCTCCGAAGCCGGGAAGGTAGTATGAATAGTTGGCGAAGAGTTCGTATGAAGCCCTGCCTTGGTGTCTTTTGAAAAATCCCATAAGAGAAACTTTAATGTTGAAACCGTTTGGAAATATTTACCAAAAATAGTTATTTTTGTGAAGATAATCAGAAACTGTTCAATATTTTGGGAAAGATCAGAGATATTTTTTCGGGCGAGCATCGTAAATTCGCCTGGTTTGTGGTTATATGCACCACATTGTTCGTCGTTTCGTGGCTTGTCGGCCCGGGTACTACCGTCATACATTGGATTCAGGCCAAAAGAGAGATTGCCGCTCAGGAAAGGCAGATGGAGGTGTATCGGGAAGAAATCGAAATGATGGACAGAAATATAGGGGAGTTGAAGACCAATAAGGACTCCCTTGAAAAATTCGCCAGAGAGCAGTTTGGCTTTGCTGTCCCTGGCGAAGATGTATATGTCATCAGATGATCAGTTCGTCAGAAACCTGTGTAGGTCCAAGGCGAAACAGCCCTGAGTTCTTCCTTCACTGATTCAGGCACCTCGAGTGTCTCTATGAAATCTGCTATGACTTCACGATTGATACCCGCACCTGTACGTGTAAGCGCCTTGAGCGTCTCGTAAGGGTTCGGGTAATTTTCTCTGCGGAGGATTGTCTGGATGGCTTCCGCCACTACTGCCCAGTTTCTTTCAAGATCGGCTCTGATAGCATCCTCGTTAAGAATAAGTTTTCCGAGTCCTTTCTTAAGCGAATTGAGCGATATTATCGAATGTGCAAGAGGCATTCCGATGTTGCGGAGAACGGTGGAGTCTGTGAGGTCACGCTGCAGACGTGAGATCGGAAGTTTCATCGACAGATGGGTATAGAGGGCATCTGCTACTCCGAAATTACCTTCAGCATTTTCGAAATCGATAGGGTTCACTTTGTGCGGCATCGCGGAAGAACCCACTTCTCCGGCCTTTACCTTCTGGCGGAAATATTCCATTGAAATATATGTCCAGATGTCGCGTGCGAAATCGATCAGTATTGTATTTATTCGGCGGAGACAGTCAAAAAGTGATGCCAGATTGTCGTAATGCTCGATCTGAGTGGTAGGGAACGATCTCTTCAGGCCAAGAGAAGCCACGAAATCGTTGCCGAAGGATATCCAGTCGATTGCCGGATACGCCACCTTATGTGCGTTCATATTTCCTGTTGCACCTCCGAATTTTGCCGGATATGTAAGAAGTCCGAATTGACGGATCTGTTCCTCAAGGCGCACCGCAAATACATTGAATTCCTTTCCGACGCGGGTCGGTGATGCCGGCTGGCCGTGTGTCTTGGCAAGCATAGGAATATCTTTCCATTCCTCGGCCATTCCCTTGATGAGGTCGAGAACTTCCTGAAGAAGAGGCATATAGCACTCGTCAATGGCTTCCTTGAAGGAGAGCGGAACAGACGTGTTGTTTATGTCCTGGGAGGTGAGGCCGAAATGGACGAATTCTCCCCACTTCATAATATCCATTTCCTTGAAACGGTCCTTTATGAAGTATTCCACAGCCTTCACATCGTGATTGGTAACCTTCTCTATTTCCTTTACCTTTGCTGCATCTGCAGGTGTCATATTCCTGTAGATGTCCCTCAATGCTTCGAATCTGGAGGTGTCGAAGTCGGCGAGTTGCGGCAGAGGAATCCTGCACAAGGCAATGAAATATTCGATTTCCACACGTACGCGGTATCTTATCAGTGCATATTCGCTGAAATACTCCCTAAGAGGCTCGGTCTGACGCGAGTATCGTCCATCGACAGGCGATACTGCCAAAAGTGAATGATTGTCCATTTCCTGTTATTTATAAATCAGGCGCAAATATAGAAATTTTTAATGTAAAGGGCAATCTTGCTTTCCTATTGATTGGAAATCAGTTAAAAAAGTTTAACTTTGCCACGATATGGCGTAAAATATTATTATTAACAATTAATACCGATTTTTAATGAAAAACTCTCTGTTGAAGTCCTTGTCATACGGTTTTGCCGTAATGATGGCAGGACTTGTTATGGGCTGTGGCCCTGAAGTTATTCCGGATGTTCAGGAACCGGTTGACAAACCTGACGAACAACCGTCTGACACTACTGAAGTCACAGACCCGAACATAGGCGATTTCGCTCTCGAATTGAAGAGTGTCGAGGCTGATGGCGTTGAACTCCTTGTCAAGGCACCATACGAGGTGGAAATCGCGTACCAGGTGCTCAGGCAGCCTAAGACATTCTCGCCGGCAGTCCTTTTCAAGGATGTTCCGAACAGCACCATCGCGACTGTCGCTCCCGGCGATGTTCTGAAAGTGAACGAAAATGTGGAGCAGGATGCTGTCCATTATCTGTATGCTGCGGCTAAACTCGATGAAAAGAATTATTCTAAACTTGTACAGATCGAGTTCACGACTCCGGCATACAACTTCACGGAACTCGTGACCGTAGTTGATACATATTATGATGGTTACAAGGTACATATCACTGTTCCTCAGGAGACAAAGGATAGAGGCAATGTGATACGTTACGGTTCCACAAGCCTTGCCTGGTACAACCTGCTCAAGAACTCCAAGGGTGGAGATTCTGTCGATCTTAACGCAATCGTTGCCAACGGTAACCCATACGGCAATTACGTGAAGAACGACTCTACAGTCATATTCAATGACGCTAATGTCGTGCTGCTTGACAAGAACGGTGACCCTGTAATGGATTCTGACAATCAGATGATCGATATCCACGATCCGATCGCTCCTAATGAACCGTCCATCTTCCTTGCCGGAGAGTGCAGGCTTGGCGACCAGTGGGAGTTTGCTGACATTATGGGATATCAACTCATAAGTTCTCTTGAACCGGTCTATACTTATACAATTCCGCTTTTTGACTGGGATAAAGGATGGACTGGTGCATTCCAGAAGAAGGAGTTCTTTACCAAGACGCCTTCAGTATGCGAGGCTACTGTTACAGTAGATATTCCTGAGGAGGAGATCGGCGTTACCGATGCGATGATCTATTTCACAATGGACGAAGGTGTGTCGAGGTATTTCTATATGGTTCTTGACAACAGTACTTACAACCAGATTCTCAGCACATATCTTGACGGACACGAAGAGTGGTATCAGTGGTTCCTTACTTCATACATAGCATTCTATGAGTGGGGTGTAGTCGGAGAGGTCGAGGATAAGGCTGTCAATGCAGCGGCCGGCTTCGTGGAGCCTCTTACCGGTGGCGATACCTATCACGTCCTTGTCACCGTGATGGGAGCAGATAACGGTTCCCAGCAGAACTTCATCCACAAGACATTCACCGCAAAGGAGAAGACAAAGCGTGCTCCAGTAATCGAAATAGCCGCTGTCCAGAACGGTGATCCATATCTTGCGACATTCAATATCAAGGCACCTAACAAGGATGTAGTCGGTTCATATTGGGCTTGTGACTATGCGCGTGAGTTCGAACTTATGTTCAACGCGAAATATACATACGCCGATATTCTCAAAGGCAACTACTCTTTCACATCTGCCGAGATTGCTGAAATCAACTCAGATAAGGGTCTTGAGATTTCATTCCCTACCCTGGACGGTGAGGTGACAAGGCTTGCCGCATACGGTTGCAACGACGAATATACATTCAATTATATCGACCCTGACAAGGAAGGTGCAGGATGGGCAGACTACAAGGCTCCTATGGCAGAGAAGAAGGCCGCGATCAATTCGCCTCTGTTCGATGCACTTGAGGGTGAGTGGACCGCTACTGCTATGATCGTTGCAAAAGAACAAGTGGAAGACGGTTCGTATGTCTCTTACAATGTGCAGCATTCTTCGAAGGTGGTGATTTCCGGTGAGGCTCCTGAGGTTCCTGCAGTACTTGAACCTTCTGTATATCCTCTTTACAGTGGCAAGTCTAAGGATGAGGTCGATGGTATGTTCGAGGAACTTGGCATCCTTACAGACCAGTTCTCGGAGTATCGTCTTGAAGGACAGAACAGACTCCTCTGCAACGGCTTCATTGACTTCGATTATTATACGGATCCGGGTCGTCTGACTTACAGAAGTCCATACGATCTCTTCAAGGCTGTTGATTATGCTTCTGTGGATGTGCCTATGCTTCTGTATGACTTCGGACCTAAGTGGTTCCTCGAAGTCCGTGAAGATGGAAGTGTCATAGTTCCGTTCAATTCGACTTATCTGCCTCCTATGCACAAATGGCCTGGCTATCCGTTCTATCTCGGAGGTGTTGCCGGAGGAAGTGCATTCATCGATGCAACAGACAAAGTGCCTGGTTTCCCTGTGGAAATCGCATCTGATTACAATACCATCATAGTCAAGCCGATTGTCATTGCACAGAGCGATGCGACTGCTGAACTCCCTGCAGGATCATATTATATGAATTCCATAGGTTTGGGACAGAATGGCCTCGAGATCGTTGCGACAGTCATTTCCGAGATCGTCCTTACAAGAGGATGGACAGAGCCTGAGAAGCCGGAGGAGGTTCCTGCAGCAGCCCCTGAAAGACTTAATGCCGTTACGGTTGACGGAAAGGCTGTGACAGAACTTCCTAAGTCTCGCGTAATCAAGTCTATGACCGGTCTTAAGGTGGATCCTCGTCGTGAATACAAGATGGATGAGACTCCGAACGTCGTGACTATGGAAATGGTTGAGGAGACATCGGAAAAGATACTGAAACATTTTAACGTACAGTAATGAAGAACATTTTGAAATATGCATCACTGCTGATAGCGGCAGTGATGCTCATTGCCTGCGAAGGAACAGTGGATCCGGAGCAGAACCAGCCGGACGGTCCTAATACGGAAAAACCTGATAACAACAAACCTGACAATCCGGGCACAGGTGACAATGGACAGCAGACCCCTGATCCAGAGGATCTTACTCTTAAGATCGTCAGCGACAGGAATCTTGTGCAGACCAATGTCGATGTTGCAGTCCTCACTGTGACACTCGGTGACAAGACTCTTACAGATGGCGTCATCATATATGACGGAGACAATAATGCTCTTGATCTTCCTGATTTCAAATTCAAGGCAGAGAAGGCCGGTGATTATGTATTCTGGGCAAGTTATGATACTTACATCTCTGAGGAAATCATCATCAAGGCAATTGACGTTCCGATTCCTGAGACTCCTGCGGATCCGCAGCCGTCAAGCACTGATTTCAAGACGAGAGTGCTGATGACCGAATTCACGACTACAGGATGTGCATATTGCCCTAATATGAAGATTCTTCTCCACAATGCTCTTGCCGACGAGGCCGTTGCTGATAAAGTTGTGCTTACAGCCTGCCATTCGGGTCTTGTAAACGCTAAAGCCGACCCTGCATTCATCAGGACTTCATTCGATGACTTCTGCGGTGTAACCGGTTTCCCTACAGTAAATTTCGATATGTACTATTCTTTCGGAAACTATAATATGGGAACTTCGGAAATGCAAGGTATGATCGATAAGATGTACTCGACAAAGACCTCTGTCGCATCGGGAATCGCAGTGAATTCATCTCTTGATGGTGAGAAACTTCTTGTCAAGGCCACAGTAAAGGCTGCTGCCGACGGTGCATATCGGGTTGGAGCCTTCCTGATTGAGGATGGCATCTATGCCGTTCAGTCGGGCGGATCTACGCAGGACTGGATGAATACCCACGATGGCGTTGTCCGTTATATTGACTCCAAGTACGGCAAGGATCTTTATTACGGCTATTCTGTAGGAAAGCTTGAGAAGGGTAATACCGCTGATTATGTGTTTGACTGGGATCTCGACGTAATATGGTCAGAAGGTGCTCTCAACGGCGAGATGTACGGAAACTACTATTGGGATGAGTTCGTCGTTGACAATCTCCGCCTTGTAGTGTTCGTGACCACTTCGGCACAGGATGAAAAGGGCAATACATATTATTACGTAAACAACGTGATAGAATGCCCTATAAACGGAAAGACTCCGTACCAGTACAAGTAGGATTACAGAAGAAGCATCACGGTAAATACGTAAAGGAGAAATCCTTGAAAAGCGAGATTGCCGCTGGCGCTTCCGGAAATAAGTTCCTCAGTCTCATTGCTTTGGAACAGATCAGAGAGTCCTCCCTTATCCGGGAGGGCTCTTTTTGCCCATTTACGTATAAGATATCCGTCGCTGAAGAATGCGGCTCCTCCGTTCGAACGGTTCATTGTAATTAAAGTCTTGTAGTCGGAGAAGCATATATGTCTCATCAGCGTACCGACTGTCTCCGGAGTCAGATCTGACACCTCTTCAGCGAACTTATCAGCCTGTGAGGCAACGATGAGCAAAGGCTTGAAACCGGTCTCTTCGGCATTCTTCAGGAATTGCGCGGTCCGGTTCCAAGCGGCAACTGTCCTGTCGATGTCGTAAACCGACACTGCGATCACATTCCCTTCCGCTGCTATGCTGTCAATATATTCTCCGTCAGCGTTACTGATGGACAGGCTTACCGGCGGGTCTTTGTGTGTGCTCTTCAGAACTGTTTCCGTGCGTATGAATTCCCAGGTGGAGTCAGGCAGATGCCCTAAGGTGAAACTCTCCTGCTTCCCATCTTTTTCATAAATGAATACCGCTTCATACAGATCGCCTCCGGCATTTTCACCCGCTGCCAGGGATACGCCCGGCTTGAATGCAGTGAAGTCGGTGAGAGGAATATAAAGCAGTGAATATATGGTGAAAGCCATAACGGATATGGTCACAAGACCGAATGATGCGTATTTGCGTTTCTTGGTTTCGCCAAGCATAGACGAAGGGAAGAAATATATGGCCAGCAGTATGCATAGCGCTATATTCTTAAGGAATGTCTGCCAGTGGGTCAGGTGCAATGCCTCTCCGAAGCATCCGCAATCCATTTCCGGATTGAATATCACCAGCAGGAGGGTCAGCAGGGTGAAGAATCCTTGGAGGATAAGCGCTGCTGTTCCGGTCGCTTTTCTCCAGACTCCGGTGATCAGTGCTGTTCCAATGATGGTTTCGGCCAGAGCGAACGCTACTCCGAAGAATTTAGCCGCAGGCTCCATAAATCCGATATGCAGAAAGTCGAAGTAACTGTCCATTACAAGTCCGGCTCCTGCAGGATCGAGGAGTTTGACTATTCCAGAAAGAAAGAATACGAATCCGGTGGCGAATCCGCAGAAGCGCTTCAGGCGCAGAAGAACATATCCCATATCAATTGCTTATCTGCTGATTTTTCTGTCTATCACTTCCTGTATCTTTGCAAATATTGCTCCTGGAGGAAGCATCTGTCCATATTCGTCGGAGCAGTCTATCCTGATGAAGTCCGGATCGAGAGTGCACTGCTTTCTGTAGATATCCCTGACACGCTTCTGGAATTCGATGTCAGCCTCGTGGATGTCCTGACCTCCTTCAAGATACTCTCTGTCCTCACCGCCACGCTGGCTTCTGAGTTTTGACTCTACAAAGCCGATAGGGACATCAAGGAATATGTTCAGATCAGGCACCGGAAGCCCGAAATCTCCATATTCTGTGTTGAAAATCCATTCCCTGAGGCGCTCTGCCTCTGCCTCATCGTTGAGTTTGGCACATTGGTAGGCTATGTTGGAATATACATATCTGTCCAGAAGTACGGTATCACCTGCCTCGAGCCTCTGCCTCATACCAGGAGCCGCCCCGTGACGGTCTTCTGCAAAAAGAAGAGCCACAAGTTGAGGATGAACGGTCTCGTTGGAACCGAAATCCCCTCTCAGGAAGCGACTGATGAGATCGCCGTAAACCGGAGCATCATAACGTGGGAAGTGAATGTATTCGAGTGTGCCGTAAAGGTCTTCAAGATATTGTCGGAGTTTCTTGACCTGTGTGGATTTTCCTGCTCCGTCCAGGCCTTCAAGTACTACTAGCATAAATATGTGTCTGGAAACTGTTTGTGCCCTATTGTGAGAATGTTCATTCCGGCGTCTTCAGCCGGTAAGTCATTCAAGTAAATATACAAAGTTAAGAAAAAACTGTCATTTCGAGTGAAGTCGAGAAATCTTTTTGCTATTTTTGCAGCGTATATGGACAAGAACAGACAGATAGACATAATGGGAATCGTCAATCTGACGGATGATTCGTATTTTTCCCCAAGCCGTTGTGCAGACACGGATCAGGCTCTTTCCCTTGCGCGCCGTATGATAGATGAAGGTGCCGGCATCATTGATTTCGGAGCCTGCTCATCCCGTCCCGGTGCGGAACTTTCAGACCCTGAAACCGAATGGAGACGCCTTCAGCCGGTATTGGCTTCATTTCGTGATGCTTTTCCTGACGTTCGTATTTCCATCGATACGATCTGGGCTTCCGTAGTATCGCGTGCCTGCGGATTGATAGGATCTTTCATTGTGAATGATATTTCGGCAGGGGAGGATGATCCTCGGATGCTTGAGACTGTCGGCGCTCTGGGGCTGCCATACGTTGCGATGCACAAGAGAGGCACGCCGCAGACAATGCAGTCATTGACCGATTATGATGATGTCACATCTGAAGTGCTGGAATATTTCCGCGCATTTTCTGTAAAAGCGGATGCCTTCGGCATAAAAGAATGGATCATCGATCCCGGCTTCGGCTTTGCCAAGACTGTCGGCCAGAACTATGAACTCATTCGTGGATTGAGTAGTTTCCGTGAAGGATTTCCTTCGAAGAAGATTCTGGTGGGAGTGTCGCGCAAAAGTATGATATACCGTTTCCTGAATATTACTCCGGAGGAGTCTCTCCCGGCCACTCAGGTACTTCATCTTGCTGCTCTTCAGAACGGAGCCGATATTCTTCGTGTGCACGATGTCGCAGAGGCAGCGCGTACAATTTCTTTATATCGTATGTTGGCCTAGAAGGCCTTCCAAGGCGTATCAGCCTGTTCCTCTCAGAAAAAAAAATTGAAAAAGCGATTTTTGTTACGTATATTTGCCCGGTTAATGTACCCTGTTGGGAATCAACTGAAAACATAATAATAATTTAAGTATATGAGAACATTCCTTTTGAGTATTGCACTCTTCATTTCGGCAGTTTGCGCTGCTCAGGTACCATCTGTAGTCGTAGAGAATGCAAAGGGTGAATCCTTTGACACCAAAACTCTCGTAGAGGAAGGAACGCCTATGATCGTTTCTTTCTGGTCAACTTCCTGCAAGCCTTGCATCCGCGAACTTGATGCAGTCTATGAAGCGCTTCCTGACTGGCTGGAAGAGGCAGATTTCCGTGTGGTTGCTGTGTCAACAGACGACAGCCGCCTTCTTGCAAAGGCAAAGTCTTTTGCACAGGGACGCGGATGGGGAGAAGATTATATTCTTCTTTTCGACAAGAATCAGGACTTTATGAGGGCTATGAACGTATCTGTCGTTCCTCACGTTTTTGTGATTGACGGAAAAGGAAAGATTGTTTATTCGCATACTTCATACGTTCCGGGAAATGAACTGGAACTTTTTGAGGCTGTAAAGAAGTGCAGCAAATAAAATCCGGAACAACTAACTGACCTTATCTATTATGAAGAAGATTCTGGCACTTGCAGTCATTGCCGCTGCAACCCTTAACCTTTCCGCACAGGAGAGAGGATATCTTACCGGAAGTTTCGAAACGAACGACCATATCTATGTGGAAGATCAGGGAAACAAGTTCATTCCTGATGATGACCGTTTCGGATCGAACAACTATCTCAAACTTGATTATTATAACGGCAATTTCTCCGCAGGCCTTCAACTTGAGGCATATATGCCGTCTATCATCGGATATCCTGACGATCTCAACAAATATGCTCTCAGCAATATGTATGTCAACTGGAAGGATGAGGATTTCCAGATCACTGCCGGAACATTCTACGACCAGTTCGGAAGCGGACTTCTTTTCCGTAGTTGGGAGGATCGTCTTCTCGGTCTGAACAACGCCATTATGGGAGCACGCTTCGCATATAACTGGGAGGACAAGATCGCCTTCAAGGCATTGTGGGGAATGCCACGACTTGGAATGGAATTCTCTGA
The DNA here is from genome assembly GCA_017626555.1 of Bacteroidales bacterium. Lineage (GTDB taxonomy): Bacteria > Bacteroidota > Bacteroidia > Bacteroidales > UBA932 > Cryptobacteroides. The sequence goes on from JAGAIM010000072.1 coordinate 57,446, forward strand.
TACTCAGGTCAGAGGTGCAGATCTCAGCGTATCTCTCGCCAATCTTCTGGGCATCGATGACATCGTCCTCTCTGTCGAGGGATCCGTTCTCAACCGATATTCAAAGATCAGCATAGATGCCGAAGAGGCAGGTGGAAAGCCTAACACATACGGTTGGTCGGGTCGTCTGAACTTCGATTATGACGGATTCTTCCTTAAGGGAGAATATGTCGATCTTGGTAAGAAACTGGTGGCGTTTACTCCTAAAAGAGGAAATGCCCAACTCCTTGAGATGGGCTACAATGGAAGAGGACTAGGAGTGACAGTGACAGGTCGCCGTCTTGAATGGATGGGACAGAAGATCACCACCAACTCACTCTCTGCAGCGAATCTGATTTCATACGTTCCTGCGATGAGCACACAATATACATATATGCTCACCACTCTCCATCCTTACAATCCTCAGGTAGGAGATGAGTCATCATTCTCATTCAACAGCGGAGAAATCGGAGGACAGATCGATGCATTCTACAATTTCCGTCGCGGAACTGCAATAGGCGGAAAGAGAGGAATGAAGGTTCACGCTAACTTCTCAACATATTATACCCTTGAGAAGGAGGGTACGGCACAGGCCGGCAACCTTCTTTTCCGTGACTTCAGTTTCGATCTCGAGAAGCAGTGGACTAAGGAGTTCAAGATGGTTCTCCTTTACTCTATGCAGGAATATAATCCGACTTACGGAAATTACAAGACAACCTGGCTCTCCAATATTTTTGTTGCCGACCTTCTCTATAAGTGGACACCGAAGTTCTCGACACGCCTTGAACTTCAGTATCTCACAACCCACGAGGACAAGAAGGACTGGATGGCCGCTCTCCTCGAGGTCAATTTCGCACCTCATTGGAGCGTATGGGGCAGCGATATGTACAATCACGGTCAGACCAAGGTACATTATTACAACGTAGGAGTAAGTTATACAAAGGGACGTACCCGTCTTGCTGCCGGATATGGCCGCTACAAGGACGGATTCATCTGCTCTGGTGGAGTATGCCGTCAGATCCCTCAATATACGGGTGCTAACTTCAGCATAACGACATCGTTTTAAAGATTCTTCATTTCGAGTGAGCGAAGCGAATCGAGAAATCTAAAATATGAAAAGAATACTATACATTACCGCATCAGTCCTTATGGCTGCAGCCTGTTCTGGCAACATAGACCCGGACAACGAAATCCCTCAGGAAGAGATTCCTGAAGAATTTACCGCTCCTTTCACCCTCTCTGCCGACAAGACAGAAGTCGAGGCCAGCGGACAGGACTATGTCACATTCTCTTTGAAGGATGCATACGACCGTGAAATGCTCACGGACAAGAACATCCTTCAGAGCGTAAACATCGTTTCAGAAGAAGGCCAGCGTGTTGCCAGAATGGAAACAACGGCCAGATTCATTACCAATGGAACATATAATTTCTATGCTACATACAAAGGCAGGGAATGCGAAAACAAGGTGCAGATAACAGCGAAGAACAGGGGAAAATATGAGAAATTCCACAAGAACGTCGCCATCTACAAGGCCACTGCGACCTGGTGCGGCCCTTGTGCGTATATGACCCGCGCCCTGGCCGGTATGAACGATGATGCGAAGAACCATTCTGTGGAACTCTGCTGGCATTATCAGGATGAACTTGCAGTGCCGAGTCCCGGATCTCAATATGACTGCGGTACTGTGCTGGTCAGTTATTTCGGCGGTTCAGGCGTGCCTACAGTGGTTCTCGATCTTCAGGAAATGGTGATCGAGAAGGCTGCGAGTGCCCTTGAGAATGCAATATGGAATCTTCGTGCAGAATATCCTGCCACATCCGGAATAAAACTCTCCGCTGCTCATAATGCTGGTAACGGAACAATTGACATAGAGGCTGAACTGACTTCATCGACAGGAGGTGAATACGACCTTGGTTTTGCAGTCCTTCTCAATGACCAGATCATTCCGAGCGGTACGAATGACGATGGGAAATACTCCCATATTGTCCGTGCAGCATCCGGCAATTACTATATGTATTCCTCTCAGATCAGAACAGTTGAGAAAGACGGCAGTTTTACGCAGACTCAGAGTGTTCCTGCCGGAGATGATGTCAGGAATCTCTCAGTCGTGGCCTTTTCTCTTGTCAAGCAGGGTAATGGCGCGAGGATAGACAATATAGTTGAAGTTAAGGTGGGAGATACAAAAGATTATGTTTACAATGAATAGGTTCTTGAGTCTTTTTCTTTCAATCATAGCAGGATTGTCTTTTGCCGCTTGTTCCGGAACCATCGACACCAATGAGGAAAATGAAGATGAAAAAGAGGTTCCCGAAGGAGTGCTCAGGATTTTCGCTGACAAGACCGAGATTTCAGCAGACGGTGCAGATGAGGTTACATTCACCGTTATGTTCGGCAGCGAGGATGTAAGCAATGCAAAGACTCTCCAATTGATAAGAGAGTATGAGGGAGAGGAAAAATATATGCCATACGGTGCCAACAAGTTCTCGACGGTTACGGCAGGAACATATACCTTCAAGGCAAAGTATTACTATGGAGGCAACCAGTTTTCCGACAACACAGTCACGATAACTGCTGCACCTTTCTTTTCCGGCGAGGAGAGCGAATATGCCCGTCGTGTCCTCGGAGTATATTTCACTTCCACAGGATGCACTAGTTGTCCGACCGCCACTAAAGGTCTCAAGACACTTCAGGATGCAAATCCGGGTGTGATTTCAGTAGTGGCATTCCATTCGGATATGGGCGTGATAAGCGATCCTATGACTATACCGGAAACTCAGTCATTCAACAGGATACTTGGAGGATTTGACGGATTGCCGCGCCTGTTCTGGAATATGCGCAAGGGTACTCATCTCATCGGACCGGCTTTTTCTGAAAGTTTCGAGGAAGAAGTAGCGGCATATACTCCGAATTGCGGAGTCGCTGTAAACACTGAATGTTCGGGAAATATGCTTGATGTCAATGTCGGCATAACATCGAACGTACCATCGATATACCGTTATCTGATTTTCCTTGTTGAGGATGGTATAGTTGCAGATCAGACCGGAGATCCGGATTATGTGCATAATAATGTCGTACGCGCAGTGCTTACTGCGGCTGAAGGCGACAAGATCAACGACAATCTTCCGTTTACTGTCGGTGTGGAGGCCAAGGCATCGAAGTCGGTGACATTGTCTCCTGAATGGAAGACTGAGAATCTTCGTGTTGTCGTTGCGGCGATGACTTCCGAAGACGGTGGATATAACTGGACTGTCAACAATGTCAATGAATGCAAGGCAGGAGAGAGTATATCGTATATATATGCTGAATGATATGAAGATAATCAGAAACATATTGATGACTGTTGTGTCAGCGGTTCTTTTGGCTTGTTCAGGAAACATTGACACATCCTCAGTTCCTGTTCTGGAAGTAAGTGATACGGAGATAGACCTTGCTGCAGAGTCCCAGGCTGTGTTTACCGTAACATATAACGGTGTTGATGTGACGGCAGAAGCGGAGATAATCCCCGCCCAGGATGTACAGGGATTGGACGGAAGAACGTTCAGACCGGTTGCCATAGGGGAGGCTGCATTTTATGCACTTTATCAGGAAAAGGAATCCAACCGCGTGACGGTCAATGTCATAGATACGGCTCCGGTAATGAAGGAATCGGCCTATGACAGGCACGTATGCCTTGTGGAGTTCACAGGAGCCTGGTGCATCAACTGTCCTGAAGGCTATGACAAGATGATGGGCGTCCTTTCCAAGCCGTCGCTGGCCAAATATAAGGAAAAGATACATCTCTGTGCATTCCACTCCGATCTCGAGGGGGAAGACACACTTGCCGTTCCTGCTACCCAGGATGTGTTCAAACTGTTCAGCGGCCTGGCCTATCCGTCCTTCTCTACCGACCTGAGGGATTCCGGGATACTTACGGCAGATGGCATTTCAGACCTTCAGCCAAGCATTATGGCTTCCTTCAATGACTATCCTGCCCATTGTGGAGTGGCAGTATCTTCATCTCTTAAGGATGGAGGATCGAAGGCAGAAGTGACCGTCAGAGTCAAGTCGGAACTTGCAACTGATTATAGAGTTGTGGTGCTTGTCGTTCAGGATAAGATAAAAGGCTGGCAGAAGACTCCGCTTTACTCGGAAGGACAGCCTGACTACAGCCACAGCCACGTTGTACGCAAGGTAGTCACATCTTATTCCGGCACATTCACGGGAGAGAAGATGACCGACGACGGCAGGATTGCTGCGGGACAGGAGGTTTCGAAGACCTGGACAGTGGATATCGACAGCAGATGGGTACTCGGAAATACCGAAATCTATGCCCTTGTGCTGGATAAGGACAGATATGTGAACAATATGAATGTCTGCCATATAGATGGCGGTGATTCAGGATATGATACAATCAAATAATCAACGTAATACTATGAAAAAAGCATTTAATCTTTTTTTGATGTCCCTTCTTGTGTTTGGATTCATCGCTTGTGAAAAGCCACCTCAGGAGGATCAGAAAGATCCGGAAAAAGAGGAGAATCCAGGTGGAAATGAAGACGGTAAGGAAGACGGTAAGGAAGATGATGGCAACGATAATCAGGGTGACAGCGGAAATGTAGGTGACCTTGAGAAATTCGACTTCCCATATTTCGATGCCTTTCCGGTGGATTGCGGCAATCTTATCGCAGAGGGATCGGATGTCGGTGTGACCATCGAGGTGACCAAGGTGGAAGACCACAACTTCGTGTTTGAACTCCGTCCCGGAGCAATGGTGCAGTCTTTCAAGATGGATGTGTATCCTCTTGCACAACTTTATAACAACCTTCTGAACGACAGGAATTCCGGAGCACTTGCTTCTGCAGAGTCCTGGGCTGTCAATGAGCGTATCCGTGAATACCTCTTCAATGAGACAGGAAGCGGCGGATATGCTTTCTCCGTCAAGGATTTCAGCAATCCGGAGGATTTCCTCCAGATCGAGTATGACTGGATGAACACATCGTATGCTCCTGCTTCAGCCATAGCCATTCCTGACTGCGATTACCTTATTGCTGTGGTCGCTTCCACAAGCGAGGATATAAGCAGTTCGAATCAGGAAGATATCACCCTCTGCTATGTGCATACCACAAGCCAGCCGCTTGTCGGTGATCCTCAGGTGGAGATCGAGGTAAATGCAGGTTACCGTACGTTCGGTGTAAACCATATCCTGAATGCAGATGCTGCGGCAGTATATTTCTACGGATGGCTTCAGAATGAGATCGATGAGTACATCGACACATTCAATGACAGAATGTTCCGTGACTTCGTCCGTACACGTGTGACATCTCCATCTTATGAGAATGACCCTAACAATCCGAACAGCCTCCAGTATTCGGTCAACTATGGTGATGCTGCTGATGCATCCATAATGAGTACTACAGTTGCAGTGGCGGTTGATGTCAATCTGACACCTCAGGAGGATTACAGCCGTGTCGATTTCCATCTTCAGGAAATACCTGATGATCAGCCGGTTGCCGATCTTGAAATCCGTATTGTCGAGGACAGGGTTGCTGCAGCATACTTCGAATTCGATGTAAAGTTCGCAGCCGAGTGCCAGACTTTGTTCTATAATGTATATACCGCTGAATATGTAGAAAGCATAAAGGCTATGAGCGACAAGGACAAGAGGGCTCTGGCAAGATCCATCAGGGACGAAGGCTACGGCCATCACAATCCGAACTTCCTTTGGGATGATGATAATGATGTCGCAACAGGCACAGGTGCTACAGACAGACTTCAGGTATGGGGATCTCTTATGCCAGGTGAAACTTACGTCATCGTATATGTGGGACGCAACGGTTTCGGAACCATTACCGATCTCAGATATTCGGAGCCTGTGACACTTGACAGCAGAAATCTCGAGTCTTCAGCAGATTGTAAGGTCAAGGATCTCAAACTTGTTCTGGACAAACCGGGCAGGACTCAGTTCAGAGGAACCATCACATACGACCCTTCCACTGTATCGATGGTCTATGTGCAGTATATGACGGCAGACAACAATCCTGGACTCGGCCCGGACAGCCCGTGGAAGGATTGGATCAATTTCATTTTCACTCCTTCATCGACAGGAACAGGCTCTATGGAGTCTTCGAATATCCTTGTCAATGCCTGGACTACCGAGCCGAGCGGAAGAGACGGCCTGACCTGGACAGGAATGACCCCGGACACTGATTACACTGTATTTCTCTGTGCGGAGGACTTCGACGGTAACATCAGTGAAATGCACTTTGCGACAATCAGGACTTCAGAAGTGCAGGTGGGCGCTGATCCGACTGTCATAATGAAACTTCAGCCTGCTGACAATCATCCATACGACTGGACAGTGACATATACGATCGACCACGATGTCGAGTACTTCCTCTATTGCTACACCAAGAGTTCGGCAGACCTTGCCAACCATATCCCAGGCCTCAATCAGGGTCACTTCAACAACATCAAGGGCTCAGGCTTCAGTTATGAGGAGTGGTACAACGGTATCTATGAGTGGGTTGCCGGTGGATTTGAGAACAATGGCGGCGGTATGCGCACGGAAAGCGATACCAGCCAGGACTGGGAAGGCAACGAGACTGTAATAGCAGCCTGCATCGCTGTGGGACGCGACACTGACGGTGCGCCGGTTTACAAGATGTATCACCTCATCTGCAAGGACGGAAAAGCCCAGACTCTTGAGGAAATTTTCGGAATAGAATAAACACTAAGTTTATATTTTTTTTAATTATTAACTAAACCCTATTGTTATGAAAAGACAATTTGTAAAAAGCCTATGTGCTTTCTGTACAGGTGTTATGACACTTGTTGCAGCGTCTTCTCTCGTAGTGTCTTGCTACGATGATTCAGCCCTCAGGGAAGATCTGGAGGAGATGAAGGGAGAACTCAGTGAACTCGATGCACGCCTTCAGGCTATCGAGGCACTCAAGGACCAACTCACAGCACTCACTGCAAGAGTTGACGCTCTCTACACTCTTCAGTTCCAGGTGTCTGACAACAACGAACTTCAGTACTCTTTCGACGGAAAGGACTGGAAGGGAACAGGCATCATCCTAGCAGAGGAATGTGATGCACCGTGCGAATGCGTACCGGTTGATCCTTGCTCTTGTCCTGAGGTGTCTCTCGTTGACAACGGAGACAGCGTGACCATCAAGGTCGGTGACGCAGAGTTCACAATCGAGAAACCACAGGAGATCGTATTCGAGATCCGTGCAGGTAAACTCTACTTCGAGTCAGAAGGAACTCAGACTGTTGCTGTCAAGACTGTCGGCATTGAGGATCTTACTGTTATGGCCGCTCCTAAGGGCTGGTGGGCAGAGATCAACTCAGATGGACAACTTGTTATCACAGCCCCTGACTATGAGTCAACTCAGGGAGATATTGATTATGAAACTTGGGAGGAGATCCCTGCAGAGAATGCCGCTTCAGGTTACGTGAAGGTTCACGCTTGCGGCGCTGACGGTAAGTGTATGGTGGGTAAGGTCGCTGTCGAGGTTGCCGCTCAGGCTCTTATAGTCAAGGCGTACGGTGGAAACGCTTACTTTACTCTTGTTGCAAACTATGCTCCTACATTCTATTATGGTATCTCTACAAAGGAGACACTTGAGGCTGATACCAAGGATCTCCTCAAGAGAATGAACGATGGTGACTGGAACCTCGCAGATGATTATGATAACAACTGGGGTGAATTCTCAGTTACCGAGTCTATCGCTGACCTTCTCGGTGAGGAACCTAAACTTGGTGAGGAGTATGTTGTTTGGGCAGTGCTGGAAAGTTGGAGTGCTGCTCCATTCGATATGGACGACCTCGTATATGCATACTATTCACCTCTTCAGGTGAAGATCACAGAAGTAGAGGCTGAAAGAACCGCATATAACGTTACTGTAGATGTAGAGGTTATCGGTGCTGATTCCTATGTGGCTGTCGCAATGCCTCAGACCTATTGTTCGACCGAGGATGATGTACTTTATCAGCAGGAGATGATGGCTATGGCAATGGCACAGGGAGAGTATTATGGAAAACTCTATAAAGAGAACTATCACGGTTCTGCTCTTGATATTGCTGCTGAGACTACTTATTCGATGACCGGCAACTATTCTCCTGCATCTGACATTTATGTGTTCGTCCTCCCTCTTGACGGACGTTCGAATGAGGACTATACTCTTGAAGATGTTGTTGTCGGCAAGTTTGCTACTGCAGGACTTACTTCAGGTGGTTCTGTAAACGTTACAGCGACTCAGATTTATGAGTATATGGGTACCGGTTATGATGAGAACTGGAATCTTATTGAGAAACTTTTCAAACTTGATCCATATACTGAGGTAGGTGTGGAAGTAACCCCATCTTCGACTTCAGGCTGGTCTGCATTCTACTATCAGTTCCTTACTGAGGAGCAGTGGGCAGATTATGGCGCTTACGATGAGGATCTCGTTGACCTTCTCCTTGAGGGTTGGGGAATGACTCCGACTGACGTTGAAAAGTGGCCTCAATATATTACTGAGAAAGTAAACCCTGCGACAACTGTCCATTTCGTAGCATTCTTCGTTGACAAGGACGGAAAATACGGTGAACTTGCAAAGGTGAAACTTACTTCTGAGGAACTTAAGAAGGCTGAAATCTCTTGGGTTGAGCCATATACTACCAACCTCGTTGACGGTTCGCTTAAGAACACCAAGTCCCTTGAGTTCACTCCTGTGACTGAGGGTGAAGCGGCTTCATACAAATATGTATGGCAGGCTACAACATATTATAACCCATATAAGGGTAAGGATGATGCCCAGATGGCTGAAGAAATCTTCTTCTCATCTTCTGCAAAGACCGTGACTGCAGCAGACCTCGTTGATGGAAAGATTGTTATCGAAGGACACAGATATGGCGACTCGTATTATTTTGCTGTGCTTCCGCTTGATGCTAACGGTGCTCCTGGTAATTCTGCGGCAATCCTTGAGTACACTTGCGATTTCTCTCTGGACAATGTAATCACAGAGGGTGCTGATTACACAGCAACAGAGCCTGGGATTGTCATCAACCTTCCTGAGTGGTCTGAATTATATACAAATGGAGACTGGGGCGAAGGATCTTACTATGGATGGGAAGACCAGACTGCCTGGGGATACGGATACCGCTTCTATTATGAGTTCAACTATTCAGTTGCTCCGAAGGAAGGTACTGAGGTAAGCGCTATGCTCGTAAATGCAGATGACTGGACACTCGGTTCAGATGCCAAGACCAGGGCTTCTCAGTTGCTTCAGGAATCATTCGGTACTCCGTTCACTACTACCGTGGCTGAGGATGCCCTTTATACTTACTTCCAAAATTATAATGACAAGCCAGCACCGGAAGTATATCTTATGGTCGTTTGGTCAGATGCTGCAGGAAACTACTATTACAAAGAGTATGCACTCCAGTCTGAACTCCAGAAGTATGCAGACAAACTTTCCGAGACCCTTGGCCTTGAAAAGCCTGAACTTCCTACTCCTGACGGAAAGCAGTGGTCATTCAACTGGACTGCAATGGGTATGGGTGATCTGATGGCAGTCCTTGATTTCGGTGTATCAATGGAAGGTCAGTGCCTCGTAGCCATAGATCCATCTGTTCTGGGCGCTCCAGAGGGATCTCCATACCAGATCTTCAATGCGATTGGTTATGAATTCGAGCCAGCAGATGCTACATCCGGTAAACTCACCCTTATTACAGTCAATATGTACGGTGAGGAACTTACTCAGGAATTCAAGTACTATGATCTCACAGACTATAGTTGCTACTTTGAATTCGGTGAGGATTCATTCATACTTCAGGATGTTGACGGACTTCTTACAGAAGTAGAGATCGATATGTCTGGCGGAATAATGCAGTAATAGTCAGTACATATCCTACTTATATCAGACCCGGCGGCAACGTCGGTTTTTTTTGTTTTTTGCCTTGATTTGATTTATATTTGTAAGTTATATATTAAAGACTATGAGGCAAATATTCAGACTGATTATCTGTTGTACCGCTGCTGTTATACTTTGCGGATGCGACAGAGAACGTGAACAGGAAAAAGCCCATCCGGTGATTCCCGGCGAGATAACTCTTACGGCAACTTCGGAGCAGATGAGAAGTGACGGACAGGATGTCGTGGAGTTCACTGTCAATGTGACAGATGAACAGGGTAAGGTGCATAATGTCACTGAGTATGCGGAGATTTATCTCGACCTTGAAAAGACTCCTTTGACATCGCCATCGTTCACGACCGATAAGGACGGCGAGTATCTTTTCTATGCCGTGTATGGACTTGCGCTATCCAATGAACTTGTCATTACTGCATTCAACGATATGCCGGAACTGCCGGCTGATCCGCAGGAGGATAACGTGTCTTTCCGTCACAGGATGCTTCTGGTGCAGCATACAGGCGCGACCTGTGTGAATTGTCCGAGAATGATGGAGAGCCTCAAGGCCTTGGCTGAGGATGATGCGTACAATGATCTTTATCATCACGCAGCATCTCATTCATACAATGATGGGGAGTCGGATGCCGCCTATTCCGAGGCTGCCCGCAATGTGTCGATTGCATATAATACGTCAGGGCTGTATCCGATGCTGACATTCAATCTCACTTCCACAGCAGTCGGGACGGATCTTTCGGAGATAAAGTCTCAGATAGATGCGTTGAAGAAGAATACTGCGGCTGTCGGCATTGCTGCTTCCGCAAAGATTTCCGGGGATGATGTGCTTGTCAACATTGAGGTCAAGGCTGCTCAGGAGAATGATTACCGTGTTGCTGCGTGGCTTCTGGAGGATGATATCTATTCTCTTCAGGCTGGTATGTCCGAGTCCTGGCACAATACGCACAATAATGCGCTGAGGTATGCGGCCGGTACGGTGTCACAGTTCTCTTTCGCAGGTGAAAAACTGGGGCATCTTTCGTCTGGTCAGAAGGCTGGCAAGGTGTTCGTCCTTCCTTTGGAGGAGACTTGGGTGGCTGAGAATTGCGAGGTGCTCGTGTTTGTGACTGCTCCAGACGGGAACGGAAATTATGATTTGGTAAACTGTGTCCTCTGTCCGGTGGGTGAGGCGGTAACATACGATTACAAGTGATGAAGAAGATATTTGCATATTTGGCAGCATTGGTTTTTGCTGCTGTTGCCGTGTCCTGCGTGGATGAGCAGGCACTTCAGGATCCGGAACTCAATCTTTCTGCAACACAGGTTGAAATCGGTGCTGAGGGAGGAAAGTTCAAGATTGTTTATGAACTTTCAGGAGTGTCGGACGGCGTTTCTCTCGAGGTAATCAACGATGCCGGATGGCTTGAAGTCAGTACGGCCAGGGCAAGAATAATCGAGGTGTCTGCACAAAAGAATGATACCGGGGAGGAAAGGACTGCGCAGTTCACTGTGAGGTGCAAGGGTGTGGAGGACGTATCTGTGTCAGTGGTGCAGAAGGCTTGGCAGGATCCGATCACGCTCACGGTGCTGGGTACCGAGGCTACAAAGGTCATCTTCTCTGTCAAGACTTTGAGTGACGATTTCACGTGGGTCGGACAGGTCGTGGGCAAGGAATGGTTCGACGATATGGAGTCTGATGAGCAGATATTCCAGGAAGACCTTTCATATTATTCGTATCAGGCTGCTGATCAGGGCGTTTCGCTTCAGGAATATCTCAAGACGGTGATGAACAAGGGTTCGTTCGAAAATCTTGAGTACAAGGGATTGGATCCGAGTTCGGAATATGTGGTGTATGTGTATGGAATTTCTACAGAAGGTGAGAGGACCACTGATATATATTCTGCTCCGGCTGTGACGCAGCCGCCTTACGAGGGACCGATAACTTTTGATATCAATGTGACTGAAGAGAATAATGTGATGGATATCACGGTGACTCCGGATCACGACGGTGTATATTACTATTGGAACCTGATGGATAAGGCTACGTACGATCAGTACGCTGCCGGACACGGAAATGATCCTGTGGCGGTTTTCCAGGCCTTTGTTGACTGGGATATACAGGATCTGATCGATTACGAGTACCTGACCGGCCGTGCCGAGTATTACGAGTGGTACAGCGACATCAATCAGGTGAACAGCCAGTTCGAGTGTATGGCATTGACTGATTATATCGTTTTTGCCTGCAAGTGGGATGAGGATTGTCATTTTACCGGTGAAGCGACATACGTGTGGCATACTTCGGGCGATGTGGCTCCTTCCGACAATGTGATAACCGTGACGGTGGGCGATGATGTCGATCAGTCCTCTTTCTTTGTTGACGTACAGACAACCAATAACGATCCGTACGTTATGATAGCAGAGCCTTCACGCTTTATGGAAGGAATGAATGATGAACAGATCTATGCTCATCTTATGGAGGACTACGGCACCTGGGGTATTCTCAATTTCGTGTATGAGGGAAGTCTTTCCGGACGTATGACAGGTCTGGAGGCTGATACGGAATATACTATGGTCGTGTTCGGATACAAGGCTGGAAAACAGACTACTCCGATGCAGAAGTTTACCGTGAGGACTGCACCTGCCGGTCCTGCGGAGGATTGCAGGTTCGAATTCGTTCTGAATGAGGCCGGATCCAATTCTCTTGATATCACCGTGACTCCTACTGATGCCGCGCATTTCTATTATTGGTATGTATATACGACGGATGTGACTGCTGATCAGGTGAAGCAGAATATTACCGACCTGATCAATAATTCATACTATGGAGATATGTATGAGTTCAGTTACTGGGAACTTTCACAGGGCAGGTCTGAGGGCAAGATATCCTTCCTTGCTCCTGAGACTGAGTACAGGGTGGCTGCGGTCGTTATGGATGAGCAGACAGGTGAGTTCCTGGCGGATGTCATATTCAGCGAGCCATTCAGCACTCTTGAACCTGATTATGCTGATATAACGATTACGGCATCATACGACAAGTTCTATGACGGAGACGATCTGTATGCCCTCAATCCTGATGCTGGAGCGCAGTACAGAGGATATGCAATGGTGCCGGTGAGCATAAGCATCGATGGAGAATACAAGTCGTATTATTATACGATGATAGAATATGTGACCGGCCTGGAGGATCCTGATGTGTATCCTGATGCCGCACTTTATGAGACTCTTGTTTATTACGGAGTGTATTATTCGGAGACTGTGAATTTCCGTGCTCCGTGGAACAAGACGGTTCTGCTGGCTGCGATGGCTATAGATAACGAGGGACGATACAGCAGGGTGTTCCGTCAGAAATGTCAGTTCAGGAAATACAATGCTTCCGATATCGAGGATCTCCTGACCAGATCGGTTATGGCTTCAGAGTCTGAACCGCCTGTCCCATACGCGCCGGCCGCAAAGGATATTGTGGTCAGCAAGAGCCGTAATGAAGGAGACTCCCGTTTCAGTAACGCCAATATGGCAAAGATCAGGAAAGATAACAGGTTGAGGAAATTTTAAATAGTATGGTAAGAAGATATATTACAATCATCGTTCTGGCGCTTTTTTGCTTTGTGTCCTGTGATAAGGATGTCGATGTGATCCCTACGCCTCCTGAGGAGGAGACACCGTCCGGACAGGATCCTCCTGTGGAGGAACCGGAATCAGGCGTTGCCAATGTGTCTTATCCCGACAAGGCTGTGTCTTACAGGGGGGCTACTGTTTCGGTCAAGTTCGATGCTGAGGCTGCGTGGACGGCTTCTCTCGAATTGAAGTCTGTGCCCGAACTTGAGTGGGCTGCAGTGAGTGCGAGTACCACTTCGGGTGATGCGAAGAAAGGATGCAGTGTAAGAGTTGCATTTGAGGAAAACAAGTCGTCAGAAGAAAGGATTGCCGAACTGTGGGTGACGGTGGAAGGCTTCGAGCCTGAGTGCATTGCGACCTTGACGCAGGCTGCGGACGGAGCCGGTGCCGATGCTGGGATCAACAAGGCTCTCAATACCTATATGCACGATATCCTTAAGGAAGACTACCTCTTTGCGGATGCATATAATGCACAGGAGGTGGATCTGACAGTCTCCTACAATGACTTCCTTTCGAAACATCTTCTTTCATTGGGCGATGTGAATGTTGCTGACGGAGGATACAGGAAGGCAAGTCAGGAGAATGCCGGACAGAGGTTCATATATACTAATCTCGTGGAGATTGTCACCACGAAGGCGGCTCAGACCGGAGGCTTGGGATTCGGCCCGTTCATTTCCACAGCCTTGTCCGCCAATGGTTCTGATATGGCCATAGCACCGTCATTCGTGCGCCGTGGATCTCCGGCGGAAGGTGCCGGCCTCAGAAGGGGAGACCTTATATATGCCGTCAATGGTACACGTCTTACCACTTCCAACTACCGTGCATATATGACTTCCCTCTATATGAATCCGTCAGGTGTGTATAACTTCTCATTCCTGCGATTCGAAGCAGACGGGAATGGAGGCTACAGCCTCAATTCATATGATTCCGGATCCGCTGCATCCGGTGTACATATTTATGATCCGGTCCTTCACGCATCTGTTATGACTGATCCTGACAATCCTGCCACAAAGATCGGTTATCTTGTGTATGAGTCCTTCGATCTCAATTCTCAGGATATTCTTGAAGAGACCATAAATGACTTCATCGAGGCAGGCATCAACGATCTCATTCTCGATCTTCGTTTCAATGCGGGTGGAGCAGTGGCTCAGAGCAGATGGCTTTCGGGATGTATCGCTGGTCCGGCCAACGGTTCCAAGACCTTTACTAAGGTGGTGTATAATGACGGCGCGACAGAAAACTGGACATTCGATTACGGATATGACAACGATACCGACAACCTCGGCAAGCCTTCATATCTCGGTCTTTCCAGACTTTATGTGATCTGTTCCTACAATACTGCATCGGCAGCAGAACTGGTGATAAACTCGCTCCGAGGCGTTGATTTTCCTGTGACTCTTATCGGAGGTACCACGGAGGGCAAGAATGTGGGTATGGAGGTGTCGGAGAAAGTGTATAACGGACGACGTTTCCAGTTCTCTCCGGTGACTTTCTGGGTCAGGAATGCAAAGGATTTCGGAGACTATCCTGACGGTATAAGGCCGGATGAGTTTGTCAATAATGACAATGGAAGTTATGATGATGATGCAGATAATGTATTCCCGTATTCTTTCTCTGATTGGGGAAATATGGACTACAACATTGCCCTCCAGTGGGCATATTGCAGTATCACGGGCAAGTCTAGGTGGACTCATACCCCAGTGCGTTCGATGATGTTTGATGTTCCGGTTCCTGTCGATTGTCAGCCGATGGAACTGATGCACAACCGATACGGCAATCTTATGTTTGAAAATAATCAATAATCCAATAAGACTTATGAGAACTTTAAAAAAACTATTATCCTGCTGTCTTATGGGATCTATGCTGTTTGCGGTCTCTTGTGAGACTGTGGTCGAGCAGTACATAGAGAATCCTTACGATGACAGTGGACTTAAAGAGGAAATCGATGGTGTCAAGGATCAACTTGACGAATTGTCGGGCAGAATCGATGGTATCATTGAGACGATTTACGATCTGCAGGAGAAATTGAACGATGAGATCGATGCTCTTGAATCTATGCTTTCAGGCAAACTGCTGATTTCAGATGTTTCGACAGATGCTTCCAACGGTGTCACAACCGTTACACTTTCTGACGGTACGAAGTTGTATCTTCTTCCTGAGACAGATCTTCGCTCGTTCGTTACATACGTGACACTCAGCGATGGCATTGCATATTGGGCATATATAGATGCCGAAGGAAAGACGGTTCTGTTCCTTGATGAGAATAAGGCTCCGGTTCCGGTGATAGGTGATGTTCCGGAAGTGATTGTCAAGGACGGGGAGACCTGGCTTGTGATCGGTGGTGTGGAATATCCTATATCGGGTAATTCGGTATTCTCTGATTATGAGGTTATTACAGATGAACTTACAGGTGATGTATATGCCGTTACGTTCACTTTCGGTGAGGGTATGTCATTTACTGTGACTGTTGATGGCGCAGCGGGATTCCACTTTGTGAAGCCTTCAGGATGGTCAACTGTGGTGATTTCCGACTATTATGTCGCTAACGGTCTTACAGAGCGTGTGCAGATTGATGCAAGAGGTGTGGTTGATTATGTCCTTCAGATTCCTGACGGTTGGAGAGTCAAGGAGTATGAAGATGTATTTATGGGTTCAATGTACTTCGATATTACTGCTCCGTCAGAGGAACTGGTGAAAAGCGGAGTGGCTGCTGCTGATGGTGACCTGAAAGTCGTTGCTGTTCTTGAAGGAGGAAAGGCTACAGTGGCTAAACTGTATCTGTCAACTTCTCCTTTCAAGGAGTTCAATGTGTCGATGGGCTACGCCGATGTGACTATGTACAATGGCCTTCAGAAGTTCGTTTATGGCGTGTGCCTCGAGTCTGAGTATGATGAGGATGCCATTTTCTCAGTAGCGGAGGGACTTCTTACTGCATACGACTATCCGGCTGGTTATGGCGTGGCAGACTATGATCTGGAAGGTCTCGCTCTCAGCGATATCGCCGGCGCTGAACTTTTACCAGGAGAAAAATATGTGTTCTGGGCTATTCCTGCTTTGTATTATATGACTGATTATGATGCTGGCTACTACCTTAAGAAGGGTACTCTCGTCAAGAAGGAAGTCGAGTATTCTTCAGTACTTTTTGAGGTAGGGGATGAAAGTTTCCGTGATGCTGTGCTTACAATGGATCTCAAGGGAGTGAATGCATATTATACTGCTTTGGTTCCGAAGGCTGACTTTATGGTAGAGGATGTGGCATATTGCCTCAATATCCCTGAATACTATGAGGCAATGACCACTCCGATGTCATACGAAGGCTCTGTTTTCTCATTCTATAATGTAGAGCCGGAGCAGGCTACAGAGTATGTTGCCTGGATTGCAGTGGCAGAGGAAGGCAAGACATATACTGAGGCTGATGTTGTGGTTCGTGAGTTCTCTACTCTCAACCTGACAGCAGGAGGAAATGTGTCTGTTGCTGTAAATGAGATTACTCCTTCTGTATTTGATGTAGATGTTACGCTCTATGCTACCGGTGCCGAGAATATCTACTATGCATACCTTACTGCTTCAAATGCAAAGAAATATGCTGACAATGAGGCCAGGGCTATGTATCTGTTCGAGAACGGATTTTCTGTAAAGGGTGAGTCTGCTCAGACTAAGGTGTCGGATTTCATTACCAGTACAAAGCCTGAGACAACTTACGTTCTCTTTGCCGTTGCATCTGATGCTGACGGAAAATATGGAGATGTGCTTGTTTATGAATGCACCACAACTGAGATTGTTTATAACGACCTTAAAGTTGAGATGGAGATTGTGACCAATGATCCTAACAATGTGGTGCTGAGCATTTCAGCGAAAAATTCTACCGGGTTCGTTTACTGGCTTGGAAAGACTTCCGACAACACTTGGAAGAGTTCCAACTATATGGGCGGCAAGGTAGAGACAGCACAGGAATATATCTATCTCAACCAGAATCAGTACAGGGTTACGTCAGTTATGGAGAAATACCCGATTGAAAACGGGCAGATCGTTATGACCGATCTCGCAATGGATGAAGATTATGTTATCGTTGCTATGGCAAAGGATAAGGATGGCGGTCTTTCCAAGGCTACGGAACTCAGATTCGTGCCACGCGCCGTTGCATTGGGAACATTGGTGCTTGCTACCGATCCTAAGTGGGCTGACGCAAAGCCTTCGGTGGATTGGATTGAGGAGCGTTTCCAGGCTGCCACAGGCCAGATGTCGGGAGCGTATGGTTTCAATATAACCATCCCTTCAGGATTTACTGCATACGTTCTTGCCGGAACTGACAGTTATATTAACGACGGCGATGCGACTCTTGTACTGACTCCGGAGGAAAAGATCATAAAGATAATCCAGTATGTCGATAGGCCGCGTGACTGGCATCTTACGGTTTCAGAAGACTGGGTGTGGCCTCATATAGGTTATGTCCATTATCATAGCCACCACGGTGCACCTCTCTATGGTAATTCGATAATATGGGCTTCACAGGAATATCACGATTCAAGGTGTGACTGCGGAGGCAATTATGTGGCAGTGATGGAAATGCAGGGACACGAGGTGGAAGTGAACCATCTGATCAACATCAACGATGGCAAACCTGTTGAGTTCAGACAGCCTCAGGCAATCGCAAGCACATCAGAAGTGATCGATAAGGTCTTTGTCGTTTGTCAGGATCTCGATGGCAACTGCTATGAGCCATTCGTTATAGATGTTCCGTTGGAACTCTTCCAGAATGCAGGAGGACGAGACGAGTAATCCTGAGAATATACAGTAAAAAATCCAAGGCTGTAACAGCAAGGCGGCATTGGCTCCCGAAAAGGGAGGGGACCCACGATAGTGGGGAGGACCGCCGGCTGTTACAGCCTTGGATTTTTATCAGAGGACTATAGCGTCCTCTTGATCTCTTCGATTGTGTATGCCTCTACGACATCACCGATCTTGATGTCATTGTAGCCCTGGATGTTAAGACCGCAGTCCTGACCCATAGCCACTTCCTTGACATCATCCTTGAATCTCTTGAGTGAGCCAAGTTCACCGGTATAGATTACGATACCGTCGCGGATTACGCGCACTTTCGCAGATCTGACGAGTTTGCCTTCGCGGACGATACATCCGGCGATGGTTCCGACCTTGGAAATCTTGAATGTCTCCTGAACTTCTGCAGTTGCAGTGACGATTTCTTTCTGCTCAGGCTCGAGCATACCTTCGATACCGCTCTTAAGTTCGTTGATACAGTCGTAGATCACAGAGTACAGACGTATCTCGATCTCTTCCTTCTCTGCAAGTTTGCGTGCTGAAGGCATAGGACGTACCTGGAAACCGATGATGATGGCATCAGAAGCCGCTGCAAGCAGGATATCCGACTCTGAGATTGCACCCACGGCCTTGTGGATCACATTCACGCGTACTTCCTCTGTTGAAAGTTTGATGATAGAGTCCGAGAGCGCCTCGATAGAACCGTCCACGTCTCCCTTGACGATGACATTGAGTTCCTTGAAGTTTCCGATGGCGATACGACGTCCGATCTCCTCGAGAGTCATATGCTTCTGTGTCTTGATACCCTGGATACGGATCAACTGTTCGCGTTTGTTGGCGATATCCTTTGCTTCCTTCTCGTCAGCCATAATGTTGAATGTCTCACCTGCGGTAGGGGCTCCGTTAAGACCGAGGACTGAAACTGGTGTTGAAGGACCGGCCTCCTCAACCTTCTGTCCACGCTCATTGAACATTGCCTTGACGCGTCCGGTGTAGCATCCTGAGAGCATCACATCTCCCACTCTCATCGTACCGTTCTGTACGAGGATGGTTGCGAGATATCCGCGACCCTTGTCAAGTGATGACTCGATGACTGCACCTGTAGCCCTGCGGTTAGGGTTGGCCTTGAGATCGAGCATCTCTGCCTCAAGAAGAACCTTTTCGAGAAGAAGATCGACATTGATACCTTTCTTTGCGGAAATTTCCTGGCACTGATATTTTCCTCCCCAGTCTTCCACGAGAATGTTCATATTGGAGAGTTGCTCGCGTATCTTGTCAGGGTTTGCACCCGGCTTGTCAATCTTGTTGATTGCGAAAATCATCGGTACGCCGGCAGCCTGTGCGTGATTGATAGCCTCGACTGTCTGCGGCATTATGCAGTCGTCTGCAGCCACGATGATGATGGCGACGTCAGTCATCTTTGCACCTCGCGCACGCATCGCGGTGAACGCCTCGTGACCAGGAGTGTCGAGGAATGTTATCCTCTGTCCGTCAGGGAGTTTCACGTTGTATGCTCCGATGTGCTGGGTGATACCACCGGCCTCACCGGCAATGACATTCGCTTTACGGATATAGTCCAGAAGGGAAGTCTTACCGTGATCGACGTGACCCATCACTGTGATCACCGGTGGACGTGGGAGAAGGTCCTCTTCGGTATCCTCACCCTCACCCTGTGCAATTGCGTCTGTGAGGTTTGCTGTAACGAATTCAACTTCATATCCGAATTCTTCGGCAACGAGAACGAGTGTCTCTGCGTCGAGACGCTGGTTGATGGATACCATCATACCGAGGCTCATACAAGCGCCGATGACCTTGGTCACAGGAGTATTGTTCATCAGGGTCGCAAGGTCGTTTACGGTCACGAACTCTGTCACCTTCAGCACCTTCTGCTCGAGTTGCTGCATCTCCATCTCTTCCAGCATCCTCTGTGAGGCTGCCTCTCTCTTCTCCTTTCTGTGCTTTGCTCCGAAGTTACCCTTCTTGTTTTCGTTCATTCGGGCGTATGTCTCCTTGATCTGCTTCTGGATCTCCTTCTGCATCTCTTCCTGCTCGGCCTCAGTCATAGGCTTGAATTTGTCACCGCCTCTGTCGCGACGATTCTTCTTTCCATTCTTGCCCTGCTGCTCGCTCGGACGCTGCTGCTTCTGACCATTGTTCTGCTGGCCCTGGCCTCCCTTGTTCTTATCTTTCTTTACCTTATTGTCTGCCTCGACCTTAGTGACATCCACTTTCTGGCTGCCTTCCTTGCCGATTCTCTCTCTCTTCTTCTTTTTCTTCTTCTTGTCGAACTGGGACAGGTCGATCTTGTCAACCACCTTCGGGCCGGCGAGACGCTCTACTTCGATCTTCACTTCGCGTGGCTGAGGCTTTTCTTCTACCTTCGGCTCTTCCTCCTTCCCGTTCTCTGTTGCGACAGGAGTTTCCGGCTCAGCCGGCATTGCAGGCTCTACCGCTGGGGTCTGGGCGGTCTGATCTTCTGCAACCGTTTCCGGCTCGGTCTTCACCTCCTTTGCTGGAGACTTTTTCTTGTCAAACTGGGAGAGGTCGATCTTGTCAACGATCTTGATGCCTCCTTCCTTGTTTTCCACTTTTGCCGCTTCCTTGACTTCGGGAACAACTGCCTCAGGCTTTGCTTCCTGGACGTGCTCCTCCTGCTGAGGCTCAGCAGGCTTTTCAACTGCCTGTTCAACCTTGGCAGGCTCGCTGTTGAGTACGTTGCTCTTGATGACTACTTCCTTCTCAGGTACTTCCTCGTCTTCACGACCGGCCTTTTTCTTGGAGCCCATCTCGATGATCTCCTTGAGTTTGATAGTCACTTTTTCCGAGTCTTTCTTAAGTTTGAGGTCTTCGCCGAACTTTGCCTCTATAGCCGGAAGATACTCATCCGATACCTTTGCATTCGGATTCATCTCCACGTTGGCTCCCTTCTCGTTGAGAAAATCAACGAGTCTGGCAAGTCCGATGCTGAATTGCTTTGTAAGTTTGCTTAATCTGATTTCTGCCATTATATTACCCCTTTATTAATTTCTACTCTTCGTCTTCAAATTCCGCACGGAGGATGTCGATGATCTCCTCTACGGTTTCGTCTTCGAGGTCAGCCCTCTTGGCGATGTCTGCTGCAGAAAGTGCTAGTACACTCTTTGCTGTGTCGCATCCGATGCTCTGGAGTCTTTCGATGATCCAAGCGTCGATAACGTCATCGAATTCGCTCAGAAGCACATCCTCTTCCTCTGCCTCGATGTCATCCTTAGGAAGTTCTCTCCATACCTCGATCTCCTTTCCTACAAGCATACCTGCAAGACGGATGTTGCATCCTCCCTTACCGATACCTTTCTTCACCTCGTCAGGAAGCATATAGACTTTGATCTTGTCTTCCTCTCCACCGAGTACGATGGATGAAATCTTTGCAGGATTGAGGGCTCTCTGGATGAGGAGTTGGGTGTTGTTTGTCCACTGGAGGACATCGATGTTCTCGTTGCGGAGTTCGCGTACGATACCGATGATACGGGCTCCCTTGACACCGATGCAGGCTCCGATAGGATCGATTCTCTCATCGTATGATTCCACTGCCACCTTCGCGCGTTCTCCCGGGATACGGACAACCTTCTTGATGGTGATGAGTCCGTCATATATTTCAGGAACTTCCTGCTCGAAAAGTTTCTCCAGGAATTCAGGAGTCGTACGTGAGAGTACTATGTATGGAGTGGTGTTGTTCTTCATCTCCACGCTCTTGATGATGGCGCGGACTGTGTCGTTCTTCTTGAAGTGCTCGCCAGGAATCTGCTCTGACTTAGGCAGACGGAGTTCGTTGCCGTCTTCGTCCAGAATGAGCACCTCCTTAGCCCAGGTCTGATACACCTCTCCTGTGAAGATCTCTCCGATCTTGCTTACGTATTTGTTGTAAAGGTTAGCCTTCTCTATATCCATAATACGACCCTGGAGGTTCTGGCGTATGTTGAGGATGCCTCGACGGCCGAAGTCCTTGAGTTCTATCTTCTTTGCAAAGGTCTCTCCGATCTCGTAGTCGTCGTCGAGTGCCTCGTCGTCAAGTGCAATCTGTGTGTTAGGGTCTTCGACCTCTTCAACGACCTCTCTGTTCCAGTAGATCTCGCAGTCTCCTTTGTCGATGTTGATGATAATGTCGAAGTTGTCTGCCGATCCGTAAGTCTTTGTGATCTGGTTCTTGAACACTTCTTCAAGAACGCCCATCATTGTGGGTCTGTCGATGTTTTTCTGGTTCTTGAACTCAGCAAAAGCATCTTTAAGTTCGATCTTTTCCATTTTTTATTATTTATTTTTTTATGATTATACGTAATTGTGAGTTCAGGCAAATTCAATGAAAGGCTTCACGGAATTCACCTGATCCATTGTGAAACGGTCAGTGTGCTCTACGAGTTCCTTCTTCTTCTTTCCTTCCACTGCCTCCTTCACGGAATATTTCAATGTTATGCTCTCCTGATCGGCCTCCTGAAGTACAGCCACCATCTTCTTCCCACCCTTGAGGGATACTTCCACTTTCGAGCCGATGGCTTTCTGATACTGTTTCAGTACCTTGAAAGGCTGGTCGAGTCCGGCCGAACTTACGGTGAGAGAATAGTCTTCAACCTCTCTGTCGAACTTGGATTCGAAGAATCTGGTGAGTGAAACGCAGTCTTCAAGTTCGATTTTCCCGTTTTCGGATTCGATTGTCAAAACAATATCGTTATCTTTGCTGACCGAAACGTCAACAATGAAGCATCCGCGTGCAACAATCTCGCCGCCGATTGCATCTATAATGTCTGATGTTTTAATCATTGCTCCTGATAATGCATAAAATAAGGGGGCCTGCCAGCCCCCTGAATCATTCTCACGGTGCAAATTTACGAATAAATTCATAATAAGCAAAATAAATGGAACTCAAAGCGAAAGAGATCGCGGAAATTCTCGGCGGTACCGTTGAAGGAAATCCGGAGGCCGTCATTACCGGCTTCGCAAGAATCGAAAGCGGTAAACCTGGCACAATATGTTTCTTTGCAAATCCCAAATATGAACATTACGTATATTCCTGCAAGGCGGACATACTGATCGTCAACAAGACGTTCGAACCTAAGGAAGCCGTACCTGCGACTATGGTGCGTGTGGATGACGCTTATTCTGCTGTGGCTTCTCTTCTGGACTATGTCACTGCTAAGAAACGCTCATACAGGAGATATCGTGGGCTCAGGAGCAGGATCCGTTGGAGTTCCAGAATCGGCCGCAAGGTGTATGTGGGAGATTTTGCTTATATAGGAAGAAGAGCACAGATCGGAGATTTTACAAAGATTTACGAGAATGTATATGTTGGCGATGATGTGAAGATCGGTTCCAACTGCATTATCTATCCGGGTGTACGCATCTATCCGGGAATGGAGATAGGCAACAATGTCATCATTCATTCCAATGCCGTAATAGGTGCGGACGGATTCGGCTTTGCTCCTCAGGAGGACGGCACGTGGAAGAAAATCGAGCATACTGGAAAGGTGATTATAGAGGATGATGTAGAGATAGGAGCGAACACCTGTGTTGATAAATCGCAGATGGATGCCACTATCATACGTCGGGGGGCCAAGATCGATGACCTTTGTATGATTGCTCATAATGTCGAAGTCGGAAGAAATACCGTGATGGCGGCTATGACCGGAATCGCTGGCTCTACCAAGGTAGGTGAGCATTGCATATTCGGAGGACAGTCCGGAATTGCAGGACATCTGACCATTGCAGACAACACATCTCTTGGAGCGCAGACTGGAGTTCTTGGCAGCATCAAGACTCCGGGACAGTCGTATATGGGTACGCCTGCAATTCCGTACCGGGAATATCTCCGTAGTTATGCGGTTTTTAAAAAGGCTGGTAAATAGGAATATAGAAAATTATTGACTATCTTTGCACGCTAAAATGAACCGGACTATCCGAGATGGTCAGTCCGGTGTGAATAAAGGAATGGGAAAAGTAATGCAATTGCAACAGACAGTTAAGAAGAGTTATTCATTTGAAGGGAAAGGACTTCATACCGGAAGAATAGCGAAAATGACAATAAATCCGGCTCCTGTCGATACTGGCATAGTATTCAGGAGGACGGATATAGGTGAAGAGGCGACAGTGGCCGCGCTTGCAGAGAATGTGTCCAATACAGCCAGAAGCACCACCATATCATCCGGTGAGGTGTCGGTTTCAACGATAGAACACGTTCTTTCGGCTCTTACCGGTATGGGAGTTGACAATGCCTGCATAGAAATTGACAATGTGGAAGTCCCTATTCTTGATGGAAGTGCCAAGCCATATATCGATGCTATATGGAAAGACGGTTTCGAACAGCAGGATGCTCCACGCAGGTATATCGAGATCAAGGAGACCATCGAGGTCAGAAATGAGGAAAAGGGTTCGCTTGTGCGTATAGAACCGGCAGACGAGTTTTTATACGATATAAAGATTGATTTCAATTCAAGAGTTCTCGGCGTTCAGCACGCACAGTGGGATCCGTCTGTGGTATATGCCGAAGAGATTGGAGTATGCAGGACATTTGTTTTCTTCCACGAGATAGAATTCCTTTTCAATAACAATCTTGTCAAGGGAGGTGATGTTGACAACGCTATTGTAATTGTCGAACATCCTGTGACAGACGCGCAGATACAGAATATGAGCCGCCTGTTCAATGTGCCGGCGCTTGGAGTACGTGAGGATGGATACCTCAGCAATCTGGTGCTTCGCTTCCCGAATGAATGTGCAAGACACAAACTCCTGGACCTTATCGGCGATCTGCGCCTTTGCGGAGGCTTCCTTAAGGCTAAGGTTACGGCTGAAAAGGCAGGACACGGAATAAACACGACTGCAGCAAAGGCTGTGCGTAAAACATTATGATTATGGCAAAAATTCATCCACTCGCAACAGTGCATCCTAATGCAAAGTTAGGAGAGAACGTAGAGGTCGGACCTTACGCATATATAGAAGAGCACGTGGAAATCGGTGACGGAACCAGAATTCTTCCACACGCTACTATTTTCAACTATGTCAAGATGGGAAAGAACTGTACCGTATTCCCTGGTGCAGTCATAGGTGCAATACCTCAGGATCTCAAATTTGATGGTGAAGTGACATACGTGGAGATCGGTGATAACGTTAATATCCGTGAGTGCGCAACCATCAACCGCGGTACAAAGGCCAGCGGAAGAGGCGTGACCAAGATCGGAAATAACGTCCTTCTGATGTCATACACCCACGTTGCCCACGACTGTACTGTCGGCAACAATTGTATCCTCGTAAGTTATGTGGGCATTGCAGGTGAAACGGATGTTGACGATTGGGCGACCATCGGCGGAAGTTCTGTAGCACATCAGTTCTCAAGGATCGGAAAGCACGCGTTCATCGGAGGCGGATGCAAGATCAACAAGGATGTGCCGCCTTATATCCTCTGCGGCCGTGATCCGCTTTCGTATGCAGGAGTCAATATCGTGGGACTTCGCAGAAGAGGTTTCACTTCCGATCAGATCCGCAGCATCAAGGATATGTATGACATCATATACAGCAGCGGAAACAACTTCTCTGATGCTCTTGCAAAGATCGAGATCGGCTTCCCTGAATCGGAAGAAAGGGATACCATCATCCAGTTCATCAGAAGTTCAAAGCGTGGTATCATCAGAGGTGCCGATACCACAACGAAAGGCAGCATAGACTAAAGTGCCGAAGTTATTATCAACAGCATATTTTCCCCCTGTCTCCTATTTTGCCGCTATGGCACAGGAGATGGAAGGGTTGAGGAATAGACGTGACGGGGACGGTTCCATCGAACTGACTCCGTCCGTCGTATATATTGAGGCCTGTGAGAATTATCAGAAGCAATCCTATCGCAACAGATGCAGATTCTATGCTGCTGACGGCCTGCAGGCTCTCTCTTTTCCGATAGTGCACGAAGGAGGTACGCACAAACTTCCCATATCACAGATCAGGGTGGATTATTCCACTCCCTGGCTTCTTCAGCACAAACGTGCCATTATTTCCGCTTATCGGACTTCAGCCTATTTCGAGTACTATCAGGATGAACTGTTTGAAATTCTTGACAGCAGGCCTGAGAGGCTTTTCGATCTGAATCTTTCACTGATACGTTTCTTTATAGATAAGACAGGGATTGCTGTAGATCTGAGGCTTACGCCCGATTATTCAGCCGACGGCAAGGTCTTGCAGAAGGACGGAAGTCTGATATGTTGTGAAGACCTCCGAGAGGTCATCCACCCTAAGCGTCCCAATGATATTCTGTCAGGCCTGGATCTGGAAAAGCCGTATTTCCAGGTCTTTTCCGGGAAATACGGCTTTCTGTCCGATCTGTCCATAATGGATCTTCTTTTCAATGAAGGTCCGGACAGTATTGTCTATCTGAAGAAACTTTAGAATCTCCATCCGAATGTCAGGAGCACCTTCCAGAGGCTGCTCTTGATCCGAAGTTCAGGGGCGTATGCATTCTCGAGAATATATCCCTCCTCATCAAACATATAATCGGAATACGGCATAAAATATTCGTCGGCAAGAATAGTCCTTCTCACTGCAAGATCAGCGAAGAAAGACTTCTTTGAACTGTATCCTAAGCCGAAAGAGACGTTCTGTGTCAATGATACAGGGATCTTGTCTCCCCAGGAATCATAAAGTTCAGATGAAGTGGCCGCTCTGTAACCCGCTCTTATGGCGAGTCCGCTCAATGGCTTCACTTCTGCTCCGATCCTGACTATGTGGGAAGCACCGAAACGTTCCTTGATGTCGTTGTTGATGTCTTCAAAATAATCCCGGTCGGAACCGTTGGTTCTGTATTTCATCTGGCCATAATTACAAACTTCGTAATCTGCGCTTATGAGTCCGAACTGTCCTACTGTATATGCAAGTCCGAAGTTTGCCCTGAATGGAGAAACCATAGTATATGATCCTCTGCCTAATGGACTTTCAGCAAATGCGTTGTATCCGGCGTCAGTGTATGATGTCTCGCCTGAAATCTGCCATTCTTCGTCGATTTGGTTTATTACCGGGGTCTGGATTGCCGCGCCTATGCGCAGACCGCCTCCCGGAGTGACGATGACGCCGAACTTTCCATAGTAGCCTGTGCCGAGCGCCGTGTATGAATATCTGTAGTTCATATCCTTGAAATAGAAACTGTCACCGTTTGCCATTACTATTTCAAAATCGGACGGATCGCTCGCGCTTTCCTTGAAATATTCATCATATCCGTATTCAAGCGAAGTTATTCCAAGGTTGGCTCCGATATAGATGAAATCGGAAATGTTTGCTCCTACATTGAATATGTAGTCGTATTTTCCTCCTTGAACAGTTCTGCCGTATGATTGTTCAAGCGGCCCTCCCACGGCTACTTCACCGTTGTCATATATGACTTCGCTTGCTCCGACATACTGGTCGTCATATCCTCCGAAAGTGGATATCATTCCGCTGAGGTAGCCTACGACAGGCTTCCAAGGCATAAATCCGTATGCGTCTTCCGAACCAAGGTCGGAACCGAGCAGGCCGTCAACAGTGGCCTCGTATGCCATCGCTCCCATAAAGGAGGTAGAGGAATTTGTACCGCGTGCAAATACATCCTGATCCCATCCTGCGCTTTTGTTTACAATGAAACCGAAGGTTACGTTTTTCAGTCCCGATGTACGGTGGGTGTCGTAGTTGAGCGTGATGCCGAAGTTGGGCATCGAGAAGTTTGTGATGCTGCTTCTTATCTGTTTCTCGAAATACGGCAGGCTGCCGTCACTGTAAGGAGATACTCCTTTTGCAGTGTTTGCAGAAAAGGTAAGAGACGGAGTCAATGTCAGTTGTGAATAACCTGCCACTGCGCTTCCTGCTGGATTGATGCTGACAGATCCCAGATCCCCTCCCAATGCAGTGAAAGCATTGCCCATAGCCACGGTTCTGGCACTGCCTTCATAATTGTTCTCGCTGAACATAAGGGCATCGTATGCTGTCTGGGCGTATCCGCAGACTGCTGCGAATGCTGCCAATATTGTAAGTGCTGTCTTTCTCATAATCAAGTCTTTCTGATTGTACTCTATCTTCTGCCGCCGGATGATCCGCCGCTTCTGCTTGATCCTCCGCCACTGTATCCTCCGCCTGAAGAACTTCTGCTGTAACTTCCGCTGCTTCCTGAACTGTAACTTGATCTGCCGGAAGAACTGCTGCTGTTGTAACTTGACGAACTTCTGCTGTATGTTGACTGTCGGTCAGTTGTTGAACTTCTGTAGGTCTGAGTGCTTCCTGAACTTGTGCTCACTCTGTCGCGTGAGCCTGTCGTTGTCGTGCTTGCAGCAGGCCTGCGGTGGTTGGATTGTGATGTTGTCACCCCGGTCCTTCCGCCGGCAGGACGTGAGGCTGATACCGAACCTCTTGATGTGTTGTTCTGTATCGAGGCTCCGGTGTTGCGTCCGCTTGTCTTGCTGTTCCTTATGGCTGGAGTTGTTCTTACGACAGATGACCTTGCTGCTGACGATGATGTGGATGTCACTGTTCTTCCGGCTGATGGCCTTCCTGCAGCCTGTACGCGGCTGACAGTGGCTTTCCCGGCTGTGCTGCCGCTACGGCTTACTGTACTTCTGCTTCCTATGCCTCCTCTGAGTGAAGAACTGTTGCTGTAAAGCCTGTCAGCACCTGTCTGATGTCTTGATCCGTACCATACGTCCCTGTGGTCAGGGCCTCCTCCGATATGTCCCGGACCGTGTCCGTGGTGATGGTGATGTCCCCAGTATGGATCCCATCCTCCGTACCATCCGCAATAGTAGTGAGGGTGGTACCAAGGGTCATACCAGCCCCAGTGGCTTCCCCAGTACCAAGGGTCGTACCAGCCACCGTAGAATCCTCCGTAATAATAAGGATTGTACCAATTGCCGTAATACCATCCGTCATACCAGGCATTGTATCTCCAAGGAGCGAAGTCCCAGGCGTACCAAGGTGAGTAGTGCCTGCTCCAATACCACGAACTTCCGATGCTGTAAGGCCCGTACCAGTAGCCGTAGTTGTTTTCCAGATCATATCTCCAGTCGTACGGATTCTCTCCTACTGTCACAACGGTCCCACCAAGTTTCTGGTCGTATCTTATCATTGCTGACATATCCTGCGGTATTGCCACAGTGTCTTTCTTGTCGCCGAAAAGATATATCTGGGATTCCTTGGTCTTCTGGGCAAGAGCCTGTGCTTCGGCCTGAGCCTCTGCCTTTTCGGCCTTTGTCAGGAATGAAGGAGTATTGCTGTAAACTCCGTCCTTGAACTTCTGTCCGTCGTCTGTTGAAGCAAACTTACTGGCAGTTCCGCACGAAGAGAGTATGAGGGCTGCCGCAATAAGTAGCGCTGAACTCTTTTTCATAGTCATTCTCCATTTATTATTTATAATATTTTCGTATCTTCGCAACCTGTTTTGTTCTGCAAGAACTGTACCGATGTTTTTCGGCTTCGCAGAATTGCGGATTCAAATACAATAATAGGGATAAAAACAATAAAAAGCAAAAATACAATGGCAAAAGAAGTAACAAAGAGGTCTGACAACTATTCGCAGTGGTATGACAATCTTGTAGTGAAAGCAGACTTGGCTGAACGTTCAGCGGTAAGGGGATGTATGGTGATCAAGCCATACGGATATGCAATCTGGGAAAAGATGCAGGATATACTTGACAAGATGTTCAAGGATACAGGACATCAGAATGCGTATTTCCCTCTCTTCATTCCTAAATCGTTCCTTAGTCGTGAAGCAGAGCACGTTGAGGGCTTCGCAAAGGAATGTGCAGTGGTGACGCATCACAGGCTTATGGCAGATCCTGACGGAAACGGAGTGGTGGTGGATCCGTCTGCCAGACTCGAAGAAGAACTCATCGTCCGCCCTACTTCAGAGACCATTATCTGGAATACATACAAGAACTGGGTGACATCCTGGAGAGATCTTCCTATCCTTTGCAACCAGTGGGCGAATGTTGTCCGCTGGGAGATGCGTACACGTCTTTTCCTCCGTACGGCAGAGTTCCTCTGGCAGGAGGGACATACAGCCCACGCTACACGTCAGGAGGCGGAAGAGGAGACAATGAAGATGGTAAATGTATATGCTGACTTCGCGCGTAATTATATGGGTGTCCCTGTCGTGGTAGGTCACAAGAGTCCTAACGAGCGCTTCGCAGGTGCTCTCGATACGATGACCATCGAGGCACTTATGCAGGACGGAAAGGCTCTGCAGGCAGGAACTTCCCACTTCCTCGGACAGAACTTTGCAAAGGCATTTGATGTACAGTTCACCAACAAGGAAGGAAAGCAGGAATATGTCTGGGCTACATCCTGGGGAGTTTCGACACGTCTTATGGGTGCTCTCATTATGGCTCACGGCGATGATAACGGTCTGGTTCTTCCTCCGAAACTTGCTCCTATACAGGTGGTTATGGTTCCTATTACCGGCAAGGATGAGGCTGTGAACAATGCAATACTTGACAAGATGAATGGTTTCAAGAAGGAACTGGAGGCAAAAGGAATCAGCGTGAAGATCGACGACCGCGACACTCTCCGTCCTGGCTTCAAGTTCGCCGAGTGGGAACTCAAGGGAGTCCCTGTACGTCTCGCTATGGGAGGCCGTGACCTTGAGAACGGTACAGTCGAACTTGCACGTCGTGATACCTGCGAGAAGTCATCGCATTCTCAGGAGGGAGTTGCAGATGTGATTGCGGCACTTCTCGATGATATACAGGCAAGTATCTATGCCAAGGCTTTGAAATTCCGTGACGAAAGCATACGTAAGGTGGATACTTGGGAGGAGTTCAAGGAAGAAATCACCAAGGGAGGATTCCTTCTCTGCCATTGGGATGGTACACCTGAGACAGAGGAAAAGATCAAGGAGGAAACCAAGGCTACCATCAGGTGTATCCCTGTCGATAGCGCGGTTTGTGTCGAGGAAGGCAAGTGTGTCTATACAGGCAAGCCATCCAGCCAGAGAGTACTTTTCGCAATTTCATATTAATAGATATTGATGAATAGAATCAGTTATATCATAGCATTGCTGTCTTTGTGCGTGTGCGCAAGTCAGGGAGTTGCAGCGCAGGAACTCACTGATGCTCAGAAGGCTGCAGCCGAGGCTGCGAAGGCGGTGGCTGAGGCTCCGGAGGCTGAGCAGAAGGTTGAGAAGCCGCAGTACTGGGATCAGTCGCTCAAGACCAACATAAAGTTCGGCCAGACATCCCTGACCAACTGGGCTGCCGGTGGAGACAATACAGTGACACTTCAGGCTTTCATAGACGGGAACGCCAATTATAAGAAGAATGATCTTTTCTGGAATAACCGTCTCCAACTTGACTATGGATTCGTATATGCTTCATCGAAGCCGATTCTTCAGAAAAGCGATGACCGAATCTATTTTGAGAGCAAGTTCGGATACAAGAACTTCAAGATGAGAAATTTCTCATTTTCAGCCAACTATGACTTCAAGTCACAGTTTTCGACAGGATACGATTATCTTACTCCTACGGTGCCGTCAGATAAATATCCTGAAGGTACGGGGCTGAATGACCTGGCTCATAAGGATCAGGTGAAGTTGTG
Organism: Bacteroidales bacterium; assembly: GCA_017626555.1. Classification (GTDB taxonomy): domain Bacteria; phylum Bacteroidota; class Bacteroidia; order Bacteroidales; family UBA932; genus Cryptobacteroides. The sequence goes on from JAGAIM010000072.1 coordinate 89,288, forward strand.
GAAGGATGCCCGTAATGTCAAGTCCGGCTTTCTTGCTCCTGCATACACAAATCTTGCGCTCGGTATTGACCTGAAGCCTTGGAAATGGCTGTCGCTCAATATCGCTCCGCTTACCGGAGGTGTGGTTATAGTCAGGGATCCCGACCTGAGAAAAAACTACGGTATGGATCTTAAGGATGCTTATAAGGATGCTTCCAAGTTGTCTCCCGAGGCTCTGGATAAATTCAATGAAGCAATGAATTCTGGCGATCCTGCCATTATGGGAGAGTATTACCGTGGAGCCCGCTTTGAATTCGGTGCCCAGATCAAGGCAGACATTGCAGTGAAGGTCAACGACGGATTTGCATACACATCCCAACTTGTGCTTTTCTCTAATTATCTCGATCATCCCGAGAACCTCCGTGTGAACTGGGATAACCGTTTTGACTGGAAGATTGCCAAATATTTTTCACTCACCTTGACTACCAACCTGATATATGACGATAAGGTGCTGATATTCAGTGAGGAGGATGGCTTGACGAAACAGAGGGTACAGTTCAAGGAATCCCTTCTGTTCGGTTTTACATACACTATTGCAAGGAAAAGGTAATGCAGAAAAGATTTTCAGAAGCATTGAACGAATTGAGGGGGCTGATCAAAGAATGGTCAGCCCCTTCGGTTCTCATTGCTGTCAGCGGCGGCATAGACTCGATGTGTATGGCTGAATTGTTCGCTTCTATGGAGCAATCTCTCCCGTTTGCTGTAGCACATTGCAATTTCCGCCTCAGGGGAGAGGAAAGCGACGGGGATGAGGCTTTGGTGCGGAAATGGGCGCAGGAACATAATGTAATCCTTCATATAAAGAGTTTCGATACGCAGGAATATGCTGCTTCCAATGGCATAAGTATAGAAATGGCTGCACGCGACCTTCGTTACGGATGGTTTGCCGATCTGTGTCGTGAATATGGTTATGCTGCTGTCGCAGTGGCTCATAATGCGAATGACAATGCGGAAACGCTGATTCTCAATATGCTTCGGGGATCAGGCTTGAGCGGTCTTACAGGTATGTCCTCGCTTTCAGTTGTGCCTGGTACTTCTATCCCTTTGGTAAGACCCTTGCTGGGATGTACCAGAAAGCAGATTGAAGGATATATGTTTTCACATAAAGCCGAATATCGCGACGACAGCACCAATGCTTCCTCGGAATATAAACGCAATAGGATAAGGAACGAGGTTTTCCCGGTTTTCGAGACTGTAAATCCTTCTTTCGTACGTACGTTGAACAGGGAAATGGGCTATTTCTCAGAAGCGGAAGATATCGTTACAGAATGGTGCCAGATGCAGACGGAATCCGTTCTGACAGATGCACAGGCTCCTGCCCTGGTCGGAATATCGCTTCCTTCTTTATTGGCCGTCAGGCATTGGAGGTATCTTCTATATCATATTCTCGAGCCATACGGCTTCAATTCATCTGTTCTGGCTTCTTTGGAAGATCTTCTGTCGTCCGAAAGAACGTCATCAGGAAAGAGGTTCGAGTCTCCTGAATACATATTGCTGGTTGAGAGGGAACAGATGGTTGTCTTTCCGAAGGAGGAGAAGGCGGTTTTGAGTCCCCTTTCGGAAGAGGACATAATGATTGTAAGTGGAGCCGGCCTTTATTCTTTCAATGGAAGAAAATTGCAGGTCGAGGTGTTCCCATATAAAGAAAATATGCCGCTTAAGCAGCCTGAAGGAGTTCTGGTTATGGATGCCGACAGACTGCCTTTCCCGTTCATACTCAGGCAATGGCGTACAGGGGACTGGTTCGTGCCTCTCGGAATGCGTGGAAAGAAAAAGGTCAGCGATCTTTTCGCCGACCTTAAATATGATACTTTCCGTAAGAAATCAGCGATTGTAATCGTTGATTCCGCTGAAGATGATTCTGATGCACGGCATATTTCTGCCGTTGCGGGAGTCAGGATCGATGACCGTTGTAAAGTTGTTTCCTGTACCCGGAATATAGTCAGAATCAGTCTTATCTGATGCTGTACTCGAAAGGCATACGTGCATAGACCTTTCCGCTCTCAGAAGCGTTCCAATCCTTGAAAGCCTCTTCCACATTCTCGAAAGGAGTGCCGGAGAAGACATTTTCATTGCCTCCGAATGCTTCCAGAATGCTCTCCAATGCAGTGAGAGGCTTCGGATATTCCTGAATCCGGACATCATCAAGGCTGCTTACGCCATCTATAGACATCGCTGCATAGATTATAGCATCCTCAATGGTTCCGATTTCGTCAACGAGGCCGATCTCCAGAGCGTCGCATCCTGCCCATACGCGTCCCTGAGCAATCTCATCCACTGCCTCCACTGTCATATTTCGTCCCTCAGCAACAAGGCCTGTGAATGCATCGTATATTCTTTCCACAGATGCCTGCATATAGTCGGTTTCAGCCTTGTCCAGCGGCCTCATCATACCGTACATATCGGCGTGCCTGTTGGAGTTCACAGGTGTGATGTTTATGTGGATCTTGTTCTTCAATGTACCGCTTATGTCAGGGATCATACTGAATACGCCGATTGAACCGGTGAGAGTAGTCGCATTTGAATAGATCTTGTCGCAGTTTGCAGAAATCCAGTATCCTCCTGATGCCGCGTAGTCACCGTAAGATGCAATCACCGGGATGCCCTTCTCTTTTATGAGGTCGAGTTCGGCCTTTATCTTTTCAGATGCCAGAACGCTTCCGCCCGGAGAGTTGACCCTGAGAACGACAGCCTTTACAGTGGTGTCCTTGCGTACTTCTTCGATGATGCCTGCAAATCTGTCACCTGCAATCTGCTGCTTTCCGTTGCCGTCGATGATGTTGCCTTCTGCATAGATTACTGCTACCTTCTTGTCGGCATTGAGGCTGACGGCGGCTGATTTCAACTTGGCGTAATCCGGAAGTTGGATGGCTTTGACATCTTCAAATTTCTCTGCAGAATACAGATTGCAGAGTTTCTGCTGGAGTTCATCACGTGTGAGAAGTTCGTCAACAAGTCCTTTTTCGAGGAAATCCTGAGGAAAATTAAGTTCGAGATTGTTCAGCATCGCGTTGAGGTCGTCAGTGGAGATGCCGCGTGACTCTGCTATCTGGGCAGCCCAACTGTTCCATACCGCCTCGATCATTTCAGTGTTCTGCTCGAGATTTTCGGGGCTTGATGAGTTTCTGATGTACATCTCGCCTGCAGACTTGTATTTGCCGTGACGTATGAGTTGTACATTCACTCCGAGTCTGTCGAGAAGGTCTTTCAGGAATATCATCTGGGATGAGAGTCCGCTGAACATATTCATACCGCCATCGTAGGAAGTCATATATATCTTGTCGGAAACCGATGCAAGATAGTAACTTGCGTTGCTTGGATTTTCAATGAATGAAACTATTGCCTTGCCGCTGTTTCTGAAATTCTCAAGAGCCTTTCTGAACTCTTCGAACTGTGAGATTCCTCCCATTGCTCCGTCAGGCTTCATATATATGAACTTGACTGCCGGATCGCTCGCGGCGGCATTTACGGCTTGGATAGCACTGTAAATACCTACAGGTGTAACTGCCTGCTCGCCTGAAAATGATGCGAAAGGATCAGCCTCTGTAGTCTGTTCTGCAAGTGTCATAGTTGACATATTGATCTGAAGGACACCTTCACGAGGCATCACAGGCTGTTTGTCTCCCATAGCGGCCAGCGCTCCTACCATAGCGATCATAATGAACATCGCCACGAAACCGAAAATGAAAAGACCCGCTATCGTTGCCAGGGTCATCTTTACAAATTCTTTCATAATTCTTATTTTAGTCTGTAATTATTTCCTATTAGACGAATAAACTTCAAAGATACTACAAAAACTTGACAAATGTTCATCTGGGACTGTCGTTCTTTTTGTCTGGATTTTTGCTAGTGTCGTTTATTTGAAATTCCGGCACAATTTTATATCTTTGCAAGTTGAGATGAAAGGGATTTTTACAAAGATAATCGCAGTCTTGCTGGTGGTATGGTATTCTATGAGTATCATAGGGTTTGATGTTCATACCTGCAGCGGTAGCGGCAGGAGTTTCGTGGTCACTTTCGTCGAAGGACTCACTTGTGAGGAAATCCATCCCGAGCACAGGTGCGACAAGTCGGCCTGCTGTGCCGATGCACACGGTTGCTGTCAGTCTCACGGCTGCACCCACTCTGATTCCGAGGCTGTATCACAGATAAGCGCAAAATCTTGTTGCTCAAGTGATTATCAGGTTCTTGCCTTGACGGGTACTTCATTGGATGATAAGGATAACGAGCGTAATGTATGTAATTGCGGGCATTGTCCAAGCCCTCTTCTTATCAGTGTTGAAATGCCGGATAATATATTGGCTTCCGGCAGGATCTTTTTCAGCAAGGTGTCCGGACCTGGGGTGGAAATGAGGCCCGACGGACAGTCCCTTTTCAGTGTCTGGCGTATCTGATTCAAGTCTTATACTGTTTCCCGGATGGCAGGAACGCCATAGCGGGAAAGATTTGTATATGAATAACTTGATAAGAAAACCAGAAATTTATGAAAAAGACAATCATATCCTCAATTATTGCACTTCTTGCATCTGTGGCATCTTATGCACAGGTGGTGGATCAGCACGGCCACGTCGTAGATACTACCGAAATATATGGTGAACGTGCGGACAGCCTTGATGCTGCTGTCTTTGTCTCACGTCAGGCCGGCAATTATCTTTCCAAGGGAAAGGAGATCCGTACGGAAGTGATTTCAGCCGCGGGTCTCTGCAAGATGGCCTGCTGCAATCTTGCGGAAAGTTTCGAGAACTCCGCAAGCGTTACAGTCGGGTATTCTGATGCCGTTACCGGAGCACGTCAGATCAGACTTCTCGGTCTGTCCGGCGTTTATACCCAGATGCTCGACGAAACCCGTCCCGTAATGCGCGGACTATCAGCCCCTTTCGGGCTTTCATACGTTCCCGGTCAGTGGCTCGAGAGCATCCAGATAGCGAAAGGCTCTTCATCGGTAATCAACGGTGTGGAGTGTATGACGGGACAGATCAATATGGAGCACCGCAAGCCTACTGACGAGAAGCCTCTTTTCATCAATGGAGCCGTGATGAGCGATACAAAGATGGACCTTAACATTGCTTCTTCTCTTCAGATGGGATATAAGTGGAGCACAGTCATACTCGGCCACGTTTCCGGCAATATCGAGGCTCACGATATGAACAATGACGGCTTCCTTGATGAACCGAAGATGCTACAGTTCAATCTCTCCAACCGCTGGCTCTATCAGGCCGACAATGGTGTACAGGTTCGTTTCGGCGTACGTGCCATCCAGGATAAGCGTGCCGGAGGTCAGATCCAGGCAATACAGAACCGCTGGACATCCGATATCCTCAACAGGTCGCTGAACGGATATCTTAAGGTGGGAGTTCCTCTGAATGAGGACAATTCTCAGAATATAGCCCTTGTGGCAGACTATAATTATCAGGATATGGATTCCGGATTCGGAACCAAGACATACGATGCCGGACAGCATTCTGCATTTGCAAACCTCCTTTATCAGAATGTCATAAATGATTCGCACAGGTTCACCCTCGGTCTGAACGGAACATTCGACCGTTATGATGAAGTGATAAGAAGACTTGCACCGCAGGGAGCGGATTTCATTCTCAAAGAGGACAGCGGCATCACTGATCTTGCCAATGCCGGAGTTTTCGGAGAATATACATACCACGCCGGTGAAAAGTTTTCAGCGATTGCCGGTCTTCGCGGAGACTGGTTCTACAAGCAGGGATTCAAGGTGTCTCCAAGAGTCACTCTCAAGTATATGCCTGTGGATGAGATCGTTATCCGTGCGAACGGAGGACGCGGACTCAGATATTCGACTCCATTGGTGGATAATATCGGTGTGTTCTCTACCGGAAAGGATTATATCGGAGCGTATAATGACCATATCCTTGAAGATGCCTGGACATTCGGCGGCAACATCACCTATTATATGCCGTTCGGAGCATCTTCCAACACCTACCTCAGTTTTGACTATTTCCGTACTCAGTTTGCCCAGCAGATGGTGGTTGATTATGAATATGGTCTGAACGAGATCCATTTCTATGCATTGGACGGTAACCGTTCCTTCACTGATAATTATCAGGTGGATTTCTCTGTCGATCCGGTAGAACGTTTCAATATCACTGCGACATTCCGCTATACGAATGCCAAGATTGAACTTGCCGGTAAAGGATTGGTAGAAAAGCCTATGACAAGCCGTTTCAAGGGAGTTCTCAATCTTCAGTATGCAACGAACCTGAACAAGTGGATATTTGACTTCACTGCTTCGCTGAACGGCTCGTGCAGGGTATATAATTTTATGGAGGGGCTCAAGGATGCTGACGGAAATCTTCTTTACAAGGATGGCCGTACTCCGGTCTATCCTCTTCTCTATGCCCAGGTGACTCGTCGTTTCAAAGGATGGGATGTGTATATCGGTGCAGAGAACCTTACCAATTTCCGTCAGAAGAATGTGATCCTCGGTTCGGTAAAGGATCAGAACGGCTATGTGAATGCATTCCAGCCATCATTTGATGCAAGTTGTGTGTGGGGGCCATTGATGGGTATCAAGGCTCATATCGGTTTCCGCTTCACTCTTTGGAAAAAAGCCTAGCCTGTCGAGGAATCTGAATAAGAATTAATTATTATATTTGTACGATATTATGAAAAAGACACTTATCCTTACTATTGCAGCGCTTATGACACTGTCGGTGTCATCGCATTATATGTTTGCTGCAGACATTAATGAAACTTCTTCGTTCACTCAGAGTTATAAGGCTTCCAGGAAGAAAGCCGAGATCAAGGAGGTGATTTTCAACGTACAACTTCACTGCGAAAATTGCGTGAAGAAGGTGCAGGAAAATATTGCCTTCGAAAAGGGCGTGAAGGATCTCAAGATATCTCTTGAAGACCAGACTGTTGCCATCAAATATGATGCTGCCAAGACTTCGGAGGAGGTGCTCAAGGCTGCAATCGTGAAACTTGGATACCCTGTAAATGGCAAGGTAGAGAAGGAGCAAGGACTGGATCGCGAAAAAGTTACCGTAGATGCTCATCATCACCAGATACGTACTCACTAAAGAATCATTTCTGGCTCCAGCCAGGGTATAACCATATTAATTATGTACGAAATCATAACCAAAGAAATGCTCACGCCGACAATCTGCCGGATGAAGGTAAAGGCTCCGCGCCTTGCGGCTGCTGCCCTTCCCGGACAGTTCCTTATCGTGCGTGCCACTGAAAAAGGAGAGCGTATTCCTTTGACCATCAGTGATTATGACAAGGAGGCCGGTACAGTTACCATCGTAACCCAGCAGATCGGTGCTTCATCTTCTGAAATCATTTCATTCGAAGCAGGTGAGGCTTTTGCCGATGTCGTCGGCCCTCTTGGAATTCCGTCAGACTTTACTGAAATGCCCGAAGATGAACTCCGGAAAAAAAGATTCATCTTCATTGCAGGAGGTGTCGGAACCGCTCCGGTGTATCCTCAGGTGAAGTGGCTTCACGAAAGGGGAGTCGCTGTGGATGTAATAGTCGGAGCAAAGACAAAGGATCTTGTCATCTATAAGGAAGAAATGGAGGCGGTCTGTGACAATCTCTATCTCTGTACTGATGACGGTTCTGCCGGCTTCAAGGGGCTTGTTACGGCAATGCTCGAAAAACTCGTCAACGAGGAAGGACAGAAGTATGATCAGGCAGTTGCAATCGGTCCTATGATAATGATGAAGTTCGCTACGCTTACAGCGAAGAAACTCGGACTCCCTATCATTGTCAGCCTCAATACATTGATGGTCGATGGAACCGGAATGTGCGGAGCCTGCCGTGTGACAGTGGCCGGAAAGACGCGTTTTGCTTGTGTGGAAGGCCCTGAGTTCAATGGTTATGATGTCGATTTTGATGAGGCGATGCGTCGCCAGGGAATGTATAAGGCAGAGGAGGTTGAGGCGAATGAACACCACAATTGCAGAATAGGGAGGGGAAAATAATGGCAAACAAGATTCCAAGAGTCCCTGTCAGAGAACAGGATCCGAAGGTACGTGCAACCAATTTCGAGGAGGTGTGCTACGGATATAGTATAGAGGAGGCTCAACTTGAGGCAACAAGATGTCTTCATTGCAAGAATCCGCGCTGTGTGGCAGCCTGTCCTGTAAGCGTCAAGATTCCGAACTTCATCGCTCAGGTCGCTGCCGGCAATTTCGCCGCTGCGGCATCTGTGATTGCAGAGGATTCATCTCTTCCTGCAATCTGCGGACGTGTCTGCCCTCAGGAGACGCAATGCGAGGGTAGTTGTATCCTTGGAGTGAAGGGTGAGCCTGTGGCTATCGGAAAACTTGAGCGTTTTGTGGCAGACTGGAGCAGGGAGAACGGTGGCGTCAAGCCGGAAGTCGCTCCTGCCAACGGCTATAAAGTCGCTGTAATCGGCAGTGGCCCTGCAGGCCTTGCCTGTGCTTCAGATCTTGCTAAACTTGGATATGATGTGACTATATTCGAGGCTCTCCATCGTCCGGGCGGAGTGCTTGAGTATGGTATTCCGGAGTTCCGTCTTCCTAAGGACAAAGTCGTTGCGGCTGAAATCGAGTCTGTAAAGGCTCTCGGAGTGAAGATCGAGACCAATGTCATTGCTGGAAGAACCGTGACCATTGATTCTCTTCTTGATGAAGAAGGCTTTGCAGCAGTGTTTGTAGGCTCTGGTGCCGGACTTCCGAAGTTTATGGGTATTCCGGGAGAGAATTTAAATGGAGTATTCTCTGCAAATGAATTCCTTACGAGAAATAATCTTATGAAGGCGTTCAGGGATGACTATATGACTCCTATTCACGCAGGAAAGAAGGTTGTAGTGGTCGGTGGCGGAAACGTTGCTATGGATGCTGCCCGTACCGCTTTGAGACTCGGAGCAGAGACCACGATCGTATATCGTCGTACGGAGAATGAACTTCCGGCACGTCGTGAGGAGGTTCATCACGCGAAGGAAGAGGGTATTCAGTTCGCTATGCTTACCAATCCGATAGAGATCATCGGTGATGAAAAAGGCTGGGTCAAGGCTGTGAAGTGTATCCGTATGGAACTTGGTGAGCCGGATGAAAGTGGCCGAAGAAGCCCTGTGGCTGTGCCTGGATCAGAGTTTGAGATTGAGACCGAGACTGTCATTATGTCTTTGGGAACATCTCCTAACCCTCTTATCGCCAAGACTACAGCAGGACTTGAGACCACTCGCAGAGGATGTATCGTGGCAGATGAGAACGGAGCGACAACCCGTCCGGGAGTATTTGCCGGTGGAGATGCCGTGACAGGTGCTGCGACAGTCATTCTCGCTATGGGTGCAGGTCGTAAGGCTGCAGCAGCGATTCACGAATATATTAGGAATAAATAGAACTCAGAATCTTGGTTTCCTGTAGTAAGCCGCTACAGGCAGCAGGGCGATCAGGTAGCCGATCAGGGCTACACCGGCAACGGTAATGATTATGTCGCTTAAAGACAAGATGACAGGATATGCCTGGACAAGAAATTGTCCGGGCATCTTTATTATTCCGAATTGCTGCTGAAGCAATGTGAATCCAATGCCTGCTATGAGGCCTCCTGCCAGCCCCGTGAGAGAGATCATCCATCCCTCCAGAACGAAAATGCGTTTTATCAGTTTGTCCTCTGCGCCAAGGCTGCGTAGAGTCTCGATATCGTCTTTTTTCTCGATTATGAGCATAGAAAGACTTCCGAATATATTGAATGCAATGATGATTATTACAAAAATCAGGATCATATAGATGGCCGCCTTTTCATATTTCATCATCTTGTAAAGGGATTCGTTCTGCTGAAACCGGTCCTTGACCTTGAATTCTTCTCCAAGTCTTGCGCTTATCTCGGTCTGCAGACGCCTTAATTCATCCTGACCGTAGCCTTCCGCCATTCTTATTTCAATGGCCGATACTTCGTCGTCATACTCAAGAAGTTCCCTCATTTCCTCGATCGGGACTATCATCAGGTCGGCGTCGATGTCATTACTGACTGAAAAAGTACTTGAAGGCCAGACTTTTATGCTTTCTACGGCAGCGAGGGGATTCGCTATTGATATCCTTCTTGTCCTGGATGGGAAATAGATTTCGATAGGTGAAAGGAAACGGGGATTTATCCCCATATCGTATGCCAGGCCGACACCGACTGAAGCCAACGGCACGTCTCCTCTGTGCAGCCTGAATTCTCCGTCGCTGATATGATCCCGGAGAGGAGATTCTTCCTCATATATCCAATCTACACCTTTCGCTTTTGCGATGCCTTGTTGGCCGTCGTAATTTATGAACACCTGTTCCTGAAGTACGCTGCACATATTCATCACCGACGGTTGGTCGTATATCCAGTCATATACTTCACCTTCCGGTACGAATACCTTGCCCTTTGCAGGGGTGATCATAAGATCGGGCTCGACATTGCTCATCATTGACCTGACAAGCGAGTCGAACCCGTTGTAAACCGACATTATGATGATCAGAGCAGCAGTACCGATAGCCATACCGATGGCACTTATCGCCGAAATGATGTTTATCACATTATGCGACTTCTTGACGAAAAGATACCTTTTTGCTATGAACGGTGCTAATCTCATCTGGCATTGGTTTCCCTATTTCTTCAATAGTTCTTCAATGTGTTCTACATAGTCAAGAGAACAGTCGAGGTAGAAAGCAATTTCAGGCACGATACGCAACTGCTTTCCTACCTTTCCTCCCAATTCTCCGCGGAGAGCCTTGCTGTTCTCCTCCAGCACTCCCATCACAGCCTCAGCCTTCTCTGACGGGAAAATGCTCACATATATCTTCGCAACCGAAAGATCAGGGCTGATCTTCACACCGCTCACTGAAACAAGAGCACCGCCGAATGCAGCCATTCCCTTGCTTCTGATGATCTCAGCCATCACCTTCTGTATCTCCTTGGCAACTTTCAATTGCCTTGTACTTTCAATACCTTTTTCCATATTATGCGTTCCTCCTGCGTCTTTTTTACTTTATAATTAAGATGCTGTTTGCAGTTTATGTGTGTGGATATGGAGGAAACGTGCCACCCCCGGCTAGGGGGTGCCCGACCATCGGGAGGGCGGGGGTTTCCGGAATATTCACACGCATAAACGTGTGATTCTCTATGCGATCTTTATGATAAAGTAGTTCTTCTTTCCCTTCTGTGCAAGAATATACTTGCCGTTGATGAACGACTCTTCGCCTATCTGAGCATTGATATCGCCGACTTTCTCCTTGTTTATGCTCACACCGTTTGCCTGAATCATCTTGCGGCACTCTCCCTTAGAAGGGAACACGCTTGACTCTCCTGCAAGAAGGTCGATGACTCCGATAGGGAACTTCTCTGCTGCAACTTCGAAAGTAGGTACTCCGTCAAACACTGCAAGGAATGTCTTCTCGTCGAGGCTCATAAGAGCATCCTTTGTGGCATTGCCGAAAAGCATCTGTGATGCCGCAACAGCATTCTCGTATTCTGCAGCACCGTGAACCATTGTAGTCACCTCCTTGGCAAGAAGTTTCTGGAGTTCGCGACGCTCAGGAGCCTCGGCGTGCTGTGCGATTGCAGCATCGATCTCCTCCTTCGAAAGCATAGTGAAGATCTTGATGTACTTCTCTGCATCAGAGTCAGATACATTGAGCCAGAACTGGTAGAATTGGTATGGTGATGTGCGCTCAGGATCGAGCCAGATGTTACCCTTTTCTGTCTTTCCGAACTTTCCGCCGTCTGCCTTTGTGATCAGAGGGCAGGTGAGTGCGAAAGCCTCCTTGCCGAGGATGCGGCGGATGAGTTCCGAACCTGTGGTGATGTTGCCCCACTGGTCTGCTCCACCCATCTGAAGTGTACATCCCTTGTGCTCATAGAGATAGAGGAAGTCATATCCCTGAAGCAACTGGTATGTGAACTCTGTGAACGACATTCCGTCGCGAGCCTCTCCTGAGAGTCTCTTCTTCACGGAATCCTTTGCCATCATATAGTTCACAGTGATATGCTTTCCGATGTCGCGTGTGAAATCGAGGAAAGAGAAATTCTTCATCCAGTCGTAGTTGTTCACGAGTTCAGCCTTGTTCTCGACATCTGACTCGAAGTCAAGGAATTTGCTGAGTTGCGCCTTGATGCAGGCTACGTTGTGGTTGAGTGTCTCTTCGTCAAGAAGATTCCTCTCCTGCGACTTCATCGAAGGGTCTCCGATCATACCGGTAGCACCTCCCACCAGTGCGATCGGCTTGTGGCCGCAGTTCTGGAAATGCTTGAGTATCATAATGCTGACCATATGGCCGATATGGAGCGAGTCTGCAGTAGGGTCAATACCCACGTATGCAGCAGTCGAGCCTTCCATCAATTTTTCTTCAGTACCGGGCATAATGTCCTGGATCATTCCCCTCCATCTGAGTTCTTCTACAAAATTCTTCATATATGTTTTATTTAATTTATTCATTTGTAACCCACAAAGATACATAAAAATTACCAATATATGAAACAGTCTGTCCGGATCTGGCTCGCTTCGCAGAAGTATGGGTATATGCTCCGCTCTCTCACACCTGTGATCTCTCCTTTTTGATAACAGATGGCACAATTGTGCGTCCGAGAAGGAAAAAACAAATGCCTTTTCCCCTCTCCAAAATTTGCTTTTTTAAATGGAGAGAGTTATATTTGTTCCTGATTCTAAATGAGTTAACCCTATAATTCCGTAATGATATGAAGCAGCAGACCGATGATTCTGTTCCGGCTCTCTATGCGAGTCCGGAAATTTCCGTTTGTGAAATACTGAACGGAGGTGTTCTATGCACAAGTGGAACGCACGATTCCTTTTATGAGGATGATGAGTGGATTGAATTGTTGGAGGAGTAGTTATGAAGCGCGTTTTACCTTTCTTGTTGACATACATCGTATCCCTGATGTCAGTGTCTTGTGTGGATGAAATTTCAGATTCATCCTTGCTTATGCAGGAAATGACTTTTTCTGCTACCATTCAGTCCGAAACAAGGACGATGCTGACTGAATCAAATGGAGTGTCTTGGCTCCCTGGAGACCAGATCGCAGTTAATGCTGCTAACGAACCGTTTACGGCAGATATCGAAGAGCCGTCTGATTTTACACTATTTACCGGTTCTGCGTATCAGGCCGCGAATTATTATGCAGTTTATCCGTATTCATTGTTCAGAGTATTCGATGACTCTATGGCAATAATTGAGATGCCGCATATTCAGAAAGCAGTAAAGGGCGGTTTTGCTGATGATCTGAATATATCTGTAGCACGCGCATCATCTGATGAAATGTCTTTCAGATTCCGCAATGTGCTTGGCTATGTGAAATTTACCATATCGGAAGAATCCGATCCGATCAAGTCCGTGACAGTCAGGACTATAGGTAAGGAGCCTCTTGCTGGTGTGATAAATGTGGATTGTGCAAGTGATTATCCGTCAGCAACGATTTACGAAAATTCACAGTCTTCAGTGACCCTTGTTTCTGAGACTGTTCTTGAGCCAGGAAACTACTATATAGGCCTTGTTCCGGGAAGATATGCTTTAGGACTCGAATTCTCCTTTATGAATGAAGAAGGCCTTGTTGCCATCAAACAGATCTCCCGTGAAATCTCTCTTAATGATGGGCAGATCAGGAATATCGGTGAAGTGAAGGATCTGGAATTTGGAGAAAGCGTTGAGACTAAACAGGCTAAGGAGCGTGAGGCTTTGATTGCTATTTATGATGCTCTGGATGGCGATAATTGGCCGAACAATGAAAATTGGTGCAGTGAAAGGCCTGTAAACGAATGGTATGGAGTCGATACGGATGAAAATTCATTTGTTACACAACTACATATATGTGGCAACTTGAATAAACTAGCCGAGCGCGTCACTTTACCGACAGAAATAGGATGTCTTAAGAAATTGTCAAGTTTATGGCTTGAAATGACAAATGTGGATTCTTTCCCTGATGTTATGACATCATTGAATATCGAAGTATTCAGATCTTGGCAAAACCCATATCTTACTCTATCAGAATATAAACCTATATATGATGGGGCAGGGACTTTAAAGGAATTTGGGGTTGTCCTTTTTTCAACAGACTTAGGTTATGAAATTTCAGACCAGTCCAATATCCCTCAACCGATTCCATCTGAACTTCTTAAGAATAAGGGTTTAAAAACACTTCGTTTAGAGGGATGTAATCTGTCAGGCAGTATTCCGTCCTGGATAGGTGAATTGACTGCTCTAGAATCATTGATTCTATATAATTTATGGATTACCTATATGACAGGAGAGATACCATCCACTATAGGAAATCTAAAGAATCTGAGAGGATTACGATTGTTTAACCTGGAACTTTCGGGTGGTATTCCGGAGGAATTATATGCTATGCCTCAACTGGTTTCATTGGAAATAGATTCTTGTAATATTGGTGGGACTTTGTCTCCTGCTATCGGCAATCTGATCAATCTGGAGTGCCTTAATCTCAGGGATGCAGGCCTTACAGGAGAGTTGCCTGTTGAACTGGCAAATATTATGGATAACCTATATACGTGTATGTTGGATGGTAACAATTTGAGCGGACAGATTCCAGAGGAAATCAGGACGCATCCTAAGTGGCGGCAATTCTGGACTTCGATCATTGACAGGAACCAATTCAATGTTACATATAAGGATATACCTTCTCCATCTTTCAGTGAAATGGATGTGTTCGGCAATCTGATACAATCGGATGTCGAATATGAAAATAATACTTATACGATTATTTACCAATATGATGTTGATATGTTCCCATTCATATCAAGTGCAGTATATCCTTGTAACAAGATGTATGCTCTGTATGAAGCATATAACAAATTTGGGGTAGAGATTCTGATGTTCAATGGAGTCGGATGGGAAAATGAAGTTCGTGAATTCATTCTTGAAAACGATATTCCTTGGCCAGTATTGTGTTATCCTCCATTCGGGATGGCTGCAATCCCGAATGTGACGATTGTGGATAAAAACAAGGAGGTTGTCTTTTCTACCATATTGGATGATGAAATCACACCTTTTTCTGATATTCTCGCGTTTTTTGAGGAAAAGTTCCCTGATGAAAAATATTCGACTTCCGATTATTCTCAAGATGGGAAAGTAACGACCCTCCAGACAGCATCGGAAGGTGAGGGGATAAACATTGTCCTGATGGGTGATGCATACAGCGACAGGCAGATAGCGGACGGAACATACGAGGCTGATATGAGATTTATGTATGAGAACCTCTTTGCTGAGGAGCCTTTCAAGTCTTATAAGGAAATGTTCAATGTGTATTATGTGAACGTCGTGTCTGCTACTGAAGGATATCTGTATGAAGATACTTCTCTAGGCACTTACTTTGGCGGTGGAACATCAGTCGGAGGCAATGATCAGAAGTGCTTTGAATATGCATTGAAAGCATTGACGGCGGAGGATATGTCGGAGGCTTTGGTCATTGTGGCGATGAATTCCGATGCATACGCCGGAACCTGCTATATGTATTATCCTGAGTCAACATCAGGAACGTATGGAACAGGTACTTCTGTGGCTTATTTCCCTAAAGGCAAGGATCAGGAGACGTTCCTCCAACTTCTTCACCACGAAGCCTGCGGTCACGGTTTTGCGAAACTTGCCGATGAATATGCTTATGAATATATGGGTGCCGTGCCGGATGACTATGCAAACCAGACCATCCGGCAACAGAATGAATGGGGCTGGTGGAAAAATGTTGATTTCACAAGTGATCCGTCGCAGGTCCGTTGGTCACATTTCCTTGAGGATGAGAGGTATCAGTATGATGGACTTGGCTGCTTCGAGGGCGGTCTGACCTATTGGAGCGGTGTATGGCGTCCTACGGAGGACAGCATAATGCGTTACAATATCGGTGGCTTCAATGCTCCAAGCCGTGAGGCGATCTGGTACCGCATCCACAAACTTGCATACGGCGACAGTTGGGAGTACGATTATGAGGACTTTGTCGAGTGGGATGCCATAAACAGAGCATCTTCAGCATCGGCAGCCCGCAGACAGCGTGCAAACTATGTGGAACGCACTTTCGAACCGACAGCGCCGCCTGTGATTGTCGGCAAGTCTTGGCGTGACGCGAAGTAGAACCTTATAAATACCGACATTCCCCGTCGGGGAGGAAAGCATTTTCCTTTGTTTCTGCTTTCCGACCGACGGGGAATGTTGGCTTATTGGGGATGCCCGAATTGTCGGACATTACGCGGACTGGTGGTTACCAGGCGAAATCGAATACGATGTCGCGAGGGATGCCGGCCTTGTTGACCTTTGCAACTTCTGCTGCAAGAGTCTCGCGGATGCTGGCGTTTTCGGCTGAATATTTCTGAGCGAATTCGAGGTTTCCTGTAGCCTGAGTCTCAAGTATGAGGGCTGCCCAGGCATCTATCGCTTCTGCTGCCTTCTCGAAATCAACTACATATCTTCCTTCTGCATTGCGTGTGAATGCGCCGTTGTCCTCCATAAAGTTGAAGCACATCATATTTGCCTTACCGTGTGATGAGGCAGATCCGAAACGGACAGAACGAACGATTCCTGCTATGAATGTTGCAATGGACTCTTCTTTTGTAATATCGGAAATCTCTCCCATATCAATAAGTCTGTTCACCATAAACAGTCCGAGAATGTCGGCTTTGGCTTCTTCCCAAGTGGTCTTTTCCGATCCCATTGCTTCGTCAACGGATCCCTTGCCGTTTACGGTCTCCTTTACTCCGAGTCCGTGAGCCACTTCGTGGAATGTTACGTTCCAGAAGAATGCATCTGCGCTCAGGTACTGCTGCTGGTCAGGAGTCATAAGGATTTCTCCGATAGGGGCGAGGATCTTGTCGAATTTAGCCATCATACTATTGTACAACTGGAGACGGCGGGCTCCCTTGGCAGCGTGTACTCTTTCGTCATTCGGAAGATTGATTGCTATGGTCTTGCTGCCGGCATTGCAGTCGCCGGCGTAATATATGGCATCATAGACGTTGAGGTCTGATGATGTTCCAGGTACGAAGGTCTTATATTCCTCCGGGCAAGGAAGCATAGTCTGGAGTGTAGGAAGGAGAGCCACATACTTCGCGAGGTTTGCACTGCGTGTCTCGTCCTTGAGAAGGATGAAGCACTCGTATGCTGCCTTGGCCTCGAAAAGATGGTCATCATAATTCTCGATAGGGCCGATCACGAGATCCATATTGCAGTCCTTCATATCCATCCACGCCATATCGCTGGCGAGATAATCGTCTGTACGGAAGGCTTTTATGCGCTCAGTCAGATATGTGCGCATACCCTCGTTTTCTGTAAGTGCAGCAGCCTCTTCAAGGAGAGCGCACACCTTTTCAAGTTCTTCCTTGTACTCGTCACGGTACCATACAGTCTTGAGACCACCGTTCTCATCGCGGCGTATCACCGTGTAGAGACTGAGTTTGTCAGGATCATCAAACGCCTCCCATTCTTCCATAGTCATATCCTGAGGGTAGTACTGGCATCCGAGAGGCTTCTCTCCATAACCTTCGATAAATGGCTTGTTGTCGTCGAGGTGATCCCAGGCGCCATAGTTGATCATAGCGTATGTCTTGGCATATCCGTCAGGAAGCGCCTCGATCTTTGCCTTGTCTCCAAATGTCTGTTTCCAGAACAGTCCGTCCATAATCTCGGCAGCCTGGCGGAAAAGACCCACGATTTTCTTGTCATTCTCGGAAAGGGCATCGTAAAGCGGAGACTTCACCTCCACCACGGCATAACTCTCCACCTTTTCCTTCAGAGAGTCGTCGTTTTTCTGCGTGCACGCTCCTAAAGCGAGAAGTGCAGTCGATATAAATAATATCTTTCTCATCAGTGTGTTTGTTAAAAGACGCAACACTGTCATTCTGAACGAAGTGAAGAATCCTTGATATAAAGATCCTTCGCAGGCGCTCAGGATGACAGTGCTACACGTTTCTTATAAAGAATTAGAATGATACTGCGATTCCGATGAAGTCCTCAGCCTTGAGAGCAGCGCCACCGATGAGTCCGCCGTCGATGTCAGGGCAAGCAAAAAGTTCTTTTGCATTTGAAGGCTTGCAGGAACCACCGTAGAGGATGGAAATCTCTTCAGCAAGAGCACCGAACTTCTCAGCGAGTACCTTGCGGATCTCTGCGTGAATCTCCTGTGCCTGCTCTGCAGTTGCTGTGAGGCCAGTTCCGATAGCCCATACTGGCTCGTAAGCAACGATTACGTTAGCCATCTGCTCTGGAGTGAGTTCGAAGAGAACGTTCTTCACCTGCTCAGTAACCACCTCGAAGTGGCGGCCTGCCTCACGTTCTTCCTTCTTCTCTCCGATGCAGAAGATAGGTGAAAGACCCTGTGCAAGAGCGAGTTTAACCTTCTCAACGAGTTTTGCATCAGTCTCTCCATAGTATTCTCTTCTCTCAGAGTGTCCGAGGATGACATACTCGCAACCAACACCTGCAAGCATATTCACTGCAACCTCACCTGTGTATGCGCCCTTCTCCTTGTCAGCGCAGTTCTGTGATGAGAGACCTACTGCTGTGCCCTTTACAACCTCTGCTACAGGATAGAGGTGAGTGAATGGAGGAGCGATGATGAGTTTTACATCAGCAGGAACTTCTGCTGACTTTGCCACTACTGCCTTTGCGAGTTCTACGCCCTCTGCAACTGTTGTATTCATCTTCCAGTTGCCTGCTACGATTTTCTTTCTCATTTCTTTAATATTTTAATGTTAATTATCTGTCTTTGTCATAGAGGCCGCAAATTTACAAGTTTTTTATGACTATTCCTATGCTTTTGGACTTGTTCCACAACCATATCCGCCCTTTTGAATCAGTCCTGTGGACTGTGAATTCGAGCGATTTCTCGCTTTTGGTGGAATTGCTTGATGTCCAGGTTATGTCAGCAGTAAGTGTCTGACCTTCTGTGTCAGGCCTTGCGTTACATCTGACTATGAACCAATCCGACAACCTGTCATCGAAAGCGCGGTACTCGTTTGTTGTGCTGTTGTGAGCGAATTGGCAGTAAACAGGATCATAGATGAATTGATCCTGACCTTTCCAAGTCAATGAAATCTCACTTTTTTCAAGGAGGATTTCATCGATGTCATAACGATTGCACCCTGCTGCTGCAAGCAGAATGACCAATATGCTGAAGATTTTTCTAATCATTCTTATCTGTGCTGATTGTTATTTCCTTGACGATCTTCTCAACCTTGCCGTCCTTCCATATTATTTCGGCCATCAAGGTTCCGCTTTTTGCAGCGGTGTAATATCCGTTGCCCTGCCGTGATATGGACTCACCGTCGTATGACCAATTGACTTCGGCAGCATCTCCGATATTGCATAGCATAAGCGGTAGTTGAGCATCCTGCGGGAAAGTTCCGTTCTCGTTGCGAGAAGATGATGCTATATATATGTAAGGCCAGGTTACTGCAGGCTTCCTTTTGGTCATAAATGAAACGCTTGAAGGTTCGCCGGATGCACCGTCGGCTTCGAATGCAATCCTGGCGGTATATGTCTTGTTGCCTGGTTCGAGACCTTGCAGCACCAGGGCATATCTGCCTGGCTCGTATGGCATAACCCTTACTGATTCAGTCTCCAGTCCTGTACGTCCCCATTCCACGACAGCCTCTCCCTCAAATGGATATGAACTTTCAAATTGTATTATTGCCGCATCGGGGAATGTTTCTGTCTGTATTGTCCCGACTTCCGGAGGTGCGATGGTTCCGTCCAGACCGGTTACTGTGAAACTGATGCCGTTCCTTTCCTTGCTGATGCTTCGGATCGATATGGTAGAAGGCTGACCGCTCCATTTGACAAGTCTTTCGGATGCTATGGCATCTGTTCCCTGATATGGGAAGAATATTCCTCTTGTTTCTGTGAGCAGGGATCGGAAAGTCGCATCTTCGATGCTTGTGAAACTGTCCTGCCGGCTGTCTGCCTCGATCAGGTCGGCGCACTGATGGTCGGGGCGGGCATTTACTTCATTGGCGCTCCACCTCTGCTCTGCTGTCAGATCTGTACCATATAGGTCGGATGTTCCGGTGCCCCTTGCAGATTTGTCTATGTGGTATATCAGAAGACCGCTTCCTCCTATGTATTTGTCCCAGCCTTCTCCTGAACGGCACTCGATCAGATAATATTCATTCTCGTCGTCAGTATTTATTCTGTAAGACTGTCCTTTGACGTTTATCGGTTCCAGTCTGTACGAGCCGTTGGCTTCTATCACGGAAGGTTCGCTCAATCCGAGGATCTCTCTTTCCAGTGCATTGAAATATGGAGGAGTATTGCCGCCATTGTTCTGGTTGCCTCCATCCATCAGTGCTGTCCATAGCCATAATCCGGCTGCATTTCCTCCACTTCCTTCATAGTCTGTGTCATAGAGGTCCGGAAGTCCGAAAGTGTGACTGTATTCGTGGCAGAAGGTTCCGATTCCTGTGAGTATGTCGTCAAATTCCTTGCTGTTGTAATACCTTCTTGTCAATTCTGATGTGCAGGCATATCTGTTAAGCATCTTTCCGTCAAGCATTACGGTTTGGCCTGCACCATTATATATGTACCAGGCGTGTGACCAGATACAGTCTTCTCCAGCCCCTTCAGCCTCGTCTCCGCCAGCAAAAAATACAAAAACGTTGTCAATTTCCCCGTCTCCGTCATCGTCGTAAAGCGAAAAGTCTGTTGTAGCGTCTGCAGCCCGGCAGGCTTCTATGATCATACTTGCCGGATCTTTATCGTCTCCATTGCTTCTGTTGCCACCATAATCGGCACGTTTGCCCGGAATCGTGACGATTTCACTGACATCGAACCTGAAATCGACCTTGCCCACAAACTGTTCATCAAAATATTCCTTCGCGCTTCCGGAAGCACCGTTTCGTGAGTAACCCTTCAGAGTAAGCAGATCGACGAAGTCCTCTCTGCTATACGTGAACTTTACGTCGCTATATTGTGCCAGAATGACAATTCCGTGCTTTATTGCAGCATCTCCGTTCCTTGTTGCGGGCCCAAGCCTTTCTATGAAACGCATTTCCTCCCTGGGCAAAACACTTCTCTTCATAACTGCAGAGGCAGAAAGAGAACCATACGGAATTCTACGGCTTGCAGAAATGACTGCGTAAGGGGCTTCTCCTCCTACAGTCCAGCCGGTGCTCGCCCTGTTTCCATTTTCGTCGAATTCTGCATAACACCACCATCCTTCCTCATTCTGGATTATTGCGCATCCGTCTGCAGTAGTGGTGATCTTACAGAATTCATCACCTGTGATTCTGGCTTCAAATATGGTCCCGTCGGGCTGCATAAGGGGAGTAATGCCAATCCTTGCCGGTCTCGAATGAGCCGGATAGAATATTATGAGAGCCAAAAATATAAGTATCGTCTTAAGTTTCATCGTTTCTTTCGGTATGGTTTTTTCTAAAAACCCGTATATTTGCAAAAGAATTGCATATTTAATGATTTTTTATGAGACGGACAAGATTATTTGCGCTTTCTTTATGCGCATTGCTTTTTGCGTCTTCCGCTCTTATGGCTCAGGAAAGTGTTGCCAAGAAAATAAATGAAATCGGAAAATTTGACAAATGGTGTCTTCGCGAAGTCAAGGAATCCGGTCTTATAGGCGGAAAGACAAAGTATCTATACGAATTCTACGGCAATCAGGATACTCTAGTCACAGGCAAGACTCCGTTCAAGGCACCTGAAGGGTATTTATGGCGTACCAACAACGTTCTTGCAATAGTTGCCGGGGTTGTCAAGACCAATAATACTGTATTCCCGGAAAAAAGAGGAGACGGTTATTGTGCCCGTATCGAGACACATATTGAGGAAGTCAAGGCACTAGGCATAGTGAATATGGATGTGACCTGTCAGGGGGCTTTGCTGGTCGGTGCCTTGCCTGAACCCATAACCACTACAAAGGATCCTATGTCGAAAGTATTGTACGGAGTTCCGTTTACGGGCTCTCCAAAGGCGATCAGACTTGATTATAAGGCTGATGTGGGATATGAGGTGGTTCGTGGTACCGGATTTTCCAAGTTGAAGCCGATGGGTTATCCGGATTATGCTGAGATGACAGTGATTCTTCAGAAAAGATGGGAAGATGAGGATGGGAATGTCCACGCATTGAGGGTCGGCACCGGTATTGAAAGAATAATGGAGGATGTGCCTCAGTGGAAGAACGGCTATGAAATCAATATCCATTATGGAGATATTACGCACAAACCATTCTACAGGGAATATATGGGGCTGAAGACAGACCCTGATTCTGCGTATCACGCTATCAACAGCGAGGGTAAGAATGTCATAATCATTGAAGACGGATGGGCTGCTGAAGGGACTGAACCTACGCATATTATGATTCACTTCATCTCAAGTTGCGGAGATGCCTTTTATGGAGGTGTAGGCAATACTTTGTGGGTCGATAATGTCGAGATTGTGATGTGAGATTATTTTTTTTGATTTTTTTCAATATTTGATGCAACGTTCCTGAACCGATATGCATCTATATGTCAGGTTTAGGTTTTAGTACACGTTTAGGGGCCGGTAAGTTGAGAAACTACCGACCCCTTGTTTTTTTATGAAGGAAATTATTTTGCAGCCTCTACAGACTCCTTTCTGAATTCCTTCATCAACTTCATAAGATTCAAAGCAGCCTTACGAGCGCGTGCGCCGGCAGCCTTGTTGCCTTTCTCTACCTGAGCCTCGGCGTTCTGTGCGAATACCTCATACTCTGCCTTGATCTGATCTACAAGTGCTCTCATCGTGTTGAAATTTTAAATAGTTCGTGAAACTTTGATAAACTTCGACCAAGGTATGGATAATTCGTCGAAAAAACAAATTTTTAATGCTAAAATTTTTGTTTTCAGTCCTTTGGACTATTTTTCGACTTCCTCCATCTTTGCTTTGGGCTTTGTATTAACGGTATTCATTGCTCTGTCCGGCCCTACTGTAGCCCAGGCTTTGACACCATCGATGACTCTTTTGCAGAGATCTGGCATTTCTTTCTTTTCGTCTTCAGTAAGTTCGCCAAGCACATAGCCGACCTGCTGGCCACGTCCGAAATCATTGCCGATTCCTACTCTGATCCGGGCATATTCCTGCGTTCCGATGAGTTCATTTATGTTTGTCAGTCCGTTATGTCCTCCTGCGCTGCCGTTCTTGCGCAGACGAAGTGTCCCGAACGGAATGTTGAGGTCATCAGAAATTACAAGAAGGTTTTCCGGCTGGATCTTCAGTTCGTTCATCCAGTATCGGACAGCCTTGCCGCTCAGATTCATATATGTGGAGGGCTTCAGAAGAGTGAACTTCCTTCCCTTGAAGGACACCGTCGCCGTACTTCCGTATCTTCCAGACTCAAAAACAATATTGGATGCCTGAGCCCAGGCATCCAATACCATAAATCCCATATTGTGTCTGGTGTTTGAATATTCGACGCCGATGTTTCCTAAACCGACGATCAGATAGTTCATACCAGATCAGATTACTTGCCCTGCTCCATCTTAGCCTGCTGAGTTGCACGTGTAGGACGTACTGAGCAGATGATGGTTGCCTTAGGTGAAACGATTGTAACGCCGTCGAAGTTGAGGTCGCCTGCAACGATCTGCTTGCCGATCATAAGGTGAGTAGAGTCAACTTCAAGTACGTCAGGAAGTTTGTCCATCATTGCGCTTACGCGGAGTTTGCGGCTTGAAACGAGGAGTTTACCACCCATCTTCACACCCTCAGAGTGTCCTACTACCTTTACAGGAACCTCGATGGTTACTGGCTTGTCTTCTGCAACGAAAAGGAAGTCAACGTGAAGAGCCTCGTCGGTTACAGGATGATACTGTACCTCGTGGAGCACTGCATAGCCGTTTCTTCCGTCGCTGAGTTTGAGGTCGATGATGTAAGAATTAGGAGTATGAGTGATAGTCTTGAGATCCTGTGCGTCGATAGTGAAAAGGATGTTCTCCATACCGAGTCCATAGATGTTGCAAGGAACGAGTCCTGCACGACGTACTGCCTTTACCGCAGCCTTGTTGCCAGCTTCGCGAACCTGGCCATTGAGTTCAATGTGTTTCATTGTTTTTTTTTGATTTAAAATGTGTTACTCAGTTTTTACTTCAAAAGCCTCACAACCAAAAGGTTGCTCCGGTTTCTCAGATTTGTCCGCCTCGAAAATATCGGCTTTTGCGGTAAAAACCCCATTGCACCAAAAAGCGCTGCCGCTTTTTATGGGGCTGCAAAGATAGATAAATTATTTGAGAATCAAATATTTTTGTTGGAAAAAAGATCCTTCGCTGGCGCTCAGGATGACAGGACAGGTCATTCTATAAGCCCGGTCGCCTGGTTCCACTGCAGTGTCTTGTAGAACTTGTCCAGTTCGGCGTTTCCGTTGCAGGGCAGGTACATACTGAAGCCGGAGAAGGTGTTGATGTCAAACTCATACATAAATCCTGGAGTATGACCTTTGTAGAGCACGCATTGGTACAGAGCGTTATGAAGTCCTGCAATTTCGTTTTCATCCGCTCCAGCCTCCGTCATTATGCTTTCCAGATCATAAAACCAATGGTGTGAAAATCTATAGAATCTTTGCACTTTGTCCGGATCGATCGAAGCAAGCCCTTCGCGATGCGATGCAAAGAATGCGCGGCATACCTCTGCCAGAGGCTCCAGCCTCTCGCAGTCGATGAGCGATATGGTTGCAGACCTATAGACCCCTGTCTCTGTGTCGTACTGGTTGAAATAATCTTCACATACGCCGCGTGGATATGGATCCATTCTCTTGAGCAAGTGTTCTGTAAGTGTTTTGTAATCAAGTCCTTCTGCGAGAACTTCGGCCTGGGAGAATCCTACTTTGCTGCATTTCTCCCTTAATTCGTATGCCACTTCTATACCTCCCATCAGGCAGGCATCGAAGAGGATATAATCCAGTTTCATCGGGATGGCCTCTGCGAAGTCAGGGAGATCCATTTCGTAGGACTGTCTGTCTGATACCGGACCTGTCACATCCTGTCCTATGCTTTTTACCATTGGGAGAGAAGGGTCGTATTCCGGCTCGATATAAGGGACAGCCTTTGGCTTTGATATGCCTCGGGCTTTCATCATTCCAGTTTCAGAAAAGACATATCCGTCAGGATTGGAATAGAATCCGGCCGGAAGATATCCTGTCGCGTGTGACGAGAATATCATTCCATAACTCCTGGCTGCATAATTGTCCTTTACGTAAGTAAGCACTTCATTGAGTTGTGCTGCGGATGATGAGATCGTGTTTTCATCATATCTCTTTAGGGTGTCGCATACGGTGTTCCCGCTTCCGTCCTGAGACAGCCTGATCAGATATGGGGTCGTCGGGGTGCTGTATGCACTATATGACTTTGGCGTGTGAGTATAGACAAGGAGTACATCATCGTCACACCCTTTGCCAGGAAGCCAGCCTTGCTTGAGATCGTTGATGTCGTCAAGCAGATATTCTCTTAATGAGTTGAATCCTGCGGAATAAATAAGGAGAACCTTGCGTGATGTATTATCCTGCGGACAGTCATCCTCAGGCTTGTCTATGTGGCAGCATCCTCCAGCAAGTGTCATCAGGATGATGGCTGCTGTGATGTTCGATATGAATGTATTTATAGATTTCATCTAATATGCTTTAAATGTGCAAATATAATTATTTTGCGTATATTTGCCAATTACGCTACTGTAAGACAATAATTGTGAAAAATATGAAACTGTTCAGAAAAATGATTACGATCGCAGGCTTCGCCGCTGCCTTGACTTCTTGTTCGGACAAAGCGGCAGACAAAGGAGATTTCAAATATCTTCTCGACGAGTTCGCAGACCTGAAGATTATGAGGTATCAGGTGCCGGGCTGGGATGGACTTACGCTTCAGCAGAAGGAATATGTATATCATCTTGCAGAGGCTGCAAAATATGGCCGTGATATCATCTGGATGCAGAACTGCAGATATAACCTTGATATCCGCAAGACTCTCGAGAATATCCTTGAGAAATATGAAGGCGACCGCACCAGCGAGGAATGGAAACAGTTCGAGGTGTATGCGAAGAGAGTGTTCTTCAGCAACGGTATCCATCATCATTATGCAGAAGACAAATTCTTCCCTGAGTGTTCTCAGGAGTATTTCCGGAGCCTTATGACTGCAGTCGGTGATGAGGAGAAATGCTCGGAACTCCTCCCTGTAATCTTTGACCCTGCTGTGTATCCTGCAAGAAAACTTATGGGAGGCAAAGATATAGTAGCGGAATCGGCTGTGAATTTCTATGAGGGAGTGACACGCGCTGAAGTAGAGTCATTCTATGCCGCTATGGTGGATCCGGCAGACAAGACTCCTGTTTCATACGGTCTCAACAGCCGTGTCGTAAAAGGCGCTGACGGCGTTGTACGTGAAGAAGTATATAAAGTAGGAGGGCTCTATGGAGCGGCACTTGAGAAGATCTGTGCCGAACTGGAAAAGGCTGCTGCTGTGGCTGAGAATGAGACTCAGAAGTCATATATTGCCGATCTTGTGGCATATTACAGGTCTGGTGACCTGAAACTTTGGGATGAGTATAACATCAAGTGGGTGAAGGATACTCTCGGTACGGTTGACTTCGTGAACGGATTCGTAGAGGATTATAATGACCCTCTCGGACGCAAGGCTACTTGGGAGGGACTTGTGAATTTCAAGGATACTGAGGCCTCGCTCCGTACTGAACTTATAAGCGAAAATGCTCAGTGGTTCGAGGATAATTCTCCAGTTGACGATCGTTTCAAGAAGAGCGAGGTGAAGGGCGTGTCTGCAAAAGTGATCAATGTGGCGGTTCTTGCAGGAGACTGCTATCCAGCCGCTCCTATCGGCATCAACCTTCCTAACGCAGATTGGATCCGTCGTGAGCACGGTTCTAAGTCCGTGACTATAGCAAACCTCACTTCGGCATATAATATGGCGGCACAGGAATCGCCTAAGAATCTTCTGTCGGAGTTCGCCTGGTCTGAGGAAGAGATTGCGGCTGAGAAGAAGTACGGTGCACTTACCAATGACCTTCATACCGACCTTCACGAATGCCTCGGACACGGTTCGGGTCAACTCCTTCCTGAGACATCTCCAAATGCTCTGGGCGAGTATAGTTCTGCTCTTGAGGAGACACGTGCAGACCTGTTCGGACTCTATTATCTTGCTGATCCTAAGTTGGTTGAACTTGGAATACTTCCTGATATGGAGGCATACAAGGCTCAATACTCAAGTTATATCCGCAACGGTATCTTTACGCAGTTCAATCGCGTCGAATTCGGAAAGAAAAATATGGAGGCACATATGCAGAACAGAAAACTCATTGCTGACTGGTGCTATGAGAAAGGTTTGGCCGATAATGTTATCGAGAAGAAGAACCGCGATGGAAAGACCTATTTTGTCGTGAATGATTTCGAGGCTCTTCGTGGCTTGTTCGGAGATCTTCTGGCAGAGGTGCAGAGGATAAAGTCCGAAGGTGACTATGAAGCAGGAAAGGCTCTGGTGGAGACATACGCGGTGAATATCGATCCTGAACTCCACAGGGAGGTGCTTGACAGATATGCTGCCCTCGGTCTGAAACCATACGGAGGATTCGTCAATCCTGAGATCGTTCCTGTTGAGGAAAATGGCGAAATTGTTGATTATCAGATTGTATATAACGACAATTATCTCGACCAGATGCTCCAGTACGGAAAGAAGTATTCGACTCTTTAATCTGTCATCCTGAACGAAGTGAAGGATCTTCTCAAACATTACGAGATTTATCTTAAGATAGAACGTGCGATGTCGCGGAATACCGTGGCATCGTATTGTTCTGATGTGAAGAAGTTCTTCGATGCAATGCCGTCTCGTCCGGAATATATCGTTCCGGAGGATGTCGAGCAATATTTATCCGGACTTTCCGCTGTGTCGAAGCGTTCGCAGGCCAGATTCCTGAGTTCCTTGCGTTCTTTTTTCAATTGGCTTGTACTTGAAGGATCCATCACAGACAATCCCTGTGATAAGGTGGACTCTCCCAAATTGGGACAATATCTTCCGGAGGTGCTGTCTGTCGAAGAAGTGGAGGCTATGCTTGACGTGCCGGATCTTTCATCCTGGCAAGGACTGCGTGACAGGGCTATCCTTGAGATCCTGTATGGATGTGGTCTCAGGGTGTCTGAGGCTGTCGGACTGAAGTTGTCCTGCCTTTTCTTTGATGAGGGATATATACGTGTCATCGGGAAAGGCAACAAGGAAAGGCTTGTACCAGTGGGAGAAATGGCGATAGATGCCGTCAATGCCTATCTGGAACGTCGCCCTGTTCCATACGATGATGTAGCCGATGATCTGGTATTCCTTAACCGGTTCGGACGCTCCCTGAGCCGCCAGTCGATGTTCAAGATGGTGAAGGTCACTGCATTGCTGGCAGATGTCCGTAAGGAAATATCTCCTCACACATTGAGACATTCCTTTGCGACCCATCTGGTCGAAAACGGGGCTGATCTGCGTCTCGTCCAGGAGATGCTTGGTCACGAAAGTCTCACCACCACAGAGATCTATACCCACATTGACACCACCACCTGGCATAAGGAGGTGCTTGAACATCATCCTCGCCGAATGTCAGGTCCTGATGAGGAATCTCTTAAATAAAAATTGCTACATTTGCAGGCGTTTGCAAAATTATGAATTTAATCAGCCCGCAAGGGTATAAATATTTAAATATGGATAAGAACAGTTATGCATTGGGTATGAGCATTGCCCACAATATGATGTCATCGGGCATCAGATCGATTGAATTTGAGGATTTTGTGGCTGGAGTCAAGGCCGTTTTGACAGGTTCCGAGCCTGCTGTTTCCTTCCAGGAGGCAGGACAACTTCTCGATAAATATTTCGCTGAACTCGAGGCTGAACAGAAGGCTCAGGCCGAGGCTATGAGTGCTGCTATGCGTGAGGAAGGCGAGGCATTCCTGAAGATGAATGCAGAGAAAGAAGGCGTAGTCGTACTTCCGAGCGGCCTCCAGTATAAAGTTATCACAGAAGGATCCGGCAAGAAACCGTCGGCAACCTCACAGGTAAGATGCCATTATGAGGGAACATTCCTCAATGGTGCCAAGTTCGACAGTTCGTATGATCGTAATGAGCCGGCTGTATTCGGCCTTAATCAGGTGATCGCAGGATGGACAGAGGGTGTTCAACTTATGTCAGAGGGATCGAAATACGAGTTCTATATTCCTTACAACCTTGCATACGGTGAGCACGGTGCTCCTGGTGCGATTCCTCCATACGCGACCCTTAAGTTTGTAGTGGAACTTATAGAAGTCCTCTAGTGAATTCTTTTATGGAAATATTCACCCTCGTTACGGGGGTGATTTATATTATTCTGGAGATCCGTCAGAAAAATCTGATGTGGGTGGTGGGAATCCTCACCAGTGTTGCTGCGATGTGGGTATTCTTCCGTCAGGGTCTGTATGCATCATTCGGGCTCAATACCTACTATCTGGTTACATCAGTAGTGGGATTATGGCAGTGGCGTAAGGATATGGGCAAGGTTTCTGCAGATCCCGATGCACCGGAAGATGGGTGCATCAGGCTGAAACGTTTGTCTCTCAAGACCCTGGTGCTCAGTGTGTTGGCTGTAGTTGCAGGAACTGTCGCTCTGGCATATCTGATGGAACTTCTGGAGAATCCTATGTCTTATCTTGACTCGGCTGTGGCGGTATTGAGTGCCGTGGCTACCTGGTGGCTGGTGCGCTGCTATATCCAGCAGTGGTGGCTCTGGATAGCGGCAGATACGGTAAGTACCATCTTGTGCGCAAGCCAGGGTCTGTGGTGGATGGCAGTTCTTTATGCCGCTTACAGCATTTCAGCGGTGATAGGGTATATACATTGGAAAAAGCACGGACGCTATATTGCATAGCGCCCGTGCTTCTTATATAAGTGATCTGTTATTTCAGAACTTCAAGTATCATCTCCTCCATTATCTTGTAACACTGGAGATTCGGATGCACCCCGTCTGCGGCGTGTACCTTCGGTAAACCATTGTTTTCATCCTTCAGAGATGTGTGGTAGTCAACAAATGGAATCTTCTCCGAACGGGCATATTCCTTTATCATACTGTTGAGCCGGATCAGATCTTCAGCCGGCTTGACTTCCGGTCTCCAATAGAACCCTGATGCCGGAAGAACAGAGCATAGTATCGGCTTGATTTTATTTGCCTTAGCCAGTTCGCACATAGATATGATATTGCCCAGTACATTCTTCAGGCTGATGTATCCATTGTTTCTGGCCACATCATTTGTGCCGGCAAGGATTACAACGTACTTCGGACTGAAGTCAATGACATCCCTTCTGAAACGGACCAGCATCTGTGAAGATGTCTGCCCGGATATACCTCTGCCGAGGAAGTTGTTGGAAGTAAAGAAGTCCGGATCTTCCTTTGCCCATCCTTCAGTGATGGAGTCTCCCATAAATACTGCCTTGGGTGTTGTGGCGACCTGCTGATTCTTTTCTGCATATTTCCCGAAGTTAGCCCAATCCTGAGCCTGAGACATAGCCGGAATCAGGAGAGCCGCTATGGCGGCGATGATGATAGTCTTTTTCATACTCATATTGAATCTATTTATGCAAAGATAGGGAATTTTCTTATTTTTGTATTCTCATAGGTAATCTCGAGATGAAGATAATTGTTGAAAGCGGGGCCACCAAGACGGCCTGGAGGGCTGTGTCATCCGATGGGACGGTCAGGGAAGCACTCACTGATGGGCTCAGCCCTACCTGTCTGGATATGGATCACATCCGCAATATAATCAGAACCGCTGTCCCGATTGTAAATCCGACAGGAGGCAATGTCGATCAGGTGTTTTTTTATGGAGCCGGCCTTGTCTCGGAAGAATCGGCTGCTCCGGTCAGAGCCTGTCTGGAGGAATGGTGTCCTTTTGCAAGTGTTGAATTTCATTCCGATATCCTTGCTGCTGCCAGAGCCTTGTTCGGCAACGGAAGCGGAGTTGTGGCTATAATGGGTACCGGCTCCAATAGTTGTCTTTATCATAATGGCAAGATAGTGAGGAATATACGCCCTGGTGGCTATATTCTCGGAGATGAGGGAAGCGGGGTAGCCCTGGGGAGGACATTCCTTGCTGATTTTGTTAAAGGAATGGTGCCCGAACATATTCAGGATGACTTCATAGCAGAGACAGGCTTGGATTATTCTGCGATTGTACGGAAAGTGTATAAGGAAAAGGCTGCTTCAGCGTTTATGGCTTCGCTTGCTCCATTTGTGCTATCGCGTACCGATGACCCATATATGCTCTCACTTGTTGAGGACTGCATATCATCGTTCGTAAGAAGATCATTGGCTAGATATGCTTCCGAGGAAGTCAAGGGGGATTATACTCGCAGCGTAGGGGTGGCAGGTTCATTCGGCTGTGCTTGTGAGGAGATCCTTCGTAAGGAAGGGGCACCCTACGGCCTTGAATTTGTCAGATTTATCAAATCTCCTATAGATGAATTGGTAAGATATCATAACGATTATGGTATATAAGGAAAATTACCCGTCAAAACTTCTTGAGGAAGCCGTCGATGCAATCAGTTCATTGCCTGGCGTGGGTCGGAGAAGTGCGCTCAGGCTTGCCTTGCATCTTCTTAAGCAGCCTCAGGAGAATGTTCATCATTTTGCGACAGCAATCACACGGCTTCGCGATGATGTGAAGTATTGCAGCCATTGTATGATGATATCAGATGATCAGGTATGCTCGATATGTTCAGATCGTTCTCGCGACCATAGGACAATCTGTGTGGTGGAGAGTGTGCGTGATGTTATGAGTATTGAAAACACCGGTCAGTACAATGGCGTATATCACGTTCTCGGTGGAATTATTTCTCCTATAAACGGTATAGGCCCATCGGATATCAGAGTACGCGAACTTGTGGAACGCGTGGCTGCTCTTGTTTCGCCTGAAGCCCTTTTCGAAGCGGATGCCGATGGGCTGGAAGGCTCTGCCGGAGAGGTTATACTGGCGTTGAGCGGAGATGTGGAGGGGGAGACCACCTCGTTCTATATATATCGTCAGATTGCCAGGTATGGTGTGAAGGTCTCTTCTCTGGCGCGTGGTTTGGGATTCGGGGACAATCTGGAATATGCTGATGAACTGACTCTTGGCCGTTCAATAGTCAACAGACAGATTTTCAAGCCATAGATTTGGACTTGTCAAAGAAAAAGGATAAATTTGCAGGCTTGCATTTCTGTATGCAGGCCTGTTTCGTATTATTGTCTTTTAAAAATGGGAGGTAGAGTATGATTGAGATCTTCTACAAGCAGGACGGACAGATTATGGTTTCCCAGTCAGAAACCGATCTTTCAAACATTGCATATTCCGATGTGGTGTGGATTGATCTTTATGTTCCTTCCGGCGAAGAGAAAAGGACGGTGGAGCAGTTCCTTGGCACTACGATACAGAACCGTGCGCAGGCCGAGGAGATCGAGATATCATCACGCTTCTACGAGACAGAAAAGGCTATCTTTGCGAATACCAGTTTCCTTATTCCCGGTCCGGACGAATATAATGAGGAGACTGTTTCGTTCATTCTTACCGATGAAATACTTACGACCCTCAGAGAGTGTCCTCTGAAGAGTTTTACGGATCTCCAGCGCCGTATGCTTGCCTTTCCTAAAATGTATGATTCGGGTCACGTTGCCTTTCTGAGTATTCTGGAACAGCGTATCGACCTTGATGCTGATATGGTCGAACTTGTTTCCAAGGAAATCACCCAATACAACAAGAAGGTCAGTCTCGGAGAAGACATCAGCGAGGAGTTCCTTATAGATATCAATCAGTTGCAGGACAATACAATGCTCATCCGAGAGAATATCGTTGATAAGCAGAGGGTTATCTCAAGCATCATCAAGAGCAAGAAATATCCGGTCGAGTATCATTCGAAACTCAATGTATTGCTGAAGGATATATCATCCCTGATCAATCATACCAACTTCAGTTTCGAAAGACTTGAATATCTTCAGAACACTGTGCTCGGTATCATCAATCTCGATCAGAATAAGATAATGAAAGTGTTCACCCTTGTCTCCCTGATGCTTATGCCTCCGACACTTATAGCCAGTTTCTTCGGAATGAACGTGAAGTTCGGCTGGTTCTTCGGACATTCCGGATGGGCCTGGTTCGTGATCCTTTCCCTGATGGTCATATCACTGATCGTCATCTTCTGGGTTTTCAAGAAGAGAAGGATGTTCTAGATAAGGTTTCTATTTCTTTTCCACTTCGACGATCAGAGGCCCATAATGATCGGTTCTTGTGTCGTACCATAACGTTATGACCATCAATCCGTCTGTGCCTATAGTGCCGACAGGGGTGCAGTAAATCTTATTGCCGTTCCCATCTGTATAAAAATAGTCGTTTTCATCAGCGGAGATGACGAATCCTTTGTATTCTACGGGAAGTATGATGCCGTTGCTGTCTGGCTGCGGACCTTGTTCGCCGCCTTCGTTTCCTTCTCCTTCCTCACCCTCTGTGCTTCCATCCTCTTCTGACTTTACAGTTTCATCCGGATGAGAAGGATATATGCGTCCCATCAATTTCAGAGTCATATCCTCGGTGTGCAGATTCTCCACAGCCCAGACCACCGAATCTATCTGGAGGATTTTCGTCTGAGGATCATATCCGTATGGGAAGGCTCCTTTCATACCTTCGATGCAGCACAATCCTTCCTTGTAGAATGTCATAGCGGGGTAGAATGCCGAATCGGCCTGGGCTACAAGTTCTCCATTGAAGAAATATTCGCATCCTATTCCGTCCCAGTTGCCCAAAGGGGAGTCGAGTGGACCGACGTAAGCATCCGGTTTGCAGGAAAGGAGTGTAAAGGCCAGTAAGGTACAATATAATATCTTTTTCATTATTTGCTGAATTTTATGCAGCACCAGTTATCGATACTGTCGTGACTTACATATTCGAGGCCGGCCGCAGAAGCGGTACCGATGATCATCGGCATATCTTCCACGTAGAATCCGCTTACGAACAACAATCCTCCTTTGCGGAGCGAGTGAGCGTATGTCTGCATATCCTGAATGAGGATGTTGCGGTTGATGTTGGCTAAAAAGACATCATAACTGTTCCGCTGAAGCAGGGATGCATCCCCGCAGTAGGTCTCTATTCTGTTGCCCACTCTGTTAAGCCTTGCATTGTCGTATGCTGATATTGCAGCCACAGCGTCAATGTCGATGCCATATACGCGTTCAGCCTTCATCTTGGCGGCAAGAATCGCAAGTATGGCAGTGCCGCAGCCCATATCCATAACGACTTTGCCTCTGACCTGTTCTTCGTTTTCCAGGAGTGCGCGGCACATCATATATGTAGTCTGGTGATGGCCTGTGCCGAATGCCATCTTGGGGTCGATCGTGATGTTGAAACGAGTCTTTTTCAACCCTTGATGGAAAGATGCTTTTATCGTGCATTTCCTATCGACGATGATAGGGGTGAACTCGCTTTCCCAGACCGCGTTCCAGTTTACTGCCGGCATCAGGTTGGCGCTGAATTCGACATCAAATCCCATTCCCTCCAGGCCGCTCATCACGACTTTGAGTTCCTGCGCGTTGTAAAGTTCCTTCTGAATATAGCATTTGAGGTACGGATCTTCCATTGTGAAGGATTCGAAAGGAAGTCCGCATATCTCCGCTGTTACGATTTCAGCGTTCTCCTCGCTGAACGGTGCGATTCTGATCGCAACTTCAATGTATTCCTGACTGTTCATCTGTTGTATCTGATGTTTCTTTTGTTATCTGTTCCATATCCTGAGAACCGGATTCTGCATCCAACTGCTTCTTTTCTTCTTCCGAAAGTTCTTCCAACTGCTGGTCAACAGCATTGACAAAGCCTAAGATTTTCTTGAGGCTGTTGATGGCATCCTGTTTCTCGTTTTCTTTTATAGCGACCTCGACACCTTTTTCAAATATGCCTCTTATGGATTCCGCCAGATTGATTCGGGTACGGTCTATTACTTCTGTGAAGACAGGGATCTTGGTGTTCTTATATTTCGGTTTACCTATCTTGAACTTCATATTGCTGAAGTCCGGTCCGTACATATCGACTCCTACTTTGAATACCATAGGCGACCGTATGATCGAAGCGTGGTATCTGAAAGATTGGTCGAGATTGTGCTTGCCGCTTAAAGCCAACGTATATCTGTCAATATCTACTATGAAAGGAAAGACCTCGATAGTGTTGTCCTTTATGACTCCTTCTACTGTCATCCTGTCAATCCTGCCTTCGTCCCTATCCTTGAACTTAAGTTTCTTGGCGAGGTCTGTGAACATCTTGTCGCCGCTGAGAGTCAGATTCTCGCCTCCGATCCTGATTACCCCGTTGATGCTCGGCATCATTACGTTCATATTTGTATCCAGACTGGCTGTCGCGGCCAGGATACAATCAACCGATCCTTTGAATGATTTGAGCAAAGGCATAATCGTGTCGATTGCCGGCATCATTGATATGACTTTTTCAGTAGTGATATCTGTGAGGCCTATATTGAAACCTGTGCGTATATCCTTTTTGCTTCTTGTGGCATAGAATCCTTCGAATGATCCGTTGCCGACGTTGGTGCTGACTGTCGTGTTGAGAATCTGCATACATCTCTCCTTCATCACGATGTCGGCTCCGAGGCTGCTGATATCCAGTTCGGAGAATCTGATGTTCCTGGCGTTAAGGCTTAAGTCTGCTACTATGTTGGCAGGGACGACTATGAGTTTCTGAGGCTCGTCCATTGACAGAGAGTCAGCCACAACCATCTGCAGGAATTCGGAATCGCTTGCTTCAGACATATCTGTACTGTCCGGGTTGAATGACGCTCCGGCATTGAATGCAGCAAGGAGTTCATTTGCATCCATTTCATCCGATGTGATGTCCATATCCAGGTTGTACGTGCCTCTCCCCAGAAGAGCGCGCCGAAGTCCCGAGAGCCTGCCTTTGGCTGCAATTTGTGATGAGCCGGCAAGAACTTTAAGGCTGTCGATGCGGAACTCATTGTTGTTGAAGGAAATATCCATTCCCTTGAGTATGTTTCTCAATGGAAGGTAAGGTGTCATAAGGATTCCAGTGCGGACCTTTATGCCACCGTCAAGATCCCATTCTCTGAAATACCTGGCAAGACTTTCGTCAAGTCTGATGTTGATGTCCTGTGCCTTGAAATCTTCCTCAGTCATCCAGTCTGGAATGTCCCTTGTCTTTTTACCGGAAGCATAACGGCGGAAAAGAGAGTCGGAAGGAATATCGGGGTGCTCCTGAGCAAGTGAGTCAAGCACTGCTTTCCTTCTCTGCCTGCGTTCTATTGAGTTCATCGCAGCAGTCCCTTTTACTGATGCATCCGTCAGAATTACGCGGTTGGCGGCATCCCTGACATATATTCTCTTATTTGTGCTGGACAGGCTCAATACCGGTACCTTGTGGTTCCCTTTCTTCGGAACCATCTGAAATCTGTTTGCAGTATTGTCCAGAGATACCGACAGCCCCTCTGCATCCTTCAGGGAGAGAGTCTCTGCATTGATATGTCCTCCCAGAGGATGGATCTTGGTAGTATCCTTGTCTGAGAAAGCATCCGCTGCATTTTTTGCCGCTATGTCGATGGACTGTCCGTTAAAGGAAAGAATATCCTTGTAATTCAGGTCGGCCTTGTCTATCCTGCCGTTGATTGCTATAAGTCTGAAGGAACGCTCCGGATCTGCTTTGGATGTGACGGATTCCGGCCCTATCTTTATATCGAGTCCGTCTATTGTAAGAGATACGGTGTCTTTCGGGGAG
Organism: Bacteroidales bacterium; assembly: GCA_017626555.1. Classification (GTDB taxonomy): domain Bacteria; phylum Bacteroidota; class Bacteroidia; order Bacteroidales; family UBA932; genus Cryptobacteroides. The sequence goes on from JAGAIM010000072.1 coordinate 126,032, forward strand.
TCAATCTTCAGACTGTCGCATACGATGCTTCCTTCGAGGTCGGCCTGTGCAAAATTGTAAACACTGATCTGGGAAAGCGAAATTCGACCCTCCAGATCTGCTGAAATCTTGCCTTTTGCGCCGGTGATACCGGTATCAGGAAAAAGAGTTGCCAGTTGAGATATTTCTGCGGAAAGATAACCGTCCATATCGATAAGCGGATCCTCTCCAAGGATGTCATCGGATCCTCCTGTCAGGCTGAAGTCCAGTCCGTATGTGTTTGCTTCCAGCCTGTTAATGCGCGCATTCGCTTTACCGCTGTCATCTGTTCCTGCTGAAGCCTCCAATGATATTCTGAGGCTCTGGTCTATATCCTTGTGGGAGATATAAGAGTCAGGTATGTCGAGGCTTATATCTATGGAAGGTATGCTGCCTTTTCCGAGAAGTCCTGTGCAGACTCCTTGCATCGAAATGACTGCATCAGTCTTAATCTTGTCTGCTTCGGGAATCAGGTTGCGTGCAAAACCGTCCAGAATATCCTCGATCCGGCATTGATCAATGCTGAATCTGCTGTCTATCAGGGTCTGTCCGGACGTTCTTTTTACTGTGCCGTCCAGCCGTATTGGTATGGATGCGACATCTGCTGTGAATCCGTCAAGAGTAATGGCAGGGACACTGTCCTTAGGGAAAGATAATGACCCTTTGATGCTGATCGGGATGCTCATACGTCCTGACGAGCGTGTCGCGAGCATTGCGTCTGCTTTTCCGTGTATGTCGAGATGTTTGTGATGCTCGTGTATATGAAGCCTGTCGAGTCTTAATCCGAGGGTGTCCTGGGCTATCCTGCCGGCCAGGATGAGACTGTCGATGCTGAAGTTGATTCTGTTCTTATCTACGTTTCTTGTGTCCAGTTTCCCGTCGAAAGTCATCTTGGATAGATCCGCCATAGCAAAAAGAGTATCCTTGCTGTCGGTATAGACGATATGAGGATGTTCTGTGAATCTTATCCTGCCTATTGAGATAGGAGGTAAAGGTGATGATGACGTGTCGCTGTCCGGACCTGTGCGGAATATGTCCCAGTTAGCGTTTAACGTGTCGTATGAGTGGGCGAATATGCGTGGCTTGACTAAAATCAGATGCGGGATGCTGATCTTGCCTGCAAGCAGTGCCCCGACGTTTATCCCTGCGGAGAAATTCTTGAATGAGGCCAGGGTGTCGGATTTTTCTCCGGAACCGGCCTTTAACAGAAATCCCTGAGCACCGGCGGCTTCCAGACTGTCAAACCTTTCTGCCGGGTAGGTGATGGAACAGTCTTCCATCGATATGCCTATGTTTGGGAAATGGCGGAACATAGACAGCCTTATCTTTCCGAATGACAATTCGCCATCTACGTATTCGGATGCGATACGGTTCACGATCCGTGTAAGTACGGAAGGAGAGAGGGCAGCCTGAAGTACTATAAGTACTATGAGCCATATTCCTGCTGTCCACGCAAGGATCTTCAGGAGGGTTTTCCAATGTTTTCCGGCTGGTTCGTTATGTATTGTTTCTTCGTTCATTTCGTTATAATGTCCATAACATACAAAGATAATGAAAAAACTTCTGTATTTATTCACAATTGCCTGTTAATATTTATGTAACATTTTTGTTGCGCGACCGCTTCCGCGTTATTAATTTTGTGAATTGAAAACAGAAGAATATAATTATGGATAGCCCATTCATATATGACAGATATGTGACCGACAAGAATTTCATCGGTCGCAGAATGGAAAGACAGATATTGGCCAACCTCATCCGGGCTGGCGAGCATATTTCAATATACGAACCTCCCAAGACTGGCAAGATGTCGCTTGTCAATCAGGTGTTCCGTGACTTGAGGGACGGGGGTACACAGTTTCTTGTCGCTTTCGTGGATATGCTGAATGTGAGGACTTTAGAGGATTTCCTCGTCAAATTCGGGTCGGCAGTGATGAAGTCTATGGCTTCGACTCAGGATCAGTTTGCAACGATTGTCTCCACATATCTTGCTGATACTCATTTTGTATTTGACAGGATGATGTATATGACCAAGGAAGAAGTGGTCTCTCTCAATTGGACTCCGGACAGGAACGATATTGAGCAGATGCTTTCCCTTCCTCAGAAACTGGCGTCGGCAAACGGAATAAGATATATCGTCGTGCTGAAGGAGTTCCAGAATCTTATGAATGCCGATGAATACGACGATGTGTTCAAGATGATGGAGACCCAGATGAAGGAACGTGACAGGCAGATTCCTTATCCGGCTGTGTTCATAATGACAGGATCGATGGTGAATGCTATGAAATATATCTTCGAGGAGAAGAGATATTTCTGGCGTCAGGTCAATCACGTGGCTTTAAGTCAGGTGGAGCAGAGGGAAATAATCGAGCATCTGGTGAAGGGCTTCCTCAGCGGTATGGGAAAGTCTTTCGACAGAAACCTGGCAATGGGTGCCTGTGAATTGTTCAAGTCAAATCTGTGGTATATGAATCATCTTGCCTCCATTTGTGATGCCTTGTCCAAAGGTTTCGTCACTGAGGCAATGATGGCAGGAGCCTTGGAATCGATGATTTCTGTTCACGAGCCCCGTTTCGTCAACATTGTCAATGATCTTACTGACCATCAGTTGAGTCTGGTCCGTGCTGTGCTTGACGGAGTGATGAAATTCAGTGCCTCAGAGGTGATCGAGAAATATCATCTTAATTCATCTGCTAATGTAAGGAGGGTTAAGGATGCTTTGAAGAAGAAGGAGGTTCTTACTTTCAATGAAAAGGATGAGCCTGTGATAATGGATCCTCTGTTCGAATATTGGTTGCGGAAATTCTATTTTGAGATACCGGAATGAAAAGGAAAAAGATAACAGTGCTCACAGGCGCGGGTGTAAGCGCCGAGAGCGGCATAAGCACTTTCAGGGACAGCGACGGCCTATGGGAGAATCATAAAGTGGAAGATGTCGCATCAATTGAAGGATGGTACAGGAATCCTGCTTTGGTTCTGGACTTCTACAATGCAAGACGCTCTCAGTTGGCGTCGGTAAGGCCCAATGCGGCCCATATAGCCATAGCAGGTCTTGAGGAAGAATATGATGTTACTGTGGTTACCCAGAATGTCGATAATCTTCACGAAAGAGCCGGAAGTACGAGGATAATACATCTTCACGGGGAATTGACCAAGGTGCGTCCGGAGAATTGCTGCAATGATCGTGACGGTTTTTCAGAGGAGACCGTGTTCGATATAGGGGCAGATGAGGTGCATATCGGAGATCTGGCTCCCAACGGTGCTCAGTTGAGACCTCATATCGTGTGGTTCGGCGAGGCTGTGCCTAAGATAGAGGCTGCCATAGATGCGGTGGAGGCTGCAGATATTCTGCTGATCGTCGGCACATCTCTTCAGGTTTATCCTGCCGCAGGCTTATACAGATATGCCCGTATGGATACCCCTATATATATTATAGACCCCAAGGAACTGTCAGTCCGTGACGGTCGTCTTACTCATATCAGGGAAGTGGCTACCAAAGGGATGGAAACCTTCAAAAATCTCCTTAAATCAAGAAATTAGGCTTGGAAATTAAATTTTTATGCCTATCTTTGCAGCCCTATAATGAAAAGGAGGTGATAAAGATATGATTATAGTTCCAGTAAAGGATGGTGAGAGCATTGAGAAGGCTCTTAAGAAGTTCAAGAGAAAATTCGAGAAGACAGGTGCAATCCGTGAACTTCGCGCGAGGAAGAACTTCGTCAAGCCGTCAGTGAAGAAGAGAATGCAGATGCAGAAGGCTATCTACGTTCAGCAACTTCAACTCCAGGACGAGCAGTAATTTATAATAATTACAGAAGATTATTTAAAGATTGTCAAGCATTATGATGAAGAGCAGCGTTCAGGCTGCCGCTTGCTGTCTAAAACTTTTAATATTTACAAGTTTTTATGTACGCAATCGTAGAAATTGCAGGCCAGCAGTTCAAGGTTGAGGCTGGTATGGAAATCTTCGTAAACCGCCTTGCGGATGAGAAGGGCGCTTCAGTCGAGTTCAATAAGGTTCTCCTTGTTGATGAGGATGGAGCAGTAAAGGTAGGTGCACCATACGTAGAAGGTGTAAAGGTAACAGCAACAGTTCTCGGCAGAGCAGAGAGAGGTGTTAACGACGGACTTAAGGGAGACAAGGTTCTTGTATTCAAGAAGAAGCGTCGTAAAGGTTACCAGAAACTCAACGGTCACCGTCAGTATTATACAAAACTTCAGATCAATGCGATCGCTTAATTAATTGAGGAGGAACAGAATATGGCACATAAAAAAGGCGTCGGTAGTTCTAAGAACGGTCGTGAGTCACATAGCAAACGACTCGGTATCAAGAAATTCGGTGATCAGGCAGTTAAGGCTGGCAACATCCTTGTTCGTCAGAGAGGTACTGTTCATAACCCAGGTCTGAATGTAGGTATGGGTAAGGATCACACTCTTTATGCCCTTATTGACGGTAAGGTAAGTTTCCGCAAGAAGGCAGATAACAAATCATACGTCTCGGTACTCCCTTTTGAGAACTAAGACTCGGGATTTGATGACAAAGATAGAGGACTGTATCCCCGAGTAGGGTGCGGTCCTCTTTTTTTAATAATAAAACGAAAATAATATGCTGACACTCAAACTACTCCGTGAGAATCCGGAATTTGTGATAGCGAAACTTGCAGTCAAGAATTTTGACGCAAAGGAAATTGTAGAAAAGATAAATGTTCTTGATCAGAACAGACGTGCCCTTCAGGCCGAACTTGATGCCTGCCTGGCAGAACAGAAGAAAAAGGCCGCTCAGATCGGCGGCTTGATGAAGGAAGGCAAGAGGGAAGAGGCTGAGGCTGTAAAGGCTGAGGTGGCTGCTCTCAAGACTCGTTCGGGTGAGATAGAGAAAACTTCTGAAGAGAACAATAATGAGTTGAATTCACTTCTGGTTCTTCTTCCTAACCTGCCTTGCGATCAGGTTCCTGAGGGAAGGACAGCGGAGGATAATGTGGTAGTAAAGATGGGTAATGAGATTCCTGAATTGGGAGAGAATGCGCTTCCTCACTGGGATCTTGCCAAGAAGTATGACATTATAGATTTTGACCTTGGAGTCAAACTTACAGGAGCCGGTTTCCCTGTCTATAAGGGAAAGGGTGCAAGGCTTCAGAGGGCTCTGATCAACTATTTCCTTGACCAGAACACATCGGTAGGTTATCTCGAAGTAGAGCCACCTGTAATGGTGAATGAGGCTTCAGGCTTCGGAACCGGTCAGTTGCCAGATAAGGAAGGACAGATGTATCACGCTACTGTTGACAATTTCTATCTTGTTCCGACTGCAGAGGTGCCTGTTACAAACATTTACCGTGACGTTATCCTTGGAAACAATGATTTCCCAGTGAAGATGACAGCATACACTCCTTGTTTCCGTCGTGAGGCCGGATCTTATGGAAAGGATGTGCGCGGACTCAACCGTCTCCATCAGTTCGATAAGGTTGAGATTGTGCGTATCGAGAAACCGGAAGAGTCATACGCGGCTCTCGATGAGATGATCGCTCACGTTGAGAAACTTGTTGCAAGCCTGGGACTTCCATATAGGATTCTCCGTCTGTGCGGTGGCGATATGAGTTTCACTTCTGCAATCACCTACGATTTTGAAGTGTATTCTGCCGCTCAGGGAAGATGGCTTGAGATATCTTCAGTTTCAAACTTTGAATCATATCAGGCTAACCGTCTGAAACTCAGATATAAGGATGCTGACGGAAAGGTGCAACTTGCACACACTCTCAACGGTAGTTCTCTTGCTCTTCCAAGAGTGGTTGCTGCCCTTCTTGAAAATAATCAGAAGGATGGCAGAATAGAGATCCCGGAAGTGCTCCGTCCATACACAGGTTTTGATTATATTGACTGACCTGCCGTCAGACCGAAGTGAAGAATCTTTTGCAAGAAGACAAAATCATACTAGGCATAGACCCCGGAACCAATATTTTAGGTTTCGGGGTTATCGGTATAAACTCGAAAGGACCTTATTATATTGATATGGGTGTGTTTGACCTGCGCAAGATCAAGGATCCTTTTGAGAAACTGGCGAATATATTTTCAGGAGTGAGTGAACTGCTTGATGAATATAAGCCCGTTGAATTGGCCGTGGAATCTCCGTTTTACGGCAAGAATGCCCAGGTGGTGCTGAAACTTGGGAGAGCCCAGGGAGCAGCGCTGACGGCAGCGGTGATGAAAGGCATACCTGTGGCTGAGTATGCTCCACGTAAGGCCAAAATCGCAATATGCGGTAACGGAGCAGCGTCGAAAGAACAGGTGTCAATGATGATACAGAAGACCCTGAATGTCAGTCTTGACCCAAAATATCTGGATGCAACCGATGCGCTGGCCATAGCCTTGTGTCATCATTATCAGAAATCCAATCCTCTTGCTGCGATAGGTGGTAAGTCCGATTGGAAGAAATTCCTGGAGGATAATCCCGGGAGAATTAAAAAGTAGATGTTGGTTTTAAACCTTTGGTTTAAGATTGCGTCCAAATATACGGTGATGATGCGCTGAAAGGGCGCTTTTTTACTGTGTTTATGATGTAATGTGTTGATAAATAAACTTTTGCTATGAATAAGAAAGTGGTTTCACTTTTCCTCAGGACGCTTCTGTCCATTGCTTTATTCCTTGTCGGATTCTCAGCATACGCTCAGGGTTCCTTTACTGTAAAATTGAAACTTGTGGATGCTGCAACGGAGGAGCCAGTTTCCTTTGCAACTGCATCCTTGACACTCAAAGGCGAGAATTCAGCATCCAAATATGTTCTTACAGATGCTGAAGGTGTGGCATCATTGACGAAAGTAAGGAAGGGAACATATATGATCAAGGCCGAGATAATGGGCTACAAGACCTATTCTCAGGAAATAGTTGTCGATAAGAATCTGGACCTTGGCAGAATTCAGATGAAAGAGGATGTCGAGGTGCTTGATGCTGCCAGCGTTTCTGCCGTTGGAAATCCAATCGTGGTAAAGAAGGATACCATTGAATATACCGCTTCTTCTTTCAAGACTTCCGACAATGATATGCTCGAGGAACTCCTGAAGAAACTTCCGGGAGTGGAGGTGGAGGCAGACGGTTCCATCACAGCCAACGGAGAGACCATCAAGAAGATCACTATTGACGGAAAGACATTCTTCCTTGACGATCCTCAGTTGGCCTCCAAGAATATTCCTGCCAAACTTATAGAAAAAGTTAAGGTAGTGGAGAAAAAGTCTGAGCAGGCTCAGTTTACCGGTATTGATGACGGTGAAGAGGAGACTGTCATAGATCTCTCGCTCAGACCTGGTATGATGGAGGGATGGTTTGGAAATGTTATGGCCGGCGGAGGACACGATGTTCCTGGAGCCGGATCTGATATGAACGATTGGCGTTACCAGGGGGCTGCGATGGTGGGAAGATTCACAGAGAACAGTCAGATAAGCGTCATTCTCAACGGAAACAATACCAATAACCGTGGTTTCAACGATATGGCCGGAAGTATGATGCAGGGAATGCGTGGTGGTGGAATGGGCCGAGGAATGGGCGGCTGGGGTCGTGGAAACGGTATCGCGACTTCCTGGATGGGCGGTCTGAACGGTGCATTCGATCTCTTCGACGGTGATATGGAACTCGCAGGCAATTATCTTTACAATGGATCGATAAGGGATGTGATGGAGGAAAGTTCCAAGATTACATATCTTGATGACGGCAGCCGTCTTCTCAATGATCAGGTGGGAACAAGCCAGACACGCAGCCAGGGGCATCGTATCGGAGTCCGTCTCGAACATAAATTCTCTGAGAATACATCCATTCTCTTTGAGCCTCAGATCAATTTCGGCAAGGGCTCCTACAGTGAATTCTCAGATTTCCAGACATATACGGAGAAAGGGGAACTTCGCGACTCGACCAATAAAGGTTATACCGGAAACTTTGGTGACAATGACAACTGGCAGGCGAGCGGTTTTCTCCTTTTCAGACAGCGTCTTGGCAAGCCAGGTAGAACCATTTCAGCAAACGTCCGGTTCAGTTTCAGCAACAATGAACTGGGAGGACTTAATCAGTCACTCACATCTGTGAAGGATGCCGATACCAAGGAGTGGACAGATGAGATTGTTAATCAGCACTTTGATCAGAATTCCAAGAGTTCCTCTCTTAGCGGTAGGGTAGTATATACCGAGCCTCTTACTGAACATTTCTTCCTGGAGGCCAATTATCAATACAGTTGGAACAGGAACTCGTCTTATAAAAAGACATTCAACAGTGGAAGCAATCTTCTGGATCCGGACGGTATCCTGATATTCAATCCCGATGGAGCCGAACCGGACAGCAGATATTCAAATGAAATCCTGAACCGCTCCATCAATCAGAGAGCCGGTGTCAATTTCAGTTATCAGAAAGAAAAGTTCCGTGCCCAACTCGGTGTATCAGCCAATCCTACGGATACTTACAATGAAACGACAGGACACGATCCGTATCACAGCAAGGTGCTGAACTGGTCTCCTCAGGCAATGCTGAACTACGAGTTCAATGACAACTCGCATATCCGTTTCTTCTATTTCGGACGTTCTGCGCAGCCTTCGACCTCGCAACTCCTTCCGGTTCCGGATAACTCGAATCCTTTGAGCATATCCCTCGGTAATCCGAATCTCGACCCGTATTTCAATCACAATGTACGCGGAATGTTCGGATATACCAATAAAAAGACATTCACTTCCGTACACGCTCGTTTCGGAGCAAGTATGGTGGAGAACGCCATAACCAATGCCCAGTGGTATGACCCTGCAGGAGTACAATACTCAATTCCTGTAAACGGTCCGGGAACCGGCTCGGCAGATATGCGCGTGATGGTCAACTCGCCATTCGGCAAATCAGGATTTTCCATCTTTTCGATGACATTCGGAAGATACAATCAGTCAACCTCTTACATAGGCAAGGGATCTCTTGATTCCGGTAAGTATTATGACCCGGAGAATGCAAGTTTCGATTATGGTCAGTTCAATGAGGATTTCCCGGATCTCGGTGAGAGCGATCTCTTCGTGACCAACAAGATCCAGACTATGAATTTCACCCAGAGACTCAGACTGACCTATCGCAATGATTTCGTTGAACTTACAGTCGGAGGACGTACCAGAATGTCAAAGTCCTGGTACACAATGGAAAACTCCAATCTGAAGGCAACCTGGAACAATCAGATCGATGGATCGATGAACTGGACTATCCCTGGCGGAATCAATCTCATAGCAGATGTTGACTACAATTGGTACGAAGGATATACCACTCCTCAGGAGGATGAAGTCATCCTCAATGCGGAAATCACCAAACTCCTCTTCAAGAACAAGTTTACGCTTGCTCTCAAGGCATACGATATCCTTGGACAGTCAAAGAACCTGTCGGTATCTGATGCTTCCAACTATCACCAGGAAACTCGCAACAATACTCTGGGACGTTACATCATCCTGTCTCTGACCTACCGTTTCGGTAATTTCGGCGGACCGGGAGGCGGAAGAGGACCGGGAGGCCCGATGGGACCGAGAAGATAATTAAACCTTTTGGCAAATAAGGTGTCTATATACACGGTGGCAAAAATCTGCCACCGTGTTTTGTTTGATAAAAGCTTTGAATTATGGTGCCTGAGATTAAATCCGTTATTGTGAAGTTCACTCTTGCCGTAGTGACTTTCTTCCTTAGTCTTTCTGTTTATGCACAGAATTCCGTTACCGTACGTATGCATCTTGTGGATGCAGATTCCGGAGCCCCGGTCGGCTTTGCGACCGCGTCCCTTACCGTCAAGGGTGAAAAGACTCCTGCCAAGTATGTCCTTTCTGACAGCGAAGGAAAGGCGGTGTTTCAGAAAGTGAAGAAGGGAACCTATGTGCTTAAGGCTGAATTACTTGGTTACAAGCCTCTTGAGATGGAGGTGAAGGTGGAGAAGGAACTCGATCTGGGCACTCTCAAGATGAGTGAGGATGCGGAACTCCTGGATGCTGCCAACGTATCTGCAGTCGGCAATCCTATCATTGTTAAGAAGGATACCATCGAATATAATGCTTCCTCGTTCAAGACATCCGACAACGATATGCTTGAGGATCTCCTGAAGAAGCTTCCCGGAGTGGAGGTGAATTCGGACGGCACCATCACGGCCAACGGAGAGACTATAACCAAGATCACCATTGACGGAAAGACCTTCTTCCTCGATGACCCTCAGCTCGCAGCCAAGAACCTACCAGCAAAGATGATCGAGAAGGTGAAGGTGGTGGAAAGAAAGTCGGAGCAGGCGAGATTCACCGGCATCGATGACGGACAGGAAGAGACCATAATAGATCTCTCGGTCTATAAGGGAATGATGAACGGATGGTTCGGAAATGTGATGGCCGGCGGCGGACACGATATGCCGGACAAGGGATATTATACTGACAGTAAGTCAGCACTCAAGGACGGATGGCGCTACCAGGGAGCCGGCATCGTAGGTAACTTCAAGGAAGACAGTCAGATAAGCATTATCCTGAATGCCAACAATACCAATAACCGTGGCTTCAACGACCTTGCCGGCGGAATGATGAGGGGAATGCGCGGAGGCGGTGGCGGAATGGGTCGTGGAATGGGAGGATTCGGCGGCGGTAACGGCATCACCAGCTCGTGGATGGGCGGACTTAACGGAGCCTGGGATCTTTTTGGAGGCGATATGGAGCTTTCAGGCAATTACCTCTATAACGGTTCTGACAGCTATGTTGAGGAGGAAAGTTCGAAGATCACATATATGGAGGACGGCAGCCGTCTGCTGAATGACAATACCGGCACCAGCACCAATGCTTCGCAGGGACACAGATTCGGTATACGTCTGGATCACGAATTTTCGGAGAATACATCCATCCTCTTCGAACCTCAGTTCAACTTCGGAAGCGGAAGCTACTCGGAGCGTTCTGATTTCTCTACAAGGACTGCAAGAGGAACTGATACCACCTTCACCAACAGAGGATTCAATGATAACAGAGGTGACAACAACAACTGGTCTGCAAGCGGCCGTCTCCTCTTCCGTCAGCGTCTCGGAAAGCCGGGAAGAACCATTTCCGCCAATATCAACTACTCTTTCAGCAACAATGAGATGATAGGTTTCAATCAGTCATACACTGAAACGGATATAGATATGGACGGTACAAAAGAGAAAGAAGTTGTTGACCAGATGTTTAATCAGTATTCAACAAACTCATCTCTCAGTGGTCGGCTTGTCTATACCGAGCCTTTAGCTGAGACTCTCTTCCTTGAAGCAAGTTATCAGTATTCTTGGAATATCAACAAGAGTAGCAAGGATACATACAATGGAATCGACAGCTGGTCTGACGGCAGTTCTGTTTTCCAGAACAGTTATGATTTGATTAATCCTGATCCTACCTATTCAAGCTCAATCGTCAACCGCTACATCAACCAGCGCGCCGGACTTACCCTCAGCTGGCAGAAGGAAAAGATTAATGCTCAGATCGGAGCACAGCTCAATCCTACCAATACGTATAACGAGACAAACGGAAAATCATACAACAGCAAGGTGCTCAACTGGTCTCCTGAGGCCCGTGTAAGGTATATGTTCAATGACAATACCAATATTATGGTCTTCTACAACGGACGTTCTGCACAGCCTTCGACATCACAGCTTATGCCGGTGCCGGACAATACCAATCCTCTGAACATATCCCTCGGTAACCCTTACCTCGAGCCGTATTTCACTCATAATCTCAGGTCCAATTTCCGCTATACCAATATGACATCATTCACATCGGTGAATGCCAGCATAAACGGAAGTCTGGTGCAGGATGCCATCACCAATGCGCAGTGGTATGACCAGGCCGGTACACAATACTCTATCCCTGTAAACGGTCCGGGAACAGGTTCGGTTAACGGTCACGTGATGGTCAACTCTCCGATCGGCCTGTCCGATTTCTCTATAATGTCGATGACCAATGCCCGTTACAACCAGTCTGTTTCATATATCGGCACAGGAGCTCTCGCTTCAGACAAATATTATGACGCAGAGAATGCTCTTTTTGATTACGACCTCTTCCACAAGGATTTTCCCGATCTGGGCAATACAGATGCCTTCACAAAGAACAGGATCCAGACTATGGGCATCACCCAGATGCTTCGTCTGACATACCGCAATGACTTCGTGGAACTCGTTGCAGGAGGCCGTACCAATATGTCGAAGTCCTGGTACACGATGAATGCGGCCAATCAGAAGGCTACCTGGAACAATAACGTATCATTTGAGATGAACTGGACGCTTCCGTTCGGAATGAACCTCATCAGCGACCTCAACTACAACTGGTACAACGGCTATACTACTCCTCAGGAGCCGGAATTCATCCTCAATGCCGAGATCACTCAGCTTCTCTTCAACAAGACCTGCACCCTCGCCCTCAGGGCATACGACCTCCTTAACCAGGCCAAGAATCTCTCGGTGACCGATGCTTCCAACTATCACCAGGAAGTCCGTAACAATACCCTCGGACGCTACATCGTAGTATCCTTCACCTACCGCTTCGGTACCTTCGGCGGCAACCGAGGTCACCGCGGCTCTGGCGGAATGCGTGGCGGTCCAGGCGGAATGGGACGTGGTCCTATGGGCCCTCCGATGGGAATGAGATAATGGAATGATTTCTCCTTACCTCCTCGTCACGAACCTCACTCCCAGTGCCATCAGTAGCAGGATGAAGATGAAGGTGCAGAGGCGGCCGGTGATGTCGCCGTGGGCTACGAAGAATGTGATGTCGTCGCGGAGAGGAATCTCGCCTTTTATAACGGCCGGCTCCCACCAAGGGGTCGGCTGTGTTATTTCTCCCGAAGGGGAGATGATAGCCGATATTCCGGTGTTGGCGCAACGGGCTATGGCGCGGCGGGTCTCGATGGCTCTTAATGAAGCATAACTCAGGTGCTGTCTGTAACCGGGAGTGTCGCCCCACCAGGCATCGTTGGTGATGATGGCCATTGCGCGCGCACCTTTGCGGACATAATCGGTATAATATTCCCCATAGACAGATTCGTAACAAACGGCACATCCTATCGGAATGGTCTGCCCGTCAATGCTTTCCACATTAAGAAGGGATATTTCATCCTGTCCGATGCAGCGCCCCATAACACCTCCAAGCCAGTCGTCTATCTTGCAGAAAACGGCAGGGTATGGGGTCATTTCCACCGCAACTACCAATTTGCTCTTGTGGAAGATATCCGTGCGTGATGTGCCGTCGATGAGAAGTGCCGAATTATGGGACTCGACCCAGCGCCCGTCTCCGAGTTGCCGTGCGGTATGTGATGGTTTGGAGGCAGATTCGAAATAATCATACGATGATGCTCCGAAAAGCATATTGACGGAAGGATAGCCCTTCAGGAATGTTGTGAACCGTCTCCAGGTTCTGCTGCGGTCGTATCCTCCGCAGATGATATCGTTGGTGAATGTCTCAGGTGCTACGACCAGAAGCGGCCCGGCTGTGCTGTCTGCCTCTCTGCCTTCGAGAGCGGATTCTATCTGACCTTCAAGGATAGCATTCTGCTGATCCTGGGTCATTGCCTGAAACTTGTTGTAAGGGTCAATGTTGGGCTGTACTATCACCACAGGCAGTCTTTCCTCGGAGTCCATAGAATTCCTGTATTCTTTGGCGATGCAGGCAGAGGCGATGAACGGCAGTGTCAACACTGCAAGATATCCGGTCACTGATGCAGTCTGTGCCTTTCTGTTCCAGTAGAAGAAACTTCCATCGGAAAGGGAAACGAGTAGTCCGAAGAGGCCAAGGTTGCAGGCCCATATCCAGAGAGAACCGCCGAGGGCTCCGGTGATTTCATACCACTGTATCGCCCAGGTTGTGCGTGCGAATGAATTTCCGAGCACGAGCCACGGCCAGGATATTTCGGCATCGAAATAGAATCTCTCCCAGGCTATCCACGCCACTGCAAGAAATATGTAAGGTAATGATCCGCTGAATTTCTTCTTGCTGAGTCTGAACAATCCGAACACCAGCGACATCTGCAGTGAATTGGCCAGAACGGCGAAAATACCGCCACCTATCGTGGCATTGCATACCCAGAATGTCGTTATCGTATTCCAGAGTACGAATGCACAATAATGGTATATCCAAATCCTTTTCTTACCTGATTGACCCGCAATACGCTCCATACACAGCAGAGGTACAATTCCGAACAAGGCAAGTATTCCAGTATGAGGTATGATGAATGGGGCAGACATCATAAGTGCGAAAAGAATGACGAGCCCCCATATAAGCATATTTTCCTTTTTCATCATTTGCTGTCGTTAAATCCAAGGCAAAGATATGAAAATTATTACTACCTTTGTCTGTTTAGATTTATATAAAGGCAGTTTATGTTGGTCGATATCCTCAAGGGCTTTCTCGTAGGAGTTTGTGCATCGGCACCTGTTGGTCCGATAGCGATTCTTGTTGTGCAGAAATCGCTGAGCAAGGGGCACAAGGCCGGTTTTGTGTCCGGTCTGGGTGCCAGTGTGGTCGATACTTTATATGCCTTTATAGCGATCTTTGCTCTTGCATTCGCGCAGAAGTTCATAGACGCACACCAGAATATCATACTTCTTATAGGTGGCATCGTTTTGGGGATAGTGGGATTGAGTATGGCCCTGTCGGATCCTTTCAGAAAGATGAAAACTGATGGCACTTCATCAGTCTCTCCTAAGGATTTCGGCCAGGCTGTGGCTATGGGACTCTCCAATCCAATGGCGATATTTGTGATGTTCACACTTTTTGCGTTTTTCGGACTTGCTGACGATGCACCCCATAATTGGAGCGTGGCACCGATAATCCTATCGGTAAGTGCAGGTTCCGTTACATATTGGTTCTGCAGTTCGTGGCTTCTGAGTCGTTTCCGTAAGAATTTCAGAATGACTACGATACTCTGGATCAGCAGAGTTACGGGAGCAATAGTGGTAATAATAGGCATAGCCTTGTTGGGACAGGGACTTTTTAATGTCATCTTCAAGGGAATGCCGATAGTATAATTGACTATGGAAAGATCAAAAGTATTCTTCACGGATCTCAGGACAGTTCCTGGGAACGACCTTCTTACCAAACTTGAGCGTCTTATCAGGAGGGCAGGTATCGCAGATATCGATTTCGAGGGCAAATTCACAGCCATCAAGATCCATTTCGGAGAGCCTGGCAATATGGCCTATATACGTCCCAACTATGCGGCGCGTGTTGTGGATGTGATCCGTTCGCTTGGCGGTAAGCCATTTCTTACTGACTCCAACACCCTTTATTCCGGCGGACGTTCAAATGCCGTCGATCATCTGAATGCTGCGATGGAGAATGGTTTCAACAGGATAGGAGCGCACGCTGACGTTATCATAGCAGATGGCCTGAAAGGTACTGATTATAAGGAGGTTCCGTGTGGAGGAGCATATTGCCCTTCTCCAAAGATCGGTGCAGCCATCGCTGATGCTGACGTTGTGATTTCTATGAATCATTTCAAAGGACACGAGCAGAGCGGCTTCGGCGGGGCTTTGAAGAATCTCGGTATGGGGTCGGCGAGTGTCGGTGGAAAACTTGAACTTCATTCCTCTTCGCAGCCTTGCATCGATCTTGACAATTGCATAGGTTGCCGTATATGTGAGAAATATTGCCGTCACGATGCCGTGAAGGTTGTTGACCGTAAGGCTGTCATCGATTATGATAAGTGTGTGGGTTGTGGTCAGTGCGTTGCTGTATGTCAGAAATCTGCCGCCGTCGTGAAAGATTATGACACTTCCGAAGTGCTCAACAGCAAGATCGCGGAATATGCATACGCCGTGGTCAATGGCAAGCCTTCATTCCACATAAGTTTTATTATGAATGTGTCACCTAACTGCGACTGCTGGAACCATAATGATATGGCTCTTGTGCCTGATATCGGAATCGCTGCGTCGTTTGACCCTGTTGCTCTTGACTGTGCTTGTGCTGATCTGGTGAAGGCGGCTCCATCTCTTAAAGGAAACGTTATCTCCGACAAGGATGGTGAGCATCAGGAAGAATGCGGTTGCGGTCATCACCATCATAAAGGTGAAGATAAATTCCGCATTGTTCACCCTGACACCAACTGGCAGGCTGGAGTGGAATATGGAGAGAAGATTGGCCTCGGGTGCCGTTCGTATGAATTGATCAATGTAAGATAAAATGAGTGAAAATAAACAGAAGACCGGATTTTTGGGTCATTGGATAGTGCGTAACCTGCTCATCTGCATTGTACTTGTGGTAGTTATGGTTGTCGGCGCTATGCTATTCCTCAATGTTGTTACCAAGCACAATCAGGAACTTGTGGTGCCTGATTTTTCCAATATGACCGTGGCCGAGGCTGAGGCGGTGGCATCACAGGTAGGAATGAGGGTAGAGGTGACGGATTCGGTTTATGCCAAGAGAATGAGAAAAGGCGCGGTGCGCGACCAGAATCCAGCGCCTGGTGCCAAGGTTAAGGAAGGACGCCGTATCGCATTGACTATCAATGCTATTAATGCGAAGAAGGTGACTGTCCCGAATCTGGTAGGCTTGTCTATGCGGCAGGCTCTTGCAGAGATACATTCACGCGGACTTGTGCTTGGCAAACTGATATATGTCCAGGATATGGCCACCAATAACGTCTTGCGCCAATTGCGTGGCAACAGGGAAATAGAGCCTGGCGTGATGGTAGAGAGCGATACTGTTATCGATCTGGTGCTTGGACTTAATCCTGAGACAGAAGCCAGCACATACGTTCCGAATGTGATCGGAAAAAGATATCTGACAGCAGTGGATGCAGTGCATAAGCAGTCGCTGAATATCAAGTCTTTACGATTCGATGACAGTGTGAAGAATTACGATGACAGTTTGAATGCTGTTGTTTACAGGCAATCTCCCGAAGCCTCGGAGATTCCGGCCAACTTAGGCAATGATGTCTCACTATACCTTACTATAGATCCGGAAAGAATACCTTCTCGATAATATGAATCAGGATAGATTTTTTGATTTCAATGAAGATCCTGTTGAGGATTTCGATCCGGTGCAGGCAGGGGATGAAGTGGCGTATGAGGATGAACAGCAGGAAATGTTCGAACATTATCGCTTCGACATTTCTTCCGGTCAGGTGCCTATGCGTGTTGACAAGTATCTTGCTACGCATATGGAATATACTTCACGTCACCGTATCCAACTGGCTATCAAGGCCGATTATATCCGTGTAAATGATAAGATCGTCAAAGCGAACTATATAGTGCGTCCAGGTGATGTGGTGAAGTTCGTGATGCCATATCAGAGGCGTGGATTGGAAATATTGCCCGAGGATATTCCGCTCAATATAGTCTATGAGGATGATGATCTTCTCGTGCTCAACAAAGAGGCTGGTATGGTTGTACATCCCGGCCACGGCCATTTCTCCGGCACTCTTGTGAATGCTCTGGCGCATCATCTGGGTATTTCGCAAGGCCCTGATGCTCAGGATGAAAGGATGGGCGTACTGGTTCATAGAATCGACAAGGATACATCAGGCTTGCTGGTTGTGGCGAAGAATGATGAGTCTCAACTGGATCTGGCCAAGCAGTTCTTTGTGCATTCCATCGAGCGCAGATATGTGGCCATTGTATGGGGTAATCTGAAAGAAGACGAGGGTACGATTACAGGAAATATAGGACGCGACCCTAACGACCGTATGCGTTTCAAGGTGTTCCCGGACGGGGATCACGGGAAACACGCAGTGACTCACTATCGTGTCCTGGAACGTTTCGGCTATGTCACAGTGGTGGAATGTCGTCTGGAGACCGGACGTACCCATCAGATCCGTGTTCATTTCAATTGGATCGGCCATCCTCTGTTCAACGACAGCCGTTATGACGGTTCTGAAATACGCAAGGGAACCATCTATGCAAAGTACCGTCAGTTTATCGAGAATTGCTTCAAACTGCTTCCACGCCAGGCTTTGCACGCCAAGACCCTCGGCTTTGTTCATCCACGCACGAAACAGACTATACGTTTCGACTCCGACCTGCCCTCCGATATGCAGGCTCTGATTGATAAATGGCGCAAGTATTCGGAAAATATGACTCAGTTTCTCGAAGAGGAATAATTCCTGCGTAGCGAGCCACATCCGGGAGGCAAATACAAATGTCTTTTCCCCTTTCAAAAATTTTCTTTTTTCAAAATGGGGGTGTATATTTGTGGCTGATTCTAAATGAGGTAACCCTATAATCCCGTAATGATATGAAGCAGCAGACCGATGATTCTGTTCTGGAACTCTATGTGAGTCCGGAAATTTCCGTTTGTGAACTATTGAATGAAGGAGTTCTATGTACAAGCGGAACTCACGATTCCTTTGAAGAAGATGACAGTTGGATTGAACTTCTCGATTAAACCATAACAGAATCAATACTATGAAGACAATACTCAAAACCATATCGATGCTCATAACTGTCATTACAGTTATTTCTTGTGTAGATGAATTAGCAGATATCTCTCAGAAAGACACCTCGCCCGGTGAAAAACTCGAAATGAGATTCAGTGCTTCGTTCGGTGGTGACACTAAAACGACTCTGGTCAATGGTACAGAGGTGTGGTGGATACCATATGAGAATATAACAGTCAATGGAGATGTCTTTTATTCAACAAATGAGGAACTTAGCCCGACAGTAGAGTTTGTCGGTGAGACGGCTTTGGCAAATGATTACCGGGCTATATCTTCTAATTCTATTTTTGAATGGAGCGAGGGAGGATATTTTTGTTGTGTTAATTTTTGGCAGTGGGCTGTTAAAAATCAACTCCCGTACTATCTCTCAACGGCTAAATGTGTTGAAAAGAATGGCAACTTTCGTTTCAGAAGTCTCTTAGGGTATATCAAGTTTACAATTACTGAGGATTCTTGGCCGATTACTCAAGTAAGAGTTGATGCGCCCGGAAAGGAGGCATTGGCTTATGATAGAATTTTCGTTGACTTTTCTGGTGATCAGGCAACTTTTTCGCCTGAAGTATTGGGACCGGATGGGTGTCCTTATCCCGAAGTATATCTGAACTCAGACACCCCGATGGAGCCGGGAGACTATTATATTGCCTTATATCCTGGAACATATTCAGAAGGACTGCGGTTTATATTCAATACCTCAGACAGCAAGTGTGGCATAAAGCAGATCCGTCAGGAAATAACTCTTAAGCCGGGCTATATACAGGATATAGGGATCATCGAAAATATTACAGATATGAAGCACCTAGAGCGCGAGGCATTGATCGCTTTTTATAATGCTACAGGTGGGGATAATTGGGTGCATAATGACAATTGGTGCAGCGACAGACCGCTCAATGAGTGGTATGGAGTATATACGGATGGGTCTGGCTTTGTTACTTCCATAGAACTTTATATTCCGGAAGACAGTACGAAAGGCAATAATCTGTCTGGCACATTACCACCGGAGTTCAGGAATTTAAAGAATCTTTTCCGTTTTCGCGTCGATAATTGTGAGCAGTTCTTATGTGACGGTTTCCCTGAATTATTGCTTGAAATGCCCAATCTTATAGACCTGAATCTGTCTGGTTGCGGACTGACGGGCCAGATTCCGGAAAAGATAAGCAGGTTATCCAATCTTAAGCACTTGAATCTGCAATCGAATCAACTGACAGGAACGATACCGGCTTCCATTGCAGATATAAGGGGTTTGGAAACACTGTGGCTTTATGGAAATTCTTTGGAGGGTGATGTGCCACAGGCCATTCAGGATATGGATTTATGGATACGTGATTGGGAGAATATCTGCGATCAGAAAGGAACAGGCCTTAATCCGGAGACTTTGAGTATCCCTTTCCCTGATTTCGATTTCACGACTCTGGATGGAGAGAGAATCACAGATGATTTTTTCAAGGATTACAAATATACTATATTTTACCACTATGGACATCAGTGCCCGTTCTCAGAGATCTATACTCCGAAACTTGTCCGGCTTTACAATATGTACAAGGATAAAGGTCTTGGTGCCATTTCTTTTGGCGATGGGAGCATCACGACGCCTGATCAGATGCGAGCATACGTGGAGTCAAATGGCATAACCTGGCCTAATGTGTTCCTTGAATTTGAGGTCGCTCATTCAGGAAATAAGGGATATGGCCAATATTTGCATTCTATGCCGACTGTTTGTGTGATTGACAATACCGGAAAAGTCGTTTTCAACCATATCTTTGATGACAGGGAAACATTAGGTAATTTCCTTTATGAAAGATTAGGTGAGGGTGAAACAGATATTTATGAGTCTGTGGATTATTCTGCTGATGGCAAGATCACTATGCTGCAGGAGGCAAAGACCGGAAATGGTATAGATGTCATTTTGCTTGGTGACGGATATTCGGACAGATTGATTGCTGACGGCACTTATGACAGGGATATGAAAAAGATGAATGATATATTCTTTTCAGTTGAGCCGTATGCTTCGTTTAAAGATTTTTTCAATGTGTATTCTGTCGTGGCAGTATCTAAGAATGAGTTATTCGACAATGGTGAGTTATTGGATTTCGGCGCAGAAACAGCATTGTCTGGTTGGTTTGGATACGGAACTGAAGTGGGCGGCGATGATGGAGAGTGCTTACGATATGCCCGGATGGCTGTGTCAGATGAAAGGATGGATGAGGCTCTCATTATCGTATCAATGAATGCTCATAATATATCAGGTACGTGTTATATGTACCAGCCTGAATCTATGAATGATTATGGGTCGGGCACTTCAATTGCTTATTTTGCTTCTGGAGATGTTGATGAGTACACTTCAAAATTGGTACATCACGAGGCAGGAGGGCACGGATTTGCAAAACTGGCAGATGAATATGCGTACGAAAATTATGGTGCGATTCCGGATGATTTCATCTCTAGTTATAAGATGGTGAACGAGTGGTTTGGCTGGTGGAAGAATGTCGATTTCACAACAGATCCGACTCTTGTAAAGTGGTCAAAGTTCCTGGAAGATGAAAGATATTCCAATGAGGGACTTGGAATCTTTGAAGGCGCTCTTGCTTATTGGACTGGCGTATATCGTCCGTCGCAGAATAGTATAATGAAAGATGATGACGGGTATTTCAACGCTCCATCACGTGAGGCGATATGGTACCGCATCCACAAACTTGCATACGGCTATGACTGGGAGTATGATTATGAGGACTTTGTGGAGTATGATGCAGTGAACCGCACAACATCAACTTCAGTTCAGAAGTCCCGCAAGAACTATGTAGAAAAGCCATTTGAGCCGACCTCTCCACCAGTAGTTGTCGGCAAATCGTGGCGAGATGCGTTGAACTGATATAGTTGAATTCTTTACATTACAATTCACCCGGGTGTAAGCGAGCGGAGCATTTCCCTATGCTCCTTCGTAGCGAACTACATCCGGGTGAATTGTTTTATACTTTGATTTCAACAATAGATGTTCCTAGGGCTGATTCGATTTTGGATATAGTCTCCAATGAAAGGTTTTCCCTTCCTTTAAGTATTCTAGAAATATATTGTTGGCTGCAGCCGGCTTTCTCCGCAAATTCCTTTTGAGTCATCCCTTTGGATTCCATCTCGTCCAGAATTCTCATTGCTATTGCTTGAGAATATCTTAGCCATTATCTATTCTCAACACGAAATTGCGCTTCCTCTTTCCACCTTGATGGGGTGGGGGGATCTGTGTGCTTTGGCTGTTTATTATCGCCGTATCACCAGAAAATTCAAGAGGAATAATGAAAAAGGTGGGAAACTAATCCAGTTTCCCACCTTTTTCATCATAAAATTCATTCTGCAGGACAGAGAAGTCGGTTGTCTCTATGACCTCGATCTTGCATCTGTACTTCTTTTTCCATTTTCCTACTATTGAGGAGAAGATTCCCCTTGTAAGGTAGGCTCCGAGTATCGGGTTGACCTTGAGGGTCAGATTTGTGATCTTCTTTTCTGTCACATAGAAAGCGAGCCTTCTCTCGATAGCCTCATCGATAACGACGCTTGAAGTGATCTTTCCGGTACCGTTGCAGACCGGACACACCTCCGTGGTGTTGATCTCGGTCGCTGGACGGACTCTCTGCCGGGTGATCTGCATAAGACCGAACTTTGTCAGAGGAAGCACATTGTGCTTGGCCTTGTCCGGCTCCATAAGTTCCTGCATCTTCTTGAAGAGGGCGTTCTTATGTTCGTTGTTGTCCATATCTATGAAGTCAACGATCACTATGCCACCCATATCACGAAGTCTGAGTTGTCTTGCAATCTCCTCGGCTGCAAAGCAGTTGATGTCGAATGTGTTCTGCTCCTGTTCCTTGTTCTTGGAACGTATGCCGCTGTTCACATCAATGACGTGCAATGCTTCCGTGTGCTCTATCACCAGATATGCGCCCTGCTTTATCGGTACTACCTTTCCAAAAGAACTCTTGATCTGTCTCGTTACTTCGAAGTGGTCAAAGATCGGTGTCTTGTCTTTGTAGAGTTTCACGATCTTCTCCTGCTCCGGTGAGATCAGCGAGATGTACTTCCTTGTCTCCTCATAAATATTCTCGTCATTCACATAAATGTTGCTGAACGAGTCGTTGAGAAGGTCTCTAAGGATGGTAGTGGTTTTGCTGTACTCTGTGAAGAGCAGTTGCACATCCTTTGATTTCGCCAGTTTCTTCCAGGAATTCTCCCATTTTTCAATAAGGGACATCACCTCTGCATCAAGGATAGCGGCATTCTTGCCTTCTGCTGCTGTGCGGATGATGGCTCCGTAATTTTTAGGAAGAATACTCTTTACGAGCGTCTCTAATCTTCTTTTCTCCTCTTTTGAGGAAATCTTCTGGGATACGCTCACCTTTTCTGCAAAGGGGAGCAGTACAATGTTACGTCCTGCCAATGAAATTTCTGCAGTCAGTCTTGAACCTTTTGTTGAGATCGGCTCCTTTACGATCTGCACTATCATCATCTGTCCCGGGGTAAGCACATTTTCAATCCTGCCTTCCTTCTCGAGGATATGTCCTGGCTTTATGTGCTTGTATATTCCCTTGTTATCGGAATTGGGATTTACCCTCTTGACGAATTCGTCGAATGCGTTGAAGTAAAGTCCCAGATCCAGATAATGGACAAATGCCTGCTTTTCGTCTCCGATATCAACAAAGGCAGCGTTCAGGGCTGGAAGAATCTTCTTCACCTTTCCGAGGTAAACATCCCCTACGGAAAAATTGTGACCCTCGCTGGACTCTTTGTTCAACTCGATCAGTCTGTGGTTTTCCATCAGTGCTATCGAGACTTCCGTTGAATTGACATCAACGATCAGATCCTTTACAGACTCCATCAGGAATTTCAGTGATAAGATTAATTTCAAAAAAAGAGACCGACCATCCTGGTCGGCCTTCTTTAGCGGACTGCTAAAATGGCAGACACTGTGAGAAAATTACTTTCTCTTCTTGTGTCTGTTCTTGCGCAGGCGTTTTTTACGCTTGTGCGTTGCCATCTTATGCCTTTTATGCTTCTTTCCGTTTGGCATAATACTTAGTTTTTAGATAATTGTTATATTATTTTACTTCGTTTACAAAAACCTTGGCAGGCTTGAAAGCCGGAATGTTGTGTGCAGGAATAGTCATAGTTGTGTTCTTTGTGATATTCCTTGCAGCCTTCTCTGCTCTGTGCTTGATGATGAAACTGCCGAATCCACGAAGATATACTGGGTTGCCCTTTGCAAGCGAGCCCTTTACAGCCTCCATAAATCCTTCTACAACTGCTCCTACTGCTGTAGCCTCAATTCCGGTGTTCTTTGACACCTCTTTGATGATCTCTGCCTTTGTCATAACTTTATTTCTTTTATATTGTAAATCAAAAACTATTGTCGAAATAGAATCGCAAAGATAGGCTGAATTTTTTAATTAGGCAAATCAAGTGCTTAAATTTCAACGAAAAACTTGACATAATATTCAAAAAAGATAAATTTATGTCACTGGATTTCGAATGATACAGACTGGCACAATGATTGACCATATATATATACACGTTGGTCACGGGGACAAGACTGCCATTTTGGCAGTTGAAGCGACCTGTGCCGAGATTGATGTTGAAAATAGAAACGATGCAGAATATATGAAAGATATAATGAACGACATTTTTTCCGCACCTGGTGCAGAAGTCAGCATTATCCCTGTAATGCAGGGCGAGGGAATGATGAAGTTGGATGAGGCTCAACTTCCGGATTCTCTCCCTATCCTTGCATTGCGTAATGCCGTACTTTTTCCTGGTACTGTATATCCTATAACCATAGGCAGGGAGAAATCCATCCGCCTAATAGAAGATGCCGAGAAAAACAATACTTTCATCGGTGCTGTGCCTCAGAACGACCTGGCGGTGGAGGATCCTCGTGAGCAGGATCTTTATCCATACGGCACGGTCGCCAAGATTGTCAAGACCCTTGAAATGCCGGATGGCACGATTACAGCCATTCTCCAGGGTTACAAGAGGTTCGAGATAGAATCTGTTGTGGAATATATGCCTTATATGCTTGGAAGGGTCCGCTATCTTGAAGATCTCGTCCCTGAAAACGATGTTAAGGTACGTATGATTGCAGAGTCTCTCAAGGAGAAGGCTGCTGCGATAATCCGTTCTTCATCCTTTGTACCTCGTGAGGCGGCTTCTGCACTGAAGAGTATAGACAATTTCGAGTTCCTTGTCAATTTCATCGCTACCACCATTGAGGTCGAGAACTTTATGGACAAAGTGGAACTGCTTCAATATAGCGACCTCAGGGCTCGTGCGATGAAACTTCTTTCGGTTCTTGATACTCAGGTGGAACTTCAGAAGATCAAGCAGGAGATCAACCAGAAGGTAAAGACTGAGATCGATCAGCAGCAGAGGGAATATTATCTGAACAACCAACTCAAGACCATTCAGGAAGAACTTGGAATGGACGATGTGGAGGAGTTTGCGCAACTTCGTGCCAGAGCGGAAGAGAAACTTTGGCCGGCCTCTGTTCAGGAAATTTTCGACAAGGAGATTGCCAAACTTGAGAGATATAACCCGAGTTCACCCGACTATAGTATCCAATATAACTATATCCAGTTTATGCTCGATCTTCCTTGGGGCGAGATGTCAAGCGATAATCTCGATCTGAAGAACGCACAGAAGGTTCTGGACGAGGATCATTATGGGCTCGAGAAAGTGAAGGAAAGAATCATAGAATATCTGGCTGTGCTCAAACTCAAGGGAGATATGAAGTCTCCTATCCTTTGTCTTTATGGCCCTCCGGGAGTAGGTAAGACCAGTCTCGGAAAGTCTGTGGCAAGGGCTTTGGGACGTAAATACATAAGAATCGCACTTGGAGGAGTCCACGATGAATCCGAAATCCGAGGACATAGGAAAACATACGTGGGGGCACTCCCGGGGCGTATTCTCAATGGTATCAATCGTGCAGGTACATCCAATCCTGTGATTGTGCTTGACGAGGTTGACAAACTTGCAAAGGATATTAAGGGCGATCCGTCTTCTGCTCTTCTTGAAGCGCTTGATCCGGAGCAGAATACTGCTTTCCACGACAACTATCTTGATATAGATTATGATCTGTCGAATGTGCTGTTCATAACTACGGCCAATAACATCGATACTATCCAGCCGGCTCTTAAGGACCGTATGGAGATGATCAATGTCAGCGGTTACCTTGCTGAAGAAAAGTACGAGATTGCCAAGAATTATCTTGTGCCGAAGCAGATTGAAGAGCACGGTCTGGAGAAAGGGCAACTGAAGTTCGACAAGGCTGCAATCACCAGAATCATTGATGAATATACCCGCGAGTCCGGCGTGCGTGGACTGGAGAAGCAGATCGCCAAGGTGGCTCGCGTCACTGCGAAGAAGATTGCTCTTGATGAAGAATATCCTGCTGTGATCAAAAAAGAGCACCTTCGTGAATACCTGGGACTTCCGACCAATTCGCACGATATGCAGAAGGGCAACGAGGCTCCGGGAGTTGTGACTGGTCTGGCCTGGACGGCTATGGGAGGTGAAATCCTTTTCATCGAGAGTTCGGTGAGCAAGGGTAAGGGCAACCTTTCGATGACAGGTAATCTTGGTGACGTGATGAAGGAGTCGGCGCAGATTGCATATCAGTACATCAAGGCTCATCCTGAACTGACAGGACTTTCGTACGAGGAGTTTGCGGAGAAGGATATACACGTCCACGTTCCAGAGGGTGCTGTTCCTAAAGACGGCCCTTCAGCCGGAATAACGATGGTAAGTTCGATGGTATCGGCCTATCGTGGACAGAAGGTAAAGAGCGGTATTGCTATGACCGGTGAGATGACCCTCAGAGGCCGCGTGCTTCCAGTGGGTGGTATAAAGGAGAAGATTCTTGCAGCCAAGAGGTCCGGCATACACACTATTGTCATTTCGGAAGAAAACCGAAAAGATGTAGAGGATATCAAGGAAATTTACATAAAAGGTCTTACCTTTGTTTACGTAAAGAATATTCAGGAAGTAATAGAATTTATATTCAATTAAAAAGGATAAGACCTTGTTGTAATGGATGTACGCATAGAACAGAGTTGGAAAAACGCATTGGCGGGCGAGTTTGAGAAACCTTATTTCGCATCGCTGGTGCGTTTCCTGCATAATGAGAAGGCTTCAGGCAAGAGGATTTTCCCTCCCGGAGGGCAGATTTTCCGTGCATTTGACCTGACTCCTGTATCCCAGGTTAAAGTTGTGATTCTGGGACAGGATCCATATCACGGTCCCGGTCAGGCACACGGTCTGTCATTTTCTGTTCCTGAAAATATTCCCGCGCCTCCGTCATTGAAGAATATATTCAAGGAGATCGAGTCAGATCTGGGTGTAAGGATGAGCGGTTATCCCAATCTCGAAAATTGGGCTCGTCAAGGTGTGCTGCTTCTTAATGCTATCCTTACAGTCCGCAGCGGAGAGGCTGCGTCTCACGGAAAAATCGGATGGGAAGAATTTACGGATGCTGTAATAAGGTGTATATCAGATAATTGTGATGGTGTGGTCTTTATGCTTTGGGGCAATTTCGCGCGCAGCAAAAGAGACCTTATAGACCGTTCGCGTCATTATATACTGGAGGCAGCTCATCCATCACCTTTGGCGAGAGGGGCCTTCTTCGGCTGCAGGCATTTTTCACAGGCCAATAATATTCTGGCCTCCCGTGGCCATCAGCCTATAGACTGGCAACTTTAAATCACGTACCAGGCCATTTTAGTGTATTGATAAAGAAATTATATGATGAGAAAGGCAATATTTCCAGGATCTTTCGATCCTTTTACAGCAGGTCATCTGAATATACTCAAGAGAGCATTGACAATGTTTGATGAGGTGGTGGTGGCTGTCGGAGTCAATATCGACAAGAGGGGATTCTTCCCTAATGAAAAGAGGATTGACATCATCAGACAGGCTACAGAAGGGCTTGAAGGGGTGAGGATAATCCAATATGATAATCTTACCATTGACAAATGTCGTGAACTCGGCATACATCATATTGTGAGAGGAGTCAGGAATATGATTGATTTCGAGACTGAAAGGTCGATTGCTGATGCCAATAGAAAACTTGCACCGGATATCGAGACCATCATCATTCCTACGGCTCAGGAGTTTGCTCACATCTCATCTACTGCTGTACGTGACCTGCTCAAGCACGGCGGTGATATTTCCCTTTTTGTTCCTGAAGGAGTCCGACTCTAAGAAATGAAAAGAATATCCATATATCTGATGTCCTTGATGCTTTTTGTCTTTATGACTGGAAGCGGGATGCTTTCTGCGCAGCAACTTGATTCGGCCAAAGCGGTGGTTCTGGAGGAGCGTCTGACCGGATATTTCGATATGTTGAAATATGAAAGCATCGATGTTCAGAAGGCTGAGGCTGATCTTATGATCGAGGCTGCATCCGATCCTGATGTGCGTCAGTATGTGGCATTGAAGATATATGATCATTATCTGGGCTCGCCTGTTATGGGCGCAGAGGCCGTTGCCATCCATATCTATGATAAATGGTTCCAGCCCGGGAAGATAAGTATGGGCAGCGATTTGGATCTTTTGAACGCCAGAATATATGCGGAGTTCAACCGTCAGTCTCTTTTGGGAAAGAAGGCTCCGGAACTCGTTATGGAGTCGATACAGGGTGATACGGTGAGGCTGTTTCTGGAGAGCGGAGAGAGGCATAAGGTGCTGTTTTTCTATGATGTATCCTGCGCAAAATGCAAGGTTGAGAGCATTATGCTGGGGAATCTGCTTGAGACTGAGAATTATCCGATAGACTTTTATGCCATATATACTGGGGATGACCGTGAGGCCTGGAAAAAGTATGTGTCTGAAAGATTTGATTTTGAGTCGGATGATATTTATGTGAATCATCTTTGGGATCCTGCTTTGGATTCTGATTTCCAGCGTAAATATGGGGTTGTGCAGACTCCGCGCCTGTTCCTGACGGGGCCTGACGGGGTGATAAAAGGCAGAGGACTGGATACCCGTGCCCTCTCGATAATGCTGGATGGAATATTTGCACATCCTGATCTGGAATACGGAGGCAAGGAGTCGGAGGCATATTTCGACAGAATCTTTTCGGATTCATCTGGCAAGGATCCGTCTTTCGCTGATGTTAGGCTTGCTGTGGAAGATATGGCCAGTTCTACGCTTTCTGCCGGAGATACGACAATGTGCAGGCAGTTGTTGGGGGATTTACTTTATTATCTTGCTCCCAAATCCGGATCTGGCTTCAAGGAAGGTGCAAAATATCTGATCGATACATATATACTTGACCGGAACGACATCTGGCACTCAAGTGATGACACCCTGAAGGTTATAGGGTTTGCAGGGATAATGGATGACCTTCTTTCCAAATCGATTCCGGGAAGCAGGATAACCGATCTGAAGTTGCCCGGAGAACTGCTGAGGTACGGTAAGAAGATAAAGACGGGAAAATACAGTCTCAGGAAACTGCGTGGAGAGGTCAACATCGTGATTTTCTATACGGAAGGATGTCATATCTGCGATGCAGAAAAGGCTGCTGCCCGTTCTCTTGCTGCAGAAAATAAGAAAGTCCGGATCCTTATGGTGAATATTGACAGGGTCCTGAGGACCGATCCGGCCTTGGCTGACAGGCTTTTTGATAGATTCGATCTTTCTTCATTGCCATATATTCTGATAACAGATTCCAAAGGGGAGATAATTTCCAGATACGTCACTCTGCAATAGCAGTAAGTGTATTTCTTCCGAAAATTCTCATAAATGAACAAATGGGAAAACTAATGAACATCTGTGAAATGAATCTGCACAGGACTTTTATTAATTTTGTTCTTCATAAATTATTTGAATATGAAGAAAATTATCCTATCCGTTGTTGCAGTTCTTTCATTCTTGACTGCCTCTCAGGCTCAGGGCTGGTTCAGACAGCCGACTCCGAATGACACCCTCCGCTCTACAGTCATTCTGCCTGACAATTCTGTAGTATTCCAGATCTATGCCCCGAAGGCAGAGTCTGTGGCCGTGACCGGAGATCTTCCTTGGAACAATCCTGTCAAGTTCGTCAAGGAGGGAAACGGAGTCTGGAAAGGCCGTCTTGCGGATATGAAAGATGGTGTGTACCGCTATCGTTTTCTGGTTGACGGGATCAGTGTATATGATCCTAAGGCTCCTGAGGCCGGGGAAACCTCCGCTCTCCTGACAATCGATCCGGATGAAGACGGATTTTTTGCTATGAAGAATGTACCTCACGGGGCAGTGGCCGAAAGGTATTACTGGTCTGAAACTCTCGGACAGATGCGCAGGTTGCACGTATGGACACCAGCCGGCTATGAAAAGTCGGAAGATTGCCTTCCTGTCCTCTATCTGGTGCACGGAGGCGGTGATACGGACAAATCCTGGCCGAGCGTAGGTGCGGCAGGTCTGATACTCGACAATCTGATGGCAGAGGGAAAGATGCAGCCTATGGTGGTCGTGATGCCGAACGGAACAATCGAGGTGCCGGGAGGAGATATGATGGCTGAAGTCCCTTTGTTTGCCAAGGATATGATTACCAGCATAATCCCCTTCGTTGAAGATAATTATAGAGTATATGCCGATCAGAAGCATAGAGCGATGGCCGGCCTTTCGATGGGTGGAATGGAGACTCTTGAGGTTGTCCTGAACAATCCGGAGATGTTCAGTTATGTATGGGTGTTGAGTTCAAGTTTCGCTCCTGGCAATCAGGACGTCTATGAATATGAGCGTATTCGTCTCAAGAAGGAGTCTGACAGATACAACAGGAATTTCAAGCAGTTGGTTTTCACACAAGGCGGTCCGTCTGATATAGCCTACAACAATTGTAAGCAGACCTTAGCCCTCTTTGATGAGGCAGCCATAAACTATGAATATATGGATGTTTCTGGAGGGCATTCCTGGGAGGCCTGGAGGCAGAATCTTTACGAACTTGCCCAGCGTATTTTCAAATAACGGTTACAGAGCCGATATATACAGGACGGGTGACTGAAATCTTTACAGTCACCCGTCCGATCATTGCTGATTGCTTCGGATGATTTCGTTGAGCGAAATCTCCGGATGGCGATAACGTGCCTCTTTGTTGCGCTCCCTTTCCAGGCTGAGTGCGTGCTGTGCGCAGTTATGTATGCAGGCAAGGCAGAACTCGCATTTCCCGCTGTACTCAAGACCGTTGTCTGTCAGTCTGAAATTGCCGCGCGGGCATACCTTGGTGCAGGTGCTGCACTCTATACACTTGGATGCATCCAGTTTTATAAGTTGTTCGCTGGTCTGGGAGAAATGCATATCCTGCATATTTTTCAGCATATCTTCCCTGAACCATCCCATATCAGATGGAGCGACATAGTCCTTATGGGTACTTATGTCTCCGATGATTTTAGCCAGATTCTCGTCAGTCTTCTTGTCGATTATGATCTGCTCTTTCATATCAAATACAGGAAGATAGTTATCGACCATAAGAATGTGATTGACATAATTGTTCTTCAGTCCCTGGCCTGTAGCAAATTTATCCCACCATTCTGCGACATTGACAGAAGCATTGCCGAATGTGATTACCGAGAATATGTATGGAGCCTTGAATTGAGCCTTTTCGATGAACTCTCTCACGATCATTGGGGCAGCGGCTGCGTAGTCCGGGAAAATGAATCCGATCACGTCAGCCTCATAAACAAGGTCGCTCTTCTTCAGTTCCTGTGGGATGCTGAGAGGACTGTCGGAGAACTGTTTGGCTATGAAAAGAGAGTTTCCTGTAGCCGTGAAATAAAATACAAGTCTCTTCTTGTCTTTCGCCCTGTCTTCCAGAAGGGCTGCGTGAGTCTTAGGAGCCTTTCCTGCCATAAATACTGTGGCAGCCGTAACTCCCAGCAGTTTCAGTGCTTGTCTTCGATCCATAGTCTAATCAATATTTACAAGTTCGTATGTCTTTGAGCCAAGATCTGTTTTCTCAGCATAATCAATGATATATCTGTGGTCATATATACCTATGTAGCATCATTCTCCTCTGTACCTCTGCAACTTGCAGTAAGCACTACCACAGTTGCCGATCTCCAAGCCCATTCAAGCGGTCCGTATCTGAAGAACTTGCCCATTATTACGTTATTGCAAAACCCGCTCACCCAGATGTCAAAGCCAGAAGGCTCAGGCTGCCCCATCAGCAGCATCGGATTGAAACTGAAATAACTGTAATGCTGCTGCAAATGGATAAGGATTACGCCTAAAAGAGAGAATCCGCGCAGTGCGTCAAGCACATTTATCCTGTTCTGTCCGGAAGTCTTCATTTTGTTGATATTGATCTAAGCAAAGATAAATAAACCTTCAGGACTATTGCTTGCACTGATTTCTGTATGATTTTCACGGATTTCCTTTAAACGGAGGATATCCTACTGTCCTCGCAAAGCGGTCGGGGATTCTCCCAGATGCTTGGATATGTAACGGCTGAAATATGCTAATGAAGAGAATCCGAAGTGTTCGGCAATCTGTGTGAGAGTCTTTGTCTGATCGCGTAACTGACGGGAAATATCCAGAGTTGTGAAACGGTTGATCCAATAGGTGGCAGGATAACTGCTGACGCTTTTGCAGGATTCGGACAGATATTTCGGTGTGACACATAGTTCGGAGGCATAATACGCAACATCACGATGTTCTATGTAGGCTCCGTTATGAAGCATTGTGATGAAACGGTTTACAAGTTCTGACTCCGAACAAGCATTGATTTCAGATCCTGAAAGTCTTGCGTGGAAATCGAAGAAGTCAAGGATCATTGTTTGAAGTTTGTTGTACATCAGTTCCTTATGGAATAAATGATCTTTGTGGGCAAGGCGTTCCTCAATCTGTCGGAAATCATTGTCGAGTATTGCCTGTTGTTCTTGTGTCAGATGCATTACAGGCTCATTGAAGAGGGAAAGGGATCCCTTCATACCGTAGTTGCTGGCAGGGGTGGACTTTTCTATGGTTTCGCGGCTGACATAGACCACTTTGCATTCAAAGTCCTCCGATATCCGGGTCAGATGGGCTTGATGACGGGCACGGAAGATAGCACAGTCTCTCTTCCTTAATATATGTTCCTTGTCATTGAAACAGATGGTACATTCCCCTTTATAGCAAAGTATGTGGGCTATAAAGTGCCCATCCCCTATGCTCAACAGTGAATCAAGATGTCTTTCTATGATGACTTCGTTATCCATACCTATCTTCAAAGGTAATGTTTTTTTATGAATAGCGCCCCTCAGAATGAAGGGCGCAGACTTATATGGGAGATTTATCAGATTTCAGTCTGTATGCTCTGACGTATGTCGTCAGATGCAGAGCCGACTAGAATCTCAATTTTACCTGGCTCGAGAACCCACTGATTGCTGTTGTTATCCCAATGTGCAAGTTCGCTTACTGGGAATTCGAGGGTAACCTTTTGCGCCTCACCTGCTTTCAGATTTACTCTGTCGAATGCCTCAAGTTCTTTGAGAGGACGCTCCACGGCTGAATCAAGTCTCTTTACATAGAGTTGTACCACCTCGTCAGCCTCCATTTCGCCAAGATTCTTTATAGTAAAACTTACCTTGATGCTTTTCTTCGACTTTTTGAGACTCAGTGCCCCATATTCGAAGTCAACGTATGAAAGTCCGTGACCGAATGCATACATTACAGGAATATCCTTGGTCTCAAACCATCTGTAGCCTACGAAGATGCCTTCCTTGTACTCAGATATAGGATCCGGAAGATTGGCGATATACTCCTGAATCTGTTCACGGGTATAACCCGTCGCGTCAAGCCTGTACATAAGGGTGAAGAGGTCTTCGCCTGTGTTGCTGCCTGGGAAACTGCCTGTGGCGTATGCCGGAGAGTCTTCAAGTTTCAGAGGGAATGTGAAAGGTAGTTTTCCTGAAGGTGCTATATCTCCGAAGAGTACTTCAGCAAGTGCAGTACCACCTTCAAGCCCGTTCCACCAGCCCTGGACGATGGCCGGAGAATATGGTTCGAGTGCACGGAGGTCTGTCGGACCGCCTGAAATAAGAACTGTCGCAAGATTAGGATTTGCCTCATACAGAGCCCTGACGACTTCATTCTGACCGCAAGGAAGATCTATATTCTTTCTGTCGCTGCCTTCAGTCTCGATGGATTTGTTGGTTCCGCCGAAGAAAATCACCATATCTGCATCCTTTGCAAGAGCGACTGCCTCTGCGAGAAGAACTGGGTCTGCCGGCTCATCGGTGGAGTTGGCTGCAAGAGGATCTGCTGTTGTAGATGCAGGTCTGCCCCAAGCCATTCTCATTACATAGTTTTTATATCCAGGAGCATAGACAACTTCAATACCAGCCTCTGCCGCTCTTTTCTGAATTCCTTCCAGCGGGCTGATCTCATACAGAGTCTTAACTCCGGCTCCGATACCGCCGGATGCAGTGGTAAGTACCGCGTTCTGTCCGATTACGGCAATCTTCCTGACATCCTTGGCAATAGGAAGATTGGCAACCTCATTCTTCAGGAGTACGATGGACTTCTGAGCGATCTCGTATGCAATCTTCTGAGTTTCCGGCTGTGAAGTCATAATGGTATTCGCTACATCTTCCGGAACCGGCTCAATGGCAAAACGCAGGCGAAGGATTTCACGCACCTTTGCATCAATGACCTCTTCGGCAAGTGCTCCGTTTCTGACAGAGTCAATAAGTGCCTGGCCGAAATAATTGTCACCGGTCATCTGTACGCAGAGACCACCAAGGGCTGCCCCCATTGTACTGTGAGTGCCACCCCAATCTGATACAGTCATTCCTTTGAAGCCCCATTCGTCACGGAGGATCTCATTGTTGAGGTGGGCATTCTCGGAGCAGTAATATCCGTTTACTTTGTTGTACGCAGGCATCACGCACATCGCTCCTCCTTCCTTTACAGCGGCTTCGAAAGGCTTTAGATAGATTTCGCGCATTGTGCGCTCGTCTGCAATTACATTCACGCTTCCACGGTTGGTCTCCTGATTGTTGAGAGCGTAATGTTTCAGGCAGACTGCTGTACCGGCTTCCTGAGATCCTTTTGTGTATTCCACTGAGAGACCTGCAGCCAGAACAGGATCCTCGCTGAGATACTCGTATGTACGTCCTCCGACAGGAAGTCTCTGTATGTTGATGGCAGGGCCGAGGATGATGTCCTTTCCTCTGAGACGACCCTCCTTACCCATAGCCCAGCCGTTCTTATAGGCCATTTCCTTTGACCAGGTGGCAGCGAGAGCCGATCCGGTAGGGAAGTAAGTCGCCGAGTCGAGAGTCCATCCGAGCGGGCGGAAACCGTCACCGTTCTCTTCTCTGATTCCGAAAGGACCGTCTGTGTATTTGATGTCCTGGATTCCCAGACGCGGAACTCCTTCTGAAGACATATTGGTCTTGCTATGCAGCATTTCCACCTTCTCCTCAAGAGTCATCTGAGCGATAATCTCGTTGATTTTTTTGTCATTGACAGTGAGTCTGTCCTGTGGAGACATCTCTCTTGAGCAGCCGGCAATGACAAGTGCCAGGACTGCATACTGAATAACTTTCTTCATATCTATATCGTTTCTGTTATATTTCGTGAAGGTAAATATATGGACTTTTTATTTTATTCCATCATTGTGGTAAGACGGTTTAAACATATAGAAAAACAAATGGCAGAATCCGAAAGTAAAAGGAAGGAAAATATGTATAAATTCGCGATATAAATCATAATGCTAATATGAAAAGACTATTGATCTTGGCCTTAGGGCTTGTAGCGCTTGCATCCTGCAATGCTGTGAAGTGGACTCTTACGGAGACTGAATATGGATATAATGTGATGACCCAGAAGATGGGGCAGACTATAGCATATTCTCCTGAATCCGGTGTGAATATTCTTACTGTGGACGGGTATGCCTTCAAGGATCTCAACCGCAACGGCTCGTTGGATGCATACGAAGACTGGAGACTGAGCGCCGAAGATAGAGCGGCTGATCTTGCATCACAGTTGTCGATTGAAGAGATTGCAGGAATGATGCTATATAGTTCGCATCAGTCCGTACCGTCGCGAAATGGAATGTTCGGCGGTGCGACATACAATGGAAAGCCGTATGCCGAAAGCGGTGCGGCTGCTTCGGATCTTACCGACGCACAGAAGAAGTTTCTGGCTGAGGACAATCTTAGGGCGGTACTTGTCACTACGGTGGAGTCTCCTTCCGTGGCTGCCAGATGGAACAATAATATTCAGGCCTTTGTGGAGGGAATCGGACACGGTGTCCCTGTCAATACGTCTTCTGATCCACGTCACGAGACGTCAGCCACAGCCGAGTATAACTATGGTGCAGGTGGTGAAATATCTCATTGGCCAACCTCCCTCGGACTTGCTGCTACCTTCGATCCGGCTTTGGTCGAGGAGTTCGGGAGAATTGCTGCTGAGGAATATCGTGCCCTTGGAATAACTACAGCGCTTTCGCCTCAGATAGATCTTGCGACAGAACCGCGTTGGACACGCTTCTATGGCACATTCGGTGAAAGTCCTGAACTTGATACTGATATGGCGCGGGCGTATGTCGATGGCTTCCAGACAAGTTATGGCGAAGATGAGATTGCAGAAGGCTGGGGATACAGGAGCGTGAATGCTATGGTGAAGCATTGGCCGAGCGGCGGTCCTGAAGAGGGCGGACGAGACGCGCATTATAATTATGGTAAATATGCTGTCTATCCAGGCGGAGCCTTCGAGACTCACCTCAAGCCATTCACTGAAGGTGCATTCAGACTCAACGGCAAGACTGAAAAAGCATCGGCTGTTATGCCATATTACACCATATCAACAGGTGTCGATCCTTCAGGAAAGAATGTAGGCAACAGCTACAGTAAATATATAATCACAGATCTTCTCCGTGAGAAATACGGATATGACGGAGTCGTGTGTACAGACTGGGCGATAACCGCTGACAACCGCAGTATTGACAGTTTCGACGGCAAGTGTTGGGGAGTTGAAGAACTTACAGTGGCTCAGAGACATTACGAGTGCCTCAAGGCAGGAGTAGACCAGTTCGGCGGCAATAATGACAAGGGTCCTGTGCTCGAGGCTTATCAGATGTGGGTGGACGAGTTCGGTAAAGAATCAGCTGACCAGCGTTTCAAGGAGTCTGCAAAGCGCCTCCTTATGAATTCATTCCGTACAGGTCTCTTTGAGAATCCTTACCTTGATCCAGCAGCTTCAGCAGAGACTGTAGGCAAGCCTGAATATATGGAAAAGGGCTATCAGGCACAGCTCAAGTCAGTTGTAATGATCAAGAACTCTGATAATGTACTTCCAGTGAAGGCGGCTGAGGCTAAACCTAAGGTCTATGTTCCGCAACGTTATTTTCCTCAGCTTGTCAACTTCTTCGGTATGGTGACTCCTGAAAGATGGGAGGATACATTCGCTCCGGAACTGCTCTCGAAGTATTATGAACCGGTTACTGATCCGGCTGAGGCTGACTTTGCCATAGTAGTAATCGAAGCGCCGGCATCAGGTACAGGTTACAGCGTTGAAGATGTGAAGAAGGGAGGCAACGGCTATCTTCCTATCAGCCTTCAGTACAATGACTACACTGCTGAGTCTGCCCGCGAGGTCTCTATTGCCGGTGGAGACCGCCTTGAGAAGTTCGTAAACAGGTCTTATAAAGGAAAGTCTGTAAAGACAGCCAACAAATCAGACCTCCAGACCGTGATAGACACAAAGGCTGCAATGGGTGACAAACCTGTTGTTACTGTCATCAGCACAGGCAAGCCGTTTGTTCCGGAGTTCGAACCTTATTCGGATGCAATCCTCGTAAGCTTCGGCTGCCAGAACCAGGCTCTCCTTGAACTTATAAGCGGAACGGTGGAGCCTTCGGCCCTACTTCCTATGCAGCTCCCTGCGAATATGAAGACAGTGGAACTCCAGATGGAAGACGTACCGTTCGATATGGAATGCTATGTTGACGCAGACGGCAACGTCTACGACTTCGCCTACGGCCTGAACTGGTCCGGCCGCATAAACGACGCTCGTGTGAAGAAATACGGAAAATAAGAAAAGAACCTGCTGCGGCAGGTTCTTTTCTTTTATAATGCAGGGTAGATGTGTTTCCAGATGAGGTTGATCTCAGCCTGCATATCCTGAATGTCGGCTGTGGTTATGACAACTGCATTCTTGTCAGGAATCATTATGATGTACTGGCCGTTGGCTCCGTCTGCCCTGAAGGAGTTGTAGCGGCAGCGCCACATCTGGTAGCCGTAGCCTTGAAGCCAGTCGCTGGTCTTGGCGGCCTTCTTCATCAGATGAGCCTGATCTGAATTCATACCTGCCGGAACGCAAGGGACCTGTGCTGCAGAAGCAGATTCAATCCATTCGGCAGGAACGACCTGGCAGCCGTTGAACTGACCTTTCTGGAGGATCATCAGACCCATCTTGGCTAGATCTTCTGTCTTGAGGAAAAGCCCCCATCCACCGGTGTTGATGCCTTCGTGAGACTCGATCCAGCTTACATTGTTGATTCCCAACGGTCTGAAAAGGCGTGGGTAAAGATAGTCGGCGACCTTTTCGCCTGTCCTCTTCTGTACGATTGCAGAAAGAACGTATGTTCCCAGGCTGTTGTAGCAGAACAATGTACCTGGCTTATGTGTCACAGGGTGCTCCATAAAGAATCTGATCCAGCTTCTGTCCTTGACTTCCCAGCTCTTGTATGTAGGATCGGTAGAATGTCCGCAGCTCATCGTCAGCAGATGTTCCACCGTGATCTCCTTGAGGTATTCGGAAGGATTCTCAGGACAGTGCTCAGGGAAGATGTCCACAAGTTTCTCGTCCAATGCCAGTCTGCCTTCGGAAATGGCAAGACCGACTGCCATTGATGTGAATGTCTTGCTGACCGAGTTGAG
The DNA here is from genome assembly GCA_017626555.1 of Bacteroidales bacterium. Taxonomy (GTDB): domain Bacteria; phylum Bacteroidota; class Bacteroidia; order Bacteroidales; family UBA932; genus Cryptobacteroides. The sequence goes on from JAGAIM010000072.1 coordinate 164,329, forward strand.
GATGTGAGGGACATTTTCTTTGCCTTCGCTCATCCACTTCTCATATATTACATTCCCATCCTTGAGGATCATAATGCTGTGCAGGTCCTGACCGGCCTTTTCCACTGCTGCAAGATATTTTTCTGCCGCTTTAGTCATCTTGGCAGATGCCTCACCACGTGGAAGAGACTTGGTGAGGGTATTGATGTCTATGAGATTTATTCCTCTTTCCCGGATCGCCTTCTCGACCTCAGGACTTTTCAGGAGATCCGTAACTCCTTGACGGTCAATCGCTACATCCTCGTAGCCCACGTGCATTACGGTCTGCATCTCGGAATCGTTGTATGCAGGATGGTCCACGAACATATATCTCTTGCCTTCCTCAAGCTTGTCCAGCATCTTGATGAAGGCGGCAACCTTTTCTTCAGCAGTACCTTTCGGACCTTCATAGCCGACATATTCAAAATCATATTGCTCGAAAGCATCGAAACGGTCCACGGACGGAAGATTATATTCTTTGGACAGTTTCTGTATGAGGGCATTGACTTCAGGACTGTAGCCTGTTGACATCATATGGCCGGAGATGTGTGTGATCTGAGGAATGTTTTTCAGAGCGAGTTCGATCTGTGCGCGGAACTCCTTCTCGATTTCCTTTATGTCGAATCTTGAGGCATTTTCCATCACGGACTGTCCCGGATATGCAGGATTCGGTCCCATCATCGGGAAGAAGTAGCCGTTCTCATCCACCAGACTCGGGCAGTTTGTGAGAGGTCTCCATTTGACATTCTCCCACTCGCTGGTAATTGCCAGGTGCACGCCGACGTCGAGGCCTGGATTTTCCTGAAGCATCTTCACGGCCTCCGGGAACCAGGCTCCCACGGCCAGCACCTCGACAGACTTGGCTATGCCGTTCCGGTATGTGTCGATACTGGCTGTGTTGACTGAATGCAAGGCTCCCATATCATCGATTCGGATGACAAGTTCCTGAGCCTTTACGCTGAAATATGACAGAATCAATGCCGAAGCAAGAAGTATCCTTAATGTTTTCATATAATCGAAAATTATGGTTTGAATATTATCAGTGCAACAGCCGCTGCAATGAGTGCGCCTGCTGTGACCTTGATCCATAGAGGCAGTTTCTGCTCACCCTTCAGCCAATGGTCTGTAAGCCATTGGCGTGCAGGCTCATCGAACGCCTTGAATACGCCGAATGCAAGAATGATGGACATAAAGAACACACCGGCGGCAGAAGCAACCTGTATCCATACAGGTGCGTCTGGATGCTCTGCCACAAATCCCATATGCATATAAATGAGAGGATAGTGTGTTATGTATATCGGATAGGATATGTCACCAAGGAATTTGCATATTTTTGCCAGACCGGGATTCTTGATGCTGCTTCCTGCTCCCATAAGCACGATCAATGGGAATGCGATCAGAATCATAACTGCCTGATATGCTCCGTTAGCCACACCATCCTTTCCGCCGATACAAGGAATTGAAAGTATGGTTATAAGGATAAGAGATGTCCAGATGAATCCGCCCTTCACCCTGATAGGGCTGCCGCTCGGATTGTCTTCAGATCTGCGTTTGAACAGAATCCTGGAGATGATGAGTCCGCATAGGAACGGGTAGAGCAGACGTGTGAAACCAAGGTATATCTGTTCCGGATCCAATGACCATCCTCCTTTGACGTGGTACTGTGGGCCGTATGGCAGGATGCCGAACATATCCCATCCTAATGTAAAGTCAAGTGTGAAGATGGCTGCGCCTGCGCAAAGAATGCAAAGTACACAGGTAGGGAGGTGGCGGAACACGAGGGCATATAGGATATTGCCTATATATTCGAATGTCAATGTCCAGTTCGGACCATTGAATGAGTTCATCTCGTTCCAGCCTCTGATGTCCAGACCTCTGCCGCAAGGAATCATAAAGAATCCCATAATCAGACAAAGTCCGAATTTCCAGAACGGGATGGTCACTGAATGTGTAAAGTATCCTGCGCCGAAGAAGAACATACAGGCACCGATTATGGTGGCGACGATGACCATCGGATGCAGACGTGTAAGACGGCGCTTGAAGAATCCCCCAAGAGTCATTTTCCCCCATCTGTCATCATAGGCATATCCGATTACAAATCCGGAGAGCACGAAGAAGAAATCCACTGCCAGATAGCCGTGATTGATCCACTGCTGTCCTCCAGGTGGACAATATGTCTCACCCAGGTGAAACAGAATCACAAGCAGCGATGCCACTCCTCTGAGTCCATCCAAAATCTTATATCTCGGCTTCGACTCCAGATAAACATTTTCCTTTGCCATTTTGTCTTATTTAAAAATCAACTGCGCAAATATAGTCAAATATTCTCTCCAGTTACGCCAGATGTGGCCACCTTCGGATTCGTAGAAGGTGACAGGATGGCCTTGAGCCTCGCAATAATCATTCAGCAGGAGTGAATTGACCATAACTCCGTCTGTCTTGCCGCAGGCAATCCAGTAAAGTTCCGGCTTCGCAGCAAATACAGCGTCCAGAACCTTGTCCTTTCCTGTCGCCTCATCGACCTCAGGCGGAACGACCCCTGAGAACATACCCACATAACCGAACATTGCAGGATATTTTCTTGAAAGTGCAGCAGACTGTCGTCCTCCCATAGACAGCCCTGCAACAGCACGGCTGTTCTTGTCCTTCTTCACCCTGTAATTGGATTCTATGTACTTTATTATGTCCGGAAAACTGTCTTCGATCTCCACTGTCGATTGTGAACGGCTGTTGGCCATTGTCGGCTGGAACATATTTACGGCGACTCCAGGGGCTGCCTGATTGAAGTAAACGCCGTTAGGCATCACCAGAATCATAGGCTCGGCCTTACCCTCCGCGATGAGGTTGTCAAGGATCTGAGCCGCTCTTCCAAGGTCAGACCAGGCATCCTCATCTCCGCCCGATCCGTGGAGAAGATAGAGCACCGGGTACTTGGTCTTCTTGTTGGTCTCATATTCTGCAGGAGTGTAAACTGTCATTCTTCTCTGCATTCCGAGAGCAGGGGAATCATACCACACTTTGGAAACGTTTCCGTGAGGTACGTCGTTCACCTGATAGTACCAGCCCTTGTCACCCTTCTTGGCGCTGAGGGTGAAGATATTTGTCCAAGTAGCGATGTCGCGGTTCTGATAGATGTTCGAAGGATCCATCATCTTCTGCCCGTCAACATAAAGCGTGTAGGAGTACAGTTCTCCTTCAAGAGGAGCGCTGGTGTAAGTCCAGAGGCCGTTCTGCTCTGTCAGTGCGGCTCTGCCTGGAGCATCCCAACTTCTTTCGCGTCCGTCCGTCGTGAAGGTGATCCTTTCGGTAGGAAGGAAGTCTCCGCTCACCTCTACGGTGACAGCCTTAGGATTGTAGTAACGGAATGTTACGGTGTTGTCTGCATTTATTTCAGGCGATACGATTCCTGTTCCAGGAATCAATGCCTGTTGAGCAAATAATGCTGCGCCCCAGAGCAGGGACGCAGCAATGATAAAGAAACGTTTCATATTATTTCTTGAGAGAAAGTTCGTTTATTGCTTCAGCAGGAGCGAGGACATTGTTTACTTTCCAGCTTTCGGCCTTCTTGAGTCTGTACTCTGCAGTTCCGCGTATGTCAGCAGCATTCGCGCCGAACATCACCTTATATGTACCGGCAGCAGTCTCCCAAGCTGAGTTCGCTTCGTTGAATGACGCCAGAGTATATCTGCATACATCGATTGTGAGGGTCTGGGACTCGCCAGGAGCAAGTTCCTTGGTCTTGGCAAAGCCCTTGAGCTCGAATGCAGGCTTCTCAAGGCCTCCTGCAGGAGCTGCGACATAAAGCTGTACGGATTCCTTACCTGCGACAGCACCGGTGTTCTTCACTGTGATTGTAGCGGTGAATCCCTTGTCCGTTGCCTTTACCACAGGCTTGCTGTACTCGAAAGTAGTGTATGATTTTCCATATCCGAAAGGATAGGATACTGGTGCACCAGCTGTCTGGAAATATCTGTAGCCTACGTAGATGCCTTCGTTGTATTCAGTGTAGTCAATGCATTTCTGTTCTTTCTTCTTTCCGCCCCAGAGGAAATCCCAGTCTCCGGTCTGAGTCTTCTTATAGTTGTATGGGAAGTTTGCGGAAGACGGTATGTCAAGATAATTTACAGGGAAGGTCATAGGAAGTTTACCTGAAGGGTTTGCCTTTCCGCAGAGGATGTCTGCAACGGCATATCCACCCTCCTGTCCCGGAGTCCAGGCAAGGAGGATCGCATCCGGAATATGCTTCCACGATGCAGTCTCGATCACTCCTCCGATGTTGAGGACCACTACGAACTGCTTTCCTGCTGCGTGATACACGTCTGCAAGCGTCTGGATGAGCTCGCGCTCCTGTCCGGTGAGTGTCCAGTCTCCGTCGAGTGCATAGCGGTCTCCGCCTTCACCGGCATTTCTTGAGAGAGTGAATATGGCGATGTCGGTCACAGACTCCATCTTTTCGATATAGTCACGGCTGACAGCCATTTCAGATATTACAGGATCACCGAGAAGGATGCCGCCTGCTCCGTTGTTCTTGAGTGAGGTCTTTGAGTAGGCGATGTACTGCTCATACCATTTCTGGATGTCTGCATTAACCTCAAATCCATTGATTGTTAGACCTTCTGCAACATTGCGTATATAAGGCTTGTTCACATTACCAGAACCTGTACCTCCTGCTATGAAATCGTATGAACCTGTGCCATAAAGAGCCACTTTCTTCACGTCTTTGAGAGGCAGAACGCCATTGTTCTCGAGGAGAACCATTCCCTCAGGAGCTGCCTCGCGAACGAGCTTGGCGTGAGCCTCGATCTCAGGCTTGTTTGAATACTGATACTTGTTGAAGCGTGGAGTCTTAACGATGTATGTGAGCATATTGCGAACATTCTTGTCGAGCTGCTCCTGAGAGATCTCACCGGCCTTCACCGCAGCGATGATGCGGTCGATCTCAACCTGCATACCTGGCTCCATAAGGTCGTTACCGGCGTTGACAGCCTTTACGGTACCTTCCTTTGTTCCCCAGTCTGTCATTACGATACCGACGAATCCCCACTCGTCACGAAGAACTGTTGTGAGAAGGCCGTGCGACTGCTGAGTATATTCGCCGTTGAGCTTGTTGTATGATGACATCACTGTCCAAGGATCAGCCTCCTTCACGGCTATCTCGAATCCCTTGAGATAGAGCTCGCGGAGGGCTCTCTGACTCACGCGTGAGTCATTCTCCATACGGTTCACTTCCTGGTTGTTGGCGGCAAAGTGCTTTACGCTCACTCCCACACCATTGCTCTGGATACCATTGATATAAGCAGCCGCAGTCTTACCTGTGAGGAACGGATCTTCTGAGAAATACTCGAAGTTACGTCCGCAGAGAGGGTTTCTGTGCAGGTTCATACCTGGTGCAAGAAGCACATCGGCTCCATATTCAAGAACTTCATTGCCCATAGCCGTGGTCAGTTCCTGAACTCGCTCGGTGTCCCACATACTTGCGAGAACGGTACCTACAGGGAAACCTGTACAGAAATAAGTGTTCGGATCGTTGTCACGTCTTGGCGAGATGCGCAGACCTGCAGGACCGTCCGCGAGGACAGTAGAAGGAATGCCAAGGCGCTCGATAGAACGTGTTGTACCTGCTGCACCTGGTACGAGGGCAGTTGCGGAAGCAGTCATACTGCCTGCTGTCATACTACCCCAACCGCTACCTACGAGCAGGGTTGCCTTCTCTTCGAGTGTCATTGCTGCCACAACCTCGTCGATGTTGTCTTTTGTGAGCTTAGGCTGAGCTGACATTCCGACTGCCGCGATCAGCATAGCTCCTGAAATGATGATTTTCTTCATTGGTTATCAGTGTTTATTCAAATATAGTCAATACTTTATGTATTATCTTAGGACTGCAAGCATTCCAGAACGGCCAGTCGTGCGATCCCGGACGGGTGATGTACTCGTATGGGATCCCGTAGCCGGCAAGCGTGTTTATGAACGGATCATTGCTGCCGACAGTCGTGTCTTCAGTTCCTATTTCGAGCGTGAATCCCGGCAGTTCGTCGGTTCTGCCAGCGCTCACGGTCTGAGCGATGAGTTCTGCAGGATCAGGTGCCGACACTCCTACATTTATGGCAGCAGAACAAGCATAGACGTAGCAGAACATCTCCGGGTGGAGGGTTCCGTAGTAGAGCGAGCCATATCCTCCCATTGAAAGACCTCCGATCGCGCGCGACTTCTTTTCCGCCTTGATTGCGTATGTCGATTCGATGTAAGGAATGAATTCCTGGAAAAAGAAGGACATATACTTAGGACCGCCGTTGAATCCATCGCAATAGAAGTTGTTCCCGCCGTCAGGAGTTACGATGATCAGATCCTTGCCCGTCTGTTCTGCATATTCTCTTGCGTATGCAGGCATTGTTCCACCGCCTGACCATATTGATCCAGTGTTATCCTGAAGCCAGTCGTTGTTGTTGCCGCCATATCCGTGCAGCATATAAAGCACAGGATATTTCTTCGTGCCGTCATAGTTTTCAGGAAGGTAGATCGAATACTTAACTTCTGTATTCATCAGGTCGCTTCTGACAGTGAGGTCCTTCTGGTATATTTCGTTGGCTCCGGTTGAAAGCGAACTATACTTCTGGGTATCGAAATATAGCTTTTTGTTGTCTGCAATGCCTGTAAACTTTCCCTTTTCTGTCTCCAGATTGAATACTATGTCGTATTCGTAGTTCCATTTGCTGACAGCAATTGTACCTCCGGTGACCTTGACTGTCTCTCCTCCGATGGAAAGGTGTGTGATGGTTGCCTTCAGTTTTCCGGTAGCGGGAGTTATTTCGTCTTCTACGATTTCATACCATCCGGTCTCAAGATAAGTGTGCCAGCTTGGAGCAGAGAATACCAGCAGGTTATCGGATTTGTCCTCAAAACTCAGTGTGATGCGTCTCCATCCGTTCGGTTCCGGCTCGGCTTCATCAAGAATCTTGACCAGATTGAAATCCAGTCCGGTAGGCAATTGCTCTTCAGGAGTATTATTGTCTTCTCCGCAAGCCCAGATGAGCAGCAGAGAAGACAACAGTATTGATATTTTCTTTAACATTTGCGATCCTTAGAAGAGTTTCGGAACGAATTCAGTGAGATAGATCCTCCAGTTCCTCCAGATGTGTCCGCCTCCGTTTTCAAGGTATTCGTGAGGATAGCCCTTTTCGTTAAGTTTCTTTACGAAATCCTGATTTGCCTGAATGAGGAAGTCTGTGTTGCCACATCCGATCCAGAGAAGATTCGGTTTCTTGCTGAAGTAAGTCGCGAGTTTTGCATCGAAATCCTGATAGATAGGAGAAATATTGGTATCGCTTACTCCGATTGCAGCAGAGAACATACCTGAGTATCCGAACATATCAGGATTGTTGAGGGTGATATACAATGTGTGGAATCCTCCCATCGAGAGGCCGCAGATGGCGCGGCTCTGCTTCTTGGCGATGGTCCTGTAATTGCTGTCTATGAATTTTACTATTTCAGGGAATGAAGTCTCGAATGTACCTTCCATAGTCTGAGGCAGCGCAGTCGTAGGGTGGATGTAGCCTGTTGAGTTCTCGCACGGAGCCGCTTCCTGAGAGATGTTGCCGTTTGTGAATACTACGATCATAGGCTGAGCCTTACCCTGTGCAATGAGATTGTCAAGCACCTGAGCGGCACGTCCCTGTGCAATCCACGCATCTTCGTCTCCACCGATGCCGTGAAGTACATACAGTACAGGATATTTCTGCTTTCTGTTCTGCTCGTATCCGGCAGGAGTATAGACGCTCAGCCTGCGGTCGAAACCTGCTGTAGCACTCTCATACCACACTTTTGAAACTGTTCCGTGAGGTACGTCCTGGATGGTGTAGAGGTCAGCACGTCCGCCGGGAACTATGAATGCGCTGGTGAGCGAAGCGATGTCACGGTTCACCCACATATTGTTGTTGTCAATTACATTGTTGCCGTCCACATTGAATGTATATGTGTACATCTCCGGAGCCACTTTGAAGTCAGTGGTGTATTCCCAGATGCCGTTCTGTCCTTCCTTGAGTTCAGCAACGCCAGGAGCGTCAAATGTCATCTCCTGATCACCCATCTTGAATGTCATTTTCTGAGTAGGGAGGAAATCACCTGATACGGTTACCTTTACTGCCTTCGGAGCACGGTAGCGGAATGTTACGGTACCGTCTTCGTTGATTTCGGGTGATGTTACTGATGCTCCACCCCAGAGTGCTTCCTGGGCGAATGAACTGCCCGCCATAAGGAGGGCGGCAGCTATTGTTATGATTTTCTTCATATCTTAAGTCTTATTTGAAAAGCAGCGGTGCGAATGTATTGAGATAGAGTCTCCAGTTAGCCCATACGTGGCCACCTTCACTTACATAATATGTGTGTTCGAGGCCGTTTTCAGTGAGGGCTGCGTCAAGTTCGTTTGCCTGGTCGAAAAGGAAATCCGTATTTCCGCAGGCAAGCCAGTAGAGTTTGTAGCCGGCCTTCTTGATGCCCTGAAGCTGTGCGTCCAGTTCAGGAGACTTTCTTGAACCCATTGAAAGAGGACATATATAGTCGAACTTGTCAGGATACATACCTGTGGCAGCAATCGTATGTCCGCCACCCATCGACAGACCTGCAATCGCCCTGTGAGATTTCTTTGCGACAGTGCGATAATTCTTCTCGATGAAAGGAACGATTTCCTCTACAAGGCTCTGTACATAGAGATTGCGGTTTGCCGGGTCTCTCCAGTCATACTCAGTTGTTGGAAGACCGAATGTCTGAGCAGCCTGCTGATTAGGATTTCCGTTAGGCATTACCACGATCATAGGCTTTGCAAGACCCTTCTCGATAAGATTGTCGAGGATCTGGGCTGTGCGTCCCATTGATGACCAGGCCTCCTCGTCACCACCTGCTCCGTGTAGGAGATAAAGAACAGGGTACTTAGCCTTAGGATTGCTCTCATATCCGTACGGAGTATAAACTGTAAGACGGCGGTTGATGCCGAGGATCTTGCTGTCATACCAAGGATGGCTTACTGTACCTCTCTGGTTTGCAGGACGATAGTTCTCTGTACGCTCTCCGTCCACGAGGAGCATACTGAGGTAACGTGATCCGTCACGCTGTACCATCACGTTCTGCGGATCGTTCACCATAACACCGTCTGCAACAAAGTTGTATGTGTAGATTTCTGGTTCTGGGAGTGGAATAGTGACTTCCCATACATTGTTCTCTCCGCGGGTCATATCGATAGTACCGCCCCAAGGGTTCGGCATCCAAGAACCGCTGAGTTTTACTACTGTCGCGTAATCGGCTTTGAGCCTGAAAGTTACGCTGTCGTTTTGGATTTCAGGGGAAACAACAGGTTTCTGTCCCCATACGAAATTGCTCAATTCCTGAGCATTGAGTGCTCCGGCTGCAATCAGCAGCGAAGCAATGATTGCTGTTATTCGTTTCATAGTGCTTGTGTTTAGACCGCTGTTAAGCAGATGTCTCTTAACAGCGGTCCAAATATACTATTAAAGTGTTAATGTTCCAATATATTGTGCGTTGACAAGTGAACTCTGGAGACTGATGGTATAGATGTCACCATCAACAGATACTGTAAGAGTGCCATCGGTAACCTTTCCCTCTACGATGGCTGCTCCATCTGCAACGCTCCACCAGCAGGTTCCCCAGTTCTCGAATACCATTCCGATACCCCAGAGGTCACCCGGATCCCAACCTATGCCAAATTCTCCTTCAGCGATCTGACCGCCCGTTGCACAGGCATTGTAAGTACCGGCAGCAAGCTTACCGTCAGCAGAGTAAACGTCGAGTGCAAGGTAGTGCCCCTCACCTTCCCATACTGTCTGCCAGGTTGTAGGGTCAGTTGTTGACGAAATTCCGTCCTCAGCGAGGTTGATTGTCACTGAATTTGTTCCGTTTGCAACGTTGCTTGTTGCTGAAAGAAGGGTAGTAAGTTCTACATACTCTACTTCAGGCTCTGAGCCGCCACCAAGGTCCACAACCTCGATAGGAGCGCCTGTGCCGTCAACGAACTGTGCTACAGGATAAGTGAACTTCGCGTTCAGAAGAGTTGACTTCAGTTTGATCACGAGGTTTGAACCCTCAACGAGAACCTGAACTGTACCGTCAGTAACCTTGCCTTCTGCAACTGCTGCACCGCCGGCAACATTCCACCAGCAGGTTCCCCAGTTCTCGAATACCATTCCGATACCCCAGAGGTCCCCCGGATCCCAGCCGATACCGAACTCGCCTGCATTGATTGTGCCTGCAACTGTGTTCGCATTGTAAGTGCCGGTGTAAAGTTTGCCATCCTCAGAGTAGATGTCAAGGGCAAGATAGTGGCCTTCGCCTTCCCAGACTGTCTGCCAGGTTGTAGGGTCAGTTGTTGACGAAATTCCGTCCTCAGCCATATTGATAGTCAGAGACTTTGTTCCGTTAGCCACGTTGCTTGTTGCAGAAAGAAGGGTAGTGAGTTCTGTATAATCGGTGTCATCGCCATCGTCACCGGCACCTCCGTCAGGATCGACAGCCTCGATCTTGCCGCTGTAAACCATCCAGAGACCGTTGTGGTTGTAGGTGATCGTGTACTTTGAGCCTGACTTCTCCACGATGATGTCGCCTTCGCTGATCTTCTCTGCAGTAGTTGTGCCGTTAGATACTGTCCACCAGCAGGTTCCCCAGTTCTCGAATACCATTCCGATACCCCAGAGATCACCCGGATCCCAGCCGATACCGTACTCTCCTTCAGCGATGCTTCCACCGGCTGCAGAAGGCCTGTATGTGCCAGGGTGGAGGAAACCGTCAGTTGAATATAAGTCAACTGCGAGATAGTTGCCTTCACCTGTCCAGACTGTCTGCCAGGTGGTAGGATCGAGTGAAGACGATATTCCGTCAGTTCCGAGGTTGATGGTTACTGAGTTTGTTCCGTTCGCTACGTTGCTTGTCGCACTGATCATCTGAGTGAGCTTGATCGGCTCAGGATCAGGCTCGTATGCGAGGATTACAGTTGACTTGAAATCAACGATGCTTTCGTCAGCCAGCCAGAGGATACCTGAGAAACTGTAAGTTCCCGTGCCTTGAACGATCTTGATCGAACCGCTCTCTACAGGAATGTTGTTGAATGTAGTACCGCCATTACCTACGATGTACGTATTCTTCTTTGCCTGATCGGCAGGAGAAGGAGTATAACTTCCGTCAGCAATGAAATATTTGTCACCTACAAGTTTCATAGAGAGGGTAGCATTCGATCCGCTTACCTCAACGGTGAATGTACGGGTCTTGTCCCCCTTCTCTACAGATTGTGACACAAGAGTGTTGAGTTCGTATGCCGCAGGCTTTTCATATTTGCCTGTAAGAGGCTGTATGGCGTCCTCTACGCAGGAGCTGAGTGCCAGGATTCCGGCAACTGCAGCGAATACTTTATATAATAGTTTCATATTGTTCATCTGTTATATATTCTTCACTTCGTTCAGAATGACAGGGTGATTACCAGCCTGGGTTCTGCTGGATGTTAGGGTTGAGACGGATCTCGGTTCCTGGATATGGAAGGAGATTATGCTTTGGCTTGAAGCCATACTTTGAAGGATCGTTGTTGTACACCTTCTTCTCTACCTGGCCATTATGGTTGAGGAGCGGACAGTAGCTTCCCTGATTCTTCATCTTAGCCTCTGCGATACCCCAGCGGAGCATATCCTGGAAGCGTGTTCCTTCACCGCAAAGTTCGATTCTCTTCTCTCTGCGGATCTCGTCGATTGTGTAACTTCCCTGAGTAGGAGCCTGGGCTCTTGTGCGTATTAGGTTCATATATTCTGCAGCCTTTCCTGCATTGCCGTTCTCTGCGTGAGCCTCAGCAGCGCAGAGAAGTACCTCTGCATAACGCATCCACTGTCTGTTGCTGTCATCAACGAAGTTGGAACCTGCAGCAGGAACCTGCTCTGCAGTGATTCTCCATTTCCACATAAAGTAACCCTCGCTTATGATTGTATTTCCTTCCTTGACATTGATGCCCTTTTCTGTCATCTGCTCCCAAGTCTTCATAGTGGCATTGAGACGGTAACCGTTCTCGCCTTCTACGGCTACGAAGTCATTGTAAAGATCCTCCTGAGGACTGAGAAATCCCCAACCAAGACCTGCAAGACCGGCATTCTGACAGCAGTTGTCAACTAACTTGTCAGTACGGTAGTGGATCATAAGGTGGAGCATCGTGAAGTTGTTCCATACGTTGTTAGGGTCACTGATCTTGATGCTTTCAAACATACTTTCGCAGTTCTGCTTGGCTGAAAATGCGATTACGTTTTCATAGTCATTGTAAAGTCTGTAGAGACCGCTGTCGATGATCGAGTCAAAAGTCTTCGCAGCCTCATCATACTTCTTCTGCCAGAGATAGGCCTTTCCGAGAAGCGCCTGAGCGAACTGCTTTGTGATTCTCCAGGTCTTGTCATCAGCGTCAGCTTTTTGTGTAAGATAACCTGAATCGATTGCTTCTGTGAGATCCTTCTCAACGAGACTCCAGAGTTCTTCAGTGCCGCCGTTAGGCATCTGATACTCAGATGGTTCCAGTTCGTGGTCAACAAGTGGAGGATTACCCCACATAGAAATAAGTTCGAAGTATGACCAGGCGCGGAATACCTTTGCCTCTGCTCTTGCACGAAGTTGTATGTCTGTTTCTTCAGGAACGTGTCCGAGAACTACGTTTGCCTTGTAGATTATGCCGTAATAACTGGTGAACATACCTTCGAGGTATCCCTGGTCAGTTCCAAATGTGAACTCATTAAGTCCTTCGAGGTCAGCGTTGTCGTTACGTCCGCCGCCGCCTGCCCAGAAGTCGTCAGTAAGCATATTCTTACCGAGGACGTAGTTCATTTCATTGTTCTTTACCTGAATGTAGCAGGAAACAATGGCTGCCTCCGCCTCTTCGTCGGTCTGGTAGAAGGTCTCATAGTTCTGCACACCGTGCTGAGGAATGTCCAGCAGGTCGTTGCAGGAACTGAGTGCGGCAGTCATCGCGGCCAAGGCCAGAATGATATATCTTGTTTTCATTTCTTCTTTATTTTAGATGGTTAGAATGTAATGCTTACACCGGCAACAACCTTCTTTGAAGTAGGGAAGTTACCCTTGTCAACTCCCATATTGGTTACTTCCGGGTCAAATCCCGGATAATCGCTGAATGTGATGAAGTCGTCAAGTGATGCATAAACGCGGAGGTTCTGGACCTTGATTGTCTTCATCCACTTCTGAGGGAATGTATATCCGAGTTGGATCTGCTTGATCTTAAAGTAACTGCCATTGAATATTGATGCTGATGAGAGATAATACTTATCCATTTCTGTAGCACCCGCTCTTGGCTTGCTTCCGTTAGGATTGGTTGTCTTGTTCCATCTGTCCTCAGTGAAGTATGTTAATTTGTTGAGGGTATAGTCAGAACGATTGAGACAGCAGTAGATGTCGCCTCCCGCTGCACCTGTGCCGAATACGATGAGGTCGAGTCCTTTCCACGCTGCTGTGAGGGTGATACCGTAAGTAAGGTCAGCGAAACCCTTACCGATCATAGTCTTGTCACTATCGGTTATCACGTTGTCTCCATCGAGATCCTTGAAGGTAGGGTTACCTGTTTCAGGATTTATGCCGTCAAACTCATAACCATAGAAATACCAGGCCGGCTTTCCTACCTCGAAGCGTGTTATGGCTCCGTAAGTATGGAATGTCTGTCCGTCGATAGCGTCAAGAGTCTCGTGGATGTAAGTAACCTTGTTCTTGATTGTAGAGATGTTACCGCGCACGCCATACGAGAAGTCACCGATGTTGTCCTGCCATCCGAGTTCGAACTCCAGACCGGTGTTGCTGATGTTACCTGCGTTCACCGGAGATGCGGTGTTACCTACCACTGTTGAAGGTGTGATGCCGGAAACGATGAGGTCCTTAGTGTCCTTCTTGAACCAGTCTGCGCTGAATGAGAGACGGTTGTTGAAGAAACGTGTGTCAATACCAATGTTGGTCTGCTCTGAAGTCTCCCACTTGAGTTCCTTGTTGCCGGTTGCAGATGGAGCGTATCCGTTGATGTACTCAGTACCATTACCGGTCGGATAAGAACCTGTACCGCTGATTACGGTTGCATATCTGTATCCTCCGAGGCTTGAGAGCGAACCGTTCTGTCCCCACGAAGCACGGAACTTCAAATGTGAGAGCCAGTTTCTGGTGTTCTCCATAAACTTTTCGTTGGAGATGACCCATCCTGCAGAAACTGCCGGGAAGTAACCCCATCTTGTCTCTATTGGAAGCACGCTGCTGTCGGCTGCGTCTGCACGGAGAGATGCCTGGAAGAGGTATCTGCCTTTGTATTCATAGTTGAGACGTCCGAAGTATGAGTTCTTTCTTGAGAATGTTGCCTCACCACCACTTACGCTGTCTTCAGCATTGGCTGTAGCATACGCGAAATACCAGAAAAGAGGATCATCTTTCTGGAATCCAAGGTCGGTGTCGCTTCCGTGCTTGTCACCGCTTACTCCGAAGTTGCGGCTTTCGGTGAAACTGGTACCGAGCATAATGCCGAAATCGTGACCCTTGATGTTCTTGTTGTAATTGAGGAAGTTCTCCCACTGCCAGTATGTGCTGGCGTATGTGCTTGCGTTTACAGAAAGATAATTCTGGTGGTGCATTGCATTGGCATAGTAGTCGTGTCCTATCGAGTAAGACTCTGAACTTGATAGACGATAGCCCAGACGTGATGTGACTGTAAGACCCTTGACAGGCATAAAGTTGATGTAGGTGGTACCGTTGATGTTGTAACCTCTGCTGTCATTGTCGCTTGCGTCACGCATAATGAGAGGATTCTGGTTCTCTGATGTGTTGAAGTTCGATACACCATAGACATTGCCTTTGCCGTCGCCGAGCATAGGAGCGTGATCGCCGTAATAGATGTCAGCCATATGCTGAGGAAGGTTGTCAATGGCGTAGAGAGGCTTTGTGAGAGGGTCAAGGTTGAGGACGGCAAGGAGGTATGAACCGTACTCTGAACCTTCCGATACTGATCTTGACTTGTAGTACTCGATCTGGTTGTTTGTTCCGATCTCGAGCCAAGGCTTGATCTTCCAACTTGCGTTGATCATACCGGTGATACGCTCGTAGAAGTCTTTGTCGCCTGCAACGATACCGTCATTGTTGAGGTAAGATCCGGATACATAGATTGATTTGCCTTCGCTACCTGCTGAGAATGTGAGGTTGTGGCGCTGCATTGCGGAATTTTCGAAACCTACCTTGGTCCAGTCTGTGTTGGTCACGAAATCCCAATTGTTGTAGAAGTTCTCGAGAGAAATGAGGCCAGCCTCGGAATAGTAATCGATATACTGCTCTGCGTTCATCATTTGAGGTACGCGCGCGAGACTCTGTGAAGTGTACTGGTAGTCGTAGGTGATATTGCCGTTACCCTTACCCTTCTTTGTAGTAACGAGGACCACTCCGTTACCTGCCTCCGCACCATAGATCGCAGCGGAAGCACCGTCCTTGAGGACCTCCATTGATTCGATGTCGTTAGGGTCGATACCTGCAAGGCTTCCTATACGTCCGTCAACTACTACGAGAGGGTCGCTGTTACCGTTTGAACCGATACCGCGGATACGGATTGATGGTGATGCTCCCGGACGGGCTGAACCTGTCAATACCTGTACACCAGAAGTCTTACCCTGGAGTGCCTGTGATGCTGTAGTGATGGTACGGGCCTCGAGGTCCTGAGACTTCACCTGTGATACCGATCCGGTGAGGGAACTCTTCTTCTGGACACCGTATCCGACAACGACAGTCTCCTCCAGCATCTCGTTGTCCGGCTCCATATTGATGTTCAAAGTGCCGTTGATGGCGTTCTTTTCGACTGGGAGATAGCCGATGTATGAGAATTCGAGCACAGCGCCTGACTTTACGGTGATTTCGTACATACCGTCTCCGTCAGTCATAACGCCGTTCTGAGTTCCTTTCTCGATGACACTGACGCCTACCATTGGAGCATTCAGTTCATCAATGACTTTACCGGTCACCTTCTGCTGTCCTTGTGCGGATGCCGAGAGAGAGCCGGCCAGAATGATGAGCATTGCCAATGCAGTGCCGATCATTCTTGAGAATGTTGATTTGGTTCTCATTGTTTTGATGGTTAGTGGTTTGTATTTAAGTGTTATTAGAATCCTCGTGTCGGGAACTGTCTGATCAGGTTGATCAGTTCTCTGTCGTGGTTATATCTTACTTCGCATTCATTATTGAAGAACATAGTTGCTCCTTCGGAACAATTGTATGTCGGCCATTCCGGCAATTTCTCAGTGTTCGGATCGCCTGTGCGTGCGAAGTTGATCCACGACTGGCTCATCACATCTGCCAGTTTCATCGCTCCGGTGCCGCCGCCTGTCATAGACGCGTGGACATCAGCATTGTTGAACACAAACGGTATCTCCATACAGTGAGTGCTTCTGAGAATTCCGTCCAGCACAGGAGATTCCCAGGCGAACATATACATATATACCGGAGCGCCACCCTGACGTGACTTGAGTCCAGCCTGTTCGATTGCACTTGGGCGGAAGATGAAATCCGTGTCAATCAGGTCTTTAGGCTCGTATCCAGGGTATGTATTCTCGAAAAGTTCTAAAAATTCGTCAGTCCTGTCACCATATCTGGACTTCAGATATTCAACAGCGGCATCCTGATTTATGATCCGCAACTGAGGAACATATGTACTCATACTGAACTCGTGTATGGTCGTGCCTATCAGCATCGGGATATCCTTGGACTGCTCGGGAGCCTGAGGGTCGAAAGGCTGACGTGGAAGAACCGAGCCGTCCACTGTCGGTGCCCATCCGAATATGAAGGATGCGAAACCCTGCTTTTCGGCTTCAGGCTTGAGCCGTGCTATGACCTTCTCACCGGCAGCAAGAAGATTCTCAAATGGTACTTTTGAAATTTCGTCAATTCGGCAAGGTGTGATGCCGAGTTCTTCGACTACCGCAGCACCGATCCTGCGGGACCATCGGCTGTCCATTGTCCTGAGCATCGCACCGCTCTGGACGATTGCCTTATGGAATTTCCCTTTCGCTGCAGGAGTTGCAAGCAGTGTCGAAACTTTTCCTCCTCCGCCGGATTGTCCGAAAATCGTTACATTGGATGCATCACCGCCGAAGTTCGCGATGTTATCCTGAACCCATTCGAGCGCTGCAACAAGGTCGAGAAGGCCTGAATTCCCTGAATGTGCATATTTCTCACCGTATGCCGAAAGGTCGAGGAATCCAAGTACATTCAGTCGGTGATTCAATGTCACAACGACAACATCACCCTTCTCAGCAAGGTTCCTGCCGTCATACGAAGGCAGTTCCTGACCAGATCCGGCTGAATATCCGCCTCCGTGGAGCCATACCATCACCGGGCGTTTCTTCCCATCGTTGATCCCCGGTGTCCATATATTCACTCTGAGACAATCCTCGTCGGGGAAACCATCGTTCCAGTTGAAGGAGAATGCCTGCTCGTCGCTGTACCAGCCCATACGCTTGCCTTGCGGACAAGTAGGGCCGTACGCCCTGCAACTGCGCACTCCTTCCCACTTGTCTGCCGGAACGGGAGGCATAAATCTCTCGGCTTTTGCATAAGGGATTCCTTTATAAGTGAAAATGCCGTTATCTATGTAGCCGGCTACACTTCCACCAGTTGTCTGTGCAAGAGTCGCTTCTGCGGATGTCTGCAATTCCGCGCTTCTGGCTTTGCATCCGACTTCACGGTTCTTGGTCGCCTGACAGCATCCTACGGATGAAAGCAGGACTATGGCCAGCGGTAACAGGATTCTGGTTCTCATATTGTGCTGTTTTTGTGGTTATATCTGCAAATTTCGCTTTTATGCTTCAGACAGGCTTTCTGTTATGTGCTTTTCATTTTCCTTAGTGTTCAGGCTTGTTTTTCGATTTGTTCATTTGTTTTCATATTTGTTCAAAAACTGTATTGATGTTGATGGATTTGCGATTATTTGCTATCTTCGAAATAAATATGAATTTGACTTATGATTAAAAGATGCTGTCTCGCGGTCTTGTTTATTATCATTCTGACCTGTTGTTCCGAGCGTAATATAATAGTCGATTACGATGTCGAATCTCCTTTGATGGCCAATGATATTTCCAATCAGAAAGTTTCCTCTTTTGCGGAAGATGCGCTAGGACATATATGGATCGGTACATTCCGTGGCCTGAACCGGTTCAATGTCCACGAATTTCATCAGCATTTCTGCACAGATGAAGCGAATACTCTCCCCGACAATCAGATCCAATGTCTTTTCAAGGATTCGCAGAACCGCCTCTGGGTCTCGACGGTAAACGGTATGGCGCTTTATACTGACCAGGACAGTTTCGAGCGTATTCCGATGGAGACTGTCAGCCGCAATTCGATACAGATTTTCGAAGATAAATCAGGCAGAGTCTTTATCAATACATCCATCTCGCTATGCGTTTTCGATGAAGAAAGAAGAGTCTTTACCGATGTGTTGCATCTGTTGGATAATTCATATTCGATGACGCGTCAGTGCTTCATCACACCAGGCGGTGATCTTATTGTGGCCGGTTCGTCAAACCTTAAGAAATATGACGTCCGGACTATGGAACTCAAAGACTCGGTCTCTTTACAGAATTATCCGGGATATTTCACTATGATGGATGATGGCAGACTGTGGATGAGTTCGTATTCGGGACTTTCGATATATGATACCGATAAATCGAAGTTCGATGAACTGCCCAAAGTCATTTCTTCTCATCCGATGATGGGGGGAGCAGCAGTCTCATATATATATCCGTACGGAGATTCGTCCATCCTCTTCAATACGGAAAAGAACGGACTGTTCCTGTATGACAAGGCAGAAGGTTCGTTCATACATCAGTCTGAAAAAGGTTTCCCTTTCACCGTACCTGATGTGAAGATAAACTGTATGTTCGAGGATTCGAGGAACAATCTCTGGATAGGATCTTATGATCAGGGATATTATGTCATATATGACTATCAGGGACGCTTCAACAATGACAGTTGGCTGAAATCGAATCTTGGTCATAAATCGGTCGTGTCTGTTGACTGTGACAGCAAGGATAATCTCTGGATTTCTACTCTCAAGGACGGACTCTTCCTGTATAATGCTTCCTCCGGACTGTTCCGAAGGATCGATCTGAGGAAGATTTTCGGATTGGATGGAAATGATAAGGTGGATATAAGCAATGTGTTCGTTGACAGTGATGATGATATCTGGCTGACCGCCAGTGGGGGAATTGCCAGGTGCAGTTTTGACGGAAGCGTCTTGACTGTTGACAACATCTGGCCTGTATTCTATCCTATTTCTATGTCTCAGGACAAGGATGGAAGAGTCTGGATAGGGGCTCCGGGGGAACATATACATTATGTTTCACCGGAAGATGACAGTTTGCACAGCATCAGGACCCATACGTCCTACTATACCTTCACTCCTTATTGCCTGCCGTTGAGTGACGGTAATATACTCTCAGCCTCTTTTCAGCACGGCTTGTGTGAAATCGACGGACAGGAAATAAATGTCCGGCAGATCACTTTTGCTGAAGATGTCTGGAATAACTGTATCAAGAGGTCGGTCTTCGTCCCCTCCTGTATGTATCAGGATGATGATGGTACTGTGTGGATAGGTACTGTGGCAAACGGCTTAATGAAGTATGATGGTTCATCGGATTCTTTGATGCCCGTATCCGGAACTCCTTGTCTGGATATAGCATCTATAGAAGAAGATCTTCAAGGCAATCTCTGGGTAAGCACCCAGTACGGACTTGGAAAATACGACAGGTCGTCCGGGAAATTCGTCAACTGGTATGCGAGTGATGGAATCGGTGGCAATCAGTTCTATGACAGGGCCTCTTGCAGGCTTTCTGACGGAACTCTTGTATTCGGTGGAACCCACGGCCTTACGGTATTCAACCCTATAGATGTTACAACGCATCGTAATGTGGCTGTGTATTTTGAAGACCTGAAGGTGCATAACAGGTTGATGCGCCCCGGTGTTGACAAGTGTATGGACAAGGCACTGCCGTTTAATCCTGAAATAAGGCTGAGTCACGAGCAGAATGGTTTCAGCATATCTTTTGCTGCGGTGGAATATGGCGAATACGAGAGAGTGGATTATATGTATAAACTGGAAGGCTTTGACACTCATTGGATAGATGCCCACAATAACAGAGAAGCATATTATTCGAACATCCCGGCAGGCAGGTATGACTTCAAGGTAAGAGTTACAAATGCCGATTATACGGATGTTGTCGCCGAAAATTCCATCAGAGTGGTAATCGAGAAACCATTATGGCTTTCCTGGTGGGCCGTCTTGATATATATCCTGTGTATGTTCTTGATAATCAATCGTATTACAAAACTGCGCAGGCAGATGAAGAATGAGAAATTAGCAAAACTTAAAGCACAGCAGGAAAAGGAGCAGGAAAAGAAGGTGAATCAGATGAATATGAGTTTCTTCGCCAATATATCCCACGAGTTCCGTACGCCTCTTACTATGATTTCTGGGCCGGTGACCCAGTTGCAGGAATCTTCCGGGATGACTGTCGAAGATAAGAGGCTTCTGAATATCGTGCAGAGGAACATCAGGCGTATGCTCAGGCTTGTGAATCAACTGCTCGATTTCAATAAACTCGAAAACGATACTCTTAAACTGAAGGTCAAACCTTTGGATCTGATTGCTCAGTTGAAGAATCTGACAGATATATTTCAGGTTACTGCCAATGAGAAAGGAGTCACTTTCCGTACATACGGTCTTGAAGATTCGCTGATGGTGTGGGCAGATGAAGACAAACTTGACAAGGTATGCTTCAATCTGCTGTCAAATGCAATGAAGTTCACTCAGGCAGGGGGCAAGGTAGAGTTCGGTCTGGATGTGATATCCAGAGATGAAGCAATGTCTTTCTTCGCATTGGGTGATAAGGATGTTGATATGCGTTATATGAAGGTGGTGGTGAAGGATAGTGGTCAGGGAATACCTGATGATCAGCGCGAAAAGATATTTGAAAGATATTACCAACTTGATAATCAGACACGTGGAGGATATAATTGGGGCACGGGAATAGGTCTTTATCTTGCCAAGTCTCTGGCGCAGATGCATCACGGATATCTGAAGGCTGGCAATCGCAAGGATGGTCCGGGTGCCGAATTTACTTTGATAATCCCGATATCGGAGTCTTCGTATTCGGAGTCTGAGAAATGTAATATGGGGGGGGCAGATATCGTCAGTCCGTATATGATGAGCAGCGTGAAATATACTGAACTCTCCCTGCCGGTTTCCGATAATGACAGAAAGAAGGTACTTCTTGTGGATGATGATGCGGATGTAATACATTATATGAAGGAACTCCTGGCTCCATATTATGATGTCCAGAGCAGATTTGATGCAGATTCTGCCTACACTCTTATGAAGGAAGAGGCCTTTGATGTCGTGATATCCGATGTCGTGATGTCGGGAAAGAACGGATACGAACTATGTTGTCAGATAAAGGATAATATACAGATTTCCCATATCCCGGTGATACTTCTTACAGCCAAGGCTACTGTAGAGGATCAGGTTCAGGGACTTGACTGCGGTGCAGATGCCTATGTTACAAAACCTTTTGAACCTCAATATCTTCTGGCTCTTATAAGTTCACAACTCAAGAATAGGGAGAAATTACGTGCCTTGCTCAGCGAGGCGACCGATATGGATAATCTTGAAGAAAATGTGCTCTCGCCTCAGGACAATGCGTTTATGTCAGAACTTTATCAGTTGATGGAGAAAGAACTGTCCAATACAGAACTGGATGTGGCCCGTATGACTGAAATGCTCCATATATCGCGTACCAAGTTCTATTATAAGGTAAAGGGACTTACCGGTGAGAATCCGAGTGTATTCTTTAAAAGGTACAAACTCAACAGGGCAGCCCAACTTCTGGGAGAGAGAAAATATAATGTGTCCGAGATCGCGGATATGACAGGCTTCAGCACACTTTCTCATTTCTCGACAAGTTTCAAGAAGCAGTTCGGCGTATCTCCTAGCGAGTATATCAAGTAGAAAAGTGCAGGGAACTTTGCAATAATTGTGAAAATATTACAATTTTTGTTATGGTTTGGCGCGTAGTTTGAGTATGGGCAGTCATTAGTGTATTAATAAACCCTTATACAATGACTGCGATGAATAATTTTATTGAGGATTATCTGGACGATCCGGCTCAAGCCATATCTTCAGCACGTGAACGTGCAGACCACAGGTTTAGTCTTGACTGCTTTGTCGAAGAACATATATATAAGGAAATAGCATCTCCGGAGTTCCGTCTCTATGAGGCTATGATAATGTGTCCTGAAAATGAAATCACGCCACATACGAGCGATTTCGCTGTAGTGGCGTGATTCTGATGCCGCATATTAGAGTAGCAGACAACTTTTTCAGGTGCGTACTGCGCGGAGCAACTGCTGCATAGCCCTGTTCAATATGCTACGTTGTGTACCGACATTGAGTCTCATAAAACCCTCTCCTCCCGGATTGAACATCTCGCCGTCGTTGAGAGCCAGACCTGCTTTGTTGGTAAAAAGATCATTCAAGGCCTCGTGGGACAGATTCAATGAACGGCAGTCAAGCCATACCAGGAAAGAAGCCTGAGGCCTCAAAGGTTTGATCTGCGGCATTTCCCTTGCACAGAAATCCTCGATGAATTCAATATTGCCTTCAAGATATCTGAGCATCTGCTGTCTCCAATCTTCTCCTTGGCTGAATGCGGCCATCGTGGCTATAGGAGCAAACAGGTGAGGTGCTCCCAACTCACTGGCCTCGATCCATTTGAAGAATCGCTCACGAAGTGCCGGATCTGGGACTATTGCGTATGAACTTACGATTCCGGCAATGTTGAAGGTCTTTGACGGTGCACCGAATGTGATGCTGCATTGCGCTGCTTCTGGAGATACGCTTGCAAAAGGAATATGCTTGTTGCCGAAGAGTGCCATATCGCAGTGAATCTCGTCGGATATCACGATTATTCCACGATTGTGGCAGAATGATGCCAGTTTCTCCAATGTCTCACGAGGCCATACTATTCCTCCAGGGTTGTGAGGATTGGACAGTATCAGCATACGGCATCTGTCATCGCAGACTGTTTCCAGATTCTCGAAATCCATTTCATAATGCCCGTCAGGCATTTCGCGTAAAGGGTTGAATACCACTTCTCTACCGTTTTTCTGTGGCACCAGTCGGAAAGGATGATAGACTGGAGGCTGGATGATGACCTTGTCATCCTTTTCCAGCAAGGCATTTATAGCCATACCGATTCCTTTGACTATGCCAGGAATGAATGTCATCCATTCGCATTCAGTCTGCCAACCGTGGCGCTCGGCTATCCACTTGCTGACGGTCGGCCAGTATTCCTCAGGCATAACGGTATATCCGAAAACAGGATGCTCCATTCTTTTGTGCAGAGCCTCTGTTATGAAATCAGGGGTCTCGAAGTCCATATCCGCCACCCAGAGAGGAATAAGGTCTTCTCTTCCGTAGATCTTCTTCAGAGCATCTGTCTTGAAGGCTCCGGATCCTCGACGGTCTGTCTCCTTGTCGAAATCATATATCTTCATATCGGTTGTCAGTTTTTAGTGCTATGCAAATCTAATCATTTTCCAGTCATTATGGCGATAATTTCATTACTTTTGTATCAGCAAATTTCAAGTCTATGAAGAAGATATGTATATTGATTGCGGCGCTTGCTTCCGGTTTTGCTCTGTATGCTCAGGAAGTACGTTATTATAATGCCGCCGATTTGACTGTCATCGGCAAGGCCATCCCGACATCCAAAGATTTTACAAGAATCGATACGTCGGCTTATAGATTCAGTAATGAGATTATCGATGACTTTGCCTGTCATTCCACTGGTCTTGCGGTTCTGTTTGCAACGGACAGTCCGTTCATCAAGGCCCGCTGGCAGACTTCCCCTGCGAATGCTTCGGAAAATATGACGGCAATTGCTCAGAAAGGACTTGATCTTTATATAAGGCAGGACGGAGAATGGGTCTTTGCCGGGGTCGGAAGACCGCAGATGGACAAGGGACCGGAGTATGCCTGCCACGAGGGAACTATAGTGAAGTCGATGGCTCCGGGACGTAAGGAATGTCTTCTGTATCTGCCGCTGTATGACAGGCTTGATTCTCTTTTTATAGGCGTGGCTGAAGGCTCCTGTATGGAGCCGTTGGATAATCCTTTCCGTTACAGAATCGTAGTCAAGGGCTCAAGTGTAACTCACGGATTGGCAGCGTCTCGTCCAGGTATGAGTTATGCAGCACGCTTCGGGCGTGATAACGGATTTTATTGTTTCAATCTGGGGTTCAGCGGCCAGTCGAAACTGCAAGAGGAGTATGCGAGGTATCTTGCTGATATCGAGGATGTTGATGCTTTTATATTTGGTGCCTTTTCCAATCCGTCAGCAGAGGTGATACATAAAAACTTCGATATATTCGTAGATATAATCCGTGAATCACACCCGGAAACTCCGCTTATCTTTATGCAGACAGAACGGCGCGAGAGCCGTAATTTCGACACTTGGCGCGAGGACTTCGAGGCCAGAAAGCAGGCCGCTGCCGAAGAAGAAATCCTTGAAAGGATGAAGACAGACAAGCATATTTATTTCATCCCTTCAGATGACTTCCTCGGGGATGACCATATCGCTACATCGGATGGGTCTCATCCTACTGATCTGGGCTTTACCAGAATGCTCGACAGCATCTCTCCTAAAATACTGAAAATCCTTCGTAAATACGGGATCAGATAAATCTTGCTGCGTTTTCCATCTTGGCTCTGATACGGTCGGTACATAAGTTACCGAGGCTTCCTATGGAAGTGTGTTTCAGATCGTCGGGTGTCAATTGACCGTTTGTCTTGCCGCCCGCTCCCTGATATGAGAAACGGCCTTCATTGACCTCGATGCCTACTGATTTGTACGCGTCACGGAAAGGCATCCCTTCGAGTGTCCTTCGATTGACTTCTTCTACTGTGAAGAGATGATCATATATCGGAGCATCGAGTATTCCTTCCTTCACGATTATGTGCTGAAGCATATAGTCGGCCATATATATGCATTTGTGCATAAGTTCCAGAGCAGGGAAGAGAATGTCCTTCAGAAGTTGGAATTCACGGTGATAGCCGTGCGGCATATTGCTGCAAAGCATAGATATCTGGGTCTCGGCAGACATAATTCTGTTGCAGTTTCCGCGCATAATCTCCCATACATCCGGATTCTTCTTGTGCGGCATAATGCTTGACCCCGTAGTGAGTTCGTCCGGGAACTTTATGAAACCGTAATTAGGACTCATATACATACAGCAGTCTGATGCGAATTTGTTGAGGGTCAATGCGATTGCTCCCATTGCTGAGGCTACGGCACGCTCTGACTTTCCGCGGCTCAACTGTGCCGCGACCACATTGTAGTCCATACTTCCGAAGTCGAGAAGGTCAGTGGTCATCTGACGGTCGAGCGGAAATGAACTTCCATATCCGGCAGCAGATCCTAGAGGATTCTGGTCTGTCACGTTGAATGCTCCGTGAAGCATATACATATCGTCGGCAAGTGCCTCAGCGTAGGCTCCGAACCAAAGCCCGAATGATGATGGCATAGCAATCTGTCCGTGGGTGTATCCGGGAAGAAGGACATCCTTGTGTTGCTCACTGAGATTCTGAAGAGTATAAAAGAGTTGGAGCACTTCATCGCGGAGTGTCAGGACCTCGTCCTTGAGGAAGAGTTTCACATCCACAAGTACCTGGTCATTCCGTGAGCGACCCGAATGTATCTTCTTGCCGATATCTCCAAGACGACGCGTAAGAAGAAGTTCAACTTGTGAATGGATGTCCTCTACATCGTCTTCAAGGATGAACTCGCCGGTATTTATCTCACTCAGGATCTGGTCGAGGGCTTCTGTCAGAGTCTCGAGTTCATCGGCAGTCAGAAGGCCGATGGATTCAAGCATCCTGATATGTGCCTTTGAGCCGATAATATCATATTTTGCCAGACGCATATCCAGAATGCGGTCATTTCCTACGGTGAAATCTTGAACCAGGTCTGTTGCCTGTGTTCCTTTACTCCAAAGTGTACTCATATCTCTCATTGTCATCTCGAGCGAAGTCGAGAGATCTTTATAATAGGTTTATAAATTCAATATACGCTTCTATTCCCTTTCGGATTTCTTCTACCAGGACATATTCGTCCTTCTTATGCGAACGTCCTGAATCGCCAGGCCCAATCTTGATCGCATCGCAGGTGATCCTCATCCAATCGGATGTCGTAGGTGATGAAAATGTCTCTATGCCAAGTGTTTCTGCAGCCTTTTGAAGAGGGGAGTCCACGAATGTCGCGCTTGAGCGGTTGGCAAGGTTGCGTGGCCTCAGTTCGCTTGTGAATATGTCTTGCAGTTCCTTCAAGATCTCCTCATTGGTGTATTGCTCCGTAGGACGAATGTCTATGACGAAGTCACATCTGTCAGGGATGACATTGTGTGCTGTACCGGCAGAAATCTGGGTTACGTTCAGATTGACCTTGCCCATACGAGGCGATATTCTGCTGAAGTTATGCTCCCTCAGTCTGTTTATGTCGTCCAAGGCTATGTACAATGCATTCTTTCCCTCATTTCTTGCAGCGTGGCCGCTTGTTCCGTGCGCTGTCGCATCAATCACCAGAAGCCCTCTTTCCGATGTCGCAGCCTTCATCCCTGTCGGTTCTCCGATAATAGCGGAATCGACCTTTGACTCCAGTTCCGGCCATAGTCCTGTCATCCCGTTATTTCCGGATCTCTCCTCCTCGCAGGTCAGAACCAGCATCAGATTCGGTCTTCCGCCTTTTCCGGCGATACCGGTGGGGTGATGGACCGTGCTACCCCCCTGGCCGCAGGGGGAGGGACCCAAGCTTGCTTGGGAGGGGTTGTCCATCACCCCACCGGTATCGCCGGAAAGGTGCTGGAAGTATCTGTATGCTGCAATCATTGCTACAACTGATGCTCCATCGTCATTGCTTCCGAGTCCTGCCACAATCTCCTCTGCCTCTGTAGGTCTGCCGATGATACTGCTTATATTCTCGGCGACTTTCTTATAATCAGGAGTATATGGGTCGAAACCATATTCCGTACTGGGACTTACCGTATCGATATGGGCGCACAGCATAAGTGTAGGCCTTGATGTATCCGTAATATGCTCAGCGATAATATTGTTTCCTTTCCGCTGGTGCACGATTCCATTGGCCTCAAGCCAGGAACATATATGACTGCAAACCTCTTCCTCTTCGAAAGAAGGTGACGGTATGGCAATCATCTCCTTAAGCAGATCTATTGCATCTGCAGTCAGCCTATCTATATTCAATATGTTTCCCATCCGTAAATCTGATGTTTTCGGGTAATCCCTGTCGTTATATCAAAACCGTTCCCTTATCATTGAGCAGGTTCCTTGCGTGCTTGATGACAACTCTTGCCACTCCGCTGTCAATCGCCTTGAATGCATTCGCCAGTTTCGGAATCATACCGTCTGCAACAATGCCTTCCTTTTTCAACTCTTCAAACCTGCTGCGGCTTATTTCGCTGATTACGCTGTTGTCATCATCCTTGTCGTATAGCACACCATCCTTCTCAAAGCAATATATCAGTTCCGTCTCGTGCGTAAGCCTTCCGTCATCACTGCAATGCGTACATTCCTCACATCTGCAGCACACTTCACGTGGAGAACGGTATCTGTAGTTTGCCATTGCAGTGGCTACGGAAGATGCAATCGTGTCTGCATTGGTATTCAGAAGGTTACCGACTCCATCGTGGTTGATTGCGTTGAATACAGGCACTATTCCTCTTTCAAGCAAAGAATATATGAAACGGGCATTGACACATTCTCCTGTAACGTCTCCTACATATCCGTAGTCCATTTCCTTTCCGAGACTTTCAATATGTACCGGCGGCCTTTTGCGGGCTTTGATGGCATTACCGTCAGTTCCGCTCAATCCTATCGCATTACATCCTTCTGCCTGAAGCAGAGCCGTGATCTTCTTGCTGCACCATCCTGCGTAAACCATCGTGACTACCTTGAGAGCAGCCTCGTCCGTCACCCTTCTTCCTTCTATCATCACCGGTGTCAGTCCCATATCCTTCTGTATCTGGCTTGCCATCACTCCACCACCGTGAACCAGGATCTTCATCCCTGGCATAGCAGCAAAATCTCTGGCAAACTCCTTCAACAGTTCCGGGTTGTCAACAATGTTCCCTCCTATTTTTACTATTCTGATCATATGGTGTCACTCAACTTCTTGATTTTCAATTTCTTGCTTATTATGCCTGCTGTAGTTGTTCAGCAGGCATTTTGCGTAAGCGGCTTATTGATAGGCTATTACAGGCCACCTAAAATCTCTTTCAGGATAGTCTGTGCCGAAACCACGCGGTTTGCGGCTTCCGGGATGACCAGTGACTGGGGGCTTTCAATCACTTCATCTGTCACGATCATATTCCTTCGTACTGGCAGACAGTGCATAAAATACGCATTGTTGGTCAAAGCCATCTTCTCCGCATCTACAGTCCAGTCACGGTCTGTGCACAATATCTTGCCGTAATTGTCTCCGCTGTAGGCAGACCAGTTCTTCGCATAAATGAAATCCGCTCCCTCGAATGCTTTTCTCTGGTCATATTCGATGCGTGCGCGTCCTGTAAATGCAGGATCCAGTTCATATCCGCGAGGATGGGTGATCACAAATTCATAATCTGTCATATTTATTCCCTCTGCGAATGAGTTCGGAACCGCCTGGGGCAGAGCCTTCGGATGAGGCGCCCAGGTCATTACGATCTTAGGTTTCTCCACCTTCTTGTATTCCTCGATGGTTATCAGGTCCGCAAATGTCTGTAGAGGGTGTCTTGTTGCTGCTTCCATACTGAATACAGGCTTGCCGGAATATTTGATGAACTGGTTGATTATAACCTCGTTATAGTCATCTTCTTTGTTCTCGAACTTTGCGAATGCACGGACACCGATGACATCGCAGTAGCATCCCATCACCGGGATCGCCTCGAGCAGATGTTCCGGTCTGTCGCTGTCCATTATGACGCCTCTCTCTGTTTCAAGCCTCCACGCTCCCTGGTTCACGTCGAGGACTATGACGTTCATTCCGAGATTCATAGCCGCCTTCTGGGTGCTGAGCCTTGTACGCAGGCTGGAATTGAAGAAAATCATCAGCAGGGTCTTGTTCCTGCCCAGTTCCTGATCCGCGAAGGGATTTTCCTTTACATATTTTGCCGCTTCAAGAGCCTTTGAAAGGTCTCCAAGTTGTGTTATCGATGTGAAATGTCTCATAATTTCATTTTTAGACCCCTCGTCAAGCTCGGGGTGACAGGTCGGTGAGTTCTTTCCAAGCATTTACAAATGATTCGGCTGTTTCCCTTGATACGGTAAGTGACGGCAGGAGGCGTATCACGCCGGCACCGGCTGCTCCGGTAAAGAAATGTTTCTTGAACAGAAGCCTGTCGCGCAGGCCGATATATTCCTCATTCAGTTCAAGACCTATCATCAGGCCTTTGCCTCTGTATTCCTTGATGGCCTTGTCGTCTCTGAATGCTTCTGCAAAATATTTTCCGATTTCAGCAGCATTCTCAATAAGATGTTCATTCTCAATAATATCCAATACCGCAAGAGCCGCTGTGCAGGCCAGATGGTTTCCTCCGAAAGTGGTGCCCAGCATTCCGTATGAAGCCTTGATGGCAGGACTGATGATCACTCCACCGATAGGGAATCCGTTACCCATACCCTTGGCCATAGTGACGATATCTGCCCTTACTCCATAATGCTGATGGGCAAAGAATTTTCCGGTACGCCCGTATCCCGACTGTATCTCATCAAGAATAAGCGCACAGCCATATCGGTCACAAATTCCGCGAAGCCCGTGGATGAAGTCTGCTGTAGGTTCGTATATTCCTGCCACTCCCTGGATGCCCTCGATTATAACTGCAGCAAAATCACCCTTTGACAACTCTGCAGAAACAGCCTCCAGATCATTTAGCGGCGCGAAAACGATATTTTCTGTAGCATTGAAAGGAGCCTGTATCTTAGGATTGTCTGTTGCAGCCACCGCACCGGATGTCCTTCCGTGGAAAGCCTTCCTGAATGCAAGCACCTTGGCCTTGCCAGTATGGAATGATGCCACCTTCAGGGCATTTTCGTTTGCCTCAGCCCCACTGTTGCAAAGAAACAGCGCATAATCCTCATATCCGCAGATCTTTCCAAGACGTGCAGCCAGATCTCTTTGAAGTGAATTCTGAACTGCATTCGAATAGAATCCCAATTTGCTCAACTGCTCGGAAATCATCTTCACATAATGAGGATGCGAGTGACCGACGGAAATCACAGCGTGACCGCCGTAAAGATCGGTATATTCCACCCCATCCTTATCCCACAATGTCGTATCCTGTCCCCTGACAGGCTCTATATCCCATAAAGGGTAAACATCAAATAAATTCATAGCACTTTCATACTCAATATCTTCCAATCGCATTTCAAGGTCTTTGTCTATGGTATTCTTCTGTTTGCAGGGAGCACAATGCCTTCCGACCTAAAATGCAGAAGGCTTGAGACGAAGACCTCTGTCTTCCGGCAGCCTGAACATCAGGTTCATATTCTGAACCGCCTGCCCTGCAGCACCTTTCACCAGATTATCAATGGCCGAAGCAATATGCACATATCCATCGTGCAGTTCCACGTGCACCAATCCCTTATTGGTATTCACCACCTCTTTCATCGAAATCCCCTCGGCGCTATGGAACACAAAAGGCGACTCAGCATAATAATCCTCGAAGACCTTCCGATAATCCTCCTGACTCATTCCCTCCACAGCCCTCGTATATACACTCGCAAAAATTCCCCTCGCAAAATCACCCCTCAGCGGCACAAAATTCACAACAACTTCGTTTTGCGTTTCCCGTTCACTAAGTTCTTGAGGGCAGAAAGGTGAGCAAGGCTGATGGCCGGAATTGGCATTTTCCCACCCCCGGGTAGGGGGAGGGGCCCACTCGGAGAGTGGGAGGGGGCCAATGGAGGCCGCAGCCTTCGAACCGTATGTACTGAGAACTTTCATCAGATTCTGTCTGATCTCCGCCAGATGCTGATGCGTAAACAACTTATATATCGAAATATTGTCGCTCCTGTAACTGAAATGCGTCGTCTCTCCCGGCTTCTTGCCCGCTCCTGTCGAACCGGTGATTGCAGTAACGTGGATCTCATTATTTATAAGCCCGGCCGCGGCCAAAGGCAAGGTAGCCAACTGGATAGCAGTCGCGAAGCATCCCGGATTGGCAATATCGTGAGCCTTCCGGATCTCCTCCTTGGCGCTCTCGCAAAGACCATACACAAAATGCCTTCCAGCATAATCACCGTCGAGCCTGAAGTCGTTGCCCAGATCGATTATCCTGCACTCCGGCGATATGTCGTGACTGTCCACAAACTGCCTTGAAATACCGTGACCAAGACACAGGAATATCACATCAGGATCGTTCAGTTCCTTGCCGAAGCAAAGATCGGTCTCTCCGATAAGATCACGGTGCACCGAAGTCACCGATGTACCCTCGGAAGACGTAGTTGTAGCCGCCACAATCTCCACATCCGGATGATTCAGCAGTATCCTGAACAGTTCTCCTCCTGTATATCCTGTCCCTCCGGCAATCGCCACGCGGATTTTTCTATTCATCTTCCGAACCATTTACAGAGTAATATATTTTCAGCGGATTTGCGATGACCTTGGTAAATCCGATCACATCACGTCCGGAATATGACTTGTTCACCTCACCGTATGCTCCGAACTTCGAACTCATAAGGTCGTGTTCGCTTGTACATCCCAGAACGGAGAAATGATAAGGCATAAGGGCAATCTCCACTTCACCGGTCACATTCTGCTCGATGCTGTCCATCATTGCTTCCATATCCCTGCATACAGGATCGAGGTACATAGCCTCGTGCATCTGCTGGCCGTACCATCCTGCAATCTGCTCTTTCCAATACAACT
Organism: Bacteroidales bacterium; assembly: GCA_017626555.1. Classification (GTDB taxonomy): domain Bacteria; phylum Bacteroidota; class Bacteroidia; order Bacteroidales; family UBA932; genus Cryptobacteroides. The sequence continues at coordinate 196,365 of JAGAIM010000072.1, forward strand.
GTCCCTTTGTGAGGGTATGCTTCTCAAGAAGATGATGAGCCTTGATGATTACAAGAGGAGCCGCTGCCTCGAAGCCTACGCGTCCCTTGATGCCGATGATCGTGTCCCCGATATGAATGTCACGTCCGATGCCGAATGGAGCCGCTGCATCGCGCACAGCCTTGATCACATCCACAGGATTCATCTCCACGCCGTTGAATGCTACAGGCTCACCCTTGCGGAAGCCTATCTTTATATGTTCCGGTTCTGTCTTGGTGACCTTGGTAGGATATGCCTCTTCCGGAAGATAACCATCTGATGAAAGAGTCTCCACTCCACCGATGCTTGTGCCCCAAAGTCCCTGATTGATAGAGTATTTAGCCTTCTCCCAGGTGAAGTCATAACCGTGCTGCTGAAGGAAATCGATCTCGTACTGACGTGTGAATCCGTGTTCGCGAACTGGTGCTATGATCTCCACAGAAGGGGCGAGGATCTCAAAGACAATGTCGAAGCGGACCTGGTCATTGCCTGCTCCGGTACTTCCGTGTGCAACCGCATCCGCTCCGATAGCCTTTACCTGCTTCAGTACTTCCAGAGCCTGGAAAACGCGTTCCGAACTTACTGAAAGCGGATATGTCGCATTCTTCAGTATATTGCCATAGATGAGATATCTTATACCTTTTTCATAATATGTATTTACCGCATTCACATTTTTATGTGATGCTGCTCCGAGCCTGATTGCACGTTCTTCGATGGCTTTTTCTTCTTCTGCTGAAAATCCACCGGTATTTACCATTACGGTGTGTACCTCATATCCTTGTTCCTTGAGGTAAGGGACACAGAATGACGTGTCCAGTCCGCCGCTGAAGGCGAGTACTACTTTCTTGCTCATATATTTAATTCTTTTGTTCTCCATCTTTAAGGTTCACGAGTTCCGGATGAGCCGGGTTCAGAACTTCAATATGTTCTGCGGGATCATAAAGAAGTCCGGTACAGAGGCACATCCTATAATCATTGGTTTCAAGTATTTCATAGTTCCTGCAACCCTGGCAGCCTTTCCAGAATTCGGGGTCGTCAGTAAGCGCGGCAAATGTCACAGGACGGAAGCCTAGTTCGTAATTCATTTTCATTACGGCTGCTCCTGTCGTTATGCTGAAAATCTTTGCTTCCGGGAAAAGTTCACGTGACAATTGGAATATTCTTTTCTTGATTCTCATTGCCAGTCCGATACCTCTGAATGCGTGCGCTACGATGAGCCCTGAGTTGGCCACATATTTTTTGCCACCCCAAGTCTCGATATAGGAAAAACCTGCGAAACGCCCGTCTTCTACGATTGCTATGATAGCCTTGCCTGCCAATATTTTTTCTGAAATATATTCAGGTGTTCTTCTTGCTATTCCTGTGCCTCTTTCTCTGGCTGATAAGAGGATTTCTTCACAGACTTCATCTGCATACACTATGTGGCTTGGATCAGCCACCACTACTTTTATCTGCATAAATAACGTTGTTTTCGTGATAGAAGTCAAAATACAATCTTGTTCCGTTGCTGCGGAACAGAGATGCTTCTGATTTGATACGGATTGCCCTCATTGAGGGATTCGGTCCGGACCCTAACGGCAAGACAAACCGAGATTGTCAATTGCAATTGGGAGGGAAATGCTTCGAAAGCCCCTCCTAAAGTCGGACGAATATTTGAATGAATGAGACCATAATTGATGCAAATATACATAATATAATGAAAAATTGCTAACTTTGACGAAATTTAATTCCCGTTTCATTTGGATTCCAGCATATTCGGCAAGTGGCAAAGAAAAGAAACAATACAGGCATCGATCCTGAATACCTGAAGAAGCAGAAGGAGGCGCTGGTGCGTCGCCATAGGCAGGTCATCTATCTGAATGATAGTGAGATGGCAGCAATCAGACAGTATTGCGACAGATTCAGGGTGGGAACCAAAGCGGTTCTTTTCCGTGAGGCCATTATGGAGAAAGTGCTGTCGGAACTGGATGACAACCATCCTACTTTATTTTAAGGAACTATGAAGAAGATTATCATCGCAATTTTTGTAGCCTTTGTGTCAGTGGCTGCAGGCGCACAGGAACAACAGCAGGTTATGGAGCAGAGTGTCAATGATTATAATATCGTCAGCGACGAAGTGGTGGATGGAGTCAGATATGTGACCGCTACTCCAAGCGCAAAGGTATGCTCGAAGCAGATCGACATAGAAATCAAGGACGGCATCATTCAGAAGGTCGTCTATACCAGAGGATGTGAAGGAAATGCCAAGGGTATAGGAGCCTTGATAAAGGATATGTCAGTCGAAGAGGCCATCAGACGTCTTGACGGCATCACCTGCGGCAAACGCGGAACTTCGTGTCCTGACCAATTGGCCAGAATCCTGAAGGCATTATAAGAAGAAAAGGAAGCACTTAAAGCGCTTCCTTTTCTTCTTTTATGGCTGCATTGTAGCAGTGTCTGCAGAGAGGCTCGTAAATGTCTGTCTCTCCGAGGACTACCAGTTCATTGCTTTTTGAAAGTCTATGCGAATGGTTGGCCGGACTGCCGCATTTCACACAGATGGCGTGCACTTTCTGGATGTCTTCCGCTACAGCCATAAGTGCAGGCATCGGGCCGAAAGGTTTGCCCAAAAAGTCTGTGTCCAGACCTGCGATGATCACTCTGACACCTCGGTTGGCCAATGTCTGAACAACTTCGACGATGGAATTGTCGAAGAACTGTGCCTCGTCGATTCCGATTACTTCTGCGTCATTTGAAAGTTCCAGCATCTTGGCCGGCGAGTCTATCGGAATGGAAGGAATGCTGTGCGCATCGTGTGATACGACTTTGTCTTCAGAATATCTGACATCTATGCAAGGCTTGTAGATCTCCACTTTCTGCTTGGCGAACTGTGCTCTTTTCATTCTTCTTATGAGTTCTTCAGTCTTTCCTGAGAACATTGATCCGCAGATTACTTCGATTGAACCTGCTTTTTTTGCGATTTCTAAAAACATTTCCTTACTTTGTATATTACTCCGGTGATTAATCAAATCCCTCATTATATCGGGGAATGCAAATATAGACAATTATTGTTTTATGGAAAATAGAGAGCAGGAGATTTTATCCGAAATAAAATCAATGATGGCTTCGATAAGAAGCCAGTTGGAACAATTGGACGCTAAGATGGCTGAACTTCAGCAAGTCGTTGATCCTGTGGGATTTGAGGCTGATTCTGTCAATATTGAAATAGATGATATTGATGTAATGCCGGTGCCTGTAGAGGTCGAGTCTGTCGAGATGCCTCTTGTGATGGAAGAACCGGAACCAGAACCGGAGCCGGAGCAGCCGCAGCCGGAGGAAGATGATGACGATCTTCCGTTTGGCGATCTTCCCGAGGCAAAGGATGATGCAGCGGGAATATTTGAAGAACCAGAAACCGTCACCGTCGCTTCCCGTGCGGCAGATGTCGCCAAACCGACCATCAATGATTCTCTTGCTGCCGATCAGGCTTGGAGGAAGGATATGCCGGGCACTCCGGTCAGAGATATCAGGAGCGCAATTTCTCTCAATGACAGGGTGATATTCATCAATCTTCTTTTCGATGAAGATGCTCAGGCTTTTGTCGATACTCTCTTGCACATCAATTCTATGGAAACCCTTGATCAGGTCGTAGATTTTGTGACCGCAGCATATCCGCAGTGGGATCTCAATTCCGAACTTGTCTATAGGTTTATGATGGCTGTCCGCCGTAAGGTCAAATAAAGGAATATGCCTGGAGTATTGTATATAGTGCCGACACCTGTCGGCAATCTGGAAGATATGACTTTCAGGGCCATAAGAGTACTGAAGGAAGCCGATCTCATATTGGCGGAGGATACAAGAACGAGTTCGGTTCTTCTGAAGCATTACGATATAAAGGGGCGTCTGGAATCTCATCATAAATTCAACGAGCATAAGACTGCATCTATGATCAAGGAGCGTATTCTGGCAGGTCTGAATGTCGCACTGATCAGTGATGCGGGAACTCCTGGTATTTCTGATCCTGGTTTTCTACTTGTAAGGACTTGCGCTCAGGAAGGAATTGAAGTCCAGACTCTTCCCGGAGCCACGGCCTTTGTCCCGGCCTTGGTCTCGTCAGGCTATCCTTGTGACAGGTTCTGTTTCGAGGGATTCCTGCCTCAGAAAAAAGGACGGCAGACACGCTTGACAGAATTGTCAGAGGAAACAAGGACAATGATATTCTACGAGTCTCCATATCGTTTGGTCAAGACTTTGGAGCAATTCGCAGAGTTCTTTGGATCTGAGCGTGAGTGTTCTGTTGCGAGGGAGATTTCCAAGAAATTTGAGGAACATAAACGTGGCAGTCTGGCGGAAGTGTCATCCTGGTATAAGGAGCACGAGCCGAAGGGTGAGATTGTTATAATTGTGGCGGGAGCGCCAGAGAAGAAGAAAGAGAGAAAATCATATCGTAAGGCAGACGAAGAAGAATAAAAAATATTCAAAAGACATAAAAAACAGAAAAACTTTACATAAAAAAGAGCAAAACTTTGCCTGGCGCATTGTTTTGCTCTTTTTGATTGTTGATTTTTGCGGAAATGGAAATGATATGGGAAAAGAAAACAAGTCCGGGCTTTCTGAATCATTTGTCGTAGGGGTGATTGCTCTGGTATTCCTTATTGTGGGATATCAGACTGCTCTGTTCATTCATAATGCTGCCGTTGTCAGGATTGCGGCTGCCAGAGATGTACCGGATACGGTATATGTCTTCGGGAATGCAGTTCAGGGGCAGTCGTCCGACAGTGTACCTCATACGATAAGGCGGAATGCCACTCATTCAGCCCGAGTGCAGGCTGTGAGAGAAAATGTACCGAGAAAGAAGGTGGAGAGTTTCTTGTTTGATCCCAATACTGTTTCAGTTGATGATTTATGCCGTTTGGGCTTTACGGTAAAACAGGCTCGGAGTATTGATAAATATCGTTCAAGCGGAGGACGTTTCAGACGGAAAGATGATTTCAGAAAGTCGTATGTGGTATCAGACAGTATTTACAGGAGGCTTGAACCATATATAGATATTCCTCTTATCGATCTCAATACTGCCGATTCGGCAGCATTTGATGCTCTTCCAGGCATAGGAGGATGGTTCGCTTCCAAGATGCTTGCACACAGGAAGGCATTAGGAGGATATTCCTATAAGGAGCAATTGATGGATATTTACCGTTTCGATCAGGAAAAATTTGATGGACTGAGCGACCTTATTGTCGTGAGTCCGGAAAACATTACCCCTTATCCATTATGGAGCCTGCCTGCTGATTCCCTCAGGCAACATCCATATATCGCAGATGATGAGACGGCTCGTGCCGTAGTCCTATTCCGTGACAATAATCCGAAAGAACTTTGGACAATAGTAGAACTGAAAAATGCTGGAGTCATAAGCGAAGACGCAGCATCAAGACTGTCCCGCTGTATCCTGAAATAAAACCGACAGACCGGTAACATAAAGGCGACGTGCCACCCCCGGCTAGGGGGTGCCTCCCGACAGGGAGGCGGGGGTCGCCGGAATGTTACCGGTCTGTCGGTTTTATTTCTAGTCTTCTACAGTAAGAAGCGCCTCGCGTATCTTTGCTTCAATCTCCTCGCAAAGTTCCACATTATCAGTCAGCAGTTGCTTGACAGCCTCTCTTCCTTGAGCCAGTTTGCTTTCGCCGTAACTGAACCACGAACCGCTCTTCTTGATGATGTTGAATTCAACTCCAAGGTCGATGATCTCACCTACACGTGAGATTCCTTCTCCGAATACGATATCGAATTCTGCTTTCTTGAATGGCGGAGCCATCTTGTTCTTGACAATCTTGACCTTGGTACGGTTTCCAAGTGCTTCGTCACCGTCCTTGATCTGTGTAGTCCTGCGTACATCTACGCGAACTGATGCGTAGAACTTCAAAGCATTACCTCCGGTGGTTGTTTCAGGGTTGCCGAACATTACTCCTATCTTGTCGCGGAGTTGGTTGATGAAGATGCAGCAAGTATTGGTCTTGCTGATGTTCGCTGTGAGTTTCCTCAGGGCCTGGCTCATAAGCCTTGCCTGAAGACCCATCTTGGAATCACCCATTTCTCCTTCGATTTCTGCCTTAGGAGTGAGGGCTGCGACGGAGTCTATGACAATGATGTCAATCGCTCCTGAACGGATAAGGTTGTCAGCGATTTCAAGAGCCTGTTCTCCATTGTCAGGCTGGGAAATCAGCAATGTCTCGAGGTCAACGCCGAGATTTCTGGCGTATGTCCTGTCAAACGCGTGTTCCGCGTCAATGATTGCAGCAATGCCACCCTGTTTCTGCGCCTGTGCGATGGCGTGGATGGCAAGTGTGGTCTTACCGCTTGATTCCGGTCCGTAGATCTCGATTACCCTTCCGCGCGGATATCCTCCGATGCCGAGTGCAGCATCAAGAGCGATGGAACCGCTAGGAATGACCGAAACCTCCCATTTAGGCTGATCCCCTAACTTCATAATCGTACCTTTGCCGTAATCTTTCTCAATCTTGTCAATCGTCGCCTGCAATGCCTTGAGTTTCGCAGCATTGATGCCGGTACCGTCCTGTACTTCTTCTTTAGCCATAAATGTATAAGTATTAAATGTTAACAAAGCAAAATTAATGAAAATAAGGAATTTCTCCAACTTTTCAGGAGCAAAATTACCCGTCTTTTGTGCTAAAATGAAGCACAAGTGAATTAATGTGAGAAAAAAAACGTAATTTTGTGGATATGAAGATCAAACTTTTAGGAAAGAATCTGGACGAACTCAAGAGACTCGTCGCAGAAGAGGGTCTGCCGGCATTTGCTGCCCGGCAGATTGCCCAATGGCTTTATGTGAAGAAAGTGCGCTCTATTGACGAAATGACCAACCTTTCGAAAATAGCAAGGGCGAAACTGTCCGAAAAATACGAGGTGGGTGTCGTTCCGTATGCGGGACTTCAGATTTCGTCGGACGGAACCAAGAAATATCTGTTTCCTGTGAGTTGCTCACACAGGAGAGGCTTGAATCTGAGAGTTAAAGAAGATGAATTGGAGACAAGTGCAATAGAAGCGGTGATGATTCCTGATTCAGATCGTGCAACTTTATGCGTATCTTCACAGGCAGGATGCAGGATGGGGTGCAGATTTTGTATGACAGGTCGTCAGGGTTTCCACGGGCATCTTTCAGCAGCGGACATAATATCGCAGTTCATAGCCGTAGATGAGTCGGACAGACTGACCAATGCAGTTTTTATGGGAATGGGTGAGCCGCTGGATAATTATGACAATGTAATGCGCGCAATAGAGATATTGACGGCAGATTGGGGATTTGCCTGGAGCCCTAAAAGGATAACGCTTTCGACGATCGGTGTACTGCCGAATCTGAAGCGGTATCTTGAGGAAAGCAAATGCCATCTGGCTGTGAGTCTGCATAATCCGATTCCTCAGGAACGTCTGGACATTATGCCGGTGCAAGGAGCCTGGCCGATTCAGGAAGTGATTGACCTTATCAGGCAGTATGATTTCAGCGGACAGAGACGTGTCAGTTTTGAATATACAATGTTTGCCGGCTTCAATGATACCAAGGCTCACGCAGATGCATTGATACGTATGCTCAGGGGACTCGAATGCAGGATGAATCTGATCAGATTCCATAAGATTCCGGATTTTCCATACGAGACATCTCCTGATGTGATTATGAATAATTTCAAGGAACGGCTGAATAATTCCGGGATCGTGACGACTATCAGAGCGTCCAGAGGAGAGGATATTCTTGCTGCCTGCGGTATGCTGGCAGGACAACATAATTCCTGAATCCCCCCCCCCGCAGGAATTCTTTGCCCGTTATTGATATAAAACGGATATTATGAAGAGATTGATGATATTGGCCTTGTTTTTCTGCCTTATGGCCGTATCCGGATATGGCAGGGTGCATCGGGGAATCGATCCGGCTGCGGACTCGGTTTCTGTTGCAAGGATGAGAGAGCGGATGGATCAGATCCGTCAGTATCGTCCTACGGTGGCGCTTGTCCTGAGCGGCGGTGGTGCCAAAGGTGCCGCTCACGTTGGTGTCATCAGATATATAGAGGAACTTGGGATCCCGGTGGATATGGTCCTGGGAACGAGTATGGGTGGTCTGATCGGAGGCCTTTATTCTCTGGGATATACTGTTGAACAGATGGATTCATTGGTCAGGAATATGGATTGGAACTGGGCACTGAGTGACAGACTGTCAAGGAAATATATTACTTATTCCGACCTGAAGTATAAAGAAAAGTATCTCCTTTCTATTCCTTTTTTCTATGAGAAGGACTACTACAGGATGATGAAGGCTGATGAGAACCGCTTCGATCCGGCCCACAAAAGAGACATCCTTCACGTCGGTGCCGATAATGAGGATGGAGCAGAAATGCTCAAGAAGAATCTTCTTGGAAGCCTTCCATCCGGTTATATTTATGGTCAGAATGTAAGCAATCTGATAAGTTCCCTTACCATCGGATATCAGGATCCTATGAGTTTTCAGGATCTTCCCATACCTTTTGTATGCGTCGCGTCCGATATGGTGTCCGGCAAAGCAAAGATATGGCACGAGGGAAAGATAAATGATGCGATGCGCTCGACTATGTCCATCCCAGGTATGTTCGCGCCGGTGAGGGTTGATGGAATGGTGCTGGTCGATGGAGGTCTGAGAGACAATTATCCTACTGCATTGGCGCGTGAAATGGGAGCGGATATCATCATCGGTGTGGATCTTTCAGAGACAAGAAGGACATATACTGATGTGAATAATATCGGTGATATCATCGGTCAGGGTATTGATATGCTCGGACGTGATGCCTTTGACCGTAATGTCAATATTCCGGATGTAAAGATACGCCCGCAGTTGCGTGGATACAATATGATGAGTTTCGATGCGGAAAGCATCGATACTATTATGGTCAGAGGATTGGAAGCCGCTATCGCACAGGATTCAATCTTGAGAGAAGTTGCAAAAAGGACAAAGGGAGGATTCAAAGTGCCGAGAAAGCCTTCTGCATTCGGCTTCGAGACGGATTCTCTTGTCATTGCCGATGTGGAGATAAGAGGGGTGCTTCCAAGAGAAGGTGAACTTCTGGAGAAAAGGCTGAACCTTAAATTCGGACAGAAGATCAGCAAAGAGGATCTGAATGATATTGTTGCCAAAATATATGGTACGCAGTCGTACGATTATGTCACGTACGAACTTCTGGGTGATGTGGAACCGTTCAAACTTGTACTGAACTGCCGCAAGGGACCTATACATCAGTTGGGGCTCGGAGTCCGTGCCGATACGGAGGAAATAGTATCAGTGCTGCTTAACATCGGATTCAACGCTCATAAACTTCACGGTCATATATATGACTTCTCCGGTAAGGTCAGCGCCAATCCATATCTGCAGTTTCATTGGTCGTACGATCTACCTAAGATGCCTACTGTCAACGCAAAGGCCGCTATAAGATGGACCGATCTCAATATGCTGAATTTCGGCAATAACAATCTGAGCCTCAGTTATCTGTGTGCCAAGCAGGAGTTCTATCTGTCCAATATCAAATGGCGTCATATCGACATAAAGGCAGGAGTAAGGAATGAAGTGTTTGATATCCGGAACATAAAGTCGTCTCAGATCATTGGTGACTATGACTTCGATCAATTGACTAATGATTTCGTATCTCTTTATATGGACTCAAGAACAGACACATTCGATGACGGATATTTCCCGACAACCGGTGTCAGTGCAGGCCTTTCATATACCTGGACATTTGCAGGATTCCCGCACAGATTCAATAATTTCCATACAATACAGGCGGATGTGAAGACGGTTGTTACCGCTGGCGATATATTTGCATTCATACCTTCTGTCAATTGCCGTTTCCTTCTTGGTAAGGATGTGCCGGTGGCGTATTTCAATGCTGTGGGAGGTTCTCTCGCAGGACGTTACATCGATCAGCAGATGCCGTTCCTGGGAGTTACGAATCTGTATGCGATGAAGAATATACTGACTGTGTATCGGACAGATCTTAGATTCAGGTTGGCCAGGAACCATTATCTTACCGGCATAGTCAATTATGCCAGGGATTGTGATGTGCTAAAAAATTATGCAGTCGGTCCTGGACATTTCGGAGCGGCTGTGGAATATTCTTTTGACACTATTTTCGGTCCCCTCAGTGCCAATGTACACTGGTCGGACATTACTGGAAAAGTGGGATTCTATTTAAGTGCAGGTTACAGTTTCTGATTTATGCGTGGAGGAGAAAACAAGGATCCGCTTAAGGTGACGGACAGGATGAGGGCTCTTTGTTCCAAGAGAGAGTATTGCAGTTCGGACATTATGAAGAAGGTTCTGACTGCTTTAGGAGATGACAAGGAGGCTGCTCATAAGATTGTGTCTTCTCTGATAGAAGAAAAATATATAGATGATCTCAGATACGCTTCTGCATACGCGCGCGATAAATCCTCCATTGCAGGATGGGGGGCGGCGAAAATAAGATATATGCTTTCTGCCAAAGGTATATCCAGGGAAACAATTGCAGAGGCTCTGGAGGGAATCGATGATTGCAAGGCTGCAGGAAGGTTACAAAAACTGATGGAGGCTAAGGCTCGTTCTTTGAAAGATGATCCGCAGGCCAGACTCAAGATGCTTCGTTTCGGTATGGGGAGAGGCTATTCGTATGAAGAGGTCGCGGAAGTAACGGAAATGATTATTGCTGAATGGAAAAATACAGAAAACTGACTTCAGAAGAGATTGATACTCTCAAGTCGCAGATGTGCACGGCATCAGATTGGGATGCCATAGAGGTGGCGGAGGATTTTTCGCCGGAAAATGTCAGATATGCAAGATTTTCAGGTAATATCCGGCTGGGAACGTTCAGGAAGGAATTCAACTTGGCAGGAGGAATGGTCAAGCATTCGGGGATTTATTATGCGACTCTGCATAATGTAACCGTGGGAGATGACTGCTGCATCGAAAATGTCAAGAATTATATCGCCAATTATCATATCGGAAGCGGTACCTTTATAGAGAATGTGGATATCATTCTGACTGACGGTATCAGCACTTTCGGAAACGGCGTCCAGGTGTCTGTGCTTAATGAGACTGGAGGATGCGAAGTTATGATTTATGACCGCCTGTCTGCCCAGTTGGCTTATCTGATGGCCTTTTACAGGCACAGACCTTCACTGCTTTCAAGTCTGCACGCTATGATAGGGCAGTATAGCCGCTCAGTGGAATCCTCTTTCGGAACAATAGGCCGGAATGTCGTCATCGCAGATGCAGGTTATATAAAGAATGTACGTATCGGGGATTCCTGCAAGATAGAAGGAGCATCCCGTCTAAAGAATGGAAGTATAAACAGTAATCCGGAGGCTCCCGTACATATCGGAGTAGGTGTGATAGGGGATGACTTCATTATTTCAAGCGGTTCCAGTGTCGAAGATGGGGTGGCATTTTCCCGTTGCTTCATCGGACAGGCCTGTCGGCTCGGACATAACTACTCTGCATCAGACTCATTGTTTTTCAGCAATTGTCACGGAGAGAACGGAGAGGCTTGTGCGATATTTGCCGGGCCGTTCACGGTTACGCATCATAAATCTACTTTGCTTATTGCCGGTATGTTCTCTTTTATGAATGCCGGATCCGGCTCCAACCAGAGCAACCACCTTTATAAACTTGGTCCTATTCATCACGGAATGATGGAAAGGGGCGCCAAGACTGCATCGGACTCGTATATACTATGGCCGGCCAAGGTCGGGGCCTTTTCACTTGTTATGGGCCGACACGTCTGTCATCAGGATACCTCCGATCTGCCGTTCTCGTATCTTATAGAGCAGCAGAGTACTTCCTATATAATGCCCGGGGCCAATCTCAAGAGCGTCGGTACGATAAGGGATGCAAAGAAGTGGCCTTCCAGGGACAGAAGAAAAGGGCCGGGCAAACTTGACAGCATCAATTTCAATCTTCTCAGTCCCTATACTGTCCAGAAGATGCTTCGTGCCGTAGATATACTGAATGAATTGAAGAGAGTCTCGGGAGATACTTCTGATTATTATGCCTATCAAAGTGGTAGAATTAAAGCCACTTCGTTGGCGAATGGTTTGAGATATTATGGTTATGCTATAGATAAATTCTTTGGCAATTCCTTGATTACCAGGATAATGAATGCGGAGTTCTCCTCGTTGGAAGATCTCCGTCGAACCTTTGTCCCTAAATCTCAATATGGGGATGGGGAATGGGTCGATATGGCCGGAATGATTGCTCCCGGGAGGGCTGTGGAGGATATTGTTTCGGATGTGGAGAGTGGCAGGACTTCTGATCTGGAAATACTGAATGAGCGTATTTCTTCTCTTCATTCGGAGTATTATCACTATGAATGGAGATGGGCTTGCAAGGCAATGGAGGAGTATTATCGATTCAGACTGTCGGAACTGTCAGTGGAGGATCTTCAGAAACTGATTCTCAGGTGGAGAGATTCTGTGGTGGCACTGGACAGGCTGTTATACGAGGATGCCAGGAAAGAGTTCTCTCTCAGCGGTATGTCGGATTTTGAGTCGGATCCATTTGTACGCTCTGTCAAGGAACATATTCAAGTCAAGTCCGCTCTTGCCGATCAGGTGCTGGAAAAACTGAACTCCATATAATCTTTCGGGTAGCACCTAATGTGTTCACTGTCAGCAAATTAAAAGAAATGCCTGCTGTAAATCTACAGCAGGCATTTTGTGTAAGTGATTGATTGACAATTACTTGTTTGCCTTGATTGCAGCCTGAGCAGCAGCGAGGCGTGCGATAGGAACTCGGAATGGAGAGCAAGATACATAGTTGAGGCCGATCTTGTAGCAGAACTCAACTGATGCAGGATCTCCACCGTGCTCACCGCAGATACCGCACTTGAGGCTCTCGCCAGCAACAGCCTCACGAGACTTGCGTCCCTCTACGACAGCGTGCTCAACGAGTTTACCTACAGACTTCTGGTCGAGAGTCTTGAATGGGTCTGCGTCGAGAATCTTGTTGCCGAGGTAGTCACCCATAAATGTTCCGATGTCATCACGTGAGAAACCGAATGTCATCTGGGTAAGGTCGTTTGTACCGAATGAGAAGAACTCTGCAGTACGTGCCATACGGTCAGCAGTGAGGGCTGCACGTGGGATTTCGATCATAGTACCGAACTTGTACTTGATGTCGAAGCCGAAGTGTGCCTCAACCTCAGCGCGGATCTTCTCGCAGATAGCCTTCTGGAAGCAAAGTTCACGCTCAGAGATGGTTACAGGAACCATAATCTCAGGCATAGGGTTGAATCCTTCCTTCTTAAGTTCACCTGCTGCAGTGAAGATAGCGCGGAACTGAGTCTCTGAAATCATAGGATATGTGATGTGGAGACGTACACCACGGTGACCCATCATAGGATTGACCTCGTGGAGTGACTCGCCACGCTTCTCGATCTCACCTACAGTGATGTGGAGTTCTTCTGCGAGTTCATTCTTCTTGAGTTCAGTCTGAGGTACGAACTCGTGGAGAGGTGGGTCGAGGAGACGGAAGGTAACCGGCTTAGAGTCCATAACCTTCATTGTACCCTTGACAGCAGCCTTGATGAATGGCTCAAGTTCTGCAAGAGCAGCCTTACGCTCGTCGTCAGTCTTTGCAAGGATCATCTTGCGGAGTTTTGAGAGCGGAGTCTCAGCATTCTGACCATAGAACATATGCTCGATACGGAAGAGACCGATACCCTCTGCACCGAAACTGATAGCACGTGCTGCATCCTCTGGAGTATCAGCATTTGTGCGTACGCCCATTGTGCGGAACTTGTCAACGATCTCCATAAATTTCACGAAACGTGGGTTGTCAGATGCATCCATTGTGTCGATGGCAACATCATAAACGTTACCCTTTGCACCGTTGAGTGAAAGAACGTCACCCTCGTGATATTCCTTGTCAGATCCCTTGAACTTGATTACCTTGTTCTCGAGGTCGATGTGCATAGCCTCGCAACCTACGATACAGCACTTACCCCATCCACGTGCCACGAGAGCAGCGTGTGAAGTCATACCTCCGCGCTGTGTAAGGATACCTGAGCAAGCACGCATACCCTCTACGTCCTCTGGTGAAGTTTCCTCGCGGACAAGGATTGTAGCGATACCCTTCTCAGCAGCCTCCATAGCAGCCTCGGAAGTGAAAGCGATAACACCTACAGCACCACCTGGAGATGCAGGAAGACCGTTTGCAACCACTGTAGCCTTCTTCTCGGAAGCAGGGTCAAGGATAGGGTGGAGGATCTCGTCAAGTTGAGCAGGAGCGATACGTGTCACTGCTGTCTTCTCATCGATCATACCTTCCTCGAGCATATCCATAGCCATATTGAGGGCTGCAAGACCAGTTCTCTTACCTACGCGGCACTGGAGCATCCAGAGTTTTCCGTCCTGGATTGTGAACTCTATGTCCTGCATATCGTGGAAGTGGTTCTCAAGGTGGAGACGGATGCCGTCGAGTTCCTTGTAAACCTCAGGCATAGAAGTCTCGAGAGAAGCAAGGTGCTGGTTGTGAGGATTCTTTGTAGCCTCGTTGAGCGGGTTAGGAGTACGGATACCTGCTACAACGTCCTCACCCTGAGCGTTGATGAGCCACTCACCGTAGAACTTGTTGTCACCGTTGGCAGGGTTACGTGAGAACGCAACACCAGTCGCTGATGTAGAACCCATATTACCGAATACCATTGACTGTACGTTTACAGCGGTACCCCACTCGTCAGGAATACCCTCGATGCGGCGGTAAGCGATGGCACGCTTTCCGTTCCAGGACTTGAATACGCCACCGATAGATCCCCAAAGTTGAGCCTCTGCTGAATCAGGGAACTCAGTGCCGAGAACTTCCTTCACGCGAACCTTGAATCTGTCGCAGAGATCCATAAGTTCTTCAGCAGTAAGGTCTGTGTCTGAAGTATAGCCCTTAGCGACCTTCACTTCTTCCATCATCCTGTCAAGTTGCTGACGGATACCCTGACCATCCGCTGGCTCGATACCTTCAGCCTTCTCCATTACAACGTCAGAGTACATCATAATGAGACGACGGTAAGCGTCATATACGAAACGAGGATTCTGAGTTTTCTCGATCATACCAGGGATAGTCTCAGAGCAGAGACCGATGTTGAGGATTGTATCCATCATACCTGGCATTGAACTGCGGGCACCTGAACGGCAGGATACGAGGAGAGGATTCTCCTTATCGCCGAACTTCATACCCATAATTTCTTCTGTCTTCTTGAGTGCCTCTGCTACCTCGGCCTTGAGAGCATCATTGTAGCCGCCACCGAGTTCATAATACTCGGTACAGCACTCTGTTGTGATTGTGAATCCTGCAGGAACAGGGATGTTGAGTGTACACATCTCAGCGAGGTTTGCACCCTTTCCACCGAGGAGTTCACGCATAGTTCCATTACCCTCAGCGGTCTTGCCACCGAAGCAATAGACTCTTTTCTTGTTAGATTCCATAATTGTAAGTATTTGATTATTAATAAATAATATCAATATAACGATAGTGCCGGATTTTCCCTTGTCCAAAACAGAAAAAATCCGGCGCGAATTTAATCATTTTTCCTGAAAAATCATCAAAGAAATTCAGGTAAATCAGTCTTCGCCTTCACTGGCCTGTTCAAGTAGAGATGCAAGAATACACGCTACGTCAGTTCGCCTGCTTTCCTTGAAACTGATCCCCTTGCTCTCCGGAGCAGGATGCCCTATCGGATAATAGGCAACATCCTGCAGAAGAAGTTGTGAGTCAAGATAATCGTAATCATTGTCATTGATCTGGATCAGTACTCCTGGTATTTCTCCGAAGAGAAGTCTGGTTCTGTCTGTCTCCTGATACGATGCCATCAGACCGCTCAAGTCGATCTCTGTTCCGCATTCCTTGCACATAGATGCCGCTGCTGTGGCAAGTCCTCCGTCTGAAACTGTGGCTCCGGCAACTACGATACCATCCTCGATCAGTTCTCTGACGACTTCATAACAGTCTATGAAATAATCCGGATCCTGGATATGAGGGCCTACGCCTCCGTTATGCCCTTGAGTCTGAGCCAGAAGCGAACCTCCGATGTTGTATGTGCAGGTGTCGAATGGTATATAGATCAGCCAGTCTGAGGCATCGGGGCTGATTGATGAGGCACATCTGCGTTCTTCCGATATCCAAGGATGTCGGCTCTGGAAAGGAGAATCTTTCAGACAGATGTCATCCTGAGTATCATCTTTGCTTTCTGTTTCCTTGTCAGGGAGCCAGGCATAAAATTCCAGGCTGCTTTCTGAATCTGTTTCTTCAAATATATAGTCGTTCAGTCTGACACCTAGGTCAAAGATATATGAACTGGCGGCTTCGACTGACTGGTAGAATGCGGCCATATTGCCAAGAGGACGTATGTTCCAGTTCCATTTTGCCCAAAGGTCAAGATTCCCCAGACGGAAGTGTCCTGTATTCCATATCCTGTCAATCAATGCCTTGGCAACTCTCTGTCTTGTGAAGGCTTCAGGGTATAGAAGACTGAAAAAGCGTTCTTTCCCAGCCGCTTTGCTGCAATCTTCGAGATACTTCAGATCATTGGATGAATCGTATCTGAATGAAGTTACTGGCGGATCGGTTGATTCATCTATAATGTCGTCAAATCTCTGGCTTGTCAAAGGAAGTAAGTCTCCGTCCTTCATACATTCGCAAAGAAGTTCGGCAGGCGTAGCATCGAATCTGACTCCATCGATGATGTATTGGGAATATAAAACTGATTCTTTTTCGGTCATATAACGCACACATTGTGGATAAACTTTGTAAAAATAGTTAATTTTGTATTCTTTACAAACAGTTTCTTTATTATGGGGAAAATTTTTTCTGAAGAAGCATATAATGAAATGTTGGGAAATCTGTTTGTCAGGTTTCCTTCATTCCAGAAGGCGGGAGCCGGAGCATATAAGCCGGGTATAGCGAATATGGAGTTTTTCGATCAACTTGCAGGGCATCCGCACAGACAGTATAAGATCATTCATATCGCCGGCACCAATGGAAAAGGTTCCGTCTCGAATATGCTGGCTTCTGTTCTGGCCTCGCAAGGCCTTAAAGTGGGATTATATACTTCTCCGCACATCCTCGATTTCAGGGAGAGAATGCGAATTGTGCAGGATGGGACGAGTACTTTGATCTCTAAGGAATATGTATGGGATTTCATCCATAGATGGCAGGATACTTTTGACCATCTGGACCTTTCGTTCTTTGAAATAACCACTTCTATGGCATTTTCCTGGTTTGCGGATCAGAAGGCAGATGTGGTGGTGCTCGAAACCGGACTTGGAGGCCGTCTGGACAGTACGAATATCGTCACACCGGTATTGAGTGTGATAACGAACATAGGTCTCGACCACTGTGACCTTCTCGGAGATACCCTGCCTGAAATAGCGTTTGAAAAGGCCGGTATAATCAAGCCCAAGGTACCGGTAGTGATAGGCGAAAGTCATCCGGAGACAGATCCTGTGTTTGAACGTAAAGTCTTGTATTCCAATCTTCCCGAGCCAGAGTTTATGGGAAGCCGGACTGCAATAATGTCGCTTCTGACCTTTGCGGACAAGACCTCACCGACATTGTGGGAAGAGAGTGATGATATCCTTGCTGAAATGGATCTTCAAGGTGAGTATCAGAGGAAGAATCTCCGGACTGCCCTGGCTGCATTGGATGTACTTGCATCCGGGAGCCAGTCAGACGTAACTGGCTCCCGGATGCGTGATGCCATCATCCATACGGCGGAGCGTACCGATTTCCACGGTCGCTGGGAAAAACTTTCAGATGAACCGTATGTGATCTGCGATATCGGACATAACGAGCACGGACTTAAATATAATTTCGCCCAACTGGAGAAGATGAAGGCAGAAGGCAAATGCTCCCATCTTGTTATTCTGTATGGCTCCGTTGCCGACAAGGATGTCGATGCCGTCATTCATCTTATGCCTGCAGATGCAGTCTATGTCTTTACACAGGCTCAGGGAAAGCGGGCTTTGCCGGCTGAGGAAGTACGCAGCAGATACCTCTCTTATTGCGCTGAGACCGGGCGTCCGGCTCCCGAGGTTCATTGCTGCGGCACGGTCGTTGAAGCGGTGGAACTTGCATTCAGACTTGCTTCTTCGAAAAAGGAATCCGATCCGGATGCCCAGCCTCTGGTTTATATAGGTGGCAGCACATATATAGTATCGGAAGCCGTTGCTATGCTGAAAGGATGAGTGCGGCATATCCCCAATTGACAATTGAATATGAAACGGATTATCATTACCCTGATGGCTCTGCTTCCGATAGCGGTTCTGTCATCTTTCATCACTATGGAAATCAGAAAGGAAGAAAAATCTCTTGAAGTCCTTTGGGCTGAATACGACAAGGCTACGCAGCAGGATCGTATCCAGAAGAGGGCCGGATTGCTTGAGGAAATCAAGGTGAAGGCTCTTGAAGGGAGGGCGGACTGGGATTATTATCGTGCCTGCCGTGATTATGTCAATGTCAGATCTCGTCGGGACTGGAAGCAGAGGGATACTCTGCAGAAGCAGATGAGAAGCGAGATCCTGGCATATAATGAGCCGTTGCTGATTTATCTTATGGATCGGGAAACTGCTGGTCCTGAGGAACTTCTGGAGTCCGTGGCAAAGATGAAGGACCGGCTTGCGGAAAGACGCGGCGAGGATGTCTATGCTGCGCGTGGGAACATCCTTAACCCTGCAGTAGTACCATTGACGGGTGATGATTATGAATACGTCCTTTGGGATATGTTCAACCGATGCTGCTATGGTTATTGGAACTCTGCTGTAAAAGAGAATGTGTATGCTATGTTGACGGGATTATTTGATAATTCCTCTGTCAAGGCAGGTATTGCAGAGTATTTCTATGTGACGAAGATTGCTTCTGAGGCGGACAGGAGGCAGGATCTGGAATCTTTGGCTCGGAAGTACGACGGCCAGGCCTTGGCTCTGCTTCCTGAATATTCTTTGCTGGAAATGGAGTTCAATGAGAACCGTAAGAAAAGCACATCGGATTATTTTCTGGGACTGAAGAAGAGGCTTGAGAGTTATGAGCACGAAAGGAAATCGTATCGTAGTGGAGTTGAAAGACTGCTGGTCGGAGACTTTGCCGGATTCAAGGATCTGCTGAATGTTTTGGATACTAAGTCTGCATACGTGACTGTCAGGAACGGTGAGGCAAAACTGGCTTTACGTAATCTTGACAAAGTAAGGGTGAAGATAACACGTAATGAAGACAAGATATTTGAAACGCTTCTGGAGAATCCAGCCGGAAGTTTTTATGCTCTTGATACATTGACTCTCGATCTTCCGTCACTTGATGATGGCGAGTACAGTATCAGATGCTATGACGGAAAGGAGCAGATAGGACGTTGTCATTATCCGAAATATACTCTTTCCGTCGCTTCGAGGGTGAATGATGAGGGAACCGGGGTCTATGTGGCGGATTATCTTTCAGGAAGGCCTCTGGATAAGGTGGATATGGCGCTTTATAAAGGTGACAGGAAGATCGCGGAAGCGTCTGGAGTAGTATTGGATGGGTTTACGCCTCTGCCTCAGGAGATTGCATCGCGCCTGACGAAGAATGCGTCGGGCCATTATCTTGTCTGCAGTACTGTCGGAGAAGATGGAATGCTCCGAAGAAGTCAGGAGGTGTATCTTTCTGCGGAAAGAAACTTTGATGTCAAGGAAGGTACGGATCTTCGTGCAGCAGTAATGCTTGACCGTGCTGCATTCAATCCTGGAGACACTGTGAAATACAAGGCGGTGCTATATGAGTGCTTGTCTGATGGAAGTATGCAGGTGATGCCTGCAGGACAGAAAGTTACCGTCAGACTAAGAGATCGGTCGCTTGATGTACTGGCTGAAAAGGAATTGAAGACAAATGAATTCGGTGCGGTCGCGGGAGAATTTGTGATGGACGGGATCAGGCGTAATGGCTACCATTCCATATCTGTACACTTCGGAGATAAACTTGTGGGTTTTGCAGAACTGACTGTAGATGAATTTGTTCTGCCTACTTTTGATGTCGCATTTGAGACGTCTGAAAAAGTTTTTCTGCCTGGCGATATCATCGAGGTTAAAGGAAAAGTCAATAGTTATTCGGGACATTCGTTGACCTCGGCGGCTATGACGGCGAAAGTTACCATAGGAGAAAGAATGGTCAAGGAAGAGACGTTGGCGATCGGTCCGGATGGATCATTTGGGATAGAGTTCCTTGATGCTCCTGATGGCGATTATGCGTATTCTCCATACAAAATCGAGGCGAAAGTTACTGATCTTACAGGTGAAACCCTCTCTTTCTTCCATTACCAGTATGTGATGAGACAGCCTTCCTTAAGGGCTGAACTGGAGAATGCCGCTGACGGTTCTTTCTGTCTGTCAGGTGAGGACTATAGCGCCGGTAAACTCCTGAGCGATGAGACCGCCCGTATTTCCTTCGGGGTCTCTTATCCTGGAGGAGGTGATGACTCGTTGCCTTATATACCATTGAAATATTCTCTTATGAAGGACGGTTCTGCTGTCCTGGAGGGAGAAATAATGTCCGGAGATACTGCGGATGTTGATTTCAGTGGTCTTGCGTCGGGTCTGTATAAACTTGTGGCAGAGGTTGTTCTTGTCAATACCGGTGGGGAAAAGATTGAAGGGAAGAAGGAACTTGTGATCGTGAAGGTCAGGGATGATGACAGGAAGGTGGACGGAGGTTTCGAAAACATCTTCCGTGTAGCGGACGAGAATGTTCCGGAACTTCAGATAGGTGCAGGATGCGGTCCTGTGTGGGCTGTGGTGGAACTGTATGGCGACAAGGGGCAGAGGTTGAAATCTGAAATGCTATATCTCGAAAAGGGAGAGATGACGACGCTCCGTTATGACTATGAGGCAGAATATCCGGATGCATTGGTGATGAACGTGCTTTATTTCCGTGATTCGAAGTGCCATACATATTCCCATACTTGGAAACGTCAGATGAAGGCAGATGCGCTCCCATTGGAATTTGTCCGTTTTCAGGATCTGTCGGCTCCGGGTGCTTCTTGTTCTGTTGTGCTGAAGACCAGGCCAGGCTTGGAGGTGCTGACTTCTGTGTTTGATGTGTCAACAGAGCAGATCCGTAGGAATTACTGGCCGAAAATCTTTGGCAGACAGATATATGTGTCTTATGTAAGTATGAACGGCATCGCGGGTATGAACGGCGTTGAATATTCGGAATTTATGGGTGGAGTGTTCGGCAGTCCTATGCTGGAGGAGAATGTTGTTGTGGCTTATGGGTCGAAGCGCAGTATGCGTGCTGCGCGTTCGAAGGCTGCTGTTACCGGATTTGTGGATTTTGCAGAAGTGGAGGCGGAATCGGCTGAAGTGGTCGTAAGGGATGATTTTTCTACATCACTTGCGTTTGAGCCTTTCCTGTACCCGTCGGAAGACGGAACGGTGAAGTTGGACTTCACTGCCTCTGACAAGATATCAACATTTGTTGTGTCTGTTTTTGCTCACGATAAGTCTATGAATAATAATGTCATACGTCGTGAAATGCTTGTGACGCTGCCGGTCAAGGTTTCGGTTGTCCAGCCACAGTATCTGTATGAGGGTGACCGGTATGTGCTGAAAACTTCCCTGTCGAACAACTCCGATGCGGATGTCAAGGGAGTGGTCAGATGCGCTTCTTCCGTGACAGCGGATGAACTGGAGGTGACTGTCCCTGCTGGAGGTGCTGTGTCAGTGCCATTTGAAATTACGGCTCCGGAAGGTGCAGGAAATCTTGATTTCGAGGTGGTGTTTGAGGGAGATGGCGTGTCAGACGGCGTTCTGGTGACGGTTCCTGTATATCCTGCATCCCAGGTGCTTGCGGAGGCTCATTCGGCTGTGCTCCTTCACGGGATGTCGGAAGAGGATGTGCTTCGTTCATTGAGGGAAAGGTTTGTAAATGGCTCTCCGGTTGGAGCGGAGTATTCAGCCGTTTCGGTGATGGATATGCTTCTGGACGCCCTTCCTCTTACCGTTGAGGCAAAAGGAAAGGATGTCATATCGCAGTCAGAGGCAATGTATGTCAATCTTCTTGCAGCGGGACTTCAATCTTCTGAAGGAAAGCCGGTCAGGGAATATGTGGATGCTGCAATGAAGGCTGCGGCCAAGATGCTGGCTGCTGCCAATGCAGATGGCGGTTTCGCCTGGTTCGAGGGGATGAAGTCGTCTCCTGTAGTGACGGCGGTCGTCTTGGAACGGTTCGCCGGACTGAGGGACAGGAAATTGCTGAATATGGTTTCAGAAGAATTTGGTGAGGACACTCTGGATGCTTTTGATGACGCTGTGGTGTCGGCTGTCAGATATATGGATTCAGTGTATTTCAGCGATCCTGACAGACCTTTATGGTATGGATGTGTTTCGCTCTGGCAGTACCTGAATGTGCGTTCTATGTATGTGGGAGTGCCTTTTGATGAGGCTGCTGCACGGAAGGCGGTCGGGGCGAAGGAATATAATGAATTCAAGAAGACTGTCAGGGCATATCTTGTGCCGAAGAAAGGGGAACGCTGGTCTGACGGTGCAATATTGTCCAAGGTACGGATGATCCGTGTCATTGATGCGCTTGGAGCGTCGGAGCAGGGGATGGCTCTGGCAAAGGCTTGGGGCATTTCTTCGTTCAAGAAGTTACGTAAGTCCTTAAGTGTCGAACTTGAATCTTTGAAGGAATATGCTGTGGAGCATCCTTCCGGAGGAATTTATTATCCTAATGCCGTGCTTCCGTGGAGAGGTCTTCTCGAAAGTGAAGCATACGCGCACGCAATGATATGCGATCTGTTCCGTAACCTTGCTTCTGAAGAGGAAATTTATGATGAACTGGAGGAAATGGCAGATGGAATAAGGCTTTGGATTATGCTTCAGAAGGAGACTCAGAACTGGACGGACGATCCGGGCTTTGTCGAGGCTATTGCTTCGGTATATGACGGTTCTGATGCTGTCAAGGATACAAAGGTCATCATCCTTAAGAAACAGTGGCTGAAGCCTTTTAAAGAGGTCAAGGCTTCCGGGAACGGCTTCAGGATTTCGGTATCATACTATAGGGACGGAAAGGAACTTTCGGAAGGGGATGCTCTTCATCTGGGCGAGAGCATAACGGCAAAATATTCTGTATGGAGCGAGGAAAACCGCAGTTTCGTGCGTATTTCAGTGCCACGTCCGGCTTGCTATCGTCCTGTAAACCAACTTTCCGGTTGGAGCGGTGGCTGGCTGCGTCCTCTGTCTTACAGGCTTTACAGCATCTCGCCGTATGCTTATCGGGAGGTCAAGGCTGAGAGGACTCTTTATTGGATCGATGTTTTCCCGGAAGAGAATTCTGTCATAGAGGAAGAGTTTTTCGTAACGCAGGAAGGCGTCTTTTCATCGCCTGTGGTGGAAATCGAGTCTTTGTATGCACCGCATTACAGGGCGAACGGAGATTCTTCCGGATTGTTTGCAGTTGAGTGATTTTTTGTACTGCCGTTCTCTATGGCCTGTACCTTGTATCAGTACGATCTGGAATTTTTAAAATTTAGATCGTATGAAGAAGATTGTAATGTTTTTAGTCGTGGCTGTTTCAGGAGGACTGGCAGCAGCCGATGCAGATGCTTGTACGGGAATATCCCTGTCTGCACTTGACGGTAGTCAGGTGGTTGCGAGAACAGTCGAATGGGCGGCTACACCTATGCAATGCGGATATGTCGTTGCCCCTCGCGGACATTCGCATCAATCATATACCCCTACCGGAGAAAACGGACTGAAATATTCGTCTGTGTATGGCTATGTCGGTATTTACACCGAATATGAACCGTTTGTGGTCGAAGGAGTCAATGAAACCGGGCTGTCGGCCGGACTGTTTTTCTTTCCGCAGTACGGTGACTATGCTCCGTATGACTCTGCGCACAATGACAAGACCCTTTGCGATATGCAGTTCGTATCCTGGGTGCTTTCCCAGTTCTCTTCCATCGACCAGGTGAAGGATGCACTCTGCAAGATCGATCTTGTCACTCTGAATCATAAGATCGGGTCCGTGCATTGGAGGATAGCGGAGCCGGACGGCAGGATGGTGGTTCTGGAGGTTGTGGCCGGTGTTCCTCATTTCTATGAGAATACACTTGGCGTGCTGACCAATTCTCCAGGATTTCCTTGGCATATGACCAATCTCAACAATTATGTCAATCTTGAACCTGGATCAGCCCCAGACCACGTCTTGAAGCCAGGAGTGACACTTAAGTCTCTGGGCCACGGCAGCGGAATGCTCGGACTACCCGGAGATTTTACTGCTCCGTCAAGATTCGTTCGTGCGGCATTCTATCAGGCAACTTCTCCAATATGGGATACCGGTTTCGAGACTGTAGTCCAGGCCTTCCATATACTGAACAATTTCGACATCCCTATCGGAATCCAGCATCAGAAGACAGATATTCCTAAAGGAATGCCTAGCGCTACACAGTTTACTTCTGCCACCGACCAGACAGCGATGAGGCTCTATTACAGAACGGCCTGGAACAGCAATATCAGATGCATCGACCTTAAAATGATTGACTTCAAGACTGTGGAATATCAGTCTCATCCTCTGGACAAGATTCAGGAACAGCCTGTAGAGATGGTGGAGGTGAGATGATTTCTGATATGAATGAAAAACGCCTCTCTACATCGTAGAAAGGCGTTTTCTTTGGTGGGAGCAGAGGGAGTCGAACCCCCGACCCTCTGCTTGTAAGGCAGATGCTCTAAACCAACTGAGCTATGCTCCCTTTTCTTGCTTCTTTTACCCGATGGCTGCGTTGGACTTCGTTCGGCGGTCGGTCATTACCGAAAG
>JAGAIM010000073.1 GCA_017626555.1 Bacteroidales bacterium
AATGTCGCGGTATTGATTGCTCCACTGATACCTGCAGAATTCTCACCTATGATTACACCGACTCCACGATGCTTGACGAAGTCCAAGAAGATTTCTTCATTGCTTATGTTCCTTGGTCCTGACAGGAAAATTATATGTTCATCAGGAGTCTTGCACATCGGACTTACATACTCTGCTCTATACGATGGATTCTTAACTTCAGGATATGAAGACTTCGGAATGTAGTCAGGAATATTTCTATAAGGAAGGTCTGGTGCTATATACTGTAAAATCTCTCTGGCGATGAAACCGGAAGTTCGCTTCCTCATATCGATTATCACATAATCGTCATCTGTCCTTTTCTCAAGCAGATCTCCGATTGCAGTAAAAGATGTATTAGAAAGGTTGATATAGCATATATTATCATCTATCCATCTTGATGCGTCTCCATTGCTGTAATAGTTCTGCCAGTATAGTTGGAAATAATAGCCCTTTGGTATGCTTGGAACATTCAGTATCAATCTCTTTCCGCTACGCTTGATCAAACATCTCACTTCTGCAGAATCGCACGGCATAGGTGACTGATACAGCCAGGAACTTGATGTATGATCTGACGCTGAAAATAATGTCATTTCTTCCTGTGCATATTTTGCAACATTCTTTTTGTCGGCAGTAACGAGAATATCTCCTGGCTTAAGCTGCGGATCCATTGATTCAAGAACGACAGCTTTGTCCTCGATATATGCTATGACAGCCGGCAATACATTCTGCCGCAGGTCTATTGACTCATTCGGGTAGTAGACGTGAGCATCTTGAAGCCCTCCTAACATTCTTTTAAGAACCCTTATGCCATCGTCTCCTTCAAGAACAGACCTGACAGCCTTTTTAAGCTCAAGATCCCAGTCCATTCCTGACTCACTCAAATACGGAGAAAAATACCTGATTACATTCCAAATCACAATGATATCTGCAATGTTGCGCTCTTCTTCCGAATACTCTCCGTTCTGATTTTCTTCCATCTTTCCGGCAGGCTTGTCATATCCATCATACAGCAGCAACGGAATATGTGCATATAAACCATCTGCAACAGGTAGGTTTATCAAATTCCTCGACTCGGTATCTTTGTAAACTTCATTACGACAGATGGCAGTCAGGCCGTCTTCACTCTCCAGATAATGATATGTCCTATATCCCAGCCAGCAATGATTGCCAACATAATCATAACCCTTGGTGCAGTCAAGAGAATATATTTCCTTGCCGCTTCTGGTATATATCCTGACACTTTGCACCGTCATCTTTCCCTCTCCGTCAGGGAAAATACCCCAATTGATATACCTTGAGCTTTTCTTGTCAGGAAGTTCAAGAGTCATCGTAACCTTTTCCCACTCCTGACCAAGTTCCTCAGTCAATGGCTCTACCCGGTAAAGAGGAGTGATGTATTCCTCTGTATTGGTCCATGTGCAGAAATGGAAACAGCCTTTGATTGGTTCAGGCGAGTCATAGGCTCTGCAGATAACTTCCAATCTTACATTGTCTGTATCAGATTCTTCGGATCTGACATATCCAGTAAACGCAAACTTGCTCGTGTTCTTAGTGTCGTATGGACG
>JAGAIM010000011.1 GCA_017626555.1 Bacteroidales bacterium
GTGAGACACCCGTATCTCGACATCACCCTCAAGCATAATGGTAACTCAGGGAAGCATTACGCAGAGATCGGAGACAATCCGTACGACATCTCCCTCAAGTTCGTGACCTCACTGACCCTTAAGGGACAGACAACAGTATGCATCTATGATTGGTCAGTATGGGGAGAGAAGAGATACGAGACCAAGACAAAGACCATGAGCGACAGCCATACCGCCTCAGGTATATATGGAGGCGACTCCGTCACCCTCATTGACAGGGACGCACTTGTCACCAAACTAACAGGCTCATACGAACTGAGCGATATCGTGGAGTACTTCTATGACCCCGGCAGCAGCGATGACGCAGGTCAGGAATGGTACGAAAAGACCGGAACAGAGAGAGCCTACTATTCCCTCAAGGAAGAAACGCTCAAGGTGAACATCTCCGGAGAGAAGGTCACGGGAGTGACGCTGAGAATCAAGAACGAGATCGGTTCAATGACTCTTAACGGGAAATCAAACTCATCAGGTACTACCAACGTAAATCTTTAGGATATGAAAATCAGATTGTTTGCCATACTTCTCTGTACCGTCATAGCCGGGGTCTCATGTATTCATGAGTTCCCGGTGACTGACCACTCATTCGACTTCACGGGCGAGATCATCTACGATTCGGAGACAGACCAGCACCGGCTCACCCTCACATGTAAGAAGAAGTCCGCAACCGACCAGTTCGATATCGTATTCCATGTGGATGGAGAAAACGTGATCACTCTTACCGACATGGATGGAGTCACACATCAGGGATGGTTCTCGGAGTCTTTTGCAGACACCGATTCCAGGACCTATATCCTCTCCGAGGCTCCGGTAGGCAAGCACCTCCTCGACATGACTATCAGCACCGAGGGGTTCTGCCAGAGCATCGAGATCGAGTATGAGGTCACGCGGCAGAAATACGAACTTCACTCTGAAGTCAGCACGTCCGGAGCAGAATGCTCGTCCCTGCTGATAAGTCTTTCTGACGGCGATCCCAGATACCCTTATTCAGTCGAGGTGGAACTGGACGGCAAGGGTATCGCAACCTTCGATATTGACTTCACCAAGAAGCCCATATACACAATGACACTTCCGGAAGGGTTAAGGCCCGGCAAACATTCAGTGACGCTATATGTCAGCGACAGTATGACAGGGAAACAATATACCACTGAATTTCAGGAGCCTGTCAGGTACAAGTATCTTGATGTCACCCTGTCTCATGACAAGACCTCCGGATATCACGTGGCAAAATTCGGAGCTAATCCATATTCTGTCAGCATCAACATCAGGGCAGATCTGGAAATCCAAGGCAAATGTGCATACTTCCCTTCTGACGCAGAGGAAGACTTCTGGTGGAGAGATTATCACTATGACTATATAACGCTCACTGACGGGCGAAGCATCTCTGAATCCGAAGGGAGCAAGACCATCAATATTCTTGACAGGGACTCGCTCGCCGACAAGGTCACCTCATCATACAAGACAAGCTACATCTGGACCACAATCTCCACTCCTGGCGGAGGCGAAGACTCTGGTACCGACTATTCGTTCATCAGCGGAACCGAGCCGGCCTACTATAAGATCACTTCGGAAAGCCTGAAGATCGACATCGGAGCAGAAGCGGTGAAAGGGGTAACACTTCGGGTGACGAACAGCATAGGCAAGATGACTCTTAACGGGAAGGATTCTGTATCCGGAACGATCAGCATAGCTCTCTAGTGCCAAGAGAGTATTTAGTATTAATTAGTTAGGTAAAGTGTAGTGTGCCCCGGAATCGGCACTGCCGGGGCTTAACACTCAATCATATGAAAAGGTTTTATTATTTATTAATCATCGCCACCCTATCCTTGGTAATTGCCGGATGCTCTGCTCAGCGAAAGATCAGGACACTGCAGAGCGGTACAGTCCGTCCCTCATTGACACTGGCCAGAGAGCAGGACTACATCCCGGACATACGCAAGGACATGGTCGCTCAGAGGGACACGTTCATCGTCAGGGACGGAGACCGAGAGGTGCTCATCATGAAGGCCGTCAAGGACGAGGACGGAGAGATGGTCGCTCATGACGTCATCGACGCGGCTGTCGTTACCGCCAGGTTCCGCAACGTGGCCGAGAGGAACGGACGCGTGGACATCGAGTTCCAGGTCACCGTCCCCCAGTCCATGCAGGACAGCAGGTGGCAGCTGAGGTTCAGGCCTCAGATGTACATCCTTGAGGACACCCTCGACCTCGATCCGGTCATCATCACCGGAGCCGAGTACCGCAAGGCCCAGCTCCGTGGATACCAGCAGTACGAGAGGTTCCTGTCCACCATCGTCACCAATCCCGACGAGTTCGTGAACTGGTGGCTTCTGGAGCTCTTCATCGAGAGGAACATCCCGGACCTGTACGCCTTCAAGACGGACTCCACCTACGTCAGTGACGAGCAGTTCGCCTCGGTCTATGGCGTGACCGAGAAGGAAGCGATCGAGCATTATACGGATGATCTCGCCAGAAAGGCCAACTCGAAGAGGATCTCACGCAGGGAGAAGATGTACCGCAAGTATGTCAAGGTACCTATCGTCAGCGAAGGACTCAGACTGGACACCGTCATCCAGAACGGCAGCGGCGACTTCGTCTATCACTACGTGCAGCCTATAAGGACGCGGCCGAAGCTCCGCAAGGTCGATGTAGTCCTTTCAGGAGACATCTACGAGGAGGACAGGAAGATCTACGATATCCCGAAGAGCGATCCTCTGACATTCTACATCTCATCCCTGTCCGCATTCGTGGACAACAGGGAGAAGTACCTCACCAAGGTCATCGAGAGAATAGTGGAAGAGAACACCGCCTGCTACATAGAGTTTGCCTCAGGAAGCTTCGAGGTGGACGAGACGATGGGCAACAACCCTTCCGAGATAGCACGCATCAAGGACAACCTCAGGACGCTGATGGGCAGCGACACGTTCGTCATCGACTCCATCATCGTGACCTCGTCAGCGTCGCCTGAGGGTACGATATCGTTCAACGACAGGCTTTCCAGAAGACGCTCCGAGGGAATATCCGGCTACTTTTCCGCATGGATGAATCACCATCAGGACTCGCTAGAGAGGGAGAGAGGATTCAGCGTGGACGAGCAGGGCAACGTCATCGTAGAGAAGCGACGCGACATTCCGATGCTCGGACGCAGCAGCGGAGAGAACTGGAGGATGCTCGACAGGCTCGTCGAGAAGGATACCCTCATGACGGAAGATGAGAAGAAAAGTTACATCTCCTCTGCAAACATCAAGGATCTCGACCAGAGGGAGAAGTCACTTCAGAGTCTTGGATGCTATCGCCACATAAGGGAGAAGCTCTACCCTCACTTGAGGACCGTACGCTTCGACTTCCACCTGCACCGCAAGGGAATGGTCAAGGACACCGTCCATACCACAGTCCTGGACACTGCATACATGAACGGAGTGCAGGCGATCCGCGACAGGGACTACGAGAGAGCATTGACTGCGCTGAGGCCATACAACGACTACAACACGGCCATAGCCTACCTCTGCATGGACTACAACGCCAGCGCGATGCAGATACTCGAGGGACTCGACAGGACGGCACAGGTCAACTACATGCTTGCTGTCCTCTACAGCCGAAGAGGAGAAGAGCAGAAGGCCGTCGAGTGCTACGTACGTTCCTGCTCCCAGGATCCTTCCTACATCCACCGAGGCAACCTCGATCCGGAGATAGCAGTCCTCATCAGACGTTACGGGCTCAATGCAGCTCCGGAGGACGAATTCGAATACAGCATATAGGTTATCAAACCCATTTATAAACCGTTTTAATCATCAAAACTCAATGAAAAAGACATTTTCAATCCTCGCGCTTGCAGCTGTAGTGCTCTGCTCGTGCGACAAGAACGCGGACTGCGTTCCATGCCAGAAGGCTGAGGAGAATCAGGAACCTGCAACGCTCAGCGTATCTCTCGGCTTCGATGACCCCGAGACGAGGGCAGTCACAGCCTACACCACGGCACA
>JAGAIM010000074.1 GCA_017626555.1 Bacteroidales bacterium
AACGCTGCAATGGTGGATCGATTTATTGCAATGTCCGGAAAATCTCCGAACATGCGATTAAATAACACTGATTTCAAAGAACTTTTATTCTACGGCGTTCGCGCCGCGGTGTAACTTTTATAATTTTACCGAACTATTGATGAAAAGAAGTTTATTGCTGTTGATGGCCTTGCTCTATGTGAGTATAGGTCTTGCGACTGCCCAGACCCTTTCGGTGACGGGAACGGTTGTTGCTGAGAAGGATAATCAGCCGGTCGCTGGAGCCTATGTGCTTGTTAATGGTACGACATTGGGTACCATTACCAATGAAAATGGTGAATTCGACATCAGTAACGTACCATCTGATGCTAAGGAAATCATTGTCACTTTCCTAGGCATGAGTACGACTTCTGCTCCTGTTCAGGCAGAACCTCTCCGTATCGTGCTGTATGAAGATGTCACTTTCCTTGAAGAAACCATTGTGACAGCCCTCGGTATTTCACGTTCCGAGAAAGCCATCGGTTATGCGGCAACAAAGGTCGACGGCGACGAGATTGCAGCATCACGAAACGCCAATGCTCTTGATGCACTGCAGGGCAAGGTTGCAGGACTCCAGATTCAGGCAACCTCTTCAGACCCAGGCTCGGCCAACTCTGTGACAATCCGTGGTTTCAGCTCTATCAATAGCAGCAACCAGCCTCTGTATGTCGTTGATGGTGTGCCTCTTCAGAATGGAACCCTTACGTCTCAAGGACACTCGATTTCTACTGCTGGTATCGCGAATATCGCTCCTGATGATATCGCATCAATGACAATCCTCAAAGGTGCCGCAGCTACAGCGTTGTACGGTAGCCGTGCCTCGAACGGTGTCATCGTCATCACGACTAAGACCGGATCAAAGGAAGATGGAAGGAATTTCACACTTTCATATAATGGTGGTATGCAGATCCGTCAGGTTTCTCTTCTTCCTGAAATGCAGAACAAGTGGGGACAGGGATGGAACGGCGCGCAGACATTTATCGAAAATGGTTCATGGGGACCGGCTCTTGATGGTTCTCTTCAGGTCTACGGACCTATCTGGAATAATTCTCAGAAATACCATACTTATGATGCTAAGGTGAAGAATGTACAGGACTTCTTCGACCTAGGAATCTCTCACAATCATAATGTGTCTCTCAGTGGTGTGTCAAAGGATAGGAGCATGACTTACTATCTGTCATATTCACATACATCTGACAATGGTATCATGCCTACTGACAAGGATGCGTACAAGAGAAATACCATCAGTATGAGAAATACATACGATGCAGCAAAATGGCTGAAGGTAAGTTCTTCTTTCAATTTTGCTAACTCTGCTACAGATATCGTTGGCTCATATCAGGGTACTTCTGTTATAGACGGTCTCCTCGAGATGCCTCGTGATATGTCTATCGTTGACCTTAAGGACCTGAACGATCCTTTCAATACTCCTGAAGCATATCTCACTCCTTACGGAATCACCAATCCATATTGGGCGATGGCCAACAATTATAACCATACCGACAGCAAACAGATGTTCGGTAAGATCCAGGCAGATTTCAAACCATGGGAATTCCTGACTTTCACATATCGCTATGGCTTTGATTATATGGATTATGATTACAAGAGTGGTACACCTCAGATCGAGCTTGATGATGCGCTTATCAATGAAGATTATGGTTATGCACCTTCATCGATGAACGGAAATGGTTCAGTATACAACAGATACTATCGTTCATATGACCTCAACCATGACTTTATGGTAAATTTCAACAAAACTTTTGCTGAGAAGTTTGATGTAAATGTCGTGGCTGGTGTCAATGTGTGGGAAAGAAGCTATACATATATGGATGGTTCTACAGAAGATCTTACATTCCATACTGGATTCTGGGATCTCAGCAACGGATCGACCAAGAGTACGTTGGCAGAGACTCAGATGAAGCGCAGACTAGTCGGCGTATTCGGCGATGTGACTCTCGGATGGGATAATATGGTATTCCTCAACCTTACTGCACGAAACGACTGGTCTTCGACTCTGCCTATTGGAAACAACGATTACTTCTATCCTGGTGCAACTCTCAGCTGGGTGTTCACCGAACTCTTCCCTAACAAGGTGCTTACCTTCGGAAAGGCTCGTCTGGCATATGGAAAGACCGGTAACGATGCAGGTGCATACATGACCAGTGCAAATTTCGTACAGGGCTATGCCAATGGATATTATCAGTCAAGCATCGTGAGTTTCCCTATGAACGGAACAAATGCATTCCAGGCTTCAAGCACAATCGGTAGTTCTTCGCTCAGACCAGAGATGACATCGGAGTTTGAAGTGGGTATGAACCTTCAGTTCTTCGATGGAAGAATCGGCATTGATGCGGCTTATTACAACCGTACTACATCCGATCAGATCTTCACCCTTCCGGTAGACCCAGCTACAGGATATTCAAGCATGGTGACAAACTTCGGTCAGGTCCGTAACAGAGGTGTTGAACTCCTTTTGTCTACAACTCCTGTTCAGACACGCAATTTCCGTTGGGATGTGGATGTGAACTTTGCACTCAACAGGAACAAGGTCCTCAGTATGCCTGAAAGCCTTGAGGGAGGTAAGGTTACCATCAATGGATTCTCAGCAGGTGATGATGCCGTTTATATGTATGCTGAGGTAGGAAAGCCGCTTGGAACACTCTATACATATCTTCCTAAGACCGTAACAGATGAAAACAGCCCGTATTTCGGTTCTCCTGTAGTAGATGCACATGGACAGCCTGTACTCGGTGATGAGGTTGAATTTACCGGATGTGATGTTAACCACAAGTGGACTGGCGGTGTTACAACATCACTCACATTCCACGGTGTCACCTTGAGCGCGACTCTTGATGCTCGAGTTGGAGGTACAATGTTCTCAAGGACCAAGAATCTCATGCAGTTTACTGGAAACAGTGTGATTACTGCCTATAACGAGCGTCGTCCATTCATTATTCCTGGTTCGGTTGTTGACGCAGGCGATGGTACATATGTGCCTAACACTGTCCCTATTCAGCAGACTGACGGTAGCTATCAGGATTATTTCAACCTTTACGGATGGGGTAACGGAGGAACGGCTTATCTTCTTGACCGTTCGTTTGCGAAACTCCGTAATGTCAGCGTGACATGGGATCTGCCTAAGAAGTGGCTTGGCAAAGCCAATATTGCTGGTTTGAGCATTTCTGCATTTGTTAACAATGCGTTCGTATGGACTGCTTCAGACAATTATTATGTAGATCCTGAGACCACGACAGAAGGAACTGATCTTGGTGGCGCATTCGGTGAGCTTTACACTAACCCTTCATGCCGCATTTACGGATTCAACTTGAACGTCAAATTCTAAACAGGAGGAAGAAAATGAAAAAGATATTTACAATGCTGATTTTGGCAGTAGGACTGATGACTTCATGTCAGGATTATCTGGACATCAATAAGTCTCCGAATTCTCCTTCTGCAGAAAATATGACTCCGGACATGATGTTTCCGGCTGTTGAGATGAACCTCGCTGCCAGTTATGGCGATTTCCTCAGAATTGTCGGAGGTTACTATTCTCAACATTATTCACAATTGACAGGTACATCGAACTATCTCGATTACAGCCAGTTCAATATGTCGGCTACACGTTCCAGCGGTACCTATACGCAACTTAATACCCGTGTTCTCGGAAACCTGAAGACAATCCGTGACTATGCTGCGGCAAATGAGGAATGGGGAACGTATCTGGCAGCCACTGTCCTTCGCGCCTTTACATATCAGGTGCTTGTCGACTGCTATGAGCAGGTTCCATATACTGAGGCGATGAATACAGCCTATCCTTCACCGAAATATGATGACGGACTTACTGTTTATCAAGGCGTAATTGCCGAGATTGATGATGCTCTTGCGAAGGCTTCAGAAAGTGATCTGGTATGCAGCAACTTTCTCTTCCCGTCTGCAGGTGCACAGGAATGGGTCAGGTTCGCCAATGCCCTTAAACTGAAGATGTATATGAGAATAAGCGGTGTCGCTGATGTGCAGTCTGCCGTTGATGCCCTTGTGGCTGAAGGGAATTTCCCTACATCAGATGTGGCTTGGATGGGATGCTGGACTGATGAGGGTGGCAAGGCTAATCCATATTTCTCAGAAGAGTTCGGATCGTATACTTCAGTTCAGAAGAATGTTTCTCTTAATCTGGCACTCCAGGGTACAATGGCTTCTTATAATGATGCTCGACTTGCAGCATTCTTTGATCCAAGCTCGAACGGAAACTACACCGGTGCGATTTCCGGAACGAACTTCTCGGTCAGTGCAAGCGATCATGGGGCAGGATACTGGTGCCGTCCAGCTGTGAGATTCAATTCGCCTGTATATCTGATCACTGTGTCGGAAGTTGAATTTTTCCTGGCCGAGTATTATGCAAAGAAGGATCCTTCAAAGGCAGAGGCTCATTACAAGGCTGCAGTGGATGCTTCGTTTGCTTCCGCTGGAGTGACAGGCGCAGATGCAGTCTATGGTTCTGGTGCTGCTTATGCATGGGATGCTTCTGCATACAAGGAGGTGATCGGTGTACAGAAGTGGGTGGCTCTTTCAGGAACCAACAATTTTGAGGCTTGG
Source organism: Bacteroidales bacterium (assembly GCA_017626555.1). Taxonomy (GTDB): domain Bacteria; phylum Bacteroidota; class Bacteroidia; order Bacteroidales; family UBA932; genus Cryptobacteroides. The sequence goes on from JAGAIM010000074.1 coordinate 4,612, forward strand.
TGCGAGCTTCGACGTCTTGGATACCCTGCATTCAGCGGCCAGAAAGGTGACGACTTCTATAATGTGCAGTCGGGAGATTATGATGCGACAACCTATATCCCTGGCACACTCTATACTCCTATTACAGTAAATGCAATTCTCGGAGCCGGCAAGGTCCTTCAGCGTTTCCCGTTTGCCGACAGCTCATCAAGCCGCAACGAGAATGTGCCTGAGTATAAGGGAGATGGTGCTCCGATGTTCTGGGTGAAATAATTTCGAACCTATAAATTGAAAGAATATGAAAAGAATATTAAATATATTCATGGGCCTTTTCTTTGTGGCAGGAATGGTTTCCTGCGAAAAGACGACAGAAGGGCTTACTGCGATCACTTATTATCCTGTGATCGAGCTTAATGGAGGTACTGAGGTTATTTATCTGGGTGAAACATATGTGGATCCAGGCTGTACCGCTGTCATGAATGGTGTGGACATTACTGATAAAGTGGTGGTTTCGGACAATATTGACAATAACTCTGTAGGAATTTATACTGTGAATTATTCTGCAGTGAACGAGCAAGGCTTCTCAGCAAGCGCTTCGCGTACAGTCTATGTGGTAGCTGAAAGTGGCATTGCCAACCTTTACGTCGGACGTATGACAACCCCGAAGGGGCAGGTTCTTTCCGGAGGTACTCATCTTATCACTGACAACGGTGATGGTACCTATACGCTTGACGACGTTATGGGTGGCTACTATTGCTGGTATACCTATCCTGGATATGATGCTATGGGATATGACTTCTTTGCTGAAGTTGACTTCTCTGTTGATTCGGACGGAGTGATGACTCAGGTCGGTGATGTCGGCAACTGGTATTTTGCAAGTCAGGTCGAACTCTTCATCATTGACGGCCAGTATGATGCAGGTACGGGAGTCGTGACTTTCAACACCTCATATAACGGTGCTACAATTAATGTTGTTCTTACTCCATTGACAAAATAATAGAAGGTATGAAAAAGTTATTATATATTTTGGCAGCGTCTGTTGCGCTTTTATCTTCATGCGCAAAAGACCCGATAGAAAACACTGCAACAGTAGGGATGGCAGGTGAATGGTATGTGACCGTTGATGCAGTTGATGAGAATGGTGAGGTGCTCTATGAGGATCCTTATGGGGTGGGTTATTTCATCGTCAGCACCTTCAATACTGCAGCCAATGTGCCTACAGAAATGTTTGTATTTGATAATTATAATTTCTGGGAGTTTCAGGTGCAGGTGAAGGCTGATCCTGAGACCATGACATTCGCGACTGATGGAATGGCGCCGAATCTCGCATATGACAGCAATGTGCAGATCACAGGTGGTAAGGTGTCTTATGGAACAGCAACGACTCCAAGCGGGCAACCAGCTGATGCAATCGAGTTCTGTGTGAAATTCGATGACGATGATTACGGTTTTACCTACAAGTTTCACGGCTACAGGTATACCGGATTCGTGGCTGACGAATAGTCTGAAAACCTTCTGGTTGATTACATAAATATTGACGAAGCCGGATGGCGCCTGTGAAGGACCATCCGGCTGCCTTGTTGCTTGGGTGCGGGCTTGCTTTGCAAAGAAAAAGCGGCAATCTTTCGATTGTCGCTTTCCAGCTATAGAACCCTTTAAAAGGAAATCTTTCTTTATGAAAGTTTATTGATATAAACTGCGATACCGCTCTTGAGGTTTGCAGCTTTGTTCTTGTGGATAACACCGATCTTTGCGAGCTTGTCGATCATTGCATAGACCTTTGGAGCGTTAGCCTCGGCTGCTGCCTTGTCGGTTGTGTTACGAATCGCACGGATTGCGTTTCTTGTAGTCTTTGCATAATACTTATTATGCAATCTGCGCCTTTCGCTCTGGCGATAGCGCTTGTCTGCTGATGCGTGATTTGCCATTGTTTTTATTTTTTATATTTCTTGTAGTCGGTAGGGGAATCGAACCCCTCTTGCAAGAATGAAA
>JAGAIM010000075.1 GCA_017626555.1 Bacteroidales bacterium
AGGTTAGTTAAAGTGCAGATTATCAGTTCTTTAATGTTTTTGTGAAATTCGGGAAAATTGCTGAAAATGTCCAAATAAAATAGTTTGTGTTCCCTCAGTGTTCCCAAGAATTAAAGAAAAATCATTAAATTAGCCGTGTAAAATTTAGATTTTGTTTTGATATGGCTAAGACAAAAGAAGATTTGTGTTCCCAAAATCTCGATCTGAGGGTAGGTAAGGTCGCCAGCTGCACGATAAAGTTGAAGTTGGATGTTCGTCACGAGCAGAATGATGAGTTCTGCCCGGTGTCGCTTTATTTCTTCTTGAATGGTGCCAGATGGTATTACCCTCTTGGTGACAGGATGACCCGTGAGGAGTTTTATCTTGTCTCCCACGCGACGGGAAAGGGTCGTATCTCTATGAATGCTCAAGGCGAACGCCCGTATGATATAAAGCTCAGACTCGAAGAGGTCTTTGAGATGTATCTTTCGAAGTTGCAGCAGCTTCATAAAAGAGGACGGCTGACAATCTCCTCTATCAAGACAATGGTAACCGGTGGTACGGGAAGTGATGGGCAGGACTTCCTTTCCGTATGGGAATCCGAAGCACAGAAGAAATCGATAGGCACTCGTTATAATTATTTAAATGCCAGAAATTCATTTGTAAAGTATCTCGGTCAGGTTCCCGGGTTCAATGTCACGGTTGCGGAAATCAGGAAGTGGCACGATAAGTTGCTTGAGGATGGTTTGAAAAAGACAACAGTCGGTATCTATCTCAGGGCTTGCCGTGTGATCTGGAATGCTTGTGAGAAATACGGGTATGTTTCTCATGATGATTACCCATTCGGCAAGGATGAGGACAAAGTTACTATTCCTAAAGGTGCTACAAGGCGAGAGTGCTATCTGGATGTGGATCAGATGACGGAATTATATCAATGTTTCCTTGAAAAGCGTTATCCGGAAGATTGGGATACGGATTGGCGTGAACACACTCATGAATCTCTTGGTCTTTTCCTCGTGCAATACCTATGTAATGGCTTCAATCTGGCAGATGCAGCGAGACTTATGTATGATGATCACTATTTCAAAAGTGGCAGAAAGTCTTTCCGTTTCATCAGAAAGAAGACAGAGGACAGATCGGACACGGAGATTGTGATTCCGATTATAGAGCCGTTGCAGAAAATACTTGACGAGATTGCTGCAGAACCGATAAAAGGCTCGCTGGTATTCCCTCAGATATATGCTGGCGAACAGAATCCGGAAGGGATGAAAGCAAGAGTTTCACAGGAAAATCAGAATATCCGCAAACGCTTGGGCCGTCTTGTCAAGACAATGGGATGGGAAGTCGCTCCGTCCGGAACCTGGTGCAGACATAGTTTCGCAACAAATTTAAGCCACGCCGGAGGAGTGCCGAAGGAATATATACAGGAAGCAATGGGGCACTCTGTGATGAGCGGAACAGTGACAGACCGATATATTCAGACATATCCTCTTGCCCGTCAGATGGAGTTCAACTCTAAACTGCTCAAAGTTGGGAATCAGGTGGATATAATGGGGGAACTTCAAGGACTCACCCCGGATCAGATACAAGCTTTGATTGAGATGGTGAAGAAAAATAAATCATAAGATTACGAATCTGAGAAGAAATCTATAACTTAGTGCCATGAACGAGATACAAGATATACAGAGCCTCTATACTGAAGTGAGGGAGATAATCGCATCTGCGAGGCAGAATGCGACTCGCAGTGTGGACTTTTGTCGTGTGCAGATGTACTGGAGTATCGGTAAACGTATTCTGGAGACAGAACAAGAGGGAAAGGAAAGAGCTGAGTATGGCTCATATCTGCTGAAGAACCTTGCGAAGAAGCTTGAACCGGAATATGGAACAGGCTTTTCGTATCGTCAGTTGCAGTTTTGCAGGCAGTTTTATCGTATGTATCCAATTGCGAACGCACTGCGTTCACAATTCAACTGGACTCAATACAGATTGCTTCTTGCAATTCCAGATGATTAT
>JAGAIM010000076.1 GCA_017626555.1 Bacteroidales bacterium
AGGACTGGTTTTCCTGAAAAACCAGGTATATCCTGACGGCAAGACAAACCTTCTGATGAGAAACTGCGACGAAGCACAGATTTCAAATAATAATTTCGCAAGTTATTACAATGCCATCATCGATATTGAAGGTGATGCCAATGTCATCAAGAACAATATGATTGCCTTGACCGGCGCAGTAAGTCATCAGTGCTCATACAAACCTTCAGATTACGGAGTAGTCCGTATCGCTGGAGATGATAACCTCTTCTCAACCAATTCATTGAAGTGCGAGTGGGCAGCTCCGAATGGGGTGACAATCAGAGCTACAGAAGGAATGAACAATGTGTTCGAGAACTGTATGATCTCTGATGTCAACAGCGAATATGTATTCCTTGTCAATCAGTATGCGACTGTAAACAATTGCGTGGCAGCAGAAAAGATAAAGAATGAGATTTATCAGCCTGAGGTTGAGGAGTTTACAGCAAACGTCGCTATGCTTCTTCTTGCGGATACAGAGGACGGTATAACTGATGATGATGAACTTGCGGCTCGCGACTGGTTCAAGAAGATCTGTACCAACGGTACTGTCCTTACATTGGGAAATCTTGCAGGTGCCGACCTTGCATCGTATGATGTGATCTGGGTAGTTCTTGACAGAGTAGGCCTTGGTCACGGGCTTGAAAGAATTCCTATAACACAGGATGCGGTGAATATCCTTAAGGAGTATTATAAGAACGGAGGAAACATCCTTCTTACCAATCACGCGACACAGTTGATCACAGCTCTTGGACGTACAGAGCGTCATCCTGGAATTTTCGGTGATGGCGAAGGCGGAACAGGCTGGGATTCGTGGTCTATCCAGGCCAACATCGGAATGACCTATGACCGCAGAACACATCCTGTCTATGCTGGAATGATCGAGTTCTATGACTTCGGCCATCCGACTTTCCCTCTTATCGGCCCTGGTCATCGTGAAGACCATAATTGCAAGTGGGACTTCAACGCATATGGATATCGTGAGCTTTACCCTGATGCAGAGAATAACGTAGTCGCATTCGAGGCTGAGAACAAAGCCGTAGTTCTGGGAGCCTGGGGACACGTCACTGACTTTGCTTGTTTTGGTGTGATTGAATTCGAGGCTACAGATGAGTACAAGGGTACTTGTATCGCTAACGGAATGGCTGCATACGAGTGGAATCAGAACTCAGGCCCGAATGTTCATCAATATAACATCAAGCTGATGACTCGCAATATGTTGGAGTATCTCTCGACAAAGTGATTGTAATTGTCTGATAATTAAGGTAATATCATTATGAAATTTAATATAAAGAGTTTATTGATTGCAGGTCTTGTCTCTATTTTCGGAGTTTCCTGCAATACGGATGATAACTTTATCAAATGTGAGGATTGCGGTTCTCAGAAGATCATAGATGTCACACAGTACGGACTGAAGAACGATGCTTCAAGCGATTGTTCTGACTTGGTAAACAGACTGATTGCTGATCTTCCGGCTGAAGGTGGCGTGATTATGTTCCCTGATGGCCAGTTCCGTCTGGACAGTCCGATCAAGGTTACACGTAACTTTGTGACTATAACAGGTGCGGAAAACACCACACTGATTGTAAACAATTCTGAAGCAGGTATCCATCTGGCGTATGTGGCTGATGTCAACGGCCAGAAGAACCGTCTTAGCGGCGTGGAGATCCGTAACATCCACCTTGTAGGTAATGACTATAACGGTACAGGTGTCTGGGTAGCGCACGACAATGACAGAACGCAACTGATTGACGTCACTGTGGAAAAATGTTATCTGGGAATGAGAATCAACGGAGCTGACGCGATTGTCATAAACAACTGTACTATGACAGATGTCACCAACGGTCTGGAAATGTATGGAGGTATCCAGAATTCAGTTACAGATTGTAAACTCGGCTCTCTTCCAGGAGGCGTAACCTGCTATATTTCAGGCGAGTCCAATCTTCTTTTCAGCGAGAACGAACTGAGTGGTGCAGGAGAGAACGGATTGTTGGTGAGCGGAACACGTATCAATGTGTCGGATTGTACCGTTGAGGGTCAGTGTGTCGGATTGTTTGAACTGAACGGTGACAACAACCTGATTTCAGACAATATTTTCACTCTTAGAAACACTGGAGCCGACCAACTCGCTGGAAGAAGCGCTGATTATGGTGTCGTTCTTGTGAAGGGTAGTTACAACCATTTTACAAACAATACTATTGAGTGCGAGTGGAATCCGGAAATCGAGAACCCTATCACCGTATCTGCCGCAAGTGGTGATGCAAACCGTTTCTCAAACTGTACTATCACTGATCAGTCAAGCGAATATGTATTCTATGTAAACGAAAGCACTGAAGTGCTCGGATGTGTAGATGCTGCAAAGATATCAATCAAGACAGAGGTTAAGAATCTTACTAAAATCGCATACGTGATCGACTATGATGATCCTTCACAGATCGAGGATGATGATGAGCAGGCATCTTATGCGTGGTTCAAGAGAGAGTTTGTCAATGGAAAGGTGTTGACAACATCTGAAGTTCCGACTACCGATCTTTCGCAGTTTGATGTGATCTGGATCCATATTGACCGTCTGCATATGCCTCACGGCTGGCAGAATCTTCCTTCCGGCTTCCTCTCAGACGATGTCCTGAATGCATTGAAGGCTTATTATTACGGAGGCGGAAGCCTGTTGCTGGCAAATCACGCGACACAGTATATTGTTCCACTGGGACGTACAGAGCGTGCTCCTGGTCTCTATTCAAGTGCAGAAGGTGGATCGGGTAACGACTCCTGGTCTGTCCAGGCCAATATCGGAATGGAGTATGACCGCAGGAACCATCCTGTATATGCAGGAGTGATAGAGTTCAATGAATATCATCCGCATCCTACCTTCCCTCTTATCGGCCCTGGTCATCGTGAAGACCATAACTGTATGTGGGATTTCAATGTATACGGATTCAGAGACTTATATCCTGAGGCTGAGAATGTGTTGAGGGCATTCGAGATGGAAAACAATGCAGTAGTTCTTGGAACCTGGGGACAGGTAACTGACTTTGCTGTCGGAGGTCTTATCGAGTTTATGCCTACTGAGGAATGCAAGGGTGCTTGTCTTGCTATGGGTCTTGCCGCTTATGAGTGGAATCAGAATACCAATGTCAACAAGTGGCACGATAACATTATTACAATAACCAGGAATATGGTATCATACCTGGCCGATTATAATAAATAATTATATTTGACTGCAGGGGCGGTATGAACACCGCTCCGGCAGTTTTTAAATGATATGAAACATTTCGTCTGCAGTCTGTTTGTCCTGTTTGCTGTGATGTCTGTCGCTAATGCCCGGATTCATTGGAGTTTCGATTCTGATGAGCCGCTGCTTGCATCGGACGGCCGCTCAGAGTTTCAGTTCCATACTGCAAAACAGAATATTGAACTGGTGAAAGGCATATCAGGCAAGGGTATAAGGACAGACGGCTACTCCTGTTGGCTGGAGACGTCTTTAGAGGAAGAAATCCAAAGTATATCGGGATATTTTGCTCTGGAGTCATTTCCTACCGATACTGCTGCATTGTTCGGAATCAGGAACGGACAGCATACTCTGGCTGTATGTGTCGATCGTTTTGGAGGTCTGCAGGTGGAGTTTGGTGATGATAAGAAAATCATTTACCATCCCCTGCACAGGAAAATCAATCGTTATGAATGGTTCCATCTGGCATTGTCTGTGACAGATGGTCTTCCTCAGGTGATGTTGAATGGCGATGACATATCTGCCGATATACCACGGAGGGAATGTTGTGCCTTTACGGAAATACTTGTCGGTAAATCTTTCCAAGAGAGAAAAATCGGTATGTATGATGTGAATGCAATCAACGGAATCATTGATGAAATCTCTGTGAATGGAAATCTCCCTTCTGAAAATGAGTATTCTGAGTTATTGGCTCAGGTCCCTGTTCTGAAAGTTCCTGAAATCCGTTTCGCAGATGATTTCAGCCGTCCTGAATATCATCTTATCCCTGCAGCCAACTGGACAAACGAGACCCACGGCCTTTTCTATCATAATGGAAGTTACCATATCTTCAATCAGAAGAATGCGTCTTCTGTTATTCTGCGCCAGATCAACTGGGGACATTTTTCCAGCCCGGATCTGTTGCATTGGACCGAAGAGAAGCCTGCCTTGACACCAGACGCCGGTTATGATAAGAATGGAATCTGGTCCGGTTGTGCCGTGATTGACGATGCCGGTATCCCACGGTTGTTCTATACTTCCGGTGGTGATAAGATGGGTGTCGGAATGGCTTCCCCGAAAGATGATTCATTGGTGGAATGGGTGAAATCACCGTTGAATCCGGTAATTGTCGAAAAGCCTGAAGAGTATTCACGTACAGATATGCGTGATCAGTATGTGTGGAAGGAAGGTGATGTCTGGTATATGATCATAGGATTCGGTCTGGAGGATGCAGGTCAACCTAGAGGAACACTGCTTCTGTATAAATCAGAAGACTTGAATGACTGGTCTTTCGTAGGCCTGCTGTTCGAGGGAAATCCTTCTGTTGACCATTCAGGTATTTTCTGGGAGATGCCGGTATTCAAGAAGATGGGTGAAAAATATGTGCTCCTGGTAAATCGCGTGCCTCAAAGAGGCATACCGGCCAGGACACAGTATTGGGTCGGAGATTTCAGGAATGAGAGGTTCATCCCTGACAATCCTGTGCCGAAGAATCTGGAGGTGATAAATCGTCTCCTCTCGCCGTCTGTGGCGGATACTCCTGATGGCAAGGTGGTGGCGATAGCGATTATTCCTGACGAGATTTATGAGGCAGCAAACTATGCACAAGGATGGGCCCATCTTTACAGTATGCCGAGAGTCTGGAATCTGAAAGACGGAAAGATATGTCAAAGTCCTCATCCGGTAATGGAAGAACTCAGGAACGGTCATCAGTGCTTCTCGAAGCAGATTCTTTCAAAAGATGATACTTTGATGATCAGCAATGATGGTCACCAGAAGGAGATCCGGGCGACGTTCTATCCTGCTGATGCGAAGCGTTTTGGTTTCATATTATGCAAGAATCCTGATAACAGTGAATATACGAAGATTTATTATGATGCTGAGAACAGGGAACTTGTGATAGACCAGACTCATTCGTCGAAGCGCAGGTTCATTCCACTTAGGACGAGAAAGGATTCTTATGAACTTGACCTGTCAGAGCCTGTCGATATCCATCTTTTTATTGATGGTTCTGTTGTCGAAGGCTTCATCAATGGTGAGGATGCATTTACAACCCGTATTTTTCCTTTGGATGAAAAGAGTTCCCAAGTGGGATTGTTTGCTGATGGAACACATTCGGAAGTGGCTGTTGATTTCTGGGAGTTGGACAGTGCAAAAGTCAGAATGAATTTCTAGCCACTGAGTATTTATGAATAGATAATCTGTATTATGAGACTTTTCACAAAGACTTTAATACTTCTGGTCGCTGCTGTTGTATGTGGCTGTGGGGATGCTGAAATTGATGAGGATCTTCCACCTTCCGGTGAAACGGAAGAGCAGGAAAAGCCTTTCTCGTCATCATACGATGAACAGTATCGTCCGCAGATTCATTATACTCCGGCAAAGAACTGGATAAATGACCCTAACGGACTGGTGTATGCTGATGGCGTCTATCATTTGTTTTACCAGTACAATCCACGCGGAAAAGATTGGGGAAATATGAGTTGGGGCCACGCTGTCAGTCCTGATCTTCTCCATTGGGAGGAGCAGCCGGTGGCACTGATTGCCGATCATCTGGGAGCGATTTTCTCCGGATCCGCAGTCGTGGATAAGGACAACACGGCTGGATTCGGGAGAAATGCTATCGTGGCGTTATATACTTCTGCCGGTGCCAGCCAGCAGCAGAGTATCGCATACAGCCTTGACGGAGCGAAGTCCTTCAAGACTTATGAGGGCAATCCCGTAGTTCCGAATACTGTAAAGACCGATTTCCGTGATCCTAAGGTGTTCTGGCATTCTGAGAGCGAGTCTTGGGTTATGGCTCTTGCTCTGGGATGGTCTTACGGAATAGAAATCCTTACATCCAAGAACCTCAAGAACTGGACCTCGCAGAGTGTGTTCACCTCAGACCTGTCTTCGTGCCGCAACGGTCAGTGGGAATGCCCGGATCTTCTCCGCTATGAATGTGATGGTGAAGAAAAATGGGTTATGCTTGTGAGTGTCAATCCAGGTGGCCCTGTATCTGGCTCGGGAACTATGTATTTTGTCGGAGATTTCGATGGCAAGAAGTTCGTCGCAGACGATATGACCTATCCTCTCTGGCTTGATTACGGTACTGACAACTATGCCGGTGTGACCTGGAGCAATGTTCCGGACAGGACGATCTACATCGGATGGATGAACAACTGGCTTTATGCCGGGGTAGTTCCTGCACATCCGTGGCGTTCTGCGATGACTCTGCCTCGTGAGATCGATCTCAAGAAGATCGACGGTAAGTATATGCTTACATCCAAGGTGATCCGGGAAATCGAGACCATAGCAGGGGAGTGGGAGGATGTCGAAGACGGAATGTTCGGCGAAAGAATGTTCGGTGTCCGTGATTCTTATCAGTTGCGACTGGAGGTGGATATGACCACTGAAGCATCATATCTCCTTTCAAATAGCAAAGGTGAGTATCTGGAGTTCACTGTCAATCCGAAAACGAGGATGATTGTTGCAAAAAGAACACAGAAGACAGGCAAGGCCGAATTCTCACCTTCATACCCCCTTTCATCGTTGAAGATGCCTGTTCCGGGTGATGAAGCGGTGGTCGGACTTGATCTGTTTGTGGATAAATCCTCTGTGGAGATGATTCTTTCGGATGGATCTTCCGCAATGACTATGCTTGTGTTCCCGAAAGAGATATATAACGGCATACATTGTACAGGGGCTGACCTGAATGGAAAGGTACGTACTCTCTCAAGTGTATGGAAATAATACTAAAATATAATAATATGCAAATCAGAAGAATAATCCTGGCGTTATGCGCCATCGTGATGAGTATGCCTGTCTTTGCGCAGGGACTCAGGGTTGATGATCTGGGCAACAGGAATGTGATTGTCCGTATCGACGACCTCTCGAAGAAGTATCTTCTTCTCCCTGTTCAGGAAAATGTTCCTGAATCAGGAGTGTTCGTTACTGTGAATGGAGTTGCGGAGCCTGTAAGAAATGTAAGGCTTGCAATTGACCGCGTGGATTATATGGTTCCGCTCGACCTCGCTCCATATAAGGGTAAGGTGGTGGCTCTTGACATCCATATCGGTGAAGGACATCGCCGTACGAATGTGATCAATGATCTTTGCTGGTCAAAGATGGAACTCAGCGATGAGTTCTCGGCTGAAAACATCGAGAAATATCGTCCTGTATTCCATCATACTCCTCCGTACGGATGGATGAATGACCCTAACGGAATGTTCTACAAGGATGGAGTATGGCATCTGTATTATCAGTTCAATCCATACGGATCTATGTGGGGCAATATGACTTGGGGACACTCTGTCAGCAAGGATCTCGTCAATTGGGAGCACCTTCCGGCTGCTATAACAGCGGATCAGTGGGGAACCATCTTCTCTGGTTCGGCAGTTGTCGATGTGAACAATACATCCGGTTTCGGTGAGAATGCTGTTGTCGCAATGTACACTTCTGCAGGAATCACACAGAAGCAGAGCATTGCTTACAGTCTTGATGGTGGCCGGACATATACGAAATATGATGGAAATCCTGTCATTACCGCACCTGTAGAGTGCCGTGACCCGAAGGTGTTCTGGAACGAAGAGACCGGATGCTGGAATTGTGTACTCGTAAGCCCTCTTGAATATGAGGCTTGGTTCTATACCAGCAAAGACCTCAAGAACTGGACAAAGGAGAGCGAGTTCGGCGGACACGGTGTGACTTCAGCCATCTGGGAGTGCCCTGATATAATAAAACTTACCGACCCTGAAACAGGTGTGAGCAAATGGGTGCTTCTTATCAATATCAATCCGGGTGGCCCTGCAGGCGGCAGCGCAACACAGTATTTCGTCGGTGATTTCGATGGAAAGACATTTGTGTGCGACTCTGCTCCGGAGGTTGTCAACTGGCTTGACTATGGTAAGGATCATTATGCAACAGTTACCTGGAATCACGCTCCTGAAGGTCGTACAGTCGCAATAGCGTGGATGAGCAACTGGCAGTATGCTAACCAACTTCCTACAAGGCAGTTCCGCAGTGCAAACTCAGTAGCAAGAGACCTTGCTCTGATCAAGACTCAGGACGGTTCTTACCGTGTAAGCGTAGTTCCTTCCAAGGAGATCGAGACCCTTCGCAACGGCAAGCCTATGACTTCTTCATTCTCTGCAGGTTCAAAGGGCAGGGCAGTCGCTCTTCCTTCATCTTTATGTGACATTGATATGAAGTTCACTGCTCGCAAGGGAAGCAAGGTGACTATCCGCCTTTCAAATGAGAATGGAGAGCACGCAGATCTCGTATATGACGGCAAATCATATCTGTTTGACAGGTCAGAGTCAGGAATCGTTGATTTCAGCAATGATTTCGCAGTTCTTACAACGGCTCCGGCATCACCTGCGTCAGAGCAGCATATCAGGATGATCCTGGATGTGTCTAGTGTAGAGATGTTTGATGGAAAGGGCTGGTGGGCAATGACTAATCTTGTCTATCCAACTTCTCCATTCACAAAGGTCGAGGTGATTTCAGAGAATGGAACTTGCCGTGTGAAGTCGCTTAAAGTCTATAATTTATCACAGAATTAATACCTAGGTTATGACTAAGAAAAATTCTTTGGCAGTCCTGCTGCCAGTGATGCTCTGCTTCTTTACGATGGGCTTCGTTGACCTCGTAGGTATTGCGTCAAACTATGTGCAGAAGGATCTCGGACTCAGTGATGCGAAAGCAAATATGATGCCTTCGCTCGTATTCTTCTGGTTCCTGATTTTCTCGGTTCCGACCGGAGTTCTGATGAACAGGATCGGAAGAAAGAAGACAGTACTCCTCAGTATAATCGTTACTGCGGTTTCGCTCCTCCTTCCTATATTCGGCAACAGTTACCCGCTGATGCTGATATCGTTCTCTCTTCTTGGAATCGGTAATGCTCTTATGCAGACATCGCTCAATCCGCTGATCAGCAATATCGTCAACCCTGACCGCCTGGCTTCTACGCTTACATTCGGTCAGTTTGTCAAGGCCATCGCTTCATTCCTGGCTCCATATATCGCTATCTGGGGTGCTGTGCAGGCTATTCCTTCATTCGGACTTGGCTGGCGTGTGCTCTTCCCGATATATATGGTGATTGCCGTGATTGCTATCTTCGCTTTGTCATCAACAAAGATTGAAGAGGAGAAGAGTGACAGCGCTTCAGGATTCAAGGAGTGTTTCTCGCTGCTTGGCCGTCCGTTCATCCTTCTTTGCTTCCTTGGCATTATGTGCCACGTGGGTATCGATGTGGGAACAAACACGACTGCTCCGAAACTTCTTATGGAAAGACTTGGATATACCCTTGATGCGGCTGCTGTTGCGACAAGTGTATATTTCATTTTCAGGACTATCGGCTGTTTCTCCGGATCGTTCATCCTTCGTGTTATGAATCCTAAGGTTTTCTTCGGAATCAGCGCTGCAATGATACTTGCAGCAATGGGAGGACTCTTCGTGGCTGATACCAAGATTCTTCTTTACGCCTGCATCGCCCTCATCGGATTCGGAAACTCGAACATTTTCTCTATCATCTTCTCTCAGGCTCTCCTGAATGAACCGGAGCAGAAGAATGCTGTTTCCGGATTGATGATTATGGGTCTCTTCGGCGGTACGATATTCCCGCTTGCTATGGGTTATGCTGCTGATATGATGGGACAGAACGGCAGCGTAGCAGTGATGACTGTGGGCGCAATCTATCTGATGGTCTATACATTCTTGATTAAAAAGGCAAGATAATTATGGAAAGATATATAATCGGAATGGGTGAGGCACTCTGGGACTGCCTGCCTGAAGGAAGAAAAATCGGTGGTGCTCCGGCGAACTTTGCTTATCACGTAGGGCAGTTCGGATTCAAGTCCCTTGCCATAAGTGCAATAGGTGATGACCAACTTGGACGTGAGATCAAGGAAAAGTTTGACCAGAGAGGACTTGATTACAGGCTCGAGACCGTCCCTTATCCCACCGGAACCGTCCAGGTGACTTTGGATGAAAAGGGAATCCCTTGCTATGAAATCAAGGAGAATGTGGCTTGGGACAATATCCCATATTCTTCCGCTTTGGAAGAACTTGCAAAGAATTGCAAGGCTGTATGTTTCGGTTCCCTGGCTCAGAGAAATGAAGTTTCAAGGGAAACTATCAACCGTTTCCTTGATGCTATGCCTGACTCGGATGATACTTACAAGATCTTCGACATCAATCTCAGACAGCATTTCTATTGCAAGGAGACTGTAGAGAATTCTTTCGGAAAGTGTAATGTGCTGAAGATCAATGATGAGGAATTGGTGGTTGTGTCAGAGATGTTCGGATGTCAGGGACTCTCTCAGGAAGAGGCCTGCAAGAAACTCCTGAAAGACTACGGATTCAGAATGCTTATACTTACCTGTGGTACTGACGGCAGTTATGTCTTCAGTGCTGATGAGGTCTCGTTCCTGAATACTCCGAAGGTCGAGGTGGCTGATACTGTGGGTGCCGGTGATTCATTTACCGGATCATTCATAGCATCTATCCTCAGAGGAAAGACTATTCCGGAAGCCCATAAATGTGCTGTAGAAGTTTCTGCATTTGTATGTACACAGAATGGTGCAATGCCGGTGCTTCCGGAAGATATGATTCATTAATTGGTTAGTGTGTCAGTATGTGTGTCCCCGAAAGATTTCAAGAAATCTTTCGGGGATTTCATTTTCTACGATTTATATTGCTTGTTTGATTATTTTTTGATTAAATTTGAAAGATTAATCGAATAATTATAACACATACATACAATGGAAGATAACCTCTTGAAGACCTGTCTTTATGACAAACACGTCGCTCTCCGAGCGCAGATGAGCCCTTTCGGCGGCTTCATTATGCCGATCCAATATACTACCATTACCGATGAGCACAATGCTGTTCGTCATCGTGCGGGAATGTTTGATGTTTCGCATATGGGCGAGATTTTTGTCAGCGGCCCGGATGCAGAGAAATTTGTGAATCATATCTTTTCCAACAATATAGCCGGTATTCCGGATGGAAAGATTTTATATGGTATGCTTCTGTATCCGAACGGAACGGTTGTGGATGATCTTCTGGTATATAAGGAATTCGAGCCTGACAGATATCTGCTTGTCGTGAATGCCTCGAACATTGCAAAGGATTATGATTGGATCTGTGCTCAGAAGGAAGGATATGATGTGGAGGTTGTGAATGCTTCAGACTCCTGGGGAGAGATCGCTCTGCAAGGCCCTGAGGCGGAGAAATTTGCAGTGGAGACACTTGGCCTTGAATCAGTTGCTGCATTGGGCTTCTATACATATTGTGAGGCTGAATGGAAAGGCACCAGGATGATCGTCAGCCGTACAGGATATACAGGTGAGGACGGTTTCGAGATTTATTGCTCTCACGAGGCGATAAATGAAATATGGGATATTCTTCTTGAGGCTGGGGTAGTGCCTTGCGGTCTTGGATGCCGTGACACTCTTCGTTTTGAGGCAGGACTTCCGCTTTACGGTCACGAACTCAGTGACGAGATCACTCCTCTTGAGGCTGGTCTGGGTATGTTCGTGAAGGTGAAGGATAAAGAGGAATTCATAGGACGTGAGGCCATAGTGGCACAGAAGGAAGCAGGCTTGACCCGCAAGATTGTCGGTATAGAACTTCAGGATAAGGCAATTCCACGTGCCGGATATCCGGTTGAAGTGAATGGAGAACAAGTTGGAACCGTGACTACAGGTTACCGTTCTATCTCGACTGACCGCAGCGTATGTGTGGCAATGGTCGATAAGGAATATACCGAACTCGGAACTGCAGTGGAAATACGTATCCGAAAGAAGGTGTTCCCTGGTACCGTTACCAAAAAGCGCTTCTACGAAACCAATTATAAGAAATAAGTATAACATTCAATAAAGAGATAAAATTATGGCAAAGACAGTTGAAGGACTCTATTACAGCGAGTCACACGAATGGGTAAAGGTTGAAGGTAATGTAGCAATCGTAGGCATTACTGATTTCGCTCAGCACGCAATGGGAGATCTCTCATACGTGGATATGCCTGAAGTTGATGACGAACTCGAAAAAGGCGAAGAGTTCGGCGCAGTAGAAAGTGTAAAGGCGGCCAGCGACCTATATAGCCCTGTGACAGGTACTGTTGTTGAGATCAATGAAGAACTTGAAGATGCTCCTGAACTTCTTAATCAGGATGCGTTCGCTAACTGGATTATGAAGGTGGAGATGAGCGATCCTGCTGAACTTGAGACTCTGATGGATGCAGCCGCTTACGAGGCTATGTGCGCTAACGAGTAAATTAAATATTATGGCATTCGCTTATTTCCCACATACGGAAGATGACATACGTCAGATGCTGGACAGAATCGGAGTAGGATCCCTTGAGGATCTCTACTCCGATGTTCCTCAGGATGTCATCTACCGCGAAGAATATGACCTTCCGGATGCAATGTCCGAGCACGAGGTCCGTCAGTATTTTGAGGGTCTGGCAGAATTCAATACAAGCCTTTTCTGCCTTTGTGGTCTTGGAGCATACGACCATTATTCTCCGGCTGTAATCCCTCATATCATATCACGCTCGGAGTTCCTTACCGCATATACTCCATATCAGCCGGAGGTGTCTCAGGGTACTCTCAGATATATCTTCGAATATCAGTCGATGATTACTGAACTTACCGGTATGGATTGTACGAATGCGTCTATGTATGACGGTGCTACAGCCGCTGCAGAGGCGATGATGATGGCGATGGCTTCTACGAAGAAGAAGACCCGCGTCCTTCTTTCTGAAGGTCTTCTACCTCAGGTCGTGAAGGTCGTAAAGACATACGCAAAGTTCAATGGCGTGGAATTGGGATTCATCCCTTGTCAGGACGGAGTTACTTCATACGGGGCAATGCTGACCGAACTGGCTGTTGGAGATGTGGCTGGCGTTCTTGTGCCGGGCATCAATAAGTATGGTATCATTGAGGATCTGACTGGTTTCGCTGATGCTGTACACGCGCAGAAGGGACTGTTGATGGTATATTCCGATCCTTCCTCTCTTGCAGTGATCAAGACTCCTGGCGAGTGGGGGGCTGACATTGTATGTGGTGATTCTCAGACTCTCGGTGTTCCTCTCTGTTACGGAGGACCATACGTCGGCTTCCTTGCCTGTACGAAGGATCACGTCCGCAAACTTCCTGGCCGTATCGTGGGTGCGACTAAGGACGTGGACGGAAAGCGTGCATACGTGCTGACTCTTCAAGCGCGTGAACAGCATATCCGTCGTGAGAAGGCAACAAGCAACATCTGCTCGAATCAGTCTCTGATGGCGCTGTATGTGACTGTATATATGTCACTTATGGGACCGAAAGGCCTGCGTGAGGTAAATGAACTCTGCTATGGAGGCGCTCATTATCTTTATGAAGGACTTCTTGGTACGGGCCTTTTCGAAAAGGTCTTCGACAAGCCGTTCCTGAAGGAATTTACGCTCAGGGCTCTGGTTCCTGTGGAAAAGATTCAGGACGCTCTCCTGATGATAGGTGTATTTGGCGCTGTCGAGGTGGAAAAGGGTCTTGTGAATTTCTGTGTGACAGAAAAGGTATCGAAGGATAATATTGACGCTGTTGTTGAATATCTTAAAGGACTTGAGTTATGAAGTACTACGATAAACTGATCTTTGATCTTTCCAAGGCCGGAAGACAGGGATATTCATTGCCGTCAAACAAGTGGGGAAATTCTGTTTCCGAACTTCCTGCAGGTCTTAAGCGTGCAAATGCTCCGGCTCTTCCCGAGGTGAGCGAACTCGATGTGGTACGTCATTATACGAACCTCTCGCAGATGAATTTCGGTGTTGATTCGGGATTCTATCCTCTTGGCAGTTGTACGATGAAATATAATCCTAAGATCAATGAAGAGATTGCGGCAATGCCTGCATTTGCGGGACTTCATCCGTTGCAGCCTGCTTCCACCGTGCAAGGAGCATTACGTCTCTACAAAGATCTTTCTGCGGCCCTCTCTGCTATCACTGGTATGGCGGAATTCACTCTGGATCCGTTTGCCGGTGCTCACGGGGAACTTACAGGACTTATGGTAATCAGGCAGTATCATATTTCTCGTGGAGATCTGAAGCGTACCAGGATAATCGTTCCGGACAGTGCCCACGGAACCAATCCTGCTTCTGCTGCAGTGTGCGGCCTTCAGATTGTGCAGGTGAAGTCAAATGCAATGGGACTCGTTGATGTTGAGGATCTTAAACCTCTTCTTGATGACACCATTGCCGGCATTATGATGACCAATCCGAACACTTTAGGTCTTTTCGAGAAGGATATAAAGGAAATTGCCGCTCTTGTCCACCAGTGCGGCGGTCTGCTGTATTATGACGGAGCGAATATGAATCCTCTTATGGGTGTGGTACGTCCGGGCGATATGGGATTCGATGTGCTTCATCTTAATCTGCATAAGACTTTCTCGACTCCTCACGGAGGCGGAGGTCCCGGTGCTGGACCGGTAGGTGTTGCAGCACACCTTGTTTCACATCTTCCGGTTCCTAAGGTGATGGAGGCTGAAGACGGATCATTATATGTCGCTGATGGCACTTGTCGCTGTGACTCTTCTCCGGAAGGTGCCGGTACATTCGGTCCGGCCTGCGGCTGTGCTCCTGAATGCAAGTGCGGATGCCAGGCTTGCGGTCAGATTTCCGGCTTTATGGGCAATTTCGGGGTTCTCCTGAGGGCTTATACATATATTCTGATGTTGGGCAAGCAGAATATAAAGATGGTCGGTCCTCTTGCAGTCCTTGGTGCGAATTATATCAAGGAATCGCTTAAGGATGTGTATAATCTTCCGATCGAGTCAGTCTGCAAGCACGAATTCGTGTTTGACGGTCTGGCTGACCAGTCAACGGGAGTTACTACCCTTGATATAGCAAAGAGGCTTCTTGACTACGGCTTCCACGCTCCGACTATATATTTCCCACTGCTTTTCCATCAGTCGATTATGATCGAGCCTACTGAGACAGAGTCGAAGGAGACTTTGGATGGATTCATAGAAATAATGCAACACATTGCTGCAGAGGCGATTGCAGATCCTGAGTCCCTCAAGACCGCTCCTCATACAACGCCTGTACGCCGTCTTGACGAAACAACGGCCGCACGTCAGCCTATACTTCGCTATATCAGCGAAGTATAGGCTGCGCCTATATATTAACAATATAGTTGTATTTGTATGAAAATAATAATCATTGGTGCCGGACCGGGAGGATATGAGACCGCTTTGCTGGCTGCGAAAAGGGGAGTAGAGGTAGTGTTGGTCGAATCGGGAAATCTTGGAGGTACGTGCTTGAATGAGGGATGTATCCCTACAAAGGCTTTCTGCAGGAATGCTGAGGTGCTTGATGGATTGAAGGAAGCCGAGACATTCGGAGTGACCGGGCTTTCATACGGTTTTGACTTTGGTTCTGTCATCGCGCGAAAGAATGCCATAGTCGGGCAGTTGAGAAGCGGGGTAGAGTCTTTGATGGGGCATAAGATGATAACTCTTGTGCGCGGAAAGGCTGTATTCAAGGATCAGCACACAGTCGTTGTTGCTTTTGATGATGGGCTTTCCCAGGAGTATTCCGCCGACTATATAATCATTGCAACCGGCTCTGTATCAGCCTCTCTGCCAGTTCCAGGCTCTGATCTTCCGGGAATACTGACATCCCGTGAAATCCTTGATATAGAGGATGTGCCGCGCAGACTTTGCGTCATTGGCGGTGGTGTCATCGGTCTGGAGTTCGCGTCCATATTCCGTAGTTTCGGAAGTGAGGTGACCGTTCTGGAGTATTGTAAGGATATCCTTCCCCGTTTCGATACTGATCTTGCGAAGAGGCTCAAGCAGAGTCTCGGTAAGAGGGGAATCGAGATCAACACCCAGGCTCAGGTGACTTCCATTGCCGTGAATGAGGGGGTATATTCTGTTTCGTTCATACGTAAAGGCAAGGAAGAAATTATTGAGGCAGATAAGGTGTTGATGGCAGTCGGGCGACGCGCCAATGTTGACTCTCTCAATCTTGCAGATGCCGAAATCGAATTCACACCACGAGGCATCATCGTGAATGATTCGATGCAGACAAATGTTCCTCATATTTATGCTGTAGGAGATATCAATGGAAAAATGATGCTGGCTCACGCTGCAACATTCCAGGGTATCGTCGCTCTTGATCATATTATGGGAATCAGCAATGACATCGATCTGACTGTTATGCCGGCAGCAGTGTTTACTTCTCCAGAGGCTGCAAGTGTGGGAATGACGGAAGATGAATGCAAGGAAAAGGGTATTCCAGTCAGATGCTTCAAGTCATTCTTCCGAGCCAATGGCAAGGCTGTTACAATGGGACAGACAGATGGTTTCTGTAAGGTTGTTGTGGCTGCGGAGCCTGATGAAGGTGGCATTTATGAGGCAGGAAGAGTCCTCGGATGTCATCTTTATGGCCCTCATTCATCCGATATTATTCAGGAGGCTTGCGCTATGATTACACGGAAAGCGACTCTGGAAGAGTTCCAAAGTATAATTCATACTCATCCGACTCTCACGGAAGTACTTCAGTCGGCGTTGCATTCATAAGGTAATGGGAAAGTTCAAGGTACCGAATACATACGTAATCATTTTCACGGTTCTGATACTGTGTGCTGTTTCAACCTGGTTTGTTCCGGGAGGCAACCCTCAGACCTGGCAGGTGTTTTCGGCTTTGTATGAAGGTTTCAGTCAGCAAGCCGGCATAATAGCATTTGTACTTGTCATAGGAGGTGCTTTCTGGGTCGTGAACAGCACCAAGGCCGTTGATCAGGGTATAATGAAGATAATATCCAAGATCCAGGGACTCGAGCGTTACAGCCTTATTCGTCGGCTCGGTGCCGGAAATATAGTCATTACACTAGTGATGCTGCTTTTCGGGCTTTTTGGGGCGGTATTCGGAATGAGCGAAGAGACGATCGCTTTTGTCGCAGTGGTCATTCCATTGGCCAGATCGTTGGGCTATGATGAGTTCGTAGGAGTATGTATGGTCTATGTCGCAGCGCACGTGGGCTTTGCTGGAGCGATGCTTAATCCTTTTACGGTAGGAATCGCTCAGGATATGTCCGGTCTGCCTCTGTTCTCCGGAATAGAGTATAGGATAATATGCTGGATCGTACTTATGGCTGTAGCCATAACATTCACGCTTTGGTATGCATCTCGTATCAGGAAACCGGTAGAGATTACTCAGACGGAGGTAGAAAGTATCGTGGAAAGTACTGGAAGCAATGCCGGATCCTGGATATGCTTCTTGCTGATAACTGCTGCTCTTGTTCTGTTCTCGGTATTTTACGGTTCTTCCTGCGTTGTGAGCATAGGGCAGTTCACGCATAATGCTCCTTGGCTTATGTGGACACTGACTGCCTTATTTGCGGTGACTTCCTTTTGCGCATTGCGTAGATCATCCGGAATGTTCATCCTCAATCTCCTGATATTTACGATTGTGTTTATGGTCGTTGGCGTAATGGGGTATGGGTGGTATCTCCCTGAAATATGTGCTCTTTTCCTCGCTTTGGCCATAGCATCAGGAATCTCTGCAGGTTATTCGGCAGATGATGTTGCGAAAGAATTCATAGCAGGAGCAAAAGATATTTTCTCTGCTGCACTGATCATTGGTTTTGCTGCCGGCATAATCGTCATACTTAAGTATGGGCAGGTGATTGATACAATGTTGAACTCGATGGCCTCTGCTCTTGAGGGATCAGGACGTGTCGGTGCTTTGGGCACAATGTACGGAATCCAGACTTTCATCAATATCTTCATACCGTCTGCTTCGGCAAAGGCGGCTGTCACAATGCCGATTATGGCTCCTTTCTCCGATCTTATCGGCGTATCCCGTCAGGCTACAGTTCTTGCTTTCCAGTTCGGCGATGGTTTCACCAATATGATAACTCCTTGTTCCGGGGTTCTGATGGCTGTGCTTTCCGTGGCCAAGATTCCATACGAAAAATGGTTCAGATGGATATGGAAATTCATACTCTTTATGATTCTTGCAGGTTTTCTTCTGCTTCTCCCGACTTTATTCCTGGATCTTCCTGGATTCTGATAAAAGAGAAAGGCTGTCTCACGACAGCCTTTTCTAATGTACTTTAACTTGGTATCAGGTTTTATCTTTAACCTGTATGTGCAAAATTACACTCAATCCCTCATAGTATGAAATATGTGTGACGGTTGGGGCGAAAAAGTTATTTTAGGGGTAATTTAGGGATTAAAACGTAATATTTGGGATTAAAAAGGATATTTTATATTTTTGTCACACCAAAATTGTGATTAAATATGAGCCAGGTCGCCAGGATTTTCAGGAGGTTCATTCCTCAATTGCTACATATTATTGTTCTGCCTGTATTCTTCTTTGCATTTATGCTTATGTACAGGCCGTTCTCATCTGTCGATTTCTTAGGACAGGAATGGTATGGTGTGCATCTTACCATTGCATCCTGCATTATCTTTCTGTCAATAGTGGTGATGAGACTTCTCTATTATTATCTGCCTTTGAAAATCAATTACACTCTGTACGCATTCTGGTGCCTTGCTGAGATTATATTCACTTCTTTTTTTGTAGCCCTTTACTTCTGGCTTGTACTGCATCGTCCTGTGCCATATTTTGAAACTTTGGCGCTTGCTCTTCAATATCTTTGTCTTTCTCTTGTCTTTCCTTATACGATACTTGCGCTGTCTATCCGAATTTACCAATATCATAATAAGTCGGCCGATGAAGATGCTTCTGATAATCAGCGGATGCGTTTTTATGACGAGAGACATAATCTTAAGATTGTTCTGACATCATCGTCAATATTTTATATCACGGCAGAGGAGAATTATGTCAATATTTTCTATGTTGAGAATGACAAGGTTCGAAAATATGTGTTGAGGAGTTCTATGAAGGCCTTGGATGAGTTGTGCCAGGATCACGGATTGGTCAGATGCCACAGGTCATATTATGTCAATCCATCTCACGTCAGGGTTTTGCGCAAGGATAAGGATGGAATAATCTTCGCGGAACTTGATGCCCGTGAAGAAATGCATATACCTGTGTCAAAAAAATATTATGACCGCCTCGTTGAAATGCTTATGTAGGATCAGAACAGTCCGAAGAGTTGAGCGTCGATCTTGTCAGTGATCATTGCGAAATCTTCCGGTCTGTGTTCGAAGTCCAGGTCGTCTGCTTCGATTATAAGGACTTTACCCTTATAGTTGCCGATCCATTCATCATACCTGTCGTTCAGATTGCTCAGGTACTCGATGCTTATGCTCTTTTCGTAATCTCGTCCTCTTTTTTGTATCTGGGATACGAGAGTAGGTACTGAAGATTTCAGATATATCAGAAGATCCGGTTCTCTTACCATCGACATCATCAGATTGAAAAGTTGCATATATGTGTCGAAGTCACGGTCGGAAAGATTTCCCATTGCTTTATTGTTGGCGACAAAGATATGAACTCCTTCCATAATGGTTCGGTCCTGGATTATGACTTCATCGGATTTTGCAATCTCAAGCAGATCCTGGAATCTCTGAGCAAGGAAATAGGTTTCAAGGTTGTATGACCATCTTTGGATATCCTTGTAGTAGTCTTCAAGATATGGATTATATGTTACAGCCTCATATTTGGGTGTCCATCCATAGTGCTGCGACAACATTCTTGTGAGCGTGGTCTTTCCGCATCCTATATTTCCGGCTATTCCGATATGCATAATGTCTAATGGTATGATATTGAATGAAAAACAGGCTGTAATATCTTTGTTTCAGATAAAACAGCCTGCTAATTTACGATTTTTTTGTTTGCTATACAAGACCGTGAGCCATCATCGCTTCAGCAACTTTGATGAAGCCGGCTATATTCGCACCCTTTACGTAGTTGATATATCCGTCTTCCTCAGTACCATATTTCACACACGCCTCGTGGATATCAGTCATAATCTGCTTGAGATGCTGATCGACTTCTTCTCTTGTCCATCTGAGTCTCATTGAGTTCTGTGTCATTTCAAGTCCTGATGTCGCTACACCACCGGCGTTTGAAGCCTTTCCTGGTGAATACAGAAGTCTTGCGTTCTGGAACACCTCTATAGCCTCAGGTGTACAAGGCATATTCGCACCTTCTGCAACGCAGATACATCCGTTTGCAACGAGTGTTCTGGCCTGCTCTTCATTGAGTTCGTTCTGGGTGGCACAAGGCATTGCTATGTCGCATTTTACACTCCAAGGACGCTCTCCTGCGTGATATTCGGCAGTCGGATATTTCTCTACATACTCTCTGATGCGGCCTCTATATACATTCTTGAGTTCCATAATGTATGCGAGTTTCTCTTCATCGATGCCATCAGGGTCATATATATAACCGTTTGAGTCCGACATAGTAAGTACTTTCGCTCCAAGTTGAAGTGCTTTCTGTGCTGCAAACTGTGCTACATTACCTGATCCTGAGATCGCCACTGTCTTGCCTTTGTAACTGTCACCGCGGGTTGCGAGCATTGCACTGGCAAAATAGCAGGTGCCGTAACCTGTCGCTTCAGGTCTGAGCGGGCTTCCTCCCCACATCTGTCCCTTTCCGGTGAGGACTCCTGTAAATTCGTCGCGAAGTCTCTTGTACTGTCCGAACATATATCCGATTTCACGTCCGCCTACTCCTATGTCACCTGCCGGAACGTCGGTGTCGGCTCCGATATGTTTCTGAAGTTCAGTCATAAAACTTTGGCAGAAGCGCATCACCTCATTATCGGATTTGCCTTTAGGATCGAAGTCTGATCCACCCTTTCCTGCTCCCATAGGCAGGGTAGTGAGGCTGTTCTTGAAAGTCTGTTCAAAGGCAAGGAACTTCATAATGCTGAGGTTTACGCTCGGATGGAAGCGTATTCCGCCTTTGTATGGACCTATAGCACTGTTGCACTGAACTCTGTATCCTCTGTTTACCCGCACTTCTCCTTCATCGTCAAGCCAAGGAACCCTGAATATTATGATGCGTTCAGGTTCAACTATCCTTTCAAGGATCTTCTGATCCATAAGGTAGGGGTGTTCTACAATATATGGAGCGACGCTTTCCAATACCTCTTTAACCGCTTGATGAAATTCTTTTTCTCCTGGATTTCTGGCTATGAGGTCTGCCATAAATCCATCCACATAATTCTGAGTGAACTGATCCATACTACTAACAAATTTAAAGGTTAGAAATAAAAAATGTGCCTCCGTGAAATTGGCACGAAAGCACAAAAATATCAAAATATTTTCGGATATACAATATTTAGAAAAGGAATCCTGTGTTGATGTAGAATGCTCCGTTTCCATCCTGCTTGTTGAAGCATCTTGCATATTCCAATGCTACGATGAAGTTCTGGTTCATTATGAAGCGCAGACCTGCACCAGCCGAGCCGTGAAATCCGTCCGCCTTTCTGTTCACATCCACGAATTTCTGATACAGATCTTCGTACTTCCCGGTCTGGTTCTTCATATCATAACCTTTGAAAATGTGTGCTCCGTCGGTGAATGCGCTGACAGCAAAGGCAATGTTCTGTTTCCAGAGTTTGAAGTCGATGAATCTCCAGCGGAGTTCGGCGTTGTAGAAACCTACGTCCTGACCCTGAACTCTGTTCAGCATCAGACCTCTGACTGTGCGGTATCCGCCGAAACCATCGTTGTCAGCCTTAGGACCCATATTGGTGTAGAAAGGCATTGCGTACCAAGGAGCATTACTTCCGAATGTGCCTTGATATGCTGCTCTGTAGGCAAATGTGAGTTTATCCGGAACGATAGGAAGATACTGACGCATTGTTACACAGAATTTATAATGAGGATCAGTGGTTCCGAGCCACTTCGGTGCGGCAATGACGTGAGCCTCTGCCCAGATACCCTTGGTCGGGTTATTCTCTACGTTTCTGCTGTCATACATAAGTCCGGCACGGATGGATGAGATAATACCTCCGTTTGCCTGCTCAGGTGAAATTATTCCCCATTCCTTGTAGAGATTGAACAGGGTGGTTCCATTCTGAAAATCCTGGCCTGCAAGGACTTCATATCCTTTTGGAGTGAAGTCTGAAGCCTTGGTCCAGGAGAAATTATAACCTGCTTCCCAATAGAAATTCTTCAGAATCTCCCCGGTGAAATCCACTTTAGCCTTGATGAGATCGCGTCCGAAACGATAGAATCCCTTAGGATATTTTCCTTTTTCCTGAAGTTTCTTTCCGGCCTCGTTATCAAGATACTTGAAATCGCCGTCTTCAGCAAGTTGCTTAGGAGCAATGTAATTGCTCTCGTATCCGTTGAATCCGTAGAAGTCCAGGGCTGCGTCCTTGTAATATCCTGAGCATATAGACATTCGTACTCCCGGAATGAGCGTCTTGTTGTCATAGTTTACGATAAACTTGTAACTTCCGACGCTGCCTTCCTTTGTATATGCGGATGCCTCGAAATACCAGGTTGACTTAGGATTAGGATATGTGTCACCGTTTCCGAAATTGTAGAGGTTGAGCAAGGCTCCGAACTGGAATCCGCGGTCGGCGTCAAATGCTACGACAGGAAGCGGACCGAAGTTGGTGCCGGTCTTGATGATTTCTCCCTTTTCGTTGTATCTTACCTCTTTTTTCTTCTTCGCGTCTTTGGTCTCGCTGTCAGCGGTTCCTGTCTCAGTTGCAAAAGAAGGGATGCAGAGCAGTGCTGCAGCAAACGCTGTGATGAATGTTCTTTTCATAATGATGAAGTTTTATTATTTCACTTTATCAAATTTCTTTACGATCTCCTTGAATTGTTTTCTCATTTTCTTGTCCCCCAGCACTTTAATATCTGAGATGAATCTGCGCATTCCCTCATTATAATCGAAAAAATAACTGTATGAAGGGATGGTCAGAAGGCAGGCTGCAAGTGCGTATGGCCAAGGCAGAAGGCAGAATGCCAGTGCAGTGTAGATGGGAAAAAGAACTATTCCCAAAGCCAGTTTGACACCGAATCCTACCGTGTTGTGGAATGCTTTGTCTTTTATTCTGCTCTTGAGGAGTCTGTATGTGATCCACATAGGAGCGCTTACAATTGCACTGAATATGTAATATGGCAGTCCTATGATTGCGGCAAGTGTCTTCCCGAGAACTTTCGTGAGGCTGTTTTTTCTGCTGAATGAATAAACAGAGAGCCCTTTCCTGCGTCTCTTCTTTTCGAATTCCTCCACCTTCTCCAGCAGTTCCGCCATAGCCTCAGGATCTGCTTCAAATCCTTTTTCAATCTTCGCTACAGTCTCTCTGTTGGCAAGCATTCCTTCATATAGGCTTGTGCCGTAATTGCCGTACATCCTGCCTTCAGATACAGCCAGCATCTTGGTCAGAGCCCATTTCCTATACAGATTTTCATCATCCTTTATGAAGGTTATGAGTCCGGACATCCTGGCTGCCAGTTCCTTTTTCAAAGGCTCTATCAACTGGACTTCGTTCTCGACATTATTCTCCTTTACATATTCCGTAACATTGATAGGCTTTCCGAATGTGACAAGGGAAGTACTTCTGTAGCGGAAATAGTCTCCGTATTCGATACCGGTCGGGATGATGTACACAGGCATCTTGTCTCCGAATTTCGCATTTGCGGCCAGCACTGCCCTGAATGTACCTTTACCAAGCGTCTGGAGAGAATGGGCCGGTCTGTGGCGGCCTTCTGGATACATACAGAATCTTACCCCGTGCTCAAGTGTTTCAACTATGGTCTCCTGGGTCTCGTGGTTCTTCAGTACGTTTCTCAGGCCGTCTCTCTGGCGTACCATAGGAAGAATCCTGAGGAAGTACATTATCTTGGCAATCAGCGGCTTGTTGAAGATATCCGCTCGGGCTCCGAACACTGTTGGGTCGTCGAATGCCCTCAGTATCACCAGAGCATCCATAAGAGTGTTGCAATGGTTCGGAGCAATCATTACGGCACCGTTTTCAGGAATGTTTTCCTTGCCTCTTACTTCGACCTTTCTGTAACTATGCTTGAGATTCCAGTCAACAACAGGTTTCAGGAGTGTGTATCGCCAATCCTTTTCGTATATCTTGTTTCTTCCCATATTATTCTTCCTCTGCTTCTTTTCTACCACGAAGTCTCCATATAAATGCAAGGGTCAGGCCTGAAATGATGTGCCACACACCCCACCAGGCAGTGATTACGAGCATTCCTCCATTATTGGCCCACGCTCCGACCTCCGGGAAGATATTTGGGTTGAGGAGTAGGATGAGTCCGAGTCCGGAGTTCTGGATTCCGGTCTCAATGGTTATGGTTCTTCTGTCTTTATACGGCAGTTTAAGAATGGTACTTGTGGTGAATCCGATGCCCAGCGCAAGAAGGTTGTGGATAAGCACAATGAGGAATATATACTTTATGGCCTTCATAAAGACATCGAAGTTGCCTTTGAATATGATGATGACCATAGCGATGAACACTATGATGGACAGGTGCTGAAGAGGCTTCTTCAGGAACTTTGTCACTTTTGGAAAGTACTGGCCGCACAGGATTCCCAGTACAAGAGGGATTCCCATTATGATGAAGATGCTCTGGAAGATGTCTCCGAGAGGAATTTCAAGTTCAGGAAGTGTACCGAAGTTGCGGTTGCCGGCAAAATTCAGGTACATCTTTCCCCAGAATGCGAAGTTGAGCGGAGTGGTGAATATGCAGGCAGCAGTATTGAATGCTGTGAGCGATACCGAAAGTTCCGAATTTCCTCTGGAAAGGGAGGTGATGAAGTTTGAGATGTTTCCGCCAGGGCAGGATGACACCAGTATCATTCCGAGTGCGATCATCGGAGAAATCCAGTCTCCGCACAGCATAATGAGAACTAATGTAAGTGCCGGCAGAAGTATCAACTGGCAGACGATTCCAGTCAGAATAGACTTAGGATTCTTTATGATATCGACAAATGTTGCTGGCTTGATGCCGAGAGCGACGCCGAACATTACGAAAGCGAGAACTATGTTGAGAAGTGTCGAACCTCCGTTCATAGTTACATTGAGAGCGTCAAGATTGCGAATTGCTTCTGGACTCATTGCGATTCAGGTTTAGTTGTTATCCTTGCAAAGATACGATTTTTATCATAACCTCAAAGCGATTGGTTTAATAGGTTATCAAATAAGTGGTGAAATCGCTTATGATGTTGCGGATTTCTGATTTTTTATTTAATTTTGTCAATAAACGGAAACGCAATGCCATATATCATTCTGATCATTTGTCTTGCTGCATTCTCTGCCATTCAGTTGATGGTGGGCAATCTTCCTGTCCGTTTTTTTGCTTTCCCTCTCAATCTGATTCTTGCTTTGATCTGGGCTTTCGGAATCGTGACTTTGTGGCGGTCGAAGCGTAAGTCCGCCTTTGTCCGATTTATGTTGTCCAAAGGAGCGACCTTATGTGCTGTCTCCTTGTTTCTTGTCTTCTGCCTGATCATAGGAATTACAGGAGTCAGAACCATAACTCAAAGTTGGCCTTTTGCATTTGTTCTTCTGTATTTTCAAAGCGTACTCCTTTTTGTCATCTTGCGTGGATGGAGGACACCGTCAGCCACTGGCTCCGGTGAGATACGATGGAGATTCATTCTCAATCATTGTGGTATCCTGCTTGCTGTATCAGCGGCATTCTGGGGGGCTCCGGATTCCGAAACCTTGAGGATCCGTGCCATCAGGGATGTTCCGGTGAATGAGGCTTACAGGATGGATGGCAGTATGACTATGCTTGATTACAGGATTGAACTTAAGGACTTCCGGATGGATGTCTATGAGAATGGGACTCCTTTGATGTATGAGGCTTCATTGCTGATAGATGGTGTCCCGGCAGATCTGCGCGTCAATAAGCCTTATTCCAGATCTGTCGGAGAAGATATTTATCTGACAGGCTATAATGCCGATGATTCATCTGCTTGTATATTGCAGGTTGTACGCGAGCCTTGGAAATATGCAGCGGTTGCCGGTATTGTTATGATGCTCACAGGGGCTTTGCTGCTTTTTGTAGCGGGACCTCGCAAAAGATATGTTGAGGAGGAATGATATGGGTTTCTGGAATTCTTTTATATGGTTCGGCATATCTGCTGTAATTCTCTCCCTCATAGGAGCCGTGTTGTCTGTTTGTACCAATGAGCATCTGGCTGGCTTGTCTCAGGCAAATCGACGCCGTCGTGCTTTGGCCGTCTTTTTTGCTTCATCTGCTCTGGTCGTAATGGCAACTTTCATAGTCCTTTTATGGATCGACCTTGAAAGGCCTCCTCTAAGGACAATGGGCGAGACCCGCCTGTGGTATTCTTTCTTTGCACTTTTTGCCGGATTGTTTACATATCTGCGCTGGAGGTACAGATGGATTCTTTCATTCTCGACTGTGCTTGCCACTGTGTTCATAATGATCAACATATTCCGCCCGGAGATACACGACCAGACTTTGATGCCAGCGCTTCAGAGTCCGTGGTTCATACCTCACGTGACTGTTTATATGTTCTCATATTCCTTCCTCGGCTGTGCTTTTCTGCTTGCCTTGGCGGGGCTTTTTTCATCAAAGGATAATGTGATGTCTGCTGCAGACACCCTAGTTTATATAGGAATGGCATTTCTCACGTTCGGAATGCTTTCCGGTGCTCTTTGGGCCAAGGAAGCCTGGGGACATTACTGGAACTGGGATCCAAAGGAGACCTGGGCTCTTGTCACCTGGCTTGCATATATGCTTTACATCCATCTCCGTCTGCTTGGTTCAGGTTCGCGTAAGGCTTTATGCCTGCTCCTTATATTCTGTTTTATATGCCTGCAGATGTGCTGGTGGGGTGTAAATTACCTGCCGACAGCCCAGGATAGTGTGCATATTTATAATCGTTAACTTATATGATGCGTATGAAAAAAACAGTAAGATTATTGACGGTTCTGCTGCTTGTTGCGGCAGCCGTACTGGTTGTGGTCTATAGGGCTGTCAACCGTGTCCCTTCTGCAGATCTGCCTCAGTATGAACGGGTTTACAGAATATTCGAGGACGGTGGTTGTCTCAGTTGTCACTCAGCCGATCCGAAGGTTCCTTTCTATGCCAATTTCCCTGTTGCCGGAAAAATCGTGATGAAGGATATAGATTCCGGCTATCGTGCATACGATATGAAGCCTTTTATGGAGTCATTGAAGGAAGACGGCGAATTCTCTGCTGTCGATCTTGCAAAGATTGAAAAGGTCGTTCTGGATGACAGGATGCCGATGCCTAAATATTACCTAGTGCATTGGGGCAGTTCACTCACCTCTGCCAAGAGAGATATCGTGCTTGATTGGATACGTAATGAGCGTATTGAAATGTATGCAGACAATCTTCCGGCAGATCGTGCGGCAGAGCCGGTACGTCCTATAGATCAGAGTATTGAGGTGGATGATGCCAAGGCTGCTCTCGGCTTTGCTCTTTTCCACGATCCTCGTCTTTCTGTTGACAATACCGTTTCCTGCTCGACCTGTCACGCTCTTGAGACAGCCGGTGTTGACAATCATCAGTATTCTCACGGTGTCAACGACCAACTTGGCGGAGTCAATGCGCCGACTGTATATAATGCCGTATATAATTTCGTCCAGTTCTGGGACGGGCGTGCGGCTACACTTGCTGCTCAGGCTGCCGGACCACCTCTCAATCCTGTAGAGATGGCCTCTCCGTCATTCGATGACATAATTGCTAAACTCAAGGCCGACCGGGAGTTCTCAAAAGCATTCAACGCTGTTTATCCTGACGGACTTACAGAGGCTAATATCACAGATGCAATTGAGGAGTTCGAGAGGACGCTCATCACTCCTAATTCACGTTTTGACAAATGGCTTTTAGGAGATGATTCTGCGTTGACTGCTGATGAACTCAATGGATATGAACTATTCAAGCAATATGATTGCGCAACCTGTCACGTAGGACAGAATCTCGGCGGTCAGTCGTACGAACTTATGGGTCTTCGCAAGCATTATTTCGCGGACCGCGGCCTTGAACTCACCGTTGAGGACAACGGACGTTTCAAGGAAACCCAGGATGAACGCGACCGTCATCGTTTCAAGGTGCCGGGTCTGCGTAATGTTGAACACACCTGGCCTTATTACCACGATGGTACACGTGAGACCCTCGAAGAGGCTGTACGTGATATGGGCATCTATCAGAGCGGAGTGGAACTTACATCGGCAGAGGTTGACAAGATCACAGCATTCCTGAAAACTCTCACAGGAGAATATCAGGGCAAACTCCTGACCAACGATACATCCCGTGATGTAATACACAACCACGATCACGAGCATTAGAATTGTGGCACGTAAGTGCCTGATTAGTATATATTTATGTAAAATGCCTGCTGCGTCTGTGCAGCAGGCATTTTACGTAACTCCTTGAGATATAGCGCGTTGTGTGTCACGCTTTATAGTATGTTCAGGCTCTGTTCCTTTATCTTCTCCAACTCATCCTTCATCTTTACTACGATTTTCTGTATCTCTGTGTGATTGGCTTTGGAACCTGTGGTGTTTATCTCACGTCCCATTTCCTGAGCGATGAAGCCAAGTTTCTTTCCGGGGTTAGGTTCATTGGCCAATGTGTCCAGAAAATAACGGCAATGCTGGCGAAGGCGTACCTTTTCTTCATTGATGTCGAGTTTTTCGATGTAGAATATCATCTCCTGCTCAAGGCGGCTTTGATCAGGTTCGGCCTTAAGTTCTGCAAACCTGCTCAAAATTTTTTCCCTGACAGCATCGATTCTTTCCTTTTCAAACATCTCAATCTGTGCAGAGTATTCCAGTATGTTGTTCACTTTTTCAGTGACATCCTTGCAAAGGATTTCTCCTTCCCTGGCACGGAAATCATTGATGTTCTTCAAAGCCTCGTCAATGCAATTCTCAACCACGTGCCAGTTGTCTTCAGTGATCACATCCTGTTTCTTTGCATCCATCACTTCAGGCATACGGAGAATCATTGCCAGGAGGTCGTTGGGGTTGTGTGACCATAGGTTGTGGGCTCCCAGTCTGCCTCCCAGGTCTGCAATCTGCTGGTAATACTCCATAGCCAGATCCATATTGATTTTCTTTGCGCTGTCGGCAGCATTGGGCTCGAACGTGGCAAAGAAATCAATGTTACCTCTCGTGAGAGCATCGGCAATCTTGTGCCTTATGGTCATTTCCTTATCTTTCGGAAGAATGGATGTCTTGATGCTTATATCTGCAGTCTTTCCGTTCAGGGAACGGATTTCCACTGTAATCTTACCTGTTTCCAATATGGCCTCGGACTTGCCGTAGCCTGTCATTGATTTTATCATAATGCTGTTCTGATTATTACCGGTTGCAAAAATACAAAATATAATCATTCGCTGCTTTATGTATCATAAATTTCATAATTTTGTGGAAAATAAACTGTTCATAAAATTATGAAAACAATCAGGCTTACATTGTTTACCGGTATTGCACTGTCACTTCTGAATTGCTGCACTCCTGAAGTGTTACCAGAGGAACTTCCTGATGAGCCTCAGGAAGTTCTGCCGGAGGATCCGGAAGAAGAACCGGTGCCTGATGATGAACAGGAAGAGCCGGAAATCAACGACCCGGGATGGGAAACGGCCTGTTCGGCTGTAGAAAATATTCGTATCGGATGGAATCTGGGGAATACTTTGGATGCGTATTCTGCCGAGGGAGGCAGGGGTGATGACTGGCTTTATTGGGAAACCTATTGGGGGCAATCGAGGACGACTCCGGAACTTATGCAGATGTTCAGGCAGGCAGGATTCGGTGCAATCCGTGTTCCCGTCACCTGGGGCATCCATATCTCTCCTGATGGAACCGTTTATGAAGAATGGATGAACAGGGTGCACGAGATTGTTGATTATGTCATTGATGCCGGAATGTACTGCATCGTTAATGTACATCACGATACAGGAGCCGGAGAAGGAGTCTGGCTATATGCCGGTATGGAAGAGTATGAACGTGAACGAGAAAGGTTTGCCTCGCTCTGGACTCAGATTGCGGAAGAGTTCAAGGATTACGACCATCATCTTCTTTTTGAAAGTTATAACGAGATGCTTGATACCAGACGGTCCTGGTGTTTTGCTTCATTCAATGACGGATATGATTCTGATTTTGCCGCAGATGCATATCAGGCCATCAATTCCTACGCCCAGTCATTCGTTGACGCTGTGAGGGCTACAGGTGGCAACAATATTGCCCGGAACCTCATTGTAAATACGTATGGAGCCTGTTCCGGAGGCGGTACCTGGAGCGACCATCTGAAGGATCCTCTCAAGGAAATGAAACTGCCGGAAGATGTTCTGAAGGATCATCTTATCTTCGAGGTCCATTCATATCCGGGCATCGACAATCTGGCCTCTATGAGAACCGAAGTAGATGATATGTTTGATGCTCTTCACACTCACCTTGCCTTGAAAGGTGCTCCAGTAATCATAGGGGAATGGGGAACATTCACAGAAAATCCTTCACCTGAGTCCAAGGCTGAGTTCATACGGTATTTCGTGCAGAAGGCTAAAGACTACAGGATGGGAACATTCTATTGGATGGGACTCTCTGATGGAGTAGCCCGTTCATTTCCCGCATTCAGCGATCCGGAATGTGCAGAGGCTATTCTGAAGGCATTTTACGGAGAAGATTATGACCCGGTGCTTCCTACAATAGATGATTTTGACTGCAGATACGTAACAACATTTACCAGTCAGTGGGGGGAGTTGTATCTTTCGCCTCATTCTATCAGCCTTGATCAGTATGATTCTGTATATCTTCTGCTTGATTCCGTTCCTGGCGCCGGGGATCTGGCCATCAAGGTATATGGTGAAGATGGAAAGGAGCAGTATAATCATTTCGCTACCGCTGAAGTGGAGGTAAAACTTGACAGAAACAAAGTTGGGGATGTTTCGCCTCGCATAACTCTCCAGTATATGAAGACCGGTACATATACGATTGAAGTAAAGCGCGCTGCATTACGACGGAAAGATGGGACTCTGGAGACGACCAGTCCGAGGCCTTTCTGGGGATGTGAGATGTCATTGCACTCTTCACCACATTAATCTTCACAGCAACTTACCTCTTTAATATAGCGAATAAAGCATTTTTTCCGTATATTTGCCCGATTATTTGCAAATTCAAATTACCAACAGATATGGAAGAGGTAAACAAGGACGCAGTTGAGACCAGAAATCTCAACTTTTTGGAGGAGATCATCGAGGCTGATCTCGCAAGCGGAAAGTGTGAATCGGTAATGACACGTTTCCCGCCTGAACCTAACGGATATCTTCACATAGGACACGCGAAGAGTATCTGCATCAATTTCGGACTCGCAAAGAAATATGGCGGAAAGACCAATCTCCGTTTTGACGATACAAACCCTGTAAAAGAAGATACGGAGTATGTTGACTCGATCAAGGAGGACATCAAGTGGCTCGGTTTCGAGTGGGAAAACGAGAGATATGCTTCGGATTATTTTGACCAACTCTACGAGTGGGCTGAGGAACTTATCAAGAAGGGATTGGCATACGTTGATGATCAGACTCAGGAGGAAATCCGTGCAGGACGTGGAACAGTCCAGGTGCCTGGTACAGAGAGCCCTTACCGCAACAGAAGCGTCGAGGAGAATCTCCAACTTTTCCGTGAAATGAAGGCAGGAAAGTATGCTGACGGTGAGAAGGTTCTTCGTGCGAAGATCGATATGGCTCATCCGAATATGCTTTTCCGTGACCCTCTCCTTTACCGCATCATTCACGCACATCACCACCGTACAGGTGACAAGTGGTGCATCTATCCGATGTACGACTATGCTCACGGACAGTCAGACTCCATCGAGAATATCACTCACTCGATCTGTACTCTTGAGTTCGATGTACACCGTCCTCTCTATGACTGGTTCATCGAGAAACTCGGCATATTCCCGTCACATCAGTATGAGTTCGCAAGACTCAACCTCACATACACAGTGATGTCGAAGCGTAAACTTCTCGAACTCGTGAAGAACAATTTCGTAAGCGGCTGGGATGACCCTCGAATGCCTACTATCTGTGGTATCCGCCGTCGTGGATATACTCCTGAATCGATGCGTATGTTCGCTGAGAAAGTCGGAGTCGCAAAACGCGAGCAACTGATCGATCTCCAGTTGATGGAGTGGTGTGTACGTCAGGATCTCAATGAACGCTCTAATCGTTATATGGTGGTTCAGGATCCGGTCAAACTTACCATTACCAACTGGGAGCCTGGCAAGGTAGAATGGTTCGATGCGCCTCTCAATCCTGCTGATCCTGAAGGACCATCACGCAAGGTTCCTTTCACTGGCGAGATCTATATCGAGAGAAACGACTTTATGGAGGAACCTCCAAAGAAGTATTTCCGTCTCAAGCCTGACGGAGAAGTTCGTCTGAAATATACATACATCATCAAGTGTCAGGAGGTCGTGAAGGACGCGGAAGGCAATATTGTGGAGATCAAGTGTACATACGATCCTACTTCAAAACCTGGTGCAGGCGAGTGGCGTTCTGTAAAGGGCACCATCCATTGGGTGTCAACTGAGCACGCTAAGGAAGTGGAACTCAGACTCTATGACAAACTCTTCACAGAGGCTCAGATGGGACAGATTCCGGAGGGTGAGGACTATAAGAACTACCTCAATCCTGAATCTCTCGTTATCGGCAAGGGTTATGCAGAACCGGCTCTTCTCGAAGACAATTCAGGTATTGCAGTTCAGTTCGAGCGCGTCGGCTACTTCTTCAAGGATCCGGACAGCACACCTGATCACTTCGTGTTCAACAAGACTACATCTTTGAAGGACAGTTTCAAATTCTAGAATACAGAATCTTATAAAGCGATGCCCCGTCATTCAGGAAGCAAATGCTTCTGTAATGACGGGGCATCGTTTATATACCATAATCATTATAGCAAATCAACCCTATGGAAGTCAGAAATTTAATGCCAGTCCGATGCCGCTGCCGGTCGCACCAAGAGTCAGATTAGGACTCTGGCCTTTTCTTTCCGGATTGATGTATGTCCTGTTATAATCGTCTGCAATCTTTCTCAACCCTTTGTTTCCCTTTACCCATAGCGGAATTCCTGCTCCGATACATCCTGCACTTGCAATATATCCGGCTGCTACTCCCACTCCATATCCTCCGGAACTTCCCATTCCGTGCTGATTGATGAATTCATCTCTCCTGATGAAAGCAATATGGGTGGCGATGGTCATAATGACTCCGCTTATTCCTATGCACGTAAGGGACATTCCCCACAGATACTGATCCTTTGCCTTCATATATTCACTGCCATAAAGCGAATAACCTATATAATCGGCTATCTGATTTTGCGACATCCTTCCATATGGACTGTAGTAATGTCCCCATCTGTAATTCATCGGATGCGATCCGTATCTTCCTGGACCTATGTATGGAGTAACAGGAGCAAAGACTTTTGTGGTGCCATTTTCGAAGACAACTTTTATGACCCGTGACAATGACAAGTTGTAGAGAGGCCCGTCGGGGTTGTCCCAGGTCTTGTAGTACATATAATCGTCACCTATTTCAAGAATCTTCGCCCTGATAGGTGCAGAATCGTATGTGTGGATTATATCTTGTGCCATTGATATTTGCGACATTATCAATGACATTGCAATAACTGATAGTGCTGTCAATATCTGTTTCATAATTATTCTTCTATTTCTTTAAGTATGTTCTCATCTATCCCGCTGTTTTATTTCCTTTCGCTTCCTCTCACTTCAATGCCGATATTCGCTCCCCATTTAGAGAGAGGCTGGTCCGGGCGTTCACGGGTGTAACTGCTTTTCAGATAAAGCGGAAAGAAGATCCGGTCCTGTCTGTATTTGTCGAAACGCTCTCCTTCGCTCCAGGTTTCGGCTTCAGCCCATTTGTCCATAATCTCCCGGCTTATTTCTGAAAGACAGAAACTGATGTAGTATTCTCCCGGTTCGAGTATGATGCTTTCTTCCGGTGCGATGCTGAAGACCGTCTCTTGGGCTGCTTTCGGAATATCCTGATATATAGGTATGGTCACTATGTTCACAAGGCTGTCGCCGCTTTCCATCCTATATATCCTGAGGTTGGCCTTGCATCCTTCCATACGGTTCTCTTCGACAGTGAAACTGATGGTCTTGACCAGAAACGGATGCTTTGTCTTCACAAGGCTTCCGATCTCTTTGCCAACGCTTTCCGGAGTCATAAATATCCTTCCTCCAGGAAACTTCATTCCTTTGCCGCCCAGGTTCTTATCCTTAGACTTGGATTCTGTAAGTACCGCTGCCTCAAGTTCTTCGAAACTGTCTTTGCCATCAAGAAGATATCCTCCGATGATCTGCGGCTCCTGAGCAATCGCCGATTGCGAGCATAGGCTGTTGAGCATCAGGCCTAAAACTAAAATGTAGAGGGGGAGTGTGAAATTCGTTTTCATTGTCTTTAATCAAATCATTATGTTTATACTGAATGATAATGATAACTGCCATCTTTCGAATGAACTCAGCCGGACTTTATGTGTACCCATATTGACCGAGTCCGTAAGGAGATAATGCATTGCCGGATTTATGCTGAGGTTGAACCGCCAGATACGCCACGATGTCTTTAGGCCTAAGTCTCCTGTCATATAGAATGAATCCGCTCTTTTGCCGAAGAGATATCCCGGAGTCACTCCGGCATCTATTTCGATGTTGCTGGCAATCTGGGTTATGAAGCGCAGAAGTCCACTGGCTATCTGTTCTTTTACATAATCGGAATAATCCTGATGCAGCATATAGTCAGGATCATAGTTGCCGTAATCTATAGGGTCGGTTGAATATGATCTGTCAAGCCGTAATGTCCTCCACGCGAATGCGACCGGGACTCCGACTGCCTTCCCGATTTCCAGCATTTCCGGGGTATATGTAACTCCTGTCCTGAATCCGATTCCTTTATATGAGAAGTATCCGTATGAGAGGTCCAGCCTCAGATCGACCCCGTTATGACTGTTAGGTATTCCCTGGATGCCGACTCCTGCTTCAATGTCGCTGTGATACCTTTCAGGATCAATGGTC
The DNA here is from genome assembly GCA_017626555.1 of Bacteroidales bacterium. Classification (GTDB taxonomy): domain Bacteria; phylum Bacteroidota; class Bacteroidia; order Bacteroidales; family UBA932; genus Cryptobacteroides. The sequence goes on from JAGAIM010000076.1 coordinate 35,183, forward strand.
TGTGCTGATATGCTATGACATATAAGGATGAGTACGGCATATATGATGAATTTTTTCTGGCTCATTCAAGTATATGTTAGGTTCATCAGTAAGACGGAATGTTATGGAAATACTACTATGACAAACCGGACGGAAGTATGATTGTCCCATACTTAATCTTCATATTCTTCGTCTCCGGGCTGATATTCCAGGATATCTCCCGGCTGGCAGTCAAGAGCCTTGCAGAGGGCAGCCAGGGTTGTGAAGCGTATGGCCTTCGCCTTGCCTGTCTTGAGGATGGACAGGTTTGCGGCCGTGATCCCGATTTTCTCCGCCAGTTCTCCGGAGGACATCTTCCTCCGGGCCAGCATTACATCTACGTTTACTATAATTGGCATAATCGATCCTTCTTTAGATGGTTAAATTGTTTTCTTCACTGGCTTTTACTGCGAGTTTGTGCAGCAGTCCAAGGATAATGATCAGGAGAGGATATATGAATATGTCGGTGTCAATGGAGTTTACGTGCTTGGCAGTTGCCGCATTCATTGCTGTATATGCATAGAAAGAATATAAGGTGTAGATGGCAGCGCCAGCAAATATAACGGTGGTATTGCATCTGCTGAATATGACCCCTTTCTTTAATCCTCTGAATATATTTATGATGAAAGTCACCATAACGGCGGCAAGAAGATATGTAGTTACTATATTGCTGATGATTATTCTGCGCTGCCAGCCGATGATTTCTGCATTCCATTCCACATTCCGCTATCTTTCACTCCAGAAGTATGTGTCAAGCCCTGTTTCGAGTGCTATCATTACTAAGACGGCGATGGATATGCCTTTGATGGCTTTGATTGTCTTTTCTTTCATAATTGGGGAATTTAGATTGTGAGACTGTTTTCTTCACTGACCTGTACGGCATTTCTGTATATGAGTGCCACGATGCATATAATTATTGGAGCGATGAGTTCAGCGAGTCCTATATTTATATGTCTCTCTCCCATTATTATGTGCATATTGCCCCTGCATAACAAGGTAATGAATGACGAGGCGGCGAGACCGAACAATATGCCTATATTCTTTCGTGGGAAGAGTACTCCGTTCTTCTGTGCTTTGATCGCGTTGAACAGAAAAGCCAGGAGAAGGGCGAAACAGGTGATTGCTCCGATAAACCTCAGGATTATTATCGAAACCTGCATACCCTTGAACCCTTCGATCCAGACGGCTTCCTGCCGTACAGGATATCCATAGAAGAAACCGAATGTCTGGCACGTGATGACCGACAGTGCCAGAAGGCCGAGAACAATGATTGCTCCTGTGAGCCATTTTAGGGATTTTGTTGAGTTCTTTTTCATAATCAATAAGTATTTATTGTTTTTCGATATGCAAATATAGGACCTTTTTATTGAAAAACAATAATTTTATCAAGAAAATTGATAATTTTTTATTTTAAAGTGATAGAAATAGCGGATGCATCATTTAATGAATCTGCTGCAAGTTAAATTTACGTGATAAAATGTTAAATATATTTGACATTTAGAAGAATGTGTTTAACTTTGCCGCAGGAATTCCTGATAAGTTGTATATTTAAACGGATTTTATGAAAATGAAAAATAAGACTTATATGCTCCCGCACTCATTAAGAAAGTATGGATATGGCCTGATGATAGCTTCTGTTCTGTCGCTTTTGCTGGGCTTGCTTCTGGCTAATGTCTTTGAAATCATCCCTCAGACCCACACAAGGTTCATATCTATGGTGATGTACCTCCTGTTTTTTCTTGGTGTGTTCGTCCTCGTGATGACGGAAGAAAAGGATGAGGATGAAATGATCGGCTCCATCAGACGCAGATCCATCGTCACGACAGCCTTCATCGCTTTCGGATTCTATATGGTCATTAACCTCGTTATGGCATTCCTGCACGGTTTCAGAAGTCTTTATTCCGTACCATCTGTATCGTCGTTGGTGACATTTATGACCAGACCAATATTTACAAGTGTCAATACATACATATACCTTTATCTGATAATATTCCGCATCTCGATCTGGAAGATGCGAAGACAGTGCAAGGAGGACGAGGTATGAAGAATACAGTAAAGGTAGAAAGGGCCATCAGGAACATCACCCAGCAGGAACTGGCAGAGGCTGTCGGAGTGTCGCGACAGACCATCAACTTCATCGAGACCGGCCGATATATGCCCTCGACGGTCGTTGCTCTGAAGATCGCCAGATACTTCGGCAGACACGCTGACGAAATCTTCCAACTCGAAGATGGCGACTGATCGGAGAATCACCGGACTTGACAAATAGACAAGCGATTCCACGGCAGTGAGGAATATAAGCCGGGGAATCGCTTCAGATTCTGCCGTTAAATTGATATCTTTGTCGTTAACTCAGACGGATATGACAATATTCAGGAAAATAGGATTATCAAAACGGTATGGCAAGGTGATTTATGCCATATCTGCTGTGCTGACCTTGGCTTTATCTTCCCTTGTCTTCTTCAACCCATACGCAATCCCGATGTGCATACTGCTGAAACTGCTCAGTATCCCGATCATTCAGTATCTTTATACTGCTATGACCAGAAAGATGGACATATACTTCTATCTCAATCTCGGCATCAGCAGGAAGGAATATCGGTTCATCCCGTTTGTGGTGGAATTCATCGGCTTCATATTGTTTATAACCCTCATTGGATATTCAGGAAATGCAATCCGTTAACCGACTTCTTGTTGACAGCGTACATCTGGAATTTGACAAACTGCAGGTGCTCCAGAGTGCCTTCATCACTGCGCAGACCGGCAGGGTGACCGGCGTGCTCGGAAGGAACGGCTGTGGCAAGTCCTGCCTCTTCAAATGCATTATGGGCGGAATAAAGCCGCAGAACATATTCATCCGTTTCAATGATGAACCCGAAACCGATTACGGACATATAGGCAGACGGGTCAAGTATCTTCCGCAGAATGTGTTCATCCCGTCCTATATGACCCTCGGTGAAGCATTCGAACTGTACGGAGTCGATTATGACGGTCTTGTCGCCTTCGACAATAAGTTCCATACATATCAGAGAATGACCCCCGGCCAGTTGTCCGGGGGTGAGGTAAGGATTGCAGAAATGTATATGGTTCTGAACTCAGATTCCGAATTCTGCATATTGGACGAACCGTTCTCCAATGTCGCTCCCAAATATGTCGAGATGATGCAGGAACTCATCCGGACGCATAAAGCCACCAAAGGAATCATCATCTCCGACCATTTGTACGAACAGGTAATGGATATAACCGATGACCTTTTCCTCCTCCGCGACGGCTATACCTTCCCGATAAAAGTCAGAGAGGATCTGATTCATCACGGATATATCCTTCGGTGATCCTTTCCTGTCAGATCCTAGGTTTCTGGAATGTACTGATAAGGATGGAAATCAGGTAGATGAACATAGAATACACTATAGGCAGGAGAGAGCAGAGGATTCCTCCCCATACGACCGGGGCGGATACATCCGGATTTACCATAAGGGCTGTGCTCATCTGTACGAGAGTTATGGATACCCAGCATAGTGATGCTATCAGGGCTGCGAATCCTATATCCCTTACCCAGTTCGGTGCTTTCCAAGCCGCTATGAGCACGCCTATAAGAAAGATGGTCAGTATGGTCATTGGGCCGGAACCTCCCATAAAGAAATAGTCTAAAAGATTGTAGTTTGTGTCAAGAATTTCTGTAGATTCCATTTTGATGTGGTTTTGATTGTGTTAGACTTCTAAGTTTTGGAATTCCATAGGGCAAAGGTATGCAGGTATCACGAAAAATGCCAATTCAAATCCATCCGACCTATTGTTAAAAGCCTATGATTACCGGATCGGCTGTTCCAGATGCGTTTTTTTTACTAATTTTGACATTGTCAATTGATATAAGATGAAACGAATCCTGCTCACTGTCTCTTACTGGTCAGCCTCTGTTCTGATGATATCCCTTATGCTTATTAGTCTGGGATATTGCTTTTCAGATGCTATGTTCGTAAGTATGTCTTTTGTACCGGGATGTCTTGTGTTGAGGTGGCTCCTGCCCCATATATCGTTTTCGGATCTGAAGAGGGGAGTCTTGAACCTGATATCTGCAGTACTTGCAGTCATTCTGACAGATATTCTTCTGGTGATATGGTGTCATATACTTATGAACGGTATGATGGCTTCCTTTTATTCCGGATTTCCGACTCTTCTTGTCAATCCAGCCTTCCTGGCGCTTGTAATGATTGTGCTGACAGGCGGGGATTATGTGCTGTCGCGTTATCTGAAGTCTCGTTTCCGGGATGAACCGCATCCGGTGACATTCACTTCTGACTATCGTAAAGTGACCCTCGATCTGTCGGAGATCATATATGTCGAGTCCCGCGATACAGAAGTATGGGTATATGCCACTGAAGGACGACATTACCGCAACAAGACCGGCATCACCCAGTGGGAGAATCTTCTCGGAGAAGACTTCATAAGAGTCCACAGAGCATTTGTCGTCAGAAAAGAATCGATTCAAGATACCTTGTATGATTCGCTTACACTTGCGGATGGCACTTCTGTTCCGGTTTCAAGGAAATACCGCGAGATAGTTGCAACGTTAAAAGGCATTCAGGAGTGATCTGAATGCCTTGACTGTTTAATAGCGTTTCCGCTTTGTTATCTTGCTGCTTGCTTTGTGAACTTCTCCGCTATTCCTTTGAATCAGGTAACTGGAATATGACAGGGAAGACATATTTTACCGGAACGACTTCTCCATTCTCATCTCTTCCTGGAGTCCAAAGTGGTGATTCGCTTACAACACGCACGGCTTCCTTGTCCATTTCGTCGTTTACGCTTCTTAACACCTTTACGTCACGGACCTTACCTTCTTCAGTGACTGTAAACTGCAATGTAACCCTGCCCTGAACCCTTGACTGACGGCATTTCTCAGGATATCTGACATTTTCGCTGACCCATTTTGAGAACTCATTGGCGTCTCCTCCATTGAAGCCAGGCTTCTGGGCCACCAGCTGGAAAGGTATTACCTTCTTCTCCTCACTTTTCTGAGACTCTTCTATCTCTATATACTTTCCGCCTCTGACCTTATACTGCTTGCCCTTCATATGATAGACAGTTTCCTGCTCGTCAGGATGCTTGGTGGCATCCCAAACGCCTGTGACATAATTGTTATTAGGCGTGACTATACCTAATATTTTCTTGCCATTCGACCGATATGTCGTGAAGGTGACAGCACCTTCCTCTTTCAGATATATTTCATACGCAGCAGGCGTTGCCATATTGCCGTTATGGAAGTAGTATTCATCCTGGCCCAGAGGCATTCCTTTGTGCTGTGATCTCAGTTCATTGCCATTATGGTCGAAATAAATCATTGTAACTGAGCCGGCTTCTTCATCAATAATGAAGCGTCCTTCCGACAAATTCTTCTCCCTGAAAGAATTTTTATTATCTTTGCCGTCGGGAGTGTTATGGACCTTGACCACTCTAGCTTTCAGAGTGTCAGCCGCAGCGACAGGCTCCTGGCCTTCATACTGGTAATCTACCTTTGTCTCGGCAGTTGCCGCGAGAGAGATTCCCACGAGAGGGATGACGTAGAGAGCCTTCCAGGCACTCATACGAGATGATTTTTTGTTCAACATCATAGTAATACGAGCTTTAAGTGTACTGTGATTAAAGCTGTTAGCAACTGAGTAGCCGCTCTTGCTGACAGCTTTTCTTATTAATAGATATTGGTATTCCTTGATATTCGCTCCGCTTCGCAGGACTGCATCATCCGCCTCGAACTCGTGAAGGGCACGAAGGTCAGCCTTGAGCATCCATATTGCCGGGTTGAACCACTGGAGAGCCGTGATCATATCGACAAAGAGGATGTCTGATGAATGTCTGAGAGCGATGTGTGCTTTCTCGTGAGTCAGGATCTGAGAGTAGCCGCTCTCGTAATCCTCACGAGAAATCACGATGTATTTCATCCAACTGAACGGGGCAGTATCAGTTTCAGTAATTATAAGTGTCTCACCGCTTTCAAGAGTCTGGCTGCTTCCGCTGCTGATGATTCTCCTGATGCCGATGATCGAGATGACAGTGTTTGCCAGGACAGTCAAGGCTCCAATGCAGAAAATAATGCAGAGGATGATCGGCCATATCGGCTCGGAGGCTTCGGGAACCATAGTAACTGCCGTTCCGGTCACTTCACTGACGACGGTTTCTGATGAGGCTGTCATTGCGGGAAGGACCACGACCTTCTTGAACGTGATGACGCAGAGGGGGAGTATGAATGATAGCGCCGCTGTTCCGAGAAGTACGATGCGGTTGAAACGATGGAAAGTCTCCTTGCTGAGCAGCAGACGGTAGAACATATAGAATACAGCCAATGCTACTGCAGCCTTTCCTTGATATATTAAGAAATCGGTCATAGTTGTTCAGTTCCTAAGTGATTGATAATCTATATGCTTGGTGGTCTTTATGCGTCCCCTTTTTCTATCTGTTCTATCAGATTCTTGAGTTCTTCCACGGTGATCTTCTCTTCCTTTACAAGGGTAGAGACAGCGCTGAGATATGAGTTGTTGAAATAACTGCTGATGACACCCTTGAACGACCTTCCGGCGTAATCCTCACGGGAGACTACAGGGTAGTACTGGTAGGAATTGCCATACGCCTTGTGGCTCACATATCCGTTTGCCTCCAGGTTGCGCACCATTGTAGAAAGGGTGTTGAAATGCGGCTTCGGTTCATCATAATGCTCCAGAAGTTCACGCACGAACATCGCCCCTTTATCCCAAAAGAGATTCATAATCTCTTCCTCTTTTTTAGTCAGTTTCTTCATTTGGATTCCCTTTACGACACAAAGGTAACTAAATTTTCTTTTAGTGCAACTATTTTTTATAGTTTATTAACTAAAATTTTTAGTTTTGTCTGTATTACTTGGAAAAAGTGTAATACAGATAGTTCTCATTCAACGTTTGTGAACCGTCGGCTCTGTCGTGCGGTAATGTGCAATGGATGCCTACTTTGAATGATTTGTCATCAAGGGCTTCTACATACAGGCTGATATCCTGAATATTCAAGAGAAATACATCGTCCTGGTCGGTATATCCGGGGTAGATCCAGCAGCAGTTTGATACCAGGTTGAAAGTCGCTTCCGTTGCTCTCAACGTGACTTTGATGTTGCGTATGTCAGTGCAGAGCCATTTCCCTTCTGATATTATATAGTGTGGATAGGGGAGGGTCACATTGAAAGCGGCTGTCGGCTCTGCCCAAGGCTCATCGCTGCTGAATATGATTCCGTCGGTTACATTGGCAGTGTAGTCCGGCTCGTAATACCCGACCTTGTTCTGAAACTCGTAAAGAAGACTCCAGTATCCGGTGCCATCTGCATTGAGGTCAACCGCCAGTCCCGGCCAATGAATGTCAGATAAGTTGTAGTCGCCATACAATTTTTGTATGTCTGACTCAAAGGTTGGTGTTATGACCTCTTTGTCGCAAGAGCACAGGCAGATCAATGCTGCCCAGACAAAAATAAAAATCCGTCTCATATACATAGAATTTAATTGGTTCATATATGAGACGGAATGTCTATGAAAAAATACTATTGTCTGATTGCTTTAGGATATTTCTGTCTTCTTATCTTCTTGCAGGAACGTCTTTAGGCTCCGCTTCGCAGACATTCATAGGTATTGCCTGTCTTATGATGGACATTTCTTCATCGGACAATTCAGCAAGGGATCTTCCGAAAAGTTCTGCAGCGAGATCGTTGCGAAGTTCACTATAGGCTTTCTGGACGAATGCGTTTACCGCCTGATATCCCTCGAAACTGGTTCCTCTATCGTTCTGCATCAGTATCATTGCCTGGGATACGGGATAAGTTATGATTCTGCCATCCGGCAGAGTGAATTCCTTAATAGTTTTCCCAGGACAGTCGGGATTGTTTTCCTTATTGAGAATATAACTTTTCACTCTTTCCAGAGCGTTGTCATTAAGATAGTCCGGCCTATCTCCTATCAGATATCTGTCGGAGGCATTGGTCTTGATGACAATGATATTGTTGCGGCTTTCTTTGTAGGTCTCTACCTTGTAGTATTCGTCTATTTTGGTTTCTGCATACGGATGGTCAGGAGTTACCATTTCGTTCAATGTATAGAGCAGACGTATTCCATTGATGGTACGGAGTTCTTTCTTTATGTCGGTAATGATTCCCATTCTGGTGTCGCCAGAAGCATTGATATGGACAGTGAAGTCATTCGGCTTATCGGATGATTCCCTTTTTGCTCCGATTATTTCAGCGATTTCATCAAGGGAATATCTGACGCCGTCGATATGGATCAGGCTTCCGTCAGGATCATATATTACGTCTATCAAGGCACCGTTTGCAATTCTGCTCACCGTTGTGGTAGCATCTTTCAGGACCACGATTTCACCTGGATTACTCTCAGTTACAGTCTTGCTGACCTTCAATGTCTGAACCTTTCTCAATTCTTCGGATACCTTAGCCATAATTTCTTCAGGTACATCCTTGTCTGCTTCAAGTTGGATGGATGCATACGCCGGATCATCAATTCCCGCAAAATATCTGCTGACAGCCTCGCCGATCTCCTCATTTATCTTGCAGAGTTTTCCGTTGCAGATCGCGAAATATTCTTCTCCCGGTTTGTTTGTACCTTCTACTACATAGATAGGGAAAGGAGCGGTCACCGGCTTGTCCGATGTGAACATAGTAATCGGATCTACAGGCTTTCCATCCTTGCGGACCTCGAAATGGAGGTGAGGACCAGTAACGCGTCCTGTAGAGCCGGCATAGCCGATCAATTGGCCACGATTCACCTTTCCGCTGATCTTCTGGTTCGAATGGTCGGCATCCGTGATAAGATTATAGGTGTTGTTTACCGTCATCATACCACCTTCAATTCTCAGATGCGATACGATCTGGATCTTGGAAAGATGGGCATACCTTGTCTCGATGCCGTCATTGTGTTTCAATACAAGCATAAGTCCGTTACCGTCGTCACGTGTAATGGATGATATTTCACCATCCGCTGCCGCATAGACAGGATCACCTTCGTCAAGGACATAGTCGATGCCCTGATGAGTACCCGCACCTGAAGGATCCGTTTTTGCGCCGAACGAATTTCTTACGGTAGCGTCGCAAGGAGGACACATCTGGATATATGTCTTTTCCGTGCCATTTGTCAAGTTCGTTGAAACTTCGCTTGAAGCCTTTGCTTCTTTAGTGCCGCAGCCGAAGGCTATAAAGACTGCAGCGATTACGGGGAGTGTGGCAGCCAGCCTGATCCAGGCTCCTTTGCCACGGCGTGATTGAGTCATCATAATGAATCTTTGTTTTGTCAATGAATGATTCAACCCACAGGATATATCCGGATTATAACCAAAGAGTTGTTTGAAAATGGTTGTTCTATATGCGTCAAGTTCGTATCCTTCGCTGAGCACATCCTTGTCAGCCTCCCATTCCTGCACCTCTTCCAGATCTTTCTCGGCCATCCAGAAGAAGGGATTGAACCAGAAGAAAGAGCGTAGGAATGAAAGGAATATACGCTCGAAGGAGTGTCTGTGGCGTACGTGGCTCGCTTCGTGAGTCAGTATCTGCCTGCGCTCCTGAGCCTCGTAGTTGAATCCCAGGAATATGGTCCTGAGAAATGAGAAAGGAGTCTTTATATCCTCGTGTTCAGCAAGGGTATAGTCTTTCGTATGCGTCAGTCTGGAATGTCTGCGAAGCCGTTGTATCTTTATTATATTATATACTGTCAGTCCGAGTGAGGCAAGGGCTACAATCATATAGATGACATATACCGCAAAGCCCGCTGCAGCCTTGATGTCGATATTCTTCTTGGCCGGAACGATTTCTGCGGCACTTTCCTGGACTTCGGCCCTGACGTCAGATTCAGTGGCTGCTGCATCAGCGGGATCTTCTCCGAAGAAATCAAAACCGGTCAGAACCGTCTGCTGCGTTGCTGCCTTCTCCGGAAATACCGGGATATTCATAGCCGGGATGGCTACAGCCAGCAGCATCGACGTAAGAATGAACGCCCTGCACATTTCGAAACTGACTTTTTTTGCCAGCAGCCAGCGGTAAACCACCAGGAAGATTCCGCTGCAGATTATCAATTCAAGTATGTAGCCGATTGTTGTCATTCTTTAATTTGTTGATTATCAGTCTCTTGCTTGAATTGCGTGCCGCACAATGGGGAGCACGCAGTTTGCGTAAGTTGTTGATGGCTAGGGGTTTGCTGATGTCGTTATTTGTTTCCGTTCAATATCTTCATTATCTCATCGGTCTCTTTCAGAGAAATTGACTTCTGTGATGAGAAGAAGTTCACCATACGGCTGATGGATCCCTCGAAGAAATTGTCAAGTACGGTCCGCATATATGTATTGGTGTAGTCCTCTTTAGCCACGACAGGGAAGTACTCGTATGTCCTTCCGTATGCCTTGTGCGACACGAAGCCTTTGTTCTCAAGGATTCGCACAATCGTCGATACCGTATTATATGCCGGCTTAGGTTCGGGCAGTTCCGCAAGGATATCGTGTACGAGTACCTTCTCCTTCTGCCAGATCACCTGCATTATCTCCAGTTCCGCCTTTGTAAGTTCCTGTGGCTTGTTTCTTATATTTTCTCCCATAACTCTTGTTTAAAGATCCTTCGCTATCGCTAAGGATGAAATTATAAATCTGCATCGGAAAGAACGGTCTTCCTAACTTTCCGATGCAAACATAAAACTAATTTCCTAATTATGCAACTAAAATCTTAGTTAATTAACGAATTTTTTCTTTTTAGCCTAGTAAGTTGTTGAATCTGAGCCGTATTGAAGAGGCGAGTGAAGCATCTCCATATTCCTCTGCTACTGAAGCCAGGACTGCAAGGACATTGTAGCACGAGTCAAAATAGTTTTCAGCATCTTCATAGTGGTTGAGGAAAAACTCGCTGGAAACAAGTACTTCATCTGCCATTGATGAACATAAGGCAGAAGCCTTTTCAGGTGCTCCGGCAAGATAATATGCCTCGATCATACTGATAAGATCTCTTTCGTTCCCCAGACCATATAAGATTATGTCAAGCGGAAAGTTTTCTTCCGGAATGACCGACTGGCATTTGTCGAGTATTTCTACCGCCCGTTCATATTCGCCGGCCTCAATCATTTCCATTGCCACAGATGCAAATATTCCGCGCTGGGACATAACTCCGGTAAATGTATATATATTCTGATAGTCAACAAACCAGTCACTCCTCTCCAGCGTATCCCACGTATAGACAGAGGTAAACTTTTCATATAGTTCATCCGTGTCAGTAAATCCTCTTTCAGATAGGTTCGTCTTGTTTCTGATCGGAACAAAACGGTAGGTGAATCCGTCATACATAAGGTAATCCTTTATGCCGATCTGAATGTCACCTCCAGCGCTGAGAAAATTCAATGGCCTGTCCCATTTGTATTCCGAAAGAAGATCCAGAAAGAAGAGTTCCGGTTTTGTAATGCCATTTTTACCCTCCGGAATGGTCAATACAATTTCCGACGGAATCATATCCGCGTATTTCTCATCAAGTATTCCGTATTTGATCACATTCTCCTTGTTTACAGGAATGCTGAATTTTCTGGACACAATATAATCGGCATAATCCCCGTTGGTCAATGGTATCTTTGCCTCAGGATGCCGGAATACTTTCATAACATCGGCAAGCGGATATACCGAATCCCTTGGGTCATAAATAAGGACATATTCGTTTTCTCCCTGCATATATTGCCTCTTTCCGATGCTCAGATCAAGCGGAGCAGATTCATTTGAGGCATACTTCATCTGGTCGATATGCCAGTCGGCGCCAAGAAGCGAAGTGTTGACGATACGGACATCTGTGCGGAATCCCTCGACCTCCTGGGCATACCATATAGGAAAAGTGTCATTGTCTCCGTGTGTGACCAATATGCCGTTTTCTCCGATTCCTCTGAGGTAGTTGAAAGCAAGTTCGCGTGCTGTGTATCTGTTGCTTCTGTCGTGATCATCCCAATTCTCTGCAGCCATCAATGCCGGGATTCCAGCGCAGGCACACACGGCGAGTGCAGAGGCATATTTTTCCCACTTTTTGTCTCTAACTACAGATAGTATCCTTTCTGTTATTGCAAGTACTCCGATGCCTATCCAGGCGCTGAAGAAATAGAATGAACCAGCGTATGCATAATCTCGCTCCCTTACCTGGAGAGGAGACTGGTTAAGATAGACTACGACCGCTAGTCCGGTCATAAAGAACATCAGGAAAGTTATCCAGCATCCTCTTTTGTCTCTCGAATATTGGAAAAAGATACCGATGAGCCCAAGCAGCAGCGGAAGCATATAATAGTGGTTCTTTCCCTCGTTTTCAGCCAGATATGACGGGGCATCCGACTGGTCTCCCAATCTTATTCTGTCAATGAAACCTATTCCGCATTCCCAGTTACCTTTGAAAATGTCTCCCGGTGATGGACTGTGAATGTCGTTCTGACGACCGGCAAAGTTCCACAAGAAATATCTCCAGTACATCCAGTTGATCTGGTAGTCGAAAAAGAATATCAGATTTTGGATAAATGTGGGCTTCATCTCTTTGCATCCCTGTACCTTGATACCTTTGTTTCCTATATAACTTTTATAGATATCTATATATGACTCTTCTCTGTAGTCCCACATACGTGGAAAGAACATCTTTGATTCAGGAGTATATGCAACATCCACGTTATTGCCCTTTACATATCTGTCACCCATTCTCGCCCAATATTCTTTCTCTATTATATCATAGTCCGCACCGAAGAATTCTCCATATACAATAGGACCTTTGGGGTATTGGTCACGACCGAGGTAACTCATCAGTGTGAAAGGATTGTCGGGTTTGTTTTCGTTCATTGGCGTATCGGCGTTTGACCTTATTATGACCGTCGCATATAATGAAAAGCCGATGATTATTGTTGTCAGGCACAGGAGGACTGTATTGAGTATGACCTTGCCTTGTTTAAGACTCCGGAATAATGCAAGGAAGAGTCCTGCAAACAATATCAGCATAAATGTGACCGCCCCGCTGTTGAACGGAAGTCCGAATACATTGACGAAAAGAAGGTCGGTATAGGCGGCCGCTTTCGGGAGAATCGGAATTATTCCGAAGAGAATTGCTGCCAATATCACGCAAGATAGCAGGAATATTACGCACAATTCCTTTAAAGTATATCTGCCGTGTTCGCGGATGCGGTAAAAGTACATAAATACTATTGCCGGAATTGTGAGCAGATTCAGCAGATGTACTCCGATCGACAAGCCCATCAGAAAACATATAAGAATAATCCATCTGCTTGAATGAGGGCGGTCTGCCTCTTCGTACCATCTGGTCATAGCCCAGAATACGACGGCTGTGAATAATGATGACATTGCATATACTTCAGCCTCTACGGCTGAGAACCAGAATGTATCACTGAAACAGTAGGCAAGTGCTCCCACGGCTGAGGAACCACAGATTGCAATGATGTCCCCAGCATTTTCAACCTTCCGCAGCAGGAGTCTTCTGGTGAAGAAAACAATAGTGAGGTATAGAAAGAATATGGTTAGAGCCGAACATATTGCACTCGACGCATTAATGGCTGCTGCGGCATATTCGGAAGGAACAAACAGTGTGAATATTCTGGCGAATATCTGCCAGGTCGGATTTCCTGGCGGATGCCCGACTTCAAGCCTGTATGACGATGCAATGAATTCGCCGCAGTCCCAGAACGAGACAGTCGGTTCGATGGTCAGAAGGTAGGTGGTCGCTGCTATGGCAAGTACTGCAAGCGATGTGATGGTGTTGCATTTTCTGAAACTTTTCTCAGTCATAAATGTATCGGTTTTGATACAAAATTATGAAGAGAAAGTTTTACATTTATCTTTTTAAGATAATATTATTAGGCTCTAATTTGTTGATATACAGTGTGTTTGGTAAATATTGCAAAAACCTGAAGATATAAAAGTCTTACATCAGGCATTTTTGAGCCTCTCAGTCTCCGAAATCAACGTCCTCAGCCAGATTCCGATATTCGTGTCGTGCTCTCCGAGCCCTAGTTTCTTGCGGATCTCACTGCTGATGATATAGTGACGTTTCTTTTGTATGAATTCTCCGACCTCCTTTCCTTTCAGACCGAGAGTATAGAGGCAGCAGTATCCGATTTCCCAATCGGTCAGTCCTTTGTCTTCGAGTGCGGAAATGAATTCTGGATGATTCTCCTTGAAAACTATTTTGGTGGAAATCAGGAATGATTCCCGGTCGGAAATAAGGTTCTCTATCTCTTCCTCTGAAATCCTGTATGCTTTGTCATCCGATGAAATATGTGATGCGAGGATCTTGTCCAATACCGAAAGTCTTTGTCTTATCAGTGCCATTGCCTTATCATCTGGCTTCTGCTTCAGCCTGTGAGCATACTTTCTGATTAATGTAATGCAAAATGCAAGGATGCTTAAAGATATCAGAATGATGGCCCAGGTCTGTCTTCGCTTCTCGACAAGTTCCAGTTTATCGACGTACCTTTCCTGTATTATTCTGGCATTCTGCCTCTTCAGTGTGTCAGTCGCTTCAATATTTTCAGCCTGCTCCAGAATTATGTCCCTCCACAGAATTGCTTTTTCAGCCCTTTCTCTGTCACCTGTGCTGCTGTAGTAATTTACGGCAATATTGATGATGCTGTCATTCATTATGCTTATTCCACATTTTTCAAGTGCAATGGAATATAGCAGGGCGTGACGTGCACGTAGTTCAGGGGTATTGAGTTCGCGTCTGTCGAGCGAGTCCAGTGCTACGAAAGCACTGTCCGGATGCAGTTCCAGATGTGCTTCAGCATTGTCCATAAGCGCTCCTGCATCATTATGGTGCATACACGAGCCGACGAATATGGATAGTGTCAGGATGAATATGATGTTTGATAATCTTGTCATAGGTCCGTTTTGATAAGGCTCCGAGCACAGAGCAAAATCTGTTCCACAGAAATCTATATCGACGTTTAAAATTGTAATTATTTAAACATCAGAGTAAATACAGTGCCGTTTTCATCACTTCTGGTGAGAGACAGCGTTCCGTTATGCATCCTCATAATCTGACGTGAAAGGCTGAGTCCGATACCCGTGCCCTCCTGTTTGGTCGTATAGAAAGGAACAAATATCTCATCTTGACTTTCACGGCTGATAGGGGATCCGTCATTAGTCACATTGATGATTATATGTTCAGACAGATTGATTTCCGCTGAAATCTCGATATGCTTTGCATCGGCCTGAATGGCATTCTTTACAAGATTTATGAGGATCTGCGTGATCTGGCCCTCATCCGCATATAGGATGATATCTTCTGATCGTTCTTCATACTTGCATACTGCTCCGTCCATTACCGCCTGTTCTCTTGTCAGGCTGATGACCCTCTCTGCGAGTTCTCTGAAATAGAAAGCCTTTCTCACAGGAGGAGCGACCCTGGTAAGATTTCTGTATGAGTCCACAAACTTGATCAGGCCCTTGGAAGACTCCGAAATGGTACTGAGTCCATTTTTGATTTCCCCACTTATATCATCAAAATTCAGCAGAGTATCGCTGAGAGAAGCAATCGGCGTAATCGTATTCATAATCTCGTGTGTCAGAACTCTGATGAGTTTTGACCAAGATTGCTGCTCATTTTCAGCAATCTCATTACTGATGTCGTTGAATGCTATGATCCGCACTGTTTCTTTACCGATTGTCGCTTCAGAGGCAGTCAGTGAAACTGTCATCTTACCGCTCTCATTATAATAACTTGCCCTTTCCTCACTGCCGTCAGCGATGGTCTGGAACGACTCATACAGCGAGTCGCTCACTGCTCGAAGTTGTCTGATGTGACCGAAAGTCGCAATGCCGAGCAGATTGAGTGCAGTGTTGTTGCAGTAGGTTACCCGACCGTCCTTCTCAACCACAGCGATTCCAGTCTTCACGTGATCCAGCATCAGACCGAAGTACTTTTCCTGTTCGATGATCTCGTGCCTTTCCTTGTCAAAGATGTTGCGCAGACGGTTGAGAGTACGGTTGAATTTCCGGCCTCTGAGCCGCCTTTCGTCAAAACGGAAGTTCAGTTCCTTGTCTTCAAGGGCATCCAGCATATAGGCAACCTTAGCCCTCATCTTTCTTGATGTGACCAAAGAAGTAATGGCTGACGATATCACTATCGCTGCCAGGACAATCAATATGACGGTTGTGGTTGTCATCAGATATTATACTTTTTCAGTTTTGCATAAAGCGTAGGCCTACTTATCTCCAGCGATCTGGCCACCATAGACAGATTGCCTCCATAACGAACCATAGCCGCACGGATAGCCTTTTCTTCAGTTTCCTCTAATGTATCAGTGCTTGAAACCTCAATAGATCCAGATGGCCTTGCAGGCTGAATCTCAATGTCTCCGGCAGTAAGAAATTCATTATCAGACAGTATCACAGCCTTCTCGATGCAGTTTGACAACTCACGGATATTTCCGCTCCATAAATGTCCCTTAAGTAGTCCGAGGGCATCAGCAGATAAGCCTTTGACATCTCTCCTGTATTTTTCGGCAAACTTAGCGATGAACATCTCGGCCAATGGAGCGATTTCATCAGTCCTTTCTCTCAGGGCAGGCAGATGCAGTTCAAATGTGTTGATTCTATAGTACAGATCCTCACGGAACTTGCCTTCTGCCACCATTTGCTTAAGATTCTTGTTCGTTGCGCATATAAGCCTGATATCTACAGGGATATCCTTGCTGTCACCGACTCTTGTGATACATCTGTTCTGGAGAGCACGAAGCAGTTTGGCCTGAAGATGTAGCGGGATGTTACCGATCTCGTCAAGGAATAGCGTACCTCCGTTGGCTTGTTCGAATTTGCCGATGTGATCAGTGTGTGCATCTGTAAATGCCCCCTTTATATGACCGAATAGTTCGCTCTCGAAAAGAGTTTCCGTTATTGCTCCGGCATCTACGCACACCATCGGTCTTAGAGACCTGTCCGACATCCTGTGGATTTCACCTGCCAGGACATCCTTTCCTGTACCGTTTTCACCGGTAATGAGCACAGTTGCATCTGTTGCCACTAGCTTATCCACCATCTGCCTGATGGCAGTCATTGCAGTACCTTTGCCCCAGAACATTTTCATAGATGAAGGCGGAACTGCTGTTCTGGCCTCTTTGTTTCTGCTGTTATATGCATTCTTCAGGGTCTCGATCAACTTGTCATTATCCCAAGGCTTCACTATGAAGTCGAACGCACCGCGTTTCATTCCTTCGACTGCCAATTGGATATCCGCGTATGCAGTGAAGAGCACGACCTCCGTATCCGGCGAACGCTTCTTGATTTCCGAAAGCCAGAAAAGTCCTTCGTTCCCTGTATTGATGTCAGTGTGGAAATTCATATCCAGCAGCACCACATCCGGACGAAAGTCAGCCATTCTGCTTATCAGTTCTTTCGGTGATGGAATCAACTCCACCTGTGAGAAATACATAGGGAGCAGCAACTGCAACGCCGCCCTGATTCCGCTGTTGTCATCGACAACGAGTATTTTTGCCTTGCTCTTTGCCATTTCAGATTTATTGTCTTACAAAAATAGTCAAAATATCGCCTTCCGCTATATTTCCTCCTGTTATTTTCTGACCAGATATTTTCGTGTGGCGCATAAATGCGTGATTGTCAGCGTTTTATGCGAAATGCCTGCTGTGTCTGTGCAGCAGGCATCCGGCGTAAGCGCCTGTGGTATAGGGGGTTGCTTGCCACCACTGCGTCGCGTCATTCCTTCTTCAGCGTTTCGGCAGGGTTCGTCCGCGTAAGCCGGAGAGCCTGGAACATTACTGCAGCCACAACAATCAGAAGGACAATGATAACTGCTGAAGTGTATATGAGAGGGGAGTTGTCGATCTTGACAATGTAATTCTTCAGCCAATGTTCGGCGTAGATATATGCTGCCGGAACAGCAACGACTGCGGCAACGAGTACCGGAGCAGTAAATCCCCAGACAGTATTCCAGAAGATTTCCTTACGTGAGATTCCGAATACCTTTCTGATGGCTGAAGTGCGAGCGTTGATCTTTGCATAATAACTGCTCAGAGCCGTGATCGCAATGATTGTGATGATGATGGAGACGATTGTGAAGAGGATGAGGAGTCTTCTGAGGTTGAGTTCTTCCTTATAGGCCTCCTCAAGAACACCTGTCGCAGATTTTATGTCAATATGCAGGTCGCCATAGCCCTTCTCTTCATAGAACTTCCTTATCTTCTCAATTCCTTCCCTTTCATTGACATTTATCTTTGCAATGATGCTGTCCGGAGTGTCGTATTGTATAAGTTCATCCGGAATCACATATATCGATGTAAGTCCTTCTTCCGGCTTTCTTTTCAATGTTCCCAACTTGAAGTCGGAAGCAGTGCCGCTCAAATGCTGGTAGATGGGATAAACTGCTCTGCCCTGGGAGTACAATGTATTGTCATTCAACAGGAACGAATAATCCTTATATGAGTTTTCGCATAAGTACAGATAACCTAGATATGCATTTCCGGCAATCCTTCTGTCTCTGTCATATCTCTCGATGCCAAGTATGTCGAAGGCCGTGCTGTCGCCTTGCAGGTAGAAATTCTTATAATGGTTTTCGTTCGCTTTGTCGGAGAAGTATCCCTGCCACCAGCCTTCAGAAGGTAGTGCTGACAAATGTCCGGCTTTGTCGATGAAGGCTTCGGAACGAAGTTCATCTATGAATCGGTTGCTCTGCTCGGAATGGAAATCGATATATATGATGTTGTCTGTTTCATAACCTCTCGGCTCATTCAGCATTGAATTCGTCTGAAGGACTATGACCAGACAGGAAGCGACAGCGAAAATGCTGAGGAATCCTTCGAAAAAGATGAAGCCTTTGCTTAAGTACATCTTGTCGATGAACCGCTCTTCTCCTTTTATCACAATGATCGGATTATGGCGTACTGCTGCAACAGATGGCAGCAGGCTGGCAATGACCGCCATCAGGCCTATGATGAGCACCAGAAGCAGATATTCACCCGAATGCTGCATCGGATCAAGTTGAACGCCAAGGATACTGCCTACCTGCGTCTTCAATGCGGTTGCGATGAGAATTGCGAATATTGCAGACACGGTCAGAAGCAGCAGTGCTTCAAGAATACATCTGGTTATTACCCCTGACTTGTCGGTACCGAGCAGTCTTCTGGTCGCTATTTCCTTCATCCGGAAACGTGAGAAGGCTATGGTGAGTGCAATGTAGTTGAACAGGGAAGCGAGTACAATGAACAGGCACATTACCCAATATGTGTTCAAGGTATCCTTATCCTTTATGTTGTCGAATGCGTATGAGAAATTGTCATCGGCCTGATTTCTTATCTCGTTGAATTCAAGAAGCGACTTTGTCCTTGGGGCGCTGAATATACTGGCAGAATTATGGACATCTGCAAGTCCGGCCTCTATTTCCGGAACAGATGCTTCCTTGTGGATCCTTACGAAATCTATGGATCCGCTGAAGGCGCTACCGCCATTTGCCTTGTACTCATAGTCACGATAGACTTCCAGATTGATGAAAACGTCCGGCTGCTTGATTACGCTCTTTGAAAATTCCTTGAAGACTCCGCTGACTGTAAATTCATTGTCAAAGAAATCTGCCGAGAAGAGTTTTAAAGACTGCCCGATAGGGCTCTCTTCAGGAAAGAGCCTGTTTGCGAGGGCTTCGGAAATGACGATGCTGCTGTTTGATGCAAGCACATCTTCCGGATTTCCCTCAAGCAGGGGAAAGGTAAAGAATTCAAAGAAGTTCCTGTCCGATGCCATCAGCGACACGGCATTGTCCTGACCGTCCTTGATGATATGGGCTATGTCATTCCATATCCTTTCCGGACGTAAAAGAATGCAGCATCTCTCCTCGATAGCCGGGATGTCGCTGTAGATATCGGTCCTGTTGAAACTATAAGGCTTGTTGTCCTCCAGACATAAGTAAACATTGTCGGTATTCTTCAAGACCTTGTTCACATTTATATCATCGACAATATAACTGCTCAAAAGTATCACGAACGCTAGCGCGACACTCAATCCAACCACTTCGATCGCCGTGTATAATTTGTTTCTGCTCAGGAATCTCAGGTAACTTTTCATTTCTTTTTCTTATTTGGGGGGTTCTAGTGAAGTTCATAACTTTATTCTTCACTAGAACTATCTCTTTCTGTTGTTTTTTCTTCTTTTCCTATGGTTCTAGTGAACTTTTACCTGTTGCTGTTCACTAGAACTGGGTGTGATCCCCGACCGGATATCACTCCTTCTTCAGCGCCTCGGCCGGGTTGGTACGCATCAGGCGGAGGGCCTGGAGGACGACCGCTGATAGAGTAACTGCCAGGACGGCCGCGAAGGCTCCTATGTAGATGAGAGGGGAGTTGTCGGTGCGGATGACATAGTCCTCCAGCCAGCGGCCGATGACGGTATATGCAATCGGGATTGCCACGACAGCGGAAATGACCATCGGAAGCGTGAAATCGAGGGTAATCTTGCATATCATCTCCTTCCTTGAACATCCGAAGACATTGCGAACAGCATTGCTCCTTTCATTTGACTTCGCGTGATAACTGCTGAGTCCGACTATGGTCATAATGGTCATAAGGATGCAGATGATGGAGAATCCTGTCAGGAGTTTGAGGATATTCTGCTCTTCCTGTATTTCTTCTTTGAGAGATTCTTCCAATGTCTTGATGAAAAAGAGATTATCGTCATATCCCTTCGAATAGTAGAACTCCTTGATTTTCCTGATAGCCTCATTTATATTTTCATCAGTCTTTATGCATAAACTCTGTCCGGTGGTGGCTTCAAAGTCATTCAAAATACTGATTCCCATAAACTTACCAGAGGTTTCCTCTGTGATTGTACCCAGTTTGATATCAGAGATTGTTCCGCAGACAGGAGTGTCATTCCATTGGTAGTTGATGACGTTGTCCTCCATAAAGCCTCCAATGCTTTCATAGGTGCTCCGGCACAGATATATGTTTTCTTTCCCCTTTGCAGCAGAAAAGTCCTCAAGAAATTCTATCCCCAGAATCTCGAAATATGCGCGGTCACCTTCCACAACTCTCAATTCGCCCGACTGTCCGTCTTTATCAGCGATGACAGATATTCCTGTTGCGTCCGGTGTATTTACATATGATCCTACCCTGCTGACATAAGACTCTGCCTGCAATTCATCGGAATATCTATGGATATTCTTGTCCAGAAATGAAACCAATATGATATTTTCAGTATCATATCCTAACGGCTGATTCATCAGATGTCTCGTCTGGCGGGTGATACCGAAGCAGATTGATAATGCTCCTATGCTGAGAAGTCCGGCTATGCCGATGAAAATCTTGCCGAATGCCATTTTGTCTTTGTATCTTGCCTCGCCCTTGATGACATTGATGGCACTATAGGATGACAATATGATCGAAGGTACAGCACTTGCCAGACCGACCATCAGCAGTATTATACCGATGAGTACCAGATATTCGGTAAAATGTGTCAATGGATGAATTTCTGCTCCAAGTGTCTGCCCTACAGGGTCTTTGAATGCCAATGCAATCAGTACAGCCAATAGGCAGGATACCACGAGGAGGGTGAATGCTTCTGCGAAACATCTTCCGATTATGCCCCTTCTGCCGGTACCGAGAAGTTGGCGTGTAGCGATCTCCTTTATTCTGAATCTTGAGAATGCGATGGTAAGGACAACATAATCGAGAAGTGCGACAATTGTCAGGAATATGCACATTATCAGGTATATGCCGAATAACTTGCCGTTTCTGATGTTGCTGAAAAAGAAGTTGACGCCTGGACTCTCTTCCTCTGAAAGTTTCTTGATATCATCGAATTTTGTCAGTCTGATTTCCTTTCTGAAAGGATCCTCTCCGGACTGGTTCGGGGTCTTTCTGTATTCCTCGGTCAGTTGGCGTGACAGCGTCTCTATGTCCGTCCCTTCCCTGGTCCTGACAAAACTGAGTTCACTCAGACGCAACATTCCTCCGTAGTTGATCTTTTGCATCTCCCGGAACAGACCGATCCCAATGATCATATCCGGATTATTGAATATTGATTTCGGGAAAGGCTTGAAAACGCCTGTAACAATCAGGTTTACATCAATATCAGTAAAATCAGTGAAGAAACCGCTATAGGCATTTCCTTCGTATAAATTTATAACTTTACCCAGTGCATCTCCATCAGGGAAAAATGTACTGGCCAGATCTTCGGAGATAATTACGGAATTCTTAGAAACCAATGCTTCCTTGGGATTGCCTTCAGCCAGTTGGAAAGTGAAGAAATCCAGGAGATCCTGTTCTGCTGCCACTGTCGCCACATTTAATTCTTTGTCACCGTAACTTGCGACACTTGCACCGGAAAACAGCATTTTCCCGTCTTCAGGTCTGGCAAAGTATGCGAGAGATTCCTCAATCTCAGGAAATCTTTCGTATAGTTCCGGCACTTCATAAACCGATTCAATCCCGCTGTCGTAGTGACAGATATAGATATTCTCAGTATTCTTCAAGCCTTTGTTCACACTCATATCATCTACGATGTACGAACTCAGTACGATCACGAAAGCCAGCGCTACACTCAATCCCACGACCTCAATCGCGGTGTAGAGTTTGTTTCTGGATAAGAATCTCAGGTAACTTTTCATTTCTTTTTCTTATTTTGGGGTTCTAGTGAAGTTCATTACTTTATTCTTCACTAGAACTATGTATTTCTGTTGTTTTTTCTTCTTTTCCTATGGTTCTAGTGAACTTTTACCTTTTGATGTTCACTAGAACTGGTTGGGATCCCCGTTCAGGTCGGGGATAACGTTCTGGATGATATTCCGTCCCGTCATACCCGGCTCCGACCGGGCGTCACTCCTTCTTCAGCGCCTCGGCCGGGTTGGTACGCATCAGACGGAGGGCCTGGAGGGTGACGGTGGCGAGGGTCACCAGCAGGACGATGGCGAGGGCTGCGGCGTAGATGGCAGGGGAGTTCCCGATGCGGACGGGATATGCCTGGAGCCATCGGCCGAAATATGCGTACGCTAGAGGCAGGGCAACGGCTGCTCCGATCAGGACTGGTGCGATGAAACCCCATACCGTCTTCCAGAAGACATCCCCGCGCGAGATTCCGAATACTTTACGTACGGCAGTGTCGTGCCTGTTAGTCTGTGCGTAGTAACTGCTGAGTGCGATGATTGCAAGAGCGGTCATAATCATACTGATGATGGCAAATACCGCGATGAGCCTCATCATCCTGTTCTCATCCTCATAATTCATCATTGCCCATTCCTCAAGGGTGTGGATGCGCAACTGGTCATTGTACAATCCCTTGTCCATATAGAACTGACGGATCGCATCCCTGGCTTCATACTGGTCGCCGGACACCTTTACAAGAAGGTTATTGCCGACCCATTGGATTGTTCCTTCATCTATCGAAACATCGAATATGGTCTTCTCCTTGACTACTTCCTTGATGTTTCCCAGGTGGAAGTCTTCGAGTACTCCGATGAATTTGTTCGACCAATCCACTCTCTTCAATGATTTTGAGAGCCCCAGACTGCTTTCTGTCGTAAAGTTTTCCCCTCTTACCATTCCCGCCACATCAAGATACTCCTTGATCTTGAATCCCAGGATATCGAATGCAGCCTGATCGCAATCCAGTATGCACCAGTCGATGCCGTCTTCAAGAGGCTGAGTATGAGCATATTGTATGAAATCTCCTACTGTGCATCCTATGCTTTCCACAAAATGCAGATTGCGGAGATCATCCTTG
>JAGAIM010000077.1 GCA_017626555.1 Bacteroidales bacterium
GCGCGAATATCCCTGATACGCTCTAATAACTCTTTCCAGTAACTGCCACCGCCCAACTTCTTCAAACGCTCGTCATCAAGAGTAAATCCTTTGACAATATATTCCTTCAGACGTTCTGTCGCCCACTGGCGGAATCTTGTAGCAATAATGGAACGGACACGATAACCAAGTGCAATTATCATATCCAGATTGTAGTGTGAAACAAGATATTCCTTGCCATCGGCAGCAGTTGTTCGGAATTTCCGAACAACTGATTCCTCATTCAATTCCCCCTCCTCAAAGATATGCTTGATATGCTCACTCACATTCGATTTGCTCGTCTGATACAGTTCGCACATCTGAGCCTGTGTAAGCCATAAAGTCTCCTCCTCAAGCTTTACATCAATCTTGGTCTTGCCATCGTTAGCGGTGTATATGATAACTTTATTCTCCTTCATTCTTCTACAGTGTTCAAATGCTTCTGCAAAATTAACTATAATTCAGGAAAACTACACAACAATCAAATAACTCCGGCCAGAAGACTCACGCCCTCTGACCGGAACAGTATTTATGTTTAACCTGAGATGAAGTTATCTATGATTCTATCTCAATTCACTGTCATACAATAGAAGCCCTTTCCGTCTTGGCAGATTATTGATGAATCATCTTCGGACACTCCGATGGATGAAATACATCTGTCAAGTACATATATGTCTGTAATATTTCCCTCCCAATCAAATCTGATGATTCTTGATTCACCCTTGCCTGCTTTAGTCAGACTTTCTGCTTCTGCGAAACTCATTCCCCAATAAAGGGCATAGATATGGAATGAATTGGATGTGATGTCTTTAAACTGAACTGCATTCTGTTCCCATAAGTCCGCACCTTCTGTAATTAACTCTCCTGACTCTGTATCCGGAAGGACAACATTGAAATTCGTTCCATCCGTTACATCAATGAATTGCACAGCCGGAAACATCTGGAAAGCGAATGCACCTATACCTCTGCCGGAATCGAAGGTCATTCTGCCGAAGTTTACAGTCCAAGACGGATAAGCACTGTCATATACAATCCTTGTTACTTCAGTTATATCCACGCTTCCTGCATCATTATGTGAAAGATATAGCCCCTGTATGCCATCCTTAGGCTGTCTCCCGATGAAAAGGTATTCATTTGGTGCATTGTGAAATACCTGCCTTGCCTCCATTACCATTTCATATGGAGCACTTGCTCCGTTAGTTATGACATTGTCACCATTCGCCTGTGCGCTCCCGTCACTATTGACGTGATAGACAGCCGGTTCATCTCTCCCGCTTACATATAGAGCCCCTTCTGCATCTGTAAATAACAATGGTACGAAGACCTGATAATAACCGTTGTCCTTCTTGAAATATTCCTTTTCAAAGTTTATCGCCACTTTCTCCTCGTCTATGCTGTAACGGCTCACGAACTGCTGTCCCCAACCTTCTCGTGTCTCATAAGTTATATAGATGTCGTCCTTATAAAACCTTATCTCTGATACATTCGATATGTCTGGCAACGAATCTACTTTAATCCTCCCAAGATCGGCTGATGTCACCTTGTATTTGTTATTATTGAAACATCCGCTACTGAGAGTTATTGTCACGATGCACACAAGCATCTTCAAGCAAGTTGTCCTTACCATCTTATCTAAGTTCTATGGGTTCATACAAATTTTCCTTCTCATTGTTTTCTGGCGCTCCGAACGATCCGTCGCTTCTGGCAACCATCAACCTGGAACCTGATGCCGTCAGAAAAGTCATAGGCTGACGCATCATCCTTCCTATAGTCTTGTCCGCCTCCTGTCTGCTGCATCTGATTTCCTTTTCATATGTGTATTCGTTTATTGGAGTCGAGGATTTGACGATGCTGAATGCCTCCCATATATACATTCCTTCGCTTTCCTCTACTTTCAGTATCAGGCCCGGCAGACCATAGAACTTATACGGACCATATGGAATAGGTATGTCCAATGAGTACCATACCGAGTACTCTCTGCCGGCAAAACTTACCGATGCCTTACAGCAGGAATATCCCATTATCCTTATCGGATCATCAGATGAAAATTTCCAGTCAAATACAGGATAAGTGTCATCATAGCAAAGAACGCCACCGTTCAGAATCAGACGGTATTTCACTGCCGTCTTCTTATCCTTGTGATAATTGAATATCTCACAAGGCAAGGTAGCATTAGTATTCGATGCTGTCGGCAATCCTTTCCTGAAATTCTCCGTTGCCAAAGAATCGAAATGATAGATTATGTCGCTATAATCCTTGATTACTCCGTCACCAATCTGCAGTACTCGAGTATCCTCCACATAATCCTTATCGGTATGATGGTTCTTGAATCGGAAAGAATACCTGATTTCGTACCTGGAGGTTTCGATGGTCTTAAAATCCTGCAAGGATTGCGGAGCAGGAGCAAGCTGTGCCCTGGCACTCAGGCAGATGCTGGCAACAGTGAGAAATAAACAAAGTCGTCTCATAATCCATTATGTGTTTAAAATAATCTGCATCTTATCTTCAAGAGGATGCTTCGAGGTCTAATATGGTAAATCGAAGTGTTCTCGGTCAAACCATTTGATGTTGAATACACATAACTCTTCTTGTTGAAGATGTTGTCACAAGAGAGTGTGATTGACCATCTCTTATATGTGTACTTGATATTGGCTTCACCAAGTAGGAATGATGCATCATCATTGTTCAGATTGTTGTAATAGTGTAAGGCACTCGCTCCAAGTGTTATATCATACGGCAGATAGAACTCCAATGAAGCGTTATTGCTTA
>JAGAIM010000078.1 GCA_017626555.1 Bacteroidales bacterium
AGCAACAAGCAGATTTACGTACAGGTTGTTGATGACTTGAAGGGCGCAACTCTTTGTGCAGCCGCTTCAAATGACAAGGCACTTGCAGCAGAGTGCAAGGGCAAGACTGGTATCGAGGCTGCTGCTCTCGTAGGTAAGGCTATCGCAGAGCGCGCTCTCGCAATGGGTATCACTACTATCTCATTCGACCGTGGTGGTTACCTCTATCACGGAAGAGTTAAAAGTTTGGCAGACGCTGCCCGCGAAGGTGGCTTAATTTTCTAAGAGAACTATGGCAAATACAAATGTTAAAAGAGTAAAGACATCTGACCTTGAACTTAAGGACAGATTGGTAGCCATCCAGAGAGTGACAAAGGTTACTAAGGGTGGTCGTCACTTTAGTTTTGCTGCAATTGTTGTAGTTGGTGACGAGAACGGCGTTGTAGGCTATGGTCTTGGAAAAGCAAACGAGGTTACAACTGCCATTTCAAAGGGTATCGAGGATGCAAAGAAGAATCTTGTAAAGGTTCCTATCCTCAACAAGACAATCCCTCACGAGCAGGAGGCTAAGTTCGGAGGTGCACGTGTATTTATGAAGCCAGCGGCTCCTGGTACAGGAGTAAAGGCCGGTGGTGCGATGCGTGCTGTATTCGAGTCAGTGGGCGTACACAACGTGCTTGCTAAGTCAAAAGGTTCATCTAACCCTCACAACCTTGTAAAGGCAACTGTTGCCGCACTTGTTGAGATGAGAGATGCTTACACTGTAGCCGGTCTCCGTGGTATTCCTATGAGCAGAGTATTTAAAGGTTAAGGAGGACAGAAGAAATGGCAAAAGTTAAGATAACTCAGGTCAAGAGCAAGAATGGAGCAACTGACAGACAGATCGCAAATCTTGTTTCTCTCGGTATCCACAGACTCCATCAGACAGTTGAGGTAGAACTTACTCCGGTTACCAAAGGTATGATCGAGAAGGTTCGTCACCTCGTAGTAGTTGAGGAAATTTAATTTGGAGGACAGAAAGATGAAATTACATAATCTTACACCTGCTGCAGGCGCAAAAGGCAGAGAGAAGAGAATCGGACGTGGTGAGGGCTCTGGTCACGGCGGTACATCTACACGTGGTCACAAGGGTGCTCAGGCTCGTTCGGGCTACTCTCGCAAGATCGGCTTCGAAGGAGGTCAGATGCCTATCCAGAGAAGACTTCCTAAGTTTGGTTTCACTAATCCTACAAGAGTTGAGTACAAGGGTATCAACGTTGCAACTCTTCAGACTCTCGCAGAGGCTAACAACCTTACAGTGATCAATATCGAGACACTCCGCGAGGCAGGATTCATCAACAAGAACCAACTTGTAAAGATTCTCGGTAACGGTGAACTCACTGCAAAATTGGAAGTATCTGCAAATGCTTTCTCAAAGTCTGCGATCGCTAAGATCGAGGCTGCAGGCGGCACAGCAACAACAATCTAATCAAGATGAAGAAACTTATCCAGACAATCAAGAACATCTTTAAGATTGAAGAGTTACGTACGAGGATTCTCTATACCCTCGGACTGCTCGTAATCTATCGCCTCGGAAGTTTTATCGTACTTCCGGGCATAGATTCTGCGCAACTCGCAAATCTCCAGCAGAGTTCTTCAGAGGGTCTCGTAGGACTCCTGAATATGTTCTCTGGTGGTGCTTTCGGTAACGCTTCCATCTTTGCGCTGGGTGTGATGCCATATATCTCGGCATCAATCGTGATCCAGCTTCTTGGTATTTTCGTCCCTTACTTCAGGAAACTCCAGATGGAGGGCGAAAGTGGTCGCCGCAAGATGAATCAATATACAAGATTCCTCACTATTGCGATCATCTGTATCCAGGGTCCGGCTTATATGGCCAATCTTCACCAGCAGATTCCTGCTTCGGCTTTCGTCGCTGTGAATCAACTTGGTTGGAGCAACTTCTGGTTTAATCTCGTATCGACATTCATCCTTCTTGGAGGTACAATGTTCGTAATGTGGCTCGGTGAGCGCATCACTGACCGTGGTATCGGCAATGGTATCTCACTCATCATTATGGTGGGTATCATCGCACGCCTTCCATTCGCATTCACTGCAGAGTTCGCTGAAAAGTGGTCTGCAAATGCCGGTGGCGGTCTTCTCATCTTCATCGTTGAACTTGTCATCCTCTTCTTCGTGTTCGTGGCAGGTATCGCACTTCTCCAGGCTGTGAGAAAGGTGCCTGTACAGTATGCTAAGAGAGTGGTCGGCAACAAGCAGTACGGTGGTGTGCGTCAGTACATTCCGCTCAAACTCAACGCTGCAGGTGTGATGCCTATCATCTTCGCACAGGCGCTTATGCTGTTCCCGCTCATCTTCTCGCAGTTCGATGCTACAAGAGGTTTTGCGGCAACAATGAGCAACTATACCGGCTTCTGGTATAACTTCACATTCTTCATCCTCGTAGTACTTTTCACATATTTCTATACTGCAGTCACTGTAAACCCTACAATGATGGCAGACGAAATGAGAAAGAACGGCGGTTTCATCCCTGGAGTAAAGCCTGGTAAGAAGACTGCTGAGTACCTTGATTCCATTATGTCAAGAGTTACTCTCCCAGGATCATTCTTCCTCGCTCTCATCGCGATCCTCCCGGCATTTGCAATGCTTTGCGGAGTGAACAACCAGTTTGCAAGTTTCTACGGAGGTACATCCCTCCTTATCCTTGTGGGCGTTGTTCTGGATACTCTCCAGCAGATTGAAAGCCACCTTCTTATGCGTCACTATGACGGACTGATGAAGACCGGTCGTCTGAAAGGACGTTCCGGAATGTAATCTCAATAAAGTTCTTTGAAGATGGTCAGGCCAAAGACTGAAGAAGAAATAGCGCTGATGCGGGAGAACGGGATACTCGTTTCCAGGACATTGGCTGAGGTCGGTAAGATTGTTGCCCCAGGTGTGACAACTCTTGAGTTGAATAGGGTAGCAGAGACCTTTATCCGTGACAACGGGGCTATACCAAGTTTCTTAGGTTATGATGGCTTTCCTGCAGCGCTCTGCATCTCTGTTAACGATGTCGTGGTCCACGGTTTCCCGTCAGACTACGTCCTTAAGGAAGGAGATATCGTTTCGGTTGACTGCGGTACGTTATATAAAGGATACAACGGTGATTCAGCCTACACCTTCCCGGTCGGGGAGGTGGACGCTGAGACCCGCAGGCTCCTGGACGTTACCAAGGAATCCCTTTACAGAGGCATTGCTGCGGCGGTGGCAGGAAACAGGACTGGCGATATAGGACACGCGGTGCAAACGTATGCGGAGTCATTCGGGTTCTCTGTTGTCCGTGAATTGGAAGGACACGGAATCGGAAAGAATATGCACGAAAGCCCAGGCGTTCCGAATTACGGACGCAGGGGACAGGGCACGAGACTGACCGATGGAATGACTATCTGTATCGAGCCGATGATCAATGCGGGTCTGAGAAATGTGTACTTGGCTAAAGATGGTTGGGCGGTACGCACTTCAGATCACAGGAAATCAGCGCATTTCGAACTTACGGTTGTTGTCAGAAAAGGCCAGGCTGAGTTACTCTCCACCTTCGACTTTATAGAGAATAATGTTAAATTTTAAAGTGATTATCGATGCCAAAACAATCAGCAATCGAGCAGGAAGGAGTTATTGTTGAGACACTCCCGAATGCAATGTTCAAAGTAGAACTAGAGAACGGACACGTCATCATTGCCCACATCTCTGGCAAGATGAGGATGAATTACATCAAGATTTTGCCCGGAGACAGAGTTAAGGTGGAGATGTCACCTTATGATTTAACAAAAGGAAGAATTTCTTTCAGATATAAATAAAAAGATAAAGAAATGAAAGTAAAAGCATCCATCAAGAAGCGCAGCGAGGACTGCAAGATCGTAAGACGCAAAGGTCGTCTCTACATCATTTGCAAGAAGAATCCTAAGTTCAAAATGCGCCAGGGATAATTTTTAGTTGTATAACAAATTAAGTTAAGATAATTATGGCAAGAATAGCCGGTGTTGATTTACCTAACAACAAAAGAGGAGAGATAGGTCTTACCTATATCTTCGGTATCGGTCGCAGTTCAGCAAGGAAGATCCTTTCTCAACTCGATATTGATTTCGATACAAAGGTTGGAGAGTGGAACGACGAGCAGATCGCAGGAATCCGTAGCGTTATCGCTGAGGAGTACAAGATCGAGGGTGAACTTCGTTCAGCAATCCAGATGAACATCAAACGTCTTATGGATATCGGATGCTACAGAGGAATCCGTCACCGTATCGGTCTCCCTGTACGCGGTCAGAGCACCAAGAACAATGCCCGCACAAGAAAGGGTAAGAAGAAGACTGTTGCAAACAAGAAGAAGGCGACTAAATAATTAGATGAATTATGGCAAAGAAAACAACATCAACTAAGAAGAGAGTTGTCAAGGTTGA
This sequence comes from Bacteroidales bacterium, assembly GCA_017626555.1. Taxonomy (GTDB): domain Bacteria; phylum Bacteroidota; class Bacteroidia; order Bacteroidales; family UBA932; genus Cryptobacteroides. The sequence continues at coordinate 4,419 of JAGAIM010000078.1, forward strand.
AGCTTATGGCGAGGCTCATATTTCATCAACCTTCAACAACGTTATCGTTACCCTTACAAACAATATTGGTCAGGTGATCAGTTGGTCATCAGCTGGTAAGAGCGGTTTCAGGGGTTCGAAGAAGAACACTCCGTATGCTGCGCAGGTAGCGGCAGAAGATGCAGCAAAGACTGCATACGACCTTGGCCTTCGCAAGGTGAAGGCATACGTCAAGGGTCCTGGTGCCGGACGTGAGTCAGCAATCAGAACTATCCACGGTGCAGGTATCGAGGTTACAGAGATCATCGACGTTACTCCAATGCCACACAATGGCTGCCGTCCTAAGGGTCGTCGTAAAGTTTAATTTTTGTAACATTTAACTAAGGAGAAATTACTATGGCAAGATATACTGGACCAAGTACAAAGATCGCGCGTAAGTTTGGCGAACCTATCTTCGGAACAGATAAGGACTTCGAAAAGAGAAATTATCCTCCAGGACAGCACGGTCTCGCAAGTAAGCGCAAGAAGAAGTCTGAGTATGGTACTCAGCTTAAGGAGAAGCAGAAGGTTAAATATACTTACGGTCTTCTCGAGAGACAGTTCCGTAACCTTTACGAGAAGGCATCCCGTATGAAGGGTCAGAAGGGTGAGAACCTTATCATCCTCCTTGAGTCACGCCTTGACAACATCGTTTACCGTATGGGTGTCGCTCCTACAAGAGCAGCAGCACGTCAACTTGTTTCTCACGCACACATCACTCTCAACGGTGTTGTATGCAACATCCCTTCGGCAATCGTTAAGCCAGGTGACGTTGTAGCGGTAAGAGAGCGTTCGAAGAGCCTTGAGGTGATCACTAACAGCGTTGCTTCTGCAGCAAAGTACTCTTGGATTGAGTTTGATGCAAAGGCACTTACCGGAAAGTTCCTCAACACTCCTGTACGCGCTGAGATCCCTGAGACAATCAACGAGCAGCTTATCGTCGAGTTGTACTCTAAGTAATAGTTAACACCTTAATAAAGAATTTATATGGCAATCTTAGCATTTCAGAAACCGGACAAGGTGATAATGCTCGAAGGAACAGAGACCGTAGGTCGTTTTGAATTCAGACCTCTTGAGCCTGGATACGGACAGACTATCGGTAATGCTCTCCGTCGTATCTTATTGTCTTCTCTGGAAGGTTTTGCTATCACATCGATCAAGATTTCGGGTGTGGATCAGGAGTTCGCAACTATCCCGGGAGTGATCGAGGGTATGCAGGACATCATCCTCAACCTCAAGCAGGTACGTTTCAAGAGAATGGTGGAGACTGTGGACTCAGAGGTGGCAAATATCGTGATCAGCGGCAAGCAGGAGTTTACCGCAGAGGATATCTCAAAGGGATTGTCTTCTTTCAAGGTGCTTAACCCTGAACTGCACATCTGTTCTCTCGAACCGTCTGTTAAACTTGAGATCACTCTCTCTGTCGCTAAGGGACGCGGTTTCGTTCCTGCTGACGAGAACAGGGATCCGGAGGCTGTCATCGGAACTATTCCTGTTGATGCCATCTATACTCCGATCAAGAACGTGAACTGGACAGTGGAGAACTGGCGTGTAGAGCAGAAGACCGACTATGAAAAGTTAAATCTGGAGATCGTTACCGATGGTTCGATCACTCCGAACGTGGCTCTTCAGGAGGCTGCAAACATCCTCATCTATCACTTCAAGTTGTTTACTGACGACAAGAAACTTTCTCTTGAGAGCAATCTTGAGACTGAGTCAAAGGAACTTGACGAGGAGTCACTCCGTATGAGGCATCTGCTCCTTACAAAACTTTCGGATATGGGTCTCTCAGTGAGAGCATACAACTGTCTGAAAGCAGCGGATATCGATACATTTGCTGACCTTGTTTCTTACCAGAGAGCGGAACTTATGAAGTTCAGGAATTTTGGAAGGAAGTCGCTTAATGAGATCGATCTCCTTGTGGAGAAGATGAAACTTTCATTCGGAATGGATGTCACCAAGTATAATATTGAACCTAAGAAAAAGAACGTTTAAGCAATATGAGGCACAATAAAGCAATCAACCATCTTGGTCGTAAGAGCGGTCACCGCAAGGCCCTTCTTGCTAATATGGCTACCTCACTCATTCTCCACAAGAGAATCCAGACTACAGTAGCAAAGGCAAAGGCTCTCAAGATGTATGTAGAACCTCTCATCACAAAGTCAAAGGAGGATACTACTCACTCACGTCGTGTAGTGTTCAGTTACCTTAAGAACAAGGAGGCTGTTACAGAACTCTTCCGCACTGTCGCTCCAAAGATCGCAGACCGTCCAGGCGGATACACTCGCGTGTTGAAGACTGGTTTCCGTCAGGGTGACGGAGCGGATATGGCTCTCATCGAACTTGTTGATTTCAACGAGGCTGCTCTTGCATCTGCTCCTAAGGCAGCAAAGAAGGCTACTCGTCGTAGTTCGAAGAAGGCTGCTGAGGCTGCACCTGCAGCAGAGGCACCTGCAGCAGAGTAATTATCTGACGCAAAACCGGCAGGCTTTCCTGCCATATCATAAAATCCGGATTCCATATAGGATTCCGGATTTTTTGTATATATTTACGAAATAATAATAATTAGATGCTATGAAACGTGTGGTATTTGTCCTTTTTATTGCTATTACAGCGCTTTTTTCCGGCTGTGAGGGAGTCTCTGTGGAACCTACTCTCAATCTGGCATATTCCCAGAGTAACACTGTTGTAATGGACTCATCCGGAGATTCCAAGACTGTTTTATTCGAAACAGATCACGATTGGTATGCAGAAATATCCGGAGGAGACGGATGGCTTACTGCCGACCAGATGCAGGGAACTTCGGAAATGACCCGTATAAAGATTACGGCCTCAGAAAATACCGATCAGAAAAGAACTGCTGTTCTGAAGATCAGTTGCACGGATGATATTTTTGTCACAGTAAACATTGAGCAGGATTCCTTTGAGCCTACATTCGAACTTAAGGGTGCAAATGCAAATGTTAGTGCCGCCGCTAATTCTTTTGCGGTGGAAGTCATTGCTGACATAGATTATACCTATGTAATAAAGGCAGATTGGATCAGTGACGCAGCCCCTAAGGCTCCGATGAGCCATAAGCATATTTTCTATGCGGAATCCAATCCTCAGGCGCAGGAACGTTCCGGTGAGATTGTATTTGAATCCTCTGTCGGTACGCTGACATTTACTGTGACTCAGCGTCCTGCAGGAACTGAGAAGGATGACTGGCAGTATGGCAATTTCGTACATCGTTCCCTTGCTATGAGGTTTACGGCAGACTGGTGTGGATATTGTCCGATGATGGCTGAGGCTTTCAATAATGCAAAAGGTCAGATGTCAGGTCATCTTGAAGTTGTAAGTATGCACGGTTCAGGCGGCTTGGCATTCAGCGAAACAAGTGCTTTGGAGAGACAGTTCGGAGTGCAGGGATATCCTACAGGAATTGTTGACGGAAGGGCTATGATCCCTAATTATAACAGCACGGCAGTCACTGCTCAGGCTGCAACGGATGTCGCAAGGGAGACCCAGGCAGCCTGTCCGGCAAATGTCGGAATTGCAGCCTCAAGTTCCAATGTCCTGAGGGAGATGGATATGGATCTGACTCTTTATTTCAAGGAAGCCGACACATATAAGGTGACGATCCTTCTGCTTGAGGATAATATAGTCGGGTATCAGAATGGCGTGGTCAATTCGAATAATTATGTACACAATGATGTAGCCAGGGCGGCATTGACTCCGATAAAGGGAGAGATTGTCAAAATCGAAGAAGACAATACCGTATGGGAAAAATCATATACCGGAAAAATTCCTTCTAAATGCGTTCTGGACAATATGCGTGTTCTCGTAATTGTTGACAGAGCATATCCGGCAGCGGGTATATCATCAGAAGTGGAGACGGCTGAATATATTCCGGGCGTAAGCACATACGTCGCCAACTGCGTATCCTTCAGACTTGGGTCGTCTGTCGAACTTGAGTTTGCTGACTGATATCGGCGGTAACTATCTCAGATACATACTGAAGAACTTCCAGATCTCGCGGCAGGTGTCCATATCGTTGAGAGCCCAGGTGTGCTTTCCTCCGATCACCTCGTAGAGACGAACTTCTGTGGCGGGTCCGCCTTTCCAGGCCGGCTCGCCACCTTTGTATGTATGAAGTATGACCTTGTTTCTTACAAGTGGGAGTTCTGTTGTTTCCTCGTATGTGCATCGCGCCTGGGCAGCCCAGTATCCTACCGCCTGAGGAACAGCGAGATATGCACCCCATCCTCCTTCATTGAACGGGTCACCCTCCCAGCGTGAAGTCCTGTCCATTGTTCCGTGGACTTCCATCAGAGGTACGGCCTTCTTTGCATCATATTTTTTATATGACCATTCCATCGAAAGACCTGCAATCGGAGCGAATGCTGCAAATTCTTCAGGTTTGAGATAGGCCATAAGATAACACATTTCGCCTCCGTTCGACATTCCGGTCAGAAAAGTGTTCTGCCTGCTCAGCCCGTGTTTCTTCTGGAGATGTCTTGCCAATGAAGATATGAAATCCACATCATCGGTCTTGAGGTCGTTCTGAAAAGGATAGCCCACATTCCAGCAGGTCTTTCCCCTTCCGTCCAGAGCCCCTTGGGGATAGCACAATGCAAATCCGTTCTCCCGGGCCACTTCCATCATTTCCGGACGATATCCCTTGGCGCTTGCCTTGTAGCCGTGCAGAAGGATTACAAGAGGGGCATCCTCCGGAAGGTTCTCCGGAAGATACAGCCAGTATGTCCTGTCCATACCTTGATGCCTGTAATGAAATACCTTGGCCTCCTGAGCAGAAGCCATCCAGAAGAAAGATGCACAGACCAGTGTCAGTGCCGCGCGTAGAACGATTCTCATAATTTCTTTCTGTTTTCCTGTTTATATTGTGTCGGAGTAAGTCCAGTCTGGTTTTTGAAGGCTGTACTGAAATAACTCTGGCTGGCGAAGCCTGTAATGTCAGAAATCTCAGCAATGGTCATATTCCCGTCTTCAATCAGTTTTTTGGCCTTCTCTATCCTTATCTTTGTTATATATTCTTTAGTACCTGATCCTGTTATGCTTTTCATCTTGTTATAAAGAGAAGCCCTGCTGATGCCGAGTTCCCTGCAGAGAATCTGCTGGTCAAGTTCCGGATTACCTATATGCTCGGAGACTATCCTGTTGAGTTTCAGGATGAAACTTTCCTCATTCGAGCCGTAGTCGGAGACGCTTTTCTCGTTGTTGTCGAGATATTTCCTGCGGATTTCATTTTTCTTTCTGAGCAGACTCTTCAAGACTTCGAGCAAGGTTTCCACTTCGAAAGGTTTCGTAAGAAAAGCATCTGCACCGATTCTGTAACTGTCGCTCTGGCCTTCTGGCTCGCCACGTGCAGTGAGAAGTACAATCGGAATATGACTGAATTTTTCATTTCTTTTCAGTTCTGCACACAGGCTGTATCCGTCTCCGTCAGGCATATTTACATCACTGACGATTATGTCCGGCAGTATCCCTTTCTGGAGTAGTGCCAGGGCGCTGTTTCCACCGGTTAGTGTCATCACTTCGGCGAATTCTCCTGCCATAGCCTCGCGCAGGAAGTCAAGAAGATCCTGATTGTCGTCAACCAGCATCAACTTCATTCTCGATGTGCTGAAATCAGATGTCGCCGGTATCTCTATACCTTCTTCGGTGCTGTGTCCGATAAGTTCGTTCAGATATGCTTTCGGTGTGTCCTGAGGTACGTTTTCTGCCCTCAAAGGTATTTCCCACCAGAATGTCGCGCCTTTGTCAGGATTGTTTTCCGCCCCTATGCTTCCTTTGTGAAGTTCCACCAGAATCCTGGAATACGACAGTCCTATTCCGCTTCCGTACTGCTCACTGTTGCTCTGATAGAATCTGGTGAACATCTTGGATCTGTCGATGTCTCCGAGACCCGGGCCCTCGTCAGATACGCTCACCCGGACATTTCCTGTGCCGGTCAGAGATGTCCGGAGCATTATGCTGTCTCCTCTGGAACTATGCTTGATGGCATTCATCAGGATGTTTGTAAGAACAGTGTCGCATTTTCTCTTATCGAAATCGACCAGACCGACAGATGGGTCAAATTCCGTCAATATACGTATCCCTTCTGCGTTCTCCTCCTCTATGATGTCGTTCACGCATTCAGTAATCCAGCCGTTGAAGTCTGCCCTTGAGATTGACAGACCGCTTTTGCCTACTTCCATTTTTCTCAGATCGAGAACCATATCAAGAAGATCCTTCATTCGTTTCGACTGTCTGTAAATGCGGTGGAGGGTGGCAGAGTCTTCACTATCGTCAGTCTTTCTGCCCAGCAGTCTTTTCAGAGGGGCCATAATCAATGTGAGAGGAGTTCTGAGTTCGTGGCTCATATTGATGAGCATCCTGACCTTCTCTTCATATACCTTCTGCTCCTGTTCCTTGAGGGCAATCTTAAGCCTGCTGGTCTTTCTGTGGATGATACTGGATATTATAATTCCGGCAATCAGTACGATGAATATCAGCGCGCTGCAGATAAACCATCCTCTCATATACCAAGGCTTGGGGATGTAAATTGTCATTATCGCCTTAGGGGTAGTCCAGTCTCCGTTTCTTCGGGTACAGGAAGCATAAACATCATATTTACCGGGATCGGGTATCTTATACATCTTCAATGAAGGAGATCTTGTCTCATACACCTTGTCTTCTCCGGAGAATGAGAACTGGTAGATCTTTTTACGGAATATATCCCTCTCTTTTGTTGACACAGAAATCGTCATAGCCTTCCCGGATGCAGGGACTTCATATATATACTGTCTGTCTGCATATATTTTCTCGTTGTCAACGATCATTTCATTAAGGACAATCTGAGGCTCCTCCTGTTCGTCTATCATATATCCGGCATCAATGCTCAGAAGTCCCTGTACTCCTCCCATATATACGTCTCCCTCGTTGGAAAGCAATCGTGGCTTTGGCAGATATTCGTTCGGAACAGCACCGTCTGATTCCCCGAATATAGTGAAACCACCTTGATCCGGGAGATAGGCGTAAAGATGTTCGTCAGTCCCGACCCACACACGTGAGTCCCTGTCACATACGACTGACGATGCCTCATCGGTAAGTGGGGTCGCTATAATCGTACCGTCGGCTGCATTGCACCGATGCAGTCCTATGTTTGTGGCTATCCAGATGATTCCGTCTTTGCCGAGATGCCCGCTTCTGATCAGAACGCTGTCGGAGGAACATTTTCTTACCAGTTGCCTTTCGTCGGGAGGAAGGAGATAAATGCTCTTGTTGTCGTGCATCCAGAGTCCTGCGTCCGATCTTCCGATGGTCATAAGATTGCCCCTGACGGATTTTCCGTCATCTGTCGGAATGAGTGAACATTTCCCGTCAGGTCCGAGCACCTTCAGGGTGTTGCTCAATAAAAGGAGTCTTCCGTCCAGGGTATTTGAAAGATTCAGACTCCGGCCGGCATAACGCATAAGATAATTGATATCATTGTCTTCTATTTTCAGCGGCCTGGTCATACCGGTCCGCTTGTCGAACAGCCATACCCTGTCAGCATATACTGATAAAGCGAGTTCGTCCTTTGAATATGATGCAATGGATACTACCTTGGTCTTGAATGTGCAGGCGAAATGTTTGAATTCATTGGTTGCCGGATCGAACCGGTTGAGTCCCTCGCCATCGGTGCCTATCCATATATATCTGGAATCGCTCTCTTGATGCAGACAGAGCACTGTAGGATTGCTCAGACCACTGCTCAGACCGATATGACAGTCTTTGTAACTTTTCATACCGCTCCTGCTCACTCTTATCAATCCTTCCCGGACGCTTCCCACCCAGATGTTGTCATATTGGTCTGTATATATGCTTTTGATGGAATGGGCAGGCAGCGAAGACGGATCGCCAGCAATGTGCGTGAGACTGGTAATTACATCAGTTTCAGGGTCAATGATATTTATTCCTCCGCCATCGGTTCCGGCCCAGATGGTTGAACCTCTTTCCGTGAAACATAGTACGACGTTGCTGCTCAGAGCGGAGTTGCCGGTCTCATATCGTTTGAGAGAGTTGCCTTCTTTGTCAAATACTTCAATGCCCTGATTGTAGTATGCCATCCATATCCTCCCTTTGCTGTCGATCATCGCAGCAGATATTTCACTGTAACGATGGTATGGAGAGGGGGATGTCTGTCCGCTTATCTTGTCGATAAGCACGCTTCCGCTGTGTGAACAGCATAGGAGGGTACTGTCGTCCAGAGAGCATATATCCTTGCAGATGAAGCCAGGATTATCCTCAAGGTTGCAGAACAAGGACAATTCTTCTTTTCCGAAGTGATATCGGAATATCTTTCCATAACTTCCGAACCATATCCCGTCATCATCATAACATAGACTATGGAACGGATATATTCCACTTATTCTGTCTTCTTTCATCATACTGAAATCTTCTTCCCCTGCCTTTCTGCACAGAACCCAGTCATTGGTCAGAACCCAGAAATTTCCGTTCTTGTCTTTGCTTATCCGGTATATGTCCCTGTCTTTGGTAAGAGAGTCTGTGAAATGTATCAGTTCATATCCGTTGAACCTGTACAGACCGTTCGGGGTTCCCAACCATACATCTCCGTCCTTTTCCTTGTATATGCAGTTGACGGTGGATGTCAGTCCTTCCTTGCGTGATATCTGTGTATAAATGAACTGCTCTTTTCCAGAAAGAAATGTCGCGGATGCAGTCAGGAATGCATAAAATATGAAGAATAGTCTTTTCATTTGGAATCAGTCAGAAAAATTTCACTTCTGCTTGAGATAGACAAAGTTAGAAAAATATGCCCTTCTTTTCAAAAATGTCCAATGATTTTTTTTAAAATGTATTTTGATGCGTTTAATAGACAAAATCTAAAATATAATGGCTAAATTTGGATGCGAGGCTGCTCATTGCCTTATAATTTTGCACCTGAAACCAAATCGATACGAAAATGAAAAGACTGAACGTAATCCTGTCAGCAATCCTTCTTACTGTCTCTTCTGTGGCCTGGGCACAGATATTCAATGGTGATACCCTTGTCATCAATGAATCAGTGGTTGTCGGAATGGATGTTCAGAAAAGGAATACCATCACGGCCTCTGTCTCAGTAGTAAAGTCTGATGCTGTGTCGTCACGTCCGGTGACCGACCTTGCGAATGCACTTCAAGGCAATGTGGCAGGACTGAATTTCCAGACTGATGCGATGGAAGGCGGAACTGGAGGAGAACCGGGTGCTGCAGTGAAGTTCAATATAAGAGGTGTAGGATCCATAAACGGCGGTGAGCCATATATACTTGTCGATGGTGTTGAACAGAGTCTTCAGAATGTCAATCCGGCAGATGTGGAGAGCGTGACCGTACTCAAGGATGCTTCTGCATCGGCTGTATATGGAGCAAGGGCTGCATACGGAGTTGTTCTTGTTACTACAAAGAGCGGCAGTTCGGGAAAGGCTTCTGTGCATTACGGCGGAACTGTAGGGTTCAGTTCCCCTGTCAATATGCCTCGGATGATGTCGTCCGTTGATTTTGCAGGTTATATCAACGAAATGAGGGTAAATTCCGGCAAGACCGTTCAGTTTACAGAAAGTTCCATCAAGAGACTCGAAGCATTCTCTATGGCGCCGTATTCCGACGCATATCCGGGAGTGGGACCGAATGACAGCGGAGATAACTGGGCTTCGACATATTACAATCAATATGCTGATACAGACTGGTTCGATTACTATTTCAAAGATAATTCTCTTCGTCATACCCACAACCTGAGTGTATCTGGAGGTTCGCAGACGGTCAAATACTATATAGGCGCCGGCTATATTTATCAGAACGGACTGATTGACCGTGTCGATGACCGCCTTGAAAAATACAATCTCAATACGAAACTCTCATTCCTTGCCAGACAATGGCTTAAGGTGCAGTTCTGTAACAATCTGACAATTTCCCGAATAAGGCGTCCTATGGCGGATCAGACCATATTCTATGCACAGATATCTGACAAGTTTCCCACTCAGACCACTATCCTGCCTGTAGAAGGGGAATATGCCGTTCCATCCTGGAATGAACTGATGTACCTCAAGGAAACGCAGTACGACCGCCTGTCCGTTTCAGACGCGATGTCCCTGTCAATGACCGTAACCCCACTTGAAGGCTGGGACATCACGGCTGAAATGAAAGCAAGGCTGGATATACAGAACAACAGTTTCCGTATGGGTTTTCCAAAGACTACGCTTCCAAATGGGGCAGTGGTCGTGACTTCAGGAGGAAAGCAGGGCTACCAGTATCCCGGTATGCATTGGAAGAATACCAACTTCGGATCATACACCCGGGGCAATGTGTTCAATTACTATCTCGCGCCTGATCTGATGACATCATATTCGGCAGATTGGGGAAGACATTATTTCAAGGCAATGGTCGGATTCCAGGCTGAACTTCAGGAAAACTCGAGCGGATTCACCTACAAGGACGGTATGATGAGTGATGATGTGTTCTCGTTTGACAATGCCGCCGGCAATCTGGTCGCGGACGAGGCGCGTGACCATTGGTCAACTATGGGAGTCTTTGCAAGAATCAACTGGAACTGGCGTGAGACTGTGTTTGCCGAATTCAGCGGACGTGTTGACGGATCCTCCAGATTCGCACCGGGACACAGGTGGGCGTATTTCCTTCGTTATCAGTAGGATATGATGTGGCTGCGATGGATTTTTTCCGTGAGTCATCTACTCCTTTGAACCAACTCAAACTACGACTTTCATACGGCCGTCTTGGCAATCAGAGCGGAGCCGGGCTGTACCGGTATATGGATGTTATGAGCCTTGATGCTGCTGATGCCAATGCCTGGCTTCTGCCGGGAGAATCGTCAGAACCGGCTAAAGGAACGGTAGCGCATACCCCATCTATGGTAAGTCCGTTCATTACCTGGGAAAAGGTTGACAATGCCAATGCCGGTATGGATATCTCGGTGTTCTCATACCGTCTGAACCTCACATTCGATATCTGGCAAAGGACAACCCGTGATATGCTCGGACCTGCTCAGGCAATACCTTCCATCGGCGGTCTTGCAGCAGGCGACAGGGCAAAGGAGAATAATGCTACCCTCCGCAGCAGGGGATGGGAACTTTCACTGAACTGGTCAGACCAGACTGTCGGAGGATTCTTCTACCGTGCCGGAGTCAATATATCCGACTATAAGTCTGTCGTGACCGGGTACAACAATCCTGAAGGAGTCATTTCCAACAATCACACAGGCCTTTCTGTCAACAAGGGATATTATGAGGGGATGGATCTGGGCGAAATCTGGGGCTACAAGGCCGACAGACTTTTCGCGTCTGACGAGGAAGCCGCTGCATATCCTGTGGATCTTTCTTTCTTCAAGGCACAGAATCTATGGAAGGCAGGTGATCTTCGTTTCGAGGATATTAATAATGACGGAAAAGTCAATCCGGGAAACGGTACCGTTGAGGATCACGGCGATCTTACCATCATCGGAAACGCCACTCCACGTTTCTGTTATGGCATCAATCTCGCCATCGGATACAGAGGCTTCGAGGTATCGACACTTCTGCAGGGTGTTGGGAAACGTGACTTCCCTATGGCCGGAAGCACATATCTTTTCGGGGGACGCAATTATTTCACAAATCACCTGGACCACTACTCAAGTGCACGACCTGACGGCTGGCTTCCACGCCTGACGGACGGAACGGGATCGGGAGACGCAGACTGGAAGGTCAACACAGGCTACAACACGACAAGGTACCTTCTGAATGCGGCATATATGAGAATGAAGAATCTGACGGTGTCATATACATTCGGTGACGGGCTGATCGAGAAGATGCGCCTCAAAGGATTGAGGATATATGCGTCCTGCGACAATGTCTTCACCCTGGATGCTCTTCCTGATGCCTTCGATCCTGAGACCATCAATATAGTCAATACCTGGGCAGGAGGAAGCCGTGCAGCAGCGCCAGGACTCACATCCGTAATGGTTCAGAACGGAAATGCCAAGGTCTATCCTCTCTCAAGAACCTTTGTTTGTGGAATCGATATAACATTCTGATGCAATGAAAACACTTCGATATATCTTCGTAGCAATATATGTCCTTGTTATGACAGGATGTGCGGATTTTCTGGATAAAGGTCCGATAACATCCCCTGTCGGCAGCACCTACCTTTCTTCGGAAAACCAGGTCTATAGTTATGTGAACGGCCTTTATCAGGCTCTTCCTTCGCTGACTCAGTACGGCAGTGGAGTGCGTGCTGTCGAGAAGAACAGCGACAACATAATTTCGGAAAAATACGATCCGCGCATAAACGGCGAACTCACTTCTTTCGACGGATACCAGGACTGGTCAGCATCGTATCAGAACCTTCGCGATATAAACTATTTCTTTGAATATTATCAGGTTCCGAAGGAGAGGGAGACCGAAGGAGTACTCTCATTGTGCGGAGAAGTGTATTTCCTGCGTGCCTGGTGGCATTTCGATCTTCTCAGAAAATTCGGTGACATTCCTTTGATGGACGGCTTCTGGGATGGCAATGCCACTCTTGAAGGCCTTCAGATTCCGGCGACTCCTCGCAAGAAAGCCGCCTTGTTCATACTTTCGGATCTTGACAAAGCCATATCCCTTCTTCAGTGCCGCAGCGTCTATTCCGGTCTGAGGATAAATAAGGAGGCCGCTCTGATACTGGCTATGAATGTGGCTCTTTATGAAGGATCGTGGGAAAAATATCATTCATCAGATGAATTTGCTGCAGAAGATGCCGACCCGGATATGTTCTTTGCCAAGGTGATGGAATATGGTGACGAACTTTTCGCCCATATACCGCCCCAGCGGGGACTAAACACCCTGGAGAATGATCCTTTCGGTGCTGTGGACGGAGGTGAAGCATTTGCCCATCTGTTCAACCAGAAAGACTATTCCGATGTTCAGGAGGCAGTATTCTGGAAGAAATATGATGTCACCAAAGGAGTGCAGCACAGTCTGACAGTGCTCCTGGCCTCCGGAACTGTGGACAACGAAGCCGCGGCAGGATTGACCAAATCGCTGGTTGACACTTATCTGAATGCAGACGGTACGGCCATTGACCCGTCCGACCCTGATTTCAAGGATTTCAATCGTACATTCGAAGGAAGGGACCGCAGATTGACAGAGACTGTGATGAGCACCGGGCATAAATTCAGGTCCGTTTCGATGACTATGCCGATGAAGGTAGCGGAATATATTTATGATGACACTTCGGTTGAGGCATCAAGACATAATGCATCTCTCAATCCTCCTCGCTTTGGCGGTGACGGGAGCAGCCGTAACATCACCGGCTACCATACCGCACTCGGAGTGGACACGACATACGTCAACGCTTCTTTCTGGGATACGGGTCTTGTCATAATACGTTATGCTGAAGCCCTTCTGGCATACGCAGAAGCCGCTGAGGAACTGGGCCGCTGTACTGACGAGGTGCTCGGCAAGACCATAAAACCTTTGCGTGAAAGAGCAGGTGTTGCCTGGAAGACTCCGGAATATGATCCTCATTTTACGGATTACGGATATCCTCTCACCCCGAATATGCAGGAAATCCGTCGTGAGCGCAGGACAGAACTGGCGTTACAGGGATTCAGGCTCGATGACATCCTCAGATGGAGGGGACATAAGGTCATTGTCGGGCAAAGGGGCAGAGGAGCATATATCGGAAAGGACGGTGTTCTGTATAAATCCTTCAACCGGAATGATGCAGCGGTTGTTGACGCATTGGCCTCTCTGCATTCTGATGCCCAAGGCTGGGCCGACCCTTTGCACGAAAAACTTCCGGACGGCTACTGTTTCAGACCGGGCAGAGACTACTTGCTGCCCATACCGCCTGAAGAAATTACATTAGATGTCAAACTTGAACAAAATCCAGGATGGTAATTATGAAATATCTGATAACATATATGTTTCTGCTGCTGTCAGTGCTTGCAGCAGCGCAGGAATATGAACTTGTATGGAAGGATCAGTTCCGTGGAAGACATCTGGATGAAACGAGATGGTCGAAGATCACACGTGGGCAGGCTGACTGGAGAAACTATATGTCTCTGGATGAAAGTCTATTCAGGCAAAGAGGAGGCAAACTTAGACTCAAGGCAGTTGTCAATGACGGCATAGTTCCTTCGGATACTGCTTCATTTCTTACCGGCGGAGTCTATACAAAGCATAAGTTTACTATTACTTATGGAAAAGTGGAGATACGTGTCAGACTTCAAGGAGCGAAAAGTGTATGGCCGGCGCTTTGGATGCTTCCACAGACAGGAGTATGGCCTGAGGGTGGGGAGATAGATATTATGGAGCGCCTCGACAAGGATGATTTTGTATATCAGACCCTTCATTCTGCATATACTCAGATCCTTGGATTCAAGAACTCTCCTGTTTCATACGTGCGTGTCCCTTTTGACGCAGACAGATATAATGTCTTTGGTGTGGAAATCCTGCCCGACCGACTGGTGTTTTCTGTCAACGGAAAGACGACATTGACGTATCCGCGTCTGGAGTCAGGTGAATATCAAGGCAAAGTTCAGTTTCCTTTCGGAACTCCGTATTATATATTGATGGATATGCAGATCGGAGGTTCCTGGGTCGGACCTGCCGATGGTCGGGACTTGCCTGTGGAAATGTCAATTGATTGGATTAAAGTGTATTCCCTTAAGTACTGAAACCCCTCAAATGAGAACAATACGAAATTTTGTGTTGGTCACGACCATTGTCGTGACAACGCTGGGCGCTTGCAGTAACTCTGCTGCGGATGAGGATGATAGGTCTGATTTTCAGTTGCTGCCTGAATCATCAGGACTATATAGGAACGATAGTTTGAAATTACGTTTCAATAAGTCGGTCAGAAAGGATGAAAAAACAGAAGCGATGGAAAGGGCTGCAGCGCAATGGAACAGGAATCTGTATATGCTGGACAGTTATGCTTCTTTGGATGAATATGTTGAAATATATGGTCAAAATCCTTGAATTGCTGTCCTAACCATATTCCGGAGTTTTGCAAATATAATAAAAAGGTCAATCGATAGTATTAGAAAATTTAACTTTATAACATTTGTTTGTCTTTTTGCTTAAAAAATAGCGTGTCAGGCTCTTGTTTTTCTCCAAATATTAAATAATTTTGTTCTCCCGACCTGCGGATTAACCACCCTCAGGACAAAGCATTGACACACAAAAAACCAATGTTATATGAATAATCTATTCTATCTTGTGCCGGCAGCAGCAGTCATAGCACTGGTGTTTGCTTACATTTTCTTCCGTCAGATGATGAAGGAAAGCGAAGGAAATGCTACAATGAAGCAGATCGCCCAATTCGTGCGTGAAGGTGCGATGGCTTATCTGAAGCAGCAGTACAAAGTCGTTGTTATCGTCTTTATCGTACTTGCTGCTCTTTTTACTTTATTGGCTTTCCTCGGAGTTCAGAACAGTTGGGTGCCGTTTGCATTCCTTACAGGTGGATTCTTCTCAGGCCTTGCAGGTTTCGTAGGAATGAAGACCGCTACTTACGCATCAGCGAGAACAGCGAATGCTGCGCAGAAATCCCTCAATTCAGGTCTTAAGGTGGCTTTCCGAAGCGGTGCCGTTATGGGTCTTACCGTGGTAGGTCTGGGACTTCTCGACATCGCAATATGGTGGATCATACTCAATCAGTTCGTTGACATCGAAGGCACGCAGAAACTCGTATTCATCACAACTACAATGCTTACCTTCGGTATGGGTGCATCGACCCAGGCTCTCTTCGCACGTGTAGGCGGTGGTATATATACAAAGGCTGCCGACGTAGGAGCGGACCTTGTAGGTAAGGTTGAGGCTGGTATCCCTGAGGACGACCCTCGCAACCCTGCAACAATCGCTGATAACGTAGGTGACAACGTAGGTGACGTTGCCGGTATGGGTGCCGACCTTTATGAGTCTTACTGCGGATCTGTCCTTGCTACAATGGCTCTCGGCGCAGCAGCATATTCTGCAGTCGGTACAGATGCTCAGATGAAGGCAATTCTTGCCCCTATGATCATTGCCGCTGTAGGTGTGGTTCTCTCTATCATCGGTATCTATGTGGTACGTACCAAGGAAGGTGCAGGAATGGATCAACTCCTGAAGTCTCTCGGACGCGGCACCAACCTCAGTTCGATCCTTATCGCAGGCGCGACATTCGGAATTATGTACCTTCTCGGTATGGAGAACTGGTGGGGCTTCTCTCTTTCAGTGGTAGTAGGTCTTGCTGCCGGTGTGATCATCGGTCAGGCAACAGAATACTATACCTCACACTCTTATCGTCCTACACAGAAACTCGCGGAATCGGCTGAGACTGGTCCTGCAACAGTGATCATTTCAGGTGTCGGTCTCGGTATGCTTTCGACAGCAATCCCTGTGGTGACCATCGCAGTGGCAATCCTCCTCGCATATCTCTGTGCAAACGGATTCGACCTTTCATTCTCTGCAGACAGCCTCAGTACAGGTCTTTACGGTATCGGTATCGCTGCTGTCGGAATGCTTTCGACTCTCGGAATCACTCTCGCAACAGACGCCTACGGTCCTATCGCTGACAACGCCGGCGGTAATGCCCAGATGAGCGAACTCGATCCTGAAGTACGCAAGCGTACAGACGTTCTCGATGCACTTGGAAATACAACTGCGGCAACAGGTAAGGGCTTCGCCATCGGTTCCGCAGCCCTCACAGGACTCGCACTTCTTGCATCTTACATCGAAGAGATCAAGATCGGTCTTACACATCTCGGAAAGCAGATCGTTGACGTTGCCGGCAATACTATCGATGCCGCACAGGCGACTATCCCTGACATTATGGCATATTATCACGTTGACCTTATGAACCCGGTGGTTCTCGTTGGTGTGTTCATCGGTGCTATGATGTCATTCCTCTTCTGCGGTCTCACAATGAACGCAGTAGGCCGTGCTGCCCAGAGTATGGTGACTGAGGTACGCCGTCAGTTCCGCGAGATCAAGGGTATCCTTACCCGTGAGGCAACTCCTGACTATGCACGTTGCGTGGAGATTTCTACAAAGGGTGCTCAGCGTGAAATGCTTCTTCCTTCACTCATCGCCATCATCGTTCCTGTACTGGTAGGTCTTATCCTTGGTCCTGCAGGTGTGATGGGTCTTCTTATCGGAGGTCTCGGCTCAGGCTTCGTACTCGCAGTATTTATGTCCAACTCCGGCGGTGCCTGGGACAATGCAAAGAAGTATGTAGAGGAAGGCCATCTCGGCGGAAAGAACTCAGAGGCTCACAAGGCAACCGTAACAGGTGACACAGTTGGTGACCCGTTCAAGGATACATCAGGACCTTCACTCAACATCCTCATCAAACTTATGAGTATGGTGTCTATCGTGATGGCTATGCTCACAGTAGCAATCCATTAAGGAACTGCTTGTTTTTTGAAACATACACATATTGATAGGCCACCCACTCGGCATAAGGATGAGTGGGTGGCCTATTCTAATGTTGCGCAATATGATATTAAGACTCAGTGGTAGGTTCAGGGAATGTATGAACCCGTAAATTACCGACTGCAAGAATGTTATCGTCAGCATCATACTGATTGACCTGAAGAGTAAGCCAACCGGATGCAAAGTTCACATCTCTGCCTGTATAAACTGTAAGTACGCCATTTTCTAAATTATATCCGATCTCATCTGTGCTATCGTTCTGGATTGATGCAGAATCGAAAAGATCAAAGATCTTGTTTTCAAGATCAGATGATCCGATGGTTTCTTTTCCAAGATTCCAGGTAAGACCGGCCATATTGCTGATCTTGACTCCGTCAGCATCATAAGCAGTAAGTTGACAGTTGAGATATACTATGTAGTGATCGACACTCGCCGAGGCAGGAGTAACATAGTAACCGTCTTCTGTCTTAGTAGGAGTAGCCATTTCAAGTCTGGTAGAAGAATACTCATCGGTATATCTGCTGGTCTCCACGCCGTTAAGTATGTAAGTTGAGTGAGAGCACATAGCCATCACTGCATAGCAAGTGGCACTTCCGGTTGTGTACATCTTGCCGGAATAGCCGGAATTTGCGTCCATATTGATGGAAAGAGTGTAGCCAGCACCCTCATATCCGTGACCAAGCATACCGCCGATTGCATTACCTGTGGTACATACGAGGGTTGCATCGGATTTCGTGTTGATAAAGGTTACGGTATAATCTGCTCCTTCGGAATCGGCAGCATTCGCAGTACCGTAGTTATAGAAGGAACCCATATTGTACTGGCCTTCGATATAACCGTGAAGTGTTACGTTTTCGAAGGTTGTTTCACCCGGATTATAGATATTCCTGACAAGAGCGCGTCCGTCGGTAGTATTGACAGTGGCGGTAAGATTAGATATCTTGATCTTCTGTTCCAGACCGGATTTACCGACTCTCTCAAATAAAGAGGTGGAAAGGCCAGTGATTTCTACATTGTTACCATCAAAACTGCCGTTGAGTTCAAGACGGCCAATGCCGGCCAGATCCAGGGTTTCAACACCGTCTGCAATCTTGAAATAGTTGTACGTGTCGTAATAATCAGAAATGTGAGATAACTGATCTGCCCTATCAATCAAATATGGATCACTTTCAGTACCCGCTCCGCCAGCGAAAGGTGAAGATACATTCTCGGTTCCTTCATATTCAACTACTGTAGTCGTATAGGCTTTAGAGCGCAGTATAGTGAATGTCTCGTCCGCCTTATGACTATAAACCATCTTCTTTCCGGCATTGTCATATATGGTAATAGTGATACCTCCGGTAATCTCCTCTACCGGAAGCAATGCCACAACAAAATTGGTGGCCTCGGTAGCACTCAGTTCTACACCCTCGCCACAATCCAGCAGAATGGTGTTGGATCCATCTGTAACATTGACAGTCGGGAGAGTAGAGTTAGATGCTGTAATGTTTACCTTGCCTGCCAAGTACTCTTCTGCGCTGAATTCAATCTTTGTGATGGTCGCATTGCCTTTCAATTGCAGACGGAAAATCGCACCGACATTCTTGAATTTAAGGTTAGCATCCAATGTGCAGGAAGTAACTGCCACCATAGGTGATGCACCTATTCCAAATGTACCGCTTTTACTGTAAGTCTGTGTGGTAGGAAAAGTTGCATTGAAAGTATAAGTACCATTATTCTCACTTACAGTTACATCGCTTTCGTACGGGTAGTAAGCGACATTGGCAGATAACTCGGAAGCAGGAGTGCTTGACTCTGTTCCGGCAGCAGATGTGTTTATTTTAAATGTTCCATACGTGCTGTTAGCACCTTCTTGCAGTATAAAAGAATTATTGGCAGTAGTTCCGCCAAATACACTGATTTGGTCACCTTCAGACCAAACGACATTATTGCTGCCATCAAGTGCTGTACGAGTATCGGCACCATTTTCGAATGTCGCATAGAATGTCTGGTTCAGACTATTCTGTATGTTCAGCGATTCTTCGTCTTTTTGGCAACCTGCCATAATGGCAAGTATCACTGTCATTCCAAAATAATAAATTCTTTTCATAGGATTATAACATAAATGATTGATCTGATTACTGATAATCTCCAAACCCTTCTGTATTACCCTCGCCACTTGTTGCGAAACATTGTTCTACTTCCATTTCTATGATTTCCACTTGTGGAACTGCATAGTTTGACACTGCATTTACTTTGTTCATAGGATATTGAATTAAAAATAGTTATTAATAAGTTGCAATCTCTTTTACTGAATTCAAATTCACTTCTCTTTGGAAGAGAAATGATTACCGCCGCAAAAATAAACATTTTCGGCAAATGATAATGAATTATACTGAAAAAAGTTATGCAAGATACTGATTTTGTTGGAATAAAGGGTGAATTGTTGAGAGAATTACATTGTCCCAT
>JAGAIM010000079.1 GCA_017626555.1 Bacteroidales bacterium
GCAGGGCGAGACTGTGTCTTCCGTGTCAGCCTTCTTCCAGTCGTCTCTTCGCTCCTCCTTACAGAAGACAGACACTCCAGCCACAGACTCGCCATCCCTCGCATCAGCGTTGGTATGTTCTACTGCTTAGTGACCGTACGTTCCAGTGGCGGGAAGACCCTCATCTCCCGTCTCATCCTCATCCGTCCGCCACCTGCCGCGGACTACGTCCTTGCCCCCTATGGCATTTGTGGCCAGTTTCCGCATCTGCTGACGCAGACGCGGAAACCGTCCCCAAACACCACAGGCCAAGAATGACTGACGTACGCCCGAAGGCTCCTGCCGCCAGTGACCGCCATCACACGCCCGGACGAAACCACCGGCGCGATATATATAAACAATGAGACAGAAGTCCTGACCGGACTTCCTTCGATGTACCTCTGAACCACCTCTGAGGAAAAGACTTCACATATATAGAGATACCCTTTATATATGCTGTCTCCCATCCCCGGCACTTTGGCCATCGGCAGGATCCGCTCTGCAGGATATGGAAAACTCGTGGCAGAGAATTACATTGCAGCCCAAACACAACATCACAATGCCACTATACACAGAAAACACACGCTTCACCGACTGCTGGGGATCGATGGGAAACATCTCATTCTACCACCGCGACGGCAAATGCTACTGGAGGACAAAGCCGAAGACTATCTTTCCAGGCACTCCGGCACAACTCACCAACGCAGCCATTCATCGCCGGGCCATCAAAGCCTGGCGAGAACTGGAACACGACGTGCAGCTGGAATGGTCGGCCATAGCCAAAGGTGTTCCATCCAAGCAACTCCCGTACGATCCCGGCACACACATCAGCGGCTACAATCTCTTCGTAAGTGCATATCACGGCTTCGCACAGCTGGGCGACGAACACACTCCGGAGCCGAAACCATTCACCCCGTTCCCACAGTTCTCGATTTTCCTCGACGATGCAACAGCCATCGAGGAAGATCTGCTCATTACATTCAGAACGGATATCGCCTCTCACACCGGCAGACCTTCCGTCACACCCGACTTGTCTGCCCTTGGCCCAGACCGAGGGATCGAACATCTCCACATCGTCCTGAAACTCCAAATCACCCATCCCTCTGGAGGAATCCGCCCCGGACTGATGCGATCGTTCCTCTCGATGCAGACAGAAAGCCCCGACAGGATTCAGGTTCTGATTCCTGATTATAAAAACGCCTGGCACCTCGCCACTTCCGTCATTGCCGGCTTGACCGGCAATCACCAACAATACCAGGCACACATCAGATACTTCCTCATAGACTCCCAGACAGGCTACCGGAGCCGGGAACAGCAGATTTCTGTGAGGTTTGAGATCTGAATTCAGATAATATCGCTATATTGCACACATAAATCGGTATTCTCTATTACAAATCAGAATCATTTGACCTGACAGCGATTAACCAAATTGCTACAGAGTTGGATGATGAGAATAGAAACGACCTTGTTGTACCTCCCGGAGCGTGGGGTGATTGGATTAATGGCGGCGGATGGTTAGTTATAAACGGGTATCATGTTGACTTGATTTTACGTGATATAAAACGGGTGGAACAAATAATCAAAGATACGGAGCAAGGAATTGTTACTGCCAATTATCAGACTGGGCATCCCCATGGTTATATAAGTGCTATGTATCGTGGAGAATTGGCAATCAGCAAGATACAATATGCTAAGAATGAACGCTTATGCGAATTAAAAAATCAGGCAGAAATTTACCCTGGTGCTCTAAAGAAGAACTTGATAAACTTTTTTATATTTGAAGCAGAGTTCTCTTTAATGTTTGTAAAAGCAAATGCGGGAGCAGAGGATAAATATTATATTGCAGGCCATGTTTTTCGTATTATTTCATGCTTAAATCAAGTACTATTTGCATGCAATAATGCTTATTGCATTAACGAAAAGAAAGCTATAAAACTGATTGAAACTTTTGAATATAAACCTAAAAAATATGCCGAAAGGGTAAATCATATTTTTGAAGTACTCGGTCTTTCACTTTTTGAATGCTACGATATGACCGAGAAGCTTTATAAAGAAGTGAAAAAAATTGCAACGGAGATAAATGACTTTTTAAACGAGGGGGAATTCA
>JAGAIM010000080.1 GCA_017626555.1 Bacteroidales bacterium
CGGCCAGTTCCGCTTTCTTTTGAGCACTTACGGTGTCTCTGTGAAGGAGATGTCATCCGTTCCGATGAAGCTGGCCTTCAGAGGTCTTGATGCTTCCGGGAAACCATGCACCATCGCCATATCGAAGAACGATCTCTCGTTTGACCCAGTCAAGATGTTTGAAAGCAGGGCGAGGGAGTGCATGAAGACGCGAAGCTATCACGGCACGGCTGACCTCTCACTGCTGTGTTCGCAGTGTCTGAAGGAATCAGTCAGTCAGAAGCATTTCAGGGCTATGATGGCAGCCGAGAATGTCGATGTGAAGATGATGCGTAACGATGACGGACAGATCTCCCGTGTAATGTTCGTCGATCATGAGACCAGAAGCATCCATACGCTCTCGGACCTTAAGGATGTGTCACTTTCGGATTTCCGGAATGCGGAATCGCAGGGACAGTGGGAGAAGAGTTCAAGAGAGGTGAAGCAGGAGCCTCTGGTGGGAATGGCCACGCTCGGAGACCTCCTTTCCAGCCTCGGCGGAGGCCGTTCGCTCTCGAGGGATATATATGGCCGCAGCAGGAAGAAGTCACGCGGCGTGAAGATGTAGCAGGATTGATATGCTCAACAAGAACCAATATGAGAAGTACTTCTATTTCGGCATCCTCTTCGGGGTGCTGATGCTCTTGTTGAACCTGTATTACTTTGCTCATCCTCTGTGGAAGCGGATAGATATGTCATGGGTGATGCTGGACAATCTGTGCCTGCGGTTTGCAAGGAGCCCGATGTTCGTGCATTCCTTTAAGACAAAGATCATGGCTATGATCCTCATGGGCCTTGGAATACTCACCAGATCCAGCAAGGCGCGTGAGGCTGACATCAGGAGTGTCGCGGCCGTCGGCGTAGTGTCTTTGCTTGCATATTTCTATCCGTTCTCATCGCCGGGTCTATATGCACTGTTCACAACAATGGGTGCCGTCGGTCTCCTGTGGGTCATCAGCATGATATCACGCAGGGACACCAAGGCGATCATCAATGACGACAATGAGACATTCCGTCAGTGCACGGTGAAGATAGAGAACGACAACTCCGTGAACCTGCCGATGGTGTTCCAGTATCAGCAGCGCATCCACAGGGGCTGGATAAACGTCGTGAATCCCTTCAGGGCGACATTCGTACTGGGTAGCCCGGGTTCCGGTAAGTCATACTCCATCTATGAGCCGTTCATCGATCAGATGCTCTACAAGGGATACGCAATGTGCGTGTATGACTACAAGTATCCAACCCTGTCCGTCAATGTGTATAACAAGCTGCTTCAGCACCAGGACAGGTTCGCTGTAAGACCTGAGTTCTGCGTCCTCAATTTCGATGATCCGCTGCACTCCCTGAGAGCCAATCCGACTCATCCCTCATATATAGTCGATCAGTCGGACTGTGCGGAGATTGCCGAACTCATAATGCTCAACGTGAACAAGGTGGCCAGGGAGAAGAGCGACTTCTTCACTGAGTCGTCGAAGATTCTCCTTGACGCCATCTTCTGGTTCCTGAGGACTCATGAGAACGGACGTTACTGCACCTTTCCTCATGCCATAGAACTCCTTAATCAGGACTACAGGAAGCTTATCGGTGTCCTTGTGTCGGACCCGGACATAAAGGCCAAGATTTCGTCCTTTGCAGACGCTTTCGAGGCCGGTGCGAACGACCAGCTTCAGGGTATGCTCTCCAGTACCAAGAACCCTCTGTCCAAGTTCGTGTCCAGGAACCTTTACTGGATCCTGACCGGGGACGACTTCAATCTTGACATCAATGATCCTCTGCATCCCAAGGTCCTGTGCATAGGCAACAATCCTACACGAGAGATCGTTTACGGCACCTCGATAGCTCTCTACACCTCGAGGATGTTCAAGAGGATAAACCAGCAGGGCAGGATGAAGTCCGCCGTGCTTCTCGACGAGCTGCCTACCATGTTCCTCAAGGATCTCGACAAGATCATCAACACCTGCCGCTCCAACGGCGTCGCCTTTGTGATGGGCGCACAGGACTACTCGCAGATGGTCAGGGATTACGGCCAGAAGGATGCCGACGTCCTCATCAACACCCCCGGAAACGTCTTCGTGGGACAGGTCAGCGGAAAGACCGCCAGGGACTTCTGCGCCGCATTCGGAAAGGAGGACAGGGTGCGTGAAAGCGAATCCATAGGAAGGAGCACGGACTCGGTCAGCATCTCCATGCAGAAGGACGAGATCCTCCCGGCAAGGAAGATCGAGACGCTCTCGACCGGAACTTTCTTCGGAAGGGTGGCGGACACTCACAGCCAGAAGATAGAGAGGAAGATCTTCTGTGGGGAGATCGTCAGGGACAATGAGGCTGTAGCAAAGGAGAAGAAGAAATGGGTGGACATACCGGTCATGACTGACTTCGGCGAGGAATACATACGCAATTCCGTTCTTGCCGACCCGGCGGGATTTGTCATGGATCAGATCAGATATGAGATTCAGGTATCTGGTGTGATATGTCATCCTGACGACATGGACAAGGAGGTTCAGAGACGTTATGACGCTTTGACGGACAAGGAATATACAAAAGCTGTCAATGATATTATCGATTTCAAGCTTCATCTTATGATGGACAGTGTCCTTGAGGCCAACTACAGGAGGATTCAGAAGGAAGCCGCCGATCTGATAAATAAGGCTTGGGACAGTTGCGACCTAGCGGACAAGACAGATGGGAATGACACTACCGATTCGGAGCTGTCACAGGAGCCGATTGACGATCCTGTTTTCACTGATCCTTGGCACGATCTCGACTGAGATAGTGAAATTAGAGCGAAAATAGAGTTAAGCATTTCTGAATATCAAGTAAAACATATTTGAAATCGGTAATATCAAAAGTACCTTTGCCATATGAATATCGGTAGTAATGTACCGAATGTAAATATGATGAATACTATGAATGCCGATAATACTGAATTGACTCCGGTCATGACTGACGGACCGACCGGAACGCTTGCGAGGAGGGAGTGCGAGGAAAACTGGGAGATACTTCTTGCAGCCTTTCTTGATTCCCAGGATCTAAGACAGAAGAGCAGGGAGACATACTACTGGGGGATGGTCCAGTATTTCAGGTGGATGCAGGAAAGCGGTCATGCGATGAAGAGCATGACTCCAGCTGATGTGATGTCGTTCAAGAACTTCATGGTGAAGAAGAGACTGTCACCGCTGACCATCGGCTCATATCTGACTGCCGTGAGGCAGTTCTACAAATGGACGGAAAACACTATGCTCTATCCGAACATCGCAAGATCCGTGAAGCCACCGAGGGGAAAGAAAGGGTTCAGGAAGATGCACCTGAATGAGACAGAAGCATCAGACATGCTGGCATATCTTAAATCCAAGTCACTGAGAGACTATGCGATAGTCAATCTTATATTAAGGACAGGATTAAG
>JAGAIM010000012.1 GCA_017626555.1 Bacteroidales bacterium
AGTTCACTATGCAGAAACTCTTGCCAAGCCTCTCTGCAAGCCAAGTTTGTTTGATGCCTCGCTCTTCGAGCACCTCTTTTATGCGGTTCATGGGTTTATCCATTTTGTTATTATTTACGATTTTACTACAAAGTTATAAAATAATGTGCAATATAAAGAGAAAATAGAGAGGAAAAATATCGTTCAGTGTTATTATTCGAAATATGCCTTATAAATCACAAGTTAATGCGTGCGACGAGCCTATATTGGAAACTTGTTCATTGATAATATCTATATTGATTCTGATTTACATTTTAGTACAGATTACTATATAATTATAATATCTTTGCATAAGAATTAAATAAATTAGAGTGTAATGTCAAATCTAAATCGTATAAAAGTAACACTTGTCGAAAAGCGGAAAACAGGCAAATGGTTGGCAGAGCAATTGGGTAAGTCAACACTGTCAGTAAGTGGTGTAGCAACTCCATTCAGCCTGATTTGGCTACATTAAACAAAATTGCTGAGCTATTGAATGTGGATGTAAGGGATCTGATAACTCCTTCTAAATAGACTCAGTAAATATTTGTGTACTGAAAGAATCAAAACATATTCAAATTTGAAGTATGTCTCTTTGGGATAGAATAAAAAATTCAATAAGCGATACGGTAGATAATCCAGCGAAGTCTGTATTCCGAGATGCTTCTCGATATGCCTTTATTGATGTGGAGGTTGGCTTGAAAGATCATCGCATTCATGATATTGGTGCGCTTAGATGGGATAGAGCCATTTTCCACTCTGCCAATAAGAGGGAGTTGCTGGATTATTTGAAAGATGTGGACTTCGTGTGTGGGCATAATATTATCCACCATGATGCAAAATATCTTTTTGGGGATGTCGCTCATCAATGGATGTTGGTCGATACGCTTTATGTTTCGCCTTTGCTGTTTCCTGAAAAGCCATATCATCATCTATTGAAAGATGATAAATTGATTAGCGATCAGATAAATAATCCAGTCAATGATTGTGAGAAGGCTCATGACCTGTTAATGGACGAAGTCGCCCGATGGAGTACATTATCGGAAGATAAAAAGAGTATCTATGCTACGCTATTGGATGGTATATCTGAATTTGCTGGTTTTCTCCAATTTGTTAATGCGAATGTGTCAGAGGCTGATGATTTGGCAAATTTGATACGCTCTACATATCAAGGAAAGATATGTGAGAATGCAGATATTGAAAATATAATTGCTCAACACCCTTGTGAATTAGCATATTCTTTAGCATTGATTGACACAACAGACCATAGGTCTATTACACCAGCATGGGTGCTATGTAATTATCCCAATGTCGAAAATATTGTTAGACAATTACGACACACCAAGTGCCTTCGTAGTTGTAATTATTGTAACAAAGACCTAGATATTCATTATAACTTAAAGCAGTATTTTGGTTACGACCAATTTCGTACATACGAGGGTGAGCCACTGCAAGAGATGTCTGTGCAGGCTGCTGTTGATGGTAAATCGTTGCTTGCAATATTTCCTACCGGCGGTGGTAAGTCGCTTACATTTCAGTTACCGGCATTGATGGAGGGACGTTCCGTACATGGTCTCACAGTTGTAATCTCTCCGCTACAATCGCTTATGAAAGATCAAGTAGATAATCTTGCGGAGAGGGGTATTGCTGATGCTGTAACAATAAATGGCCTTCTTGATCCGATTAGTCGTTCACTTGCTATTCAGCGTGTTTTAGATGGCGATGCTTCGTTACTATATATCGCTCCCGAAATGTTGCGTTCAAAGACAATCGAGAAGATTTTATTGGCACGACATGTGGTACGCTTTGTAATAGATGAAGCTCATTGTTTTTCATCTTGGGGACAAGACTTTCGTGTCGATTATCTCTACATAGGTAAGTTTATAAGTGAATATCAGAAAAAGAAGAAACACGTCACACCAATACCGGTTTCGTGTTTTACTGCTACAGCTAAGCAAAAGGTAGTACAGGATATTTGCGATTATTTCAAACAGACGCTTAACATAGACCTTAAACTATTCGCATCTACTGCTTCGCGAACTAATCTGCGCTACTCTGTTATTCACACAGATACAGACGAAGATAAGTATGCAAAATTAAGATCACTAATAGCAGAATCATCGTGCCCGACTATAGTCTATGTGTCGAGAACGAAAAGAACAAAACTTCTGGCGGAGAAACTTTCGCGTGATGGATATAAAGCATTACCATTCAATGGTCGAATGGATGCCGACGAGAAGATTGCTAATCAGGATGCTTTTATGTCTGATCAGGTGCGTATTATTGTGGCTACATCTGCCTTTGGTATGGGTGTAGATAAGAAAGATGTCGGTTTGGTTGTGCATTATGATATTTCTGATTCGTTGGAGAACTATGTGCAGGAGGCTGGTCGAGCTGGCCGAGATCCAGAGTTGCAAGCAAGATGTTTTGTGTTGTATAGCGACTCCGATTTAGACAAACACTTTATTTTGCTAAATCAGACAAAGTTGAGTATTAGTGAAATTCAGCAAGTCTGGAAAGCTGTTAAAGAGATGACAAAGCATCGTGCGCGCGCATGCTGTTCTGCATTGGAAATTGCACGTAAAGCTGGTTGGGATGACTCGGTCTCTGATATTGAGACGCGTGTCCGTACTGCTCTGGCCGCTTTGGAGCAAGCTGGCTATTTGGAGCGTGGCAATAATGTACCCCATGTATATGCTACAGGCATTACCGTGAAGAATGTGGATGAAGCGCGCAGGCGCATCACCGAATCTGTATTATTTGAAAGTGAGGAGGTTGAAAAG
This sequence comes from Bacteroidales bacterium, assembly GCA_017626555.1. Lineage (GTDB taxonomy): Bacteria > Bacteroidota > Bacteroidia > Bacteroidales > UBA932 > Cryptobacteroides. Next base: position 2,802 of record JAGAIM010000012.1, read on the forward strand.
GCTGTTCGTGTTATTAAATCTCTAATATCTCAAAAGTACATTGCCAAGGCTCAGGATGATGTGGCAGAATCGCGTGTCGATTATTTGGCAGATATTCTTGGACTCAAGAAGACTGATGTTGTTTCAGTTGTTGAACGAATGCGCCAGGAGGGAATATTGGCTGACACGAAGGATATTTCGGCTTACTTGAATGATGCGGGAGAGTCAGAGCACAGGTCTAAGCGATTGTTGGAACAATTTACAAAATTGGAGCGATATATACTCAATAATATCCCTGATGATGTCCTAAGGATTTCGTGCAAACAATTGAATGATAACGCACAGAGAGAGGGTATAGCATCGGCTACAGAAAAAGATATTCGCACATTGCTATACTTCCTCACAATAAAGGGTTATACTCGTAAAAAAGAGGATGCGGCACACAATGTAGAGGTCGTTCGTCAGGCAGATTTGGATTCCATTATAAAGCGATTTGAAAAGCGTTTGGCTATTTGTCAATTTGCTGTGGAGTGGCTATTCCGGCAGACATTATCTTCGGCAGGGGAGGAAGAGAAAAAGCGAGGTGTGCAGTTTTCTATTATCGAACTACTCAATGATATTAAGAATAGTTCTAATCTCTTTGGCTCATTACAAGATGTGCAACTTGAAGATGTTGAAGAAGCATTGTTGTATCTATCTAAAATTGGGGCATTGAAATTAGAAGGCGGTTTCCTTGTCCTCTATAATGCTATGGATATTCGCCGCATTAAAGATAATCGATTGCGCTACAAGCAGGAGGATTATCGTATGCTAAACGACTTCTATAAGCAGAAGATACAGCAAGTTCATATAGTGGGTGAGTATGCTAATTTGATGGTTAAGGACTACAATGCGGCTCTACAATATGTGCAAGACTATTTCCAAATGGATTATAAGCGCTTTGTGGCAAAGTATTTCAAAGGTGAGCGTGTCCGAGAGATAGAGCGCAATGTTACACCTGGAAAATACGAACAACTCTTTGGCTCGCTTTCAGATAAGCAGATGGAGATAATTTCTGACAAAGAGTCACGATGTATTGTTGTCGCAGCTGGTCCAGGAAGTGGGAAAACGAGGGTGTTGGTACATAAATTAGCATCACTGCTTTTGCTGGAAGATGTAAAACACGAGCAATTACTGATGCTCACATTTTCGCGTGCTGCTGCTACGGAGTTCAAACAACGACTTATGGGATTGATAGGTAATGCTGCACATTTTGTTGAGATAAAGACATTTCATTCCTATTGCTTTGATTTGCTTGGTAGAATAGGTAATCTGGATGATGCTAAAGATGTAGTGTCACGCGCAGCACAAATGATAAATGACGGAGAGGTAGAACCAAATCGCATAGCAAAAACTGTACTTGTGATTGACGAGGCTCAGGATATGAGTGCTGAAGAGTATGCGTTAGTACACGCCTTGATGACTGCAAATGAAGAGATGCGTGTAATTGCTGTTGGAGATGATGACCAAAATATTTTTGAGTTTCGTGGGTCTAATTCAAGGTATATGGCAAAGCTGCTCAAAGAGTCTAATGGCCGTTTTGTCGAGATGACAGAGAATTATCGTAGCTCACAACATATAGTGAAGTATGCCAACAATTTTGTCGGTGCTATAAAAGACAGGATGAAGAGCCGTCCAATCATATCGATGAGTGCAGAGGTGGGAAGTGTAAGTCTAACACAACACGTATCGAGCTCTATGTATCAACCTCTCGTTGATGATTTAATGAAGCATCGTGGGCGTGGCACTATGTGTGTCCTCACTCAGACTAACGAAGAGGCGGTAATTATGGTGGCACTTTTGAGAAAGTATAACCTAAAGAGTAAACTTATTCAAAGCATGGATGGTTTCCGCTTCTGGAATATGGCAGAGGTGAGATTCTTTCTAAAATGTATTGAAGCAGATACACATACTCCTCTCATCGCAGATGAAGTGTGGGAAAAGTCGAAGCAGCGGACATACTCCACCTATGCTGACTCGGCAAGTCTTTGTTATTTACAGCAATGTGTCAAGTTATTTGAAGAGACTAATAAAGCCAAGTATTTGACCGACTTCAAAGAGTATATATTTGAGTCATCGGCAGAAGATTTTTGTGATTTGCAAAATGCAGATGTGGTGGTTTCAACTATACATAAGTCAAAAGGAATGGAGTTTGATGATGTGTATATGCTTATCTCCGAACCACGACAATTGACCGATGAGGTGCTTCGCAGATATTATGTGGGTATAACTCGTGCTAAACAACGACTATTTATACATACTAATAGTTCTTTGTTTGATCAATCTAGCATTGTTCAAAAAGGGGTAGAACATACTATTTACGATATGCCTAATGAGATTGTTCTACAACTCTCACATAGAGATGTGAATTTAGGTTATTTCAAATACCGCAAGAAGGAGGTGCTTTCATTGCGCGCTGGACAAAAACTCCGCTATGATAATGGATATCTATTTGATCTAAAAACAAATAAGCCTGTATGTCAATTATCACAGAAGATAATGGGTGAACTATCAACTTGGAACGAAAAAGATTATTTTGTATCAGATGTTTCTATTCGCTTTATTGTTGCTTGGCGACCTAAAGATGCCCCAAAGGATGAAAAAGAACATGCAGTATTGCTCGTAGATCTGACTCTGAATAAACATATTGGCAAAGAAAACTAGAACGCCAACTATGGATAAAGCAACGCACAGGAGAGCAATAGATCCTCCTGTGTCATTTAATTAGGAATCATCTACACATCAATATCCTTCAGCGGTGCTCCATAGTTGCAATGGTAGCCCATAAAGCCGCGTTTGATGCAAGGGAGATTGAGCGTCTGGTAATACTTGTAGTCGTCATCCTCGGTGCATAGATGTTTATACCCGTAGCGGGGCATATACTCCTTGAAGAACCGTACAAGGTCTTTGAGGAGTTCGAAGCGGACGATGATGAATTAGATGTTATTTCCCGATGCAAAAATTCGCAAAAATATTCCCCAAAACCTCATCGGTCGAAATCTCTCCGACGATGCTGCCGATGTGGTAGATGGCTTCGCGGATGTCTTGGGCGGCGAGGTCGGTGGGGAGGCCGGAGGCGAGGCCGTCGCGGACGCGGAGGAGGGAGGTGCGGGCGTCGGTGAGAGCCTGGACGTGGCGCTGGTTGGTGACGAGGGTGGTCTCGCTGTCGGCCAGAAGATCACGTTGGGTGGCGGCAAGAAGGGAGCGGAGGGTGTTGATGCCGGAGCCGGTTCTGGCGGAGATCGGCAGTATGTGATTGCCGCTTACTTCTGACTCAAGGTTTTTGAGACGGAGTTCTAAGTCGATGAGATCCAGGGCGTTGCCAGTGTCTGCTATATCGGTCTTGTTGAGCAGGATTATGAGCTGCTGGCAGGAGAAGTCTACTTTGTCCAGAATCTCGCGGATGGTGTCTCTTGTGCTTTCGGGATCACGAGTGATGTCGACCATTCCGAGTACGATCGAGGCCTCGGAGATCTTCTTGAATGTCCTTTCGATTCCGATTTTTTCGACTGTTTCTGTGGTTTCGCGTAGGCCGGCGGTGTCGATGAATCTGAAGAGGATTCCGTCGATGTTGAGGGTCTCTTCGATGGTGTCGCGTGTGGTTCCGTGGATGTCGGAGACGATAGCACGGTCTTCGCCCAGAAGAGCGTTCAGGAGGGTGCTCTTGCCAGTGTTGGTGGCTCCGGCAATTGCTACCGGAACGCCGTTCTTGATGGCGTTGCCCAGACGGAATGAATCGATCAGTCCCGATATGTGACCGGTGATGTTGACGAGAAGAGAGTCCAGGCGCGACCGGTCTGCAAATTCGACTTCCTCTTCACTGAAATCAAGTTCAAGTTCCATAAGGGAGACAAGTTCCAGGAGTTCGGAGCGCATCGAGCGAAGTTCAGATGAAAATCCACCTTTCATCTGCTTGAAGGCTATTCGGTGGGCTGCTGCATTCTGACTTGAAATGACGTCTGCAACTGCTTCTGCCTGAGCGAGGTCCATCTTTCCGTTCAAAAAAGCTCTTTGCGTGAATTCACCTGGTTCTGCAGCCCTTGCTCCAGCCTCATAAAGAAGCCCCATCAATGATGAAACTATATAAGACGAAGCGTGGCAGGAAATCTCCACGGAGTTCTCGCCGGTGTATGATCGGGGAGCACGGAAGATGCTTGCAACCACCTCGTCTAATACATCGCCTGAAGCGGATTTTACGATGCCGAATTTCATAGTATATCCCTTGGAATCGCAGATCTTTCCCTTGCTGCAGGTAATGACTTTGTCAGCGATAGCCAAGGCCTCTGGACCGGTGATCCTGATTACCGAGATGGCTCCAGTCCCAGGCACCGTGGCCGGCGCGCAAATCGTATCTTCGTTTCGTATATACATCATTATCTTATTTAACAGAATTGTCCATAAAACCATCGTCATCAGTGGATGGCGCATATCTCAAGTGCAAAATTACCATAAATGGTAAAGAAAGCGAAATTAATTTGTGGAAATCAGGCAAAATTTACTATCTTCGCAAGGTTTTACTAATGGGAAATAATATGTGTAAACGAGATGCATCCCGAATATATCTGAATGTGAACGCATTACCAGTTAATGCACAGTCTCGTTTTTCCCATTTCACTATCACTGTCGGCCATTTTCTCCATTAGAGAAATGGTCGTTTTTTTATCTGGCTCCCGATCAGGTCGGGTGATTTGGAAAATTTAAACTTAACGGAAATATAAAATGAAACTTAAAGCAACACTTCGTCTGGAGAATGGCCTGGAATTTCAGGGCTATTCATTGGGTTGCGCACAATCTGTCGGTGGTGAGTTGGTGATCAACACTTCGATGATGGGGTACCCTGAGCAGTTGACAGACCCTACCTACAATCATCAGATTCTTTGCCTGACCTATCCTTTGATCGGAAACTATGGTGTCCCGTCGGAAGAACTTGTCGGCGAAAAACTGTCCAAGAATCTTGAGTCAGAGAAGATTCAGCCTGACGGTCTGGTGATATTCGATTATTGCGAGGATTACAGCAACTGGGAGGCGGTAAAGAGCCTTGAACAATGGATGATAGAACAGGAACTTACTGGTATTTACGGGATTGATACAAGAGAACTCGCTAAGGTGCTGCGTGATAAAGGACCGATGAAAGGATACATAATTCCTGAAGGGGCTGAGGTACCTGAAGAAATCAAGGAACCGTCACCTGCAGAAGTAAGTTGCAAGGAACCGATAATATACAAGGCTCAGCCGGCTCAGGAGGTCGAGAATGTCAACGGCAGCAAAGCGGCGGTAACCTCTGGCAAGCGCATCGTGCTTGTTGATTGCGGTGTCAGACACAGCATCCTCCGCGGCCTCATCGCAAGAGGAGCGGAGGTCGTGAGAGTACCTTATGACTATGATTTCACTGAGATGGAATATGACGGAGTATTCGTGTCAAACGGCCCGGGATGTCTCTGCAATTACGAAGATACAGTAGAGGTGCTCAGGAAAGTTCTTGCCGGAAACAAACCTGTATTCGGCTTAGGCGTTGGCTATCACCTCATTGCAAAGGCTGCCGGCTGCGAGATGGCAAGACTTGCACATCCGCACAGGAGTTCCAACCAGCCTGTACGCAGGGAGGGCAGCAACCGCACTTACATCACCGCCCAGAATGTATATCGTACAATCAAGCCGGAGTCAATCCCGTCAGACTGGGAGGTGTACTACACCAATCTCAATGACGGCTCTGTGGATGGCATCCGCCATAAGACCAAGCCATTTGCTGGCACCCAGTTCAACCCTGAGGTCTGCGTAGGTCTGACAGAAAACATAACTCCTATTGATGAATTCATAAGCAAACTCTAAGACTATGATTGACAACAGCATAAAGAAAGTCCTCGTGCTCGGTTCTGGAGCACTCAAGATCGGTCAGGCCGGAGAGTTTGACTATTCAGGCTCACAGGCACTCAAGGCACTCAGAGAGGAGGGTATTGAGACTATCCTCATCAATCCGAACATCGCTACTGTTCAGACTTCGGAGCAGGTTGCTGACAAGGTATATTTCCTCCCCGTTACAGCATACTTTGTTGAGAAGGTTATCCAGAAGGAGGCTCCACAGGGCATTCTCCTCGCATTCGGCGGTCAGACTGCATTGAACTGCGGAGTAGCCCTCTATGAGTCTGGCATTCTTGATAAATATAACGTAAAGGTACTCGGTACTCCTGTTCAGGCAATTATGGATACTGAGGATCGTGAATTCTTCAATGCAAAACTCGCGGAAATCAATGTCAAGACTATAAAGTCCCACGCTGTCGAGACTGTGGAGGCTGCCAAGGATGCTGCCAAGGAACTCGGCTATCCGGTGATTGTCCGTGCAGCCTACGCTCTTGGTGGTCTTGGATCAGGCTTCTGTAATAACGAAGAAGAACTCGTGACTCTTTGCGAAAGTTCATTCTCATTCTCTCCTCAGGTTCTGGTTGAGAAGTCGCTCAAGGGCTGGAAGGAAATCGAGTATGAAGTGATGCGCGACCGCTATGACAACTGCATAGCCATCTGTAATATGGAGAATTTCGACCCTCTCGGAATCCATACCGGTGAGTCTATCGTTGTCGCACCGACCCAGACTCTCAGTGCAAAGGAATGCCAGTTCCTTCACGATCTGGCAATCAAGATGGTTCGTCATATCGGCATCGTTGGAGAATGTAACGTCCAGTACGCATACGACACTGACTCTATGGAGTATTATGTGATCGAGATGAACGCCCGTCTCAGTCGCTCATCAGCCCTTGCATCTAAAGCGACCGGTTTCCCTATCGCTTTTGTTGCAGCCAAGATCGGTCTCGGATACGGACTTTTCGACATCAAGAACTCTGTAACCAAGCAGACTCCTGCTTTCTTCGAACCTGCCCTTGACTATGTCGTGGCAAAGATTCCGCGCTGGGACCTCTCTAAGTTTACCGGTGTATCGCGCAAGATCGGTTCATCAATGAAGTCTGTTGGAGAAGTGATGTCTCTCGGCCGTAATTTCGAGGAAATCATCCAGAAGGGTCTTCGTATGATCGGTCAGGGTGCTAATGGATTTGTCGGTAACAAGGATATCAAGGTTGATGATATCGATCAGGCGCTCAATGAGCCTACAGATAATCGAATCTTTGTGATTTCCAAGGCAATGCAGGCTGGTTACAGTGTCGATCAGATTCATAGTCTCACCAAGATAGACAAGTGGTTCCTCAACAAACTCCAGGGTATCGTGAATACTCATAAGGAGATGAAGAAATATGACAACTGTGAGCAGATGCCGCTTGATCTCCTCAAGAAGGCCAAGGTGCAGGGATTCTCTGATGTCCAGGTGGCCAATGCTCTCTATAAGAATATGGACAGCGAGATGGCTGAGGATATCGTACGCGCATTCCGTAAGTCTAAGGGCATCGTCCCTTGCGTCAAGCAGATCGACACCCTTGCGGCAGACTATCCGGCTGCAACCAACTATCTCTATCTTACATACGGCGGTAATTTCAACGACGTAAAATATCAGCACGACAAGAATTCCGTAATTGTTCTTGGATCAGGCGCTTACCGTATCGGTAGTTCAGTTGAGTTCGACTGGTGTTCGGTAAATGCTCTCCAGACCATCCGCAACCAGGGATATAGGGGAGTGATGATCAACTACAACCCTGAGACAGTTTCTACTGACTACGATATGTGTGACCGTCTCTATTTCGACGAACTCACATTCGAGCGTGTGATGGACATCCACGACCTTGAAAATCCGCACGGAACAGTGGTTTCAGTGGGAGGACAGATTCCTAACAACCTTGCTCTCAGACTCGATCAGAACAAGGTGAACATCCTTGGAACCAAAGCGACTTCGATTGACAAGGCTGAGGACCGTCATAAGTTCTCATCCATCGTGGATGCTCTCGGCATCGACCAGCCTAAGTGGAAGGAACTTACCAACTTTGATGAAGTCGATCAGTTCATCGATCAGGTCGGATTCCCTGTTCTGGTGCGCCCTTCATACGTGCTTTCCGGTGCAGCGATGAACGTATGTTATAATCACGAGGAACTCCGCAACTTCCTCGGTCTTGCAGCAGAAGTGTCTGAGAAACATCCTGTTGTGATGTCTGAGTTTATGCAGCGCTGCAAGGAGATTGAATTCGATGCTGTCGCTGATGGCGGTGAGGTGATTGCATACGCTATTTCAGAACACGTGGAGTTCGCCGGAGTACACTCAGGTGATGCTACCATCCAGTTCCCTCCGCAGAAACTGTACGTTGAGACAGTCCGTCGTATCAAGAAGATCGCAAAGAAGATCGCTTCTGCTCTTGAGATTACAGGACCATTCAATATCCAGTTCCTTGCAAAGGACAATTATATCAAGGTGATCGAGTGTAACCTTCGTGCTTCAAGAAGTTTCCCATTCGTTTCCAAGGTGCTCAAGATCAATATGATCGAACTTGCTACCAAGGCTATGCTCGGCCTCAAGCCGGCTGCTCCACGCAAGTCTGCCTTCGATCTTGACTATGTTGGTATCAAGTCATCTCAGTTCTCATTCTCACGTCTGCAGCAGGCTGACCCTGTACTCGGAGTGGATATGCACTCAACCGGTGAGGTGGGTTGTATTGGTGATGACTTCAATGAGGCTCTTCTTAACTCTATGCTCTCAGTAGGATATGAGATTCCTAAGAAGAATATCCTCATATCTTCAGGTAACGCGCTTCAGAAGGCTGACCTTCTCAATGCCTGCCGCCTCCTTCACGAGAGAGGATACAAACTTTATGGAACAGAAGGATCTGCCAGATATCTCAATGAGAACGGTGTACCTGCCGAACGTGTGATCTGGCCTACGGAAACTCAGAATCCGGAACTCGCAGGCAAGTACAAGGCAGCGATGGATATGCTCGCCAACAAGGAACTCGATCTTGTGATCAATATCCCTAAGAACTTCTCCCACAAGGAGTTGACCAATGGATACTATGTCCGTCGTGCGGCAGTGGATTTCAATATTCCGCTCATCACCAATGCTCGTCTTGCAACGGCATTCATCCGTGCCTTCTGTGCTATGTCAATAGATGATATACAGATAAAGAGTTGGGATCAATATTGATTCTGACTGCTATATATAACATTGAAAATAAGGCTCTTATCGAACTTCTGCTGTTATCTGACGGCAGAAGTTTTTTGATGATGGACGGAGGCTTTTACATTTATCCTGCTTAGTGGCATTGGCATAGAAATTGACTTGTCTTCAGCCAGTGTGTTTTTAAATTATTAGTGTTATGAAAAAAGTTATGTTAGTAGTGTCTCTTGCGGCTCTTATGGCTGCAATGACAGGTTGCAACGATAATGTGAAGCAGGAAAGGCAGGCAATGAATGAGCCTATGAAGCAGGAACGTGAGTTTATGCGTGAGGCTATACGTCATCACAGTCCGGATGTGCAAAGAGTCGATATAATCGACAGTACTGTCGTTTATACTCATATTTTCGACGGTATCGTTGATATTAAAACTTATACATTTGACGGCGATGTCTGCATTGGTGCGGAAAGAGTATATACATTCCCGAATCAGATGAGTGCATTACGTCATTATCGTGACGCGATCGAGAGGGCTGAACTTTATGATAATATAGAATTGTTCAACAATCAGGTGAAATATAAACTCAAGGAAGGCCAGCATAAACTTGAGACAAAGGGGCTTACCAAAGAGCAGATGAAGGCGAAATTCGACAAACAGATCGATGAGGCGAAGGCTGATATGAAGAGGCAGGAGGCAAAGATGAAGGAAGATCATCATCACAGGCATCACGACAAGTAGGAATAAATCTGTTCATTAATAAATTCCGACCGATATACCGATGACCCCCGCCTCCCTCTCGGGAGGCACCCCCTAGCCGGGGGTGGCACGTCATCTATATATCGGTCGGAATTTATTATTTGATGTATCTCGTGATGATATGTTTTGCGATGCTTGCGAATACGAATCCTGCAGCCGCTCCGATCAGAGCACCGGCTATGACATCTCCCAGATAATGTTTGCCTACGAAGACACGGCTAATGGCTACCATTGAAGCCCAGAAATACATCCACGCTGCATACCCTTTGTATTTCAGTCTCTTATCGAGCCTGAATCCAATCAGAGTGCTGGTTGCAAGTCCGAAGGCATTGGCAGAATGTGCCGAGAAAAAACTGAAACTTCTGCTGGCGCCTTCGAGGACATTCAGCCCGTTTTCAAGCATATAGGCATCGTTAAGAGGTCTTACCCTGCAGACGAGGTCCTTTATAAAATTTGAGAATTGGTCGCAGAAACCAAATGTTGCTACCGCTGCTAATGTAATAATCAAGCCTTTCTTCCATCCGAGCCTCCAGATCAGACATCCTACTATAAAAACGTACATAGGAATCCACACAGGAATATCTGAAAAGAATTGCCATATAGGGTCGGTAATGGCTGAATCCCAACTGTTTATCTCCAGAGTGAGCCACTGGTCGAATTCGTGGATAGTATTCCAATCCATAGGTTATAACTGTATCTCATTGTCATCTCCCGGAAACAGGACAACAGGAGCATCCTCTACCGGCATTTCTTTCTGAAGAGCATTCCAAAGAATATCCTTCAGTTCCTTTATTCCTTCCTGAGTGAACGAGGATATGAACACGTGTGGAATATCTGACGGAAGTTGCTCCTCAATCTCGTTTTTAAGTTGATCGTCCAGCATATCGGACTTTGTGATGGCCAGAACCCTGTCCTTGACCAGAAGTTCAGGATTATACTCCCTGAGTTCATTAAGAAGGACTTCATATCCTTCCCTGATATCATCCTGATCGGCGGCAACCATAAACAGCAGTATGGAGTTACGCTCGATGTGCCTGAGGAAGCGCATACCGATGCCCTTGCCCTCGTGGGCTCCCTCGATGATTCCAGGAATATCCGCCATTACGAATGATTTGTCGTCATAATAACTGACAATTCCCAGATTTGGTTCAAGAGTAGTGAAAGGATAGTCGGCGATCTTAGGTCTTGCTGCAGACACTGTCGAAAGCAGTGTTGATTTACCGGCATTAGGGAATCCTACCAGACCTACATCGGCAAGAAGTTTGAGTTCCAGTATGAACCAGCCCTCCTCAAACGGTTCTCCAGGCTGGGAATAACGTGGAGTCTGGTTGGTTGCTGTCTTGAAATTGTTGTTTCCGAGACCTCCTCGTCCTCCTTTCACAAGAATCCTTTCCTCATTAGGCTCGACCATCTCGAATAATATTTCACCAGTCTCGGCATTTTTGGCGACTGTGCCCAGAGGGACATCCAGATAAATGTCTTCTCCGTTCTTTCCCTTCATCAACTGTCCGCTGCCTGCACCTCCGTGCTCAGCCATAATATGCTTGCGGTACTTCAGATGAATCAAAGTCCAGAACTGCGGATTCGCTCTCAAAATGATGTGACCTCCTCGTCCGCCGTCACCTCCGTCGGGACCTCCCTTCGGAATGTATTTCTCCCTCCTCATATGCGTAGAACCCGCGCCGCCATTGCCCGAACGGCAATAGATCTTTACATAGTCTATGAAATTTGAATCCGCCATAATCTATATTATCTTTTATTATATCCTGCAAATATAGTAAAAAACAGATTAATACATATACCTTGCAGCCTAAGTTGCTGAATTATAGCGAGTTAAAGAAAAAGCCTGCTGCATAGATGCAGCAGGCTTTTTGCGTATTGTCTTGATTCTTAGTCGTTTATGTGACGGAGTTATCGGCTTTTAGAATCTGTCCATAATGCTGAAGATACGGTCGCGTACTTCCTCAATTGTTCCGATACCGTCAATTTCATAATATCTCTCAGCCTTGGAGTAATATTCGATAAGAGGTTCTGTCTGGTTATGATAGGTCGCAATACGGTTATTGATGATATCTTCGCTTGCGTCATCCGCACGACCTTCTTTGAGAGCACGTCCTTTGATACGTTCCATTATCATTTCATCAGGAATCATAATGGAGACCGTTGCAGTAACAACTTCTGAAGTCTTGGCAAGTATTGCATCAAGTGCTTCTGCCTGTGGAAGTGTACGTGGGAATCCGTCGAGGAGGAATCCATCTACTCCTTTGACTGTTTTGAACTCGCTTTCGATCATACCTTCCACAACTTCGTCGGGAACCAATGAGCCTTTTTCTATCAGAGCCTTGGCCTGAAGTCCGAGTTCAGTTCCGGCTGCAATCTCCTTACGCAGGAGGGCGCCGGTCGAAATGTGATGAAGATTGTACTTTTCAACCATTGCTGTGGCCTGAGTGCCTTTTCCTGCACCTGGAGGGCCGAAAAGAATGAAATATTTCATATAGGATAGTTTGATAGTATTCTATTTAATATTTACTTGTCAAGAACATATATATCTTTGAGATTTCGTCCCAGTTCATCATAATCGAGGCCGAAACCCACGATGAAGTCATTTGGAATCTCCATCGCTACGTAATCAAGGGTGATGTCCTTCTTGTATGCATCCGGCTTGAGGAGCAATGTACATACTTTAGATTCAGTGGCACCGTGTTCTGTGAGAATCTCCTTGAGTTCCACAATTGTATTGCCCGAATCAACAATGTCCTCCACAATTATCACTCTTCTTCCTTTGATATCGGAGGTAAGTCCCAGTGCTTGCTTCACGTGGCCAGTCGTACTTGTTCCTTCGTATGATGTAAGTTTGATGGATACAGTCTGTAAGTTGAATCTGAGTCTCTTCATCAGTTCCCCCATAAACATAATGGAACCGTTCAAGACGCAAAGCAGTATAGGTATATCCTTGCAGCCCTCGAAGTCGGCATTTATCTTTTCTGCCACTCGGTCTATCTCTTCCATCAGTCTGCTATACGGTATAAAGCGCTTGAACGTCTTGTCATAAAGAGTTATTTTCTCCATAATCTTGCATTTATTATGACAAAATTAATATAAAAGACATAAAAAAAAAGAAAAATATCTATTTGTTTTTACCAAAAACAACAACAAATTCAAACTTGGGTAATAATTTCGGACAGTTTTTTAGATTTGATGCTTAGAAGGCTATGAGGAGGATCGCTTTGGTATTTGCGTTTATATTGTTTTGTTTCGATGGATTATATTCTCAAGAGACGGACGGGATTTCTGCTATAATGCATTTTGCAGGTGTCTCATCCGAAGAAGAACTTGATGAACATTTTGTCGAGCAACTTGAAAGACTTCTGTCCCGACCTTTAAGAATCAATCAGCAATCGCTGTCAATGATCAAGGAAAGCGGATTATTTACACATTATCAGATAGTGTCATTAGAGGATTACAGGCTGCGCCACGGTGATGTGATGTCGCTTACGGAACTTGCCGCCCTTGATGGATTCGGACAAGAATTCACCAGACGAATCGCTCCTTTTATCTCTCTGGAGAGTACCGGATATCCTGTCAATCGACATAATTGTCGCGTATCTCAGGAACTTAATCTAAGGGGCGGTATCAGGTATAATGAGTTTTTGTACAACAACTATTTTCTGAAGTATCATATTGAAGCCGGAGAAAGGATTGCTGCTCATTTTGCATTGGCAAAGTCATCGGGTTCTACGAAACCTGACTCTTATTCGGGACATATTGTATGGTACTTCAAAAGAAGATCGGCTTTTATAACTATAGGTGATTTCAATGCACGTTTCGGTCAGGGAGTAGCAATGTGGAATGGCCTGACTTTATCAGGAACCTCCAGACCATCAGGGTATTTGAGACGATCCACTTCACTTTCTCCTTCATCTTCTTATACAGGTGCATATTCATTCCGTGGAATCTGCGCAGAAGCGACTATGTCAAGACTGCGGATCAGTACAATGGCTGCTGTAAGTCAATTTGACCCTTCAATCTCCTCTTATGGGATGATGCCTGCTGTAAATGTCTCTTTATTATGTCGTAATGGCAAAGTGGGAATCACGCATTTTGCCGATTTCAGACTTAAAGATACAAGATGTAACATTCCTGATATGAAGACATCTTTCGATATAGGATTTACCATCAAAGGGACAGACATTTTTGCGGAGGCTGCATACGACTGGGTATCTGCATCAGCAGCGTCTGTTGCCGGTGCAGTGTTTCCGGTAGGAGAAGATCTGCGCTTAGCCTCGATGTTGAGATTGTATCCGCCAGAATATAACCCTTCGTATAGCGGTGCTGCGCGTTCATTGACTAAATGCAGCAACGAATACAGTATGTCTTTATCCGGTGAATTTACTTGTGGAGAATGGATGAAGGTAAATGGGACGGAGGGCTTCGGCTCGAGTATGAGACGTATGTCGGGATTTATAAGCCTGGATGGAGCATATCTGCCCGTGGCTAAAGACGATAGTATGAAAAGCCATCAGTTAAAGGCTCTTGCCGAAGTCAAAATGTATTTGTCTCCATCTTTGTCTCTGAAAGTCCGTTTCTCGGAGCGATATAGATCCTGGGATACTCCTTTCAGAACTGATATGAGACTTGACTTATCATACTTTACGAAGATTCATACGTTGAATTTCAGACTCAATGCATTAAAGTGTAATGGCTATGGCCTGCTTTCGTATATTGAGTATGGGTTGAAGATCCGGTCATTCTATGCATACATACGCCAAGGTGTTTTCCGGATAGATGATTGGGATGACAGGATTTATGCATACGAACGTGATGCTCCAGGCTCCTTCAATGTTCCGGCTTTTTATGGTAGGGGATTATGGACTGCTGCAACGGGATGTTGGAAATTCGCCCGATGGGGGAGAGCGTATTTCAGAGCGGCACTCACAACTTACCCTTTTATGAAAGAACAAAAGTCCGGCAAAGCCGAACTTAAGATGCAGTTGAAGATTGATATCTGATCACTTCTTAGGGATTCTGATCTTCATTCCAGGTTTGAGTTTCGAACTTGTCAAACCGTTGAAATCCATAATGTTCTGAGCACTGATTCCCGGATAGTTCTTCGCTATGCTGTAGAACGAGTCTCCGCTTTTTACAGTGTATGTCACATATTCACCGGATGACGCTGGTGTGGGCACTGTACTGCTGGCGGTCGCCTTGACCTTCAGCACTTGTCCAGCCTTTATATTATTGCTATTGAGCCCGTTCCATTCTTTCAATTGACCAACAGTCACCCCGTGTCTGGTGGCTATACCCGACAATGTGTCTCCGCTCTTTACGGTATATGTACTTGCGCCTGAGTCTGTTGCGGTCTTTGAAGATGCTGATGAAGATGCAGAAGATGGGGCTGGAGATCCTCCTCTATAGATGACAAGGCGTTGTCCGACGCGGATGTTGTTGTTCTTGAGGTTGTTCCATCTTTTGATCTGGGCCACTGTACATCTGTGCCTGCTGGCAATCTTTCCGAGATAGTCTCCGTTCTTTACGCGATATACTATGCGTTCTCCATCGCCACCATCCTTTATCTTCTTGATTGTGACAGGATTGAAGTATTCATCGACTTTGTGCCTATAAACAGAATCTTCATATTCAATGAATGCATTAGTATATGCGTATGGTATTCTAAGTATATATTCGCGGCTTTCTCCTGGAATTATTTCGTGTCTGTATTGCGGATTGAGATTCTTCAGTTCCTCGAGCGGTGCAGATGTCAAATCGGCTACCTGCCTCAGGTGCAGTTGCTTGTTGATCTTGAGTGTATCGATGAGTGTCGGTATTACGACTGATTCCGGCCTTATGCCGTGCTCTTTATAATATGTCATAGTATATAAGGCGCCCACAAAGGCCGGTACATAGCCCCTGGTCTCGCGTGGGAGATATGGCCAGATGTCCCAGAATGCTCTTTTGCCTCCGCTTCTGCGGATAGCCTTGTTGACGTTTCCTGCACCGCAGTTGTATGATGCTATGGCAAGATTCCAGTCGCCGAAAATCTCGTATGAATCCTGCAGGTATTGTGCGGCTGCCTCTGCCGATTTTACAGGATCAAGACGCTCGTCAACGAAGGAGTCTATATGCAGACCATACATTTTAGCAGTTGAATACATAAACTGCCACATTCCTTTGGCTCCTGCTCTGGATACTGCAGTGGGATTGAGGGCGGATTCGATCACGGCCATTGCCTTCAGTTCCTGAGGTATGTCGTATCTGTTGAATATTTCCTCGAAGATAGGCATATAGTATTGGCATAAACCGAGTATATGCGACATCTTTGTCGGCATTTTCTCCGAATACAGGATAATATAATTCTTGACGATTTCATTATATGGCAGTGATATGAATGAATTCATCTTCTTGATCCTTTCAATATAGACCTCGTCAGGAACGTTTGATTCAAACCTTATAGAATCCATATCATAAACTTCCGTTTCCTCATCAGAGGCTACTTTGTGGGTGTACCAGATGTTGAGCAGGCTGTCGGAAACCTCCGCAGTATATTCTTCCGGACTGAGTCCGGGAGCACCTTTGTAGTCGTTCTCTTCATATACGGCGAGCATTTCATTAGCAATGCTGTCGGTGTATTGAAGTTCATTCCGGCATCTTTCAAGTTCCATCTGAAGCGAATCGACCATCTCCTGGAGACGTCTGTTCTGCTCCTTAAGTCTTGTCCTGTTCCTTTCGTCTTTGTGATTATCTGCAGAAACTTCGATAGGTCCTGCAATCAAAAGAGCAGTCATTAAGACTGCCAGTATCCTGAGTATTTTCATTATATGCTATTTTCAACTGTAATGTCAGAAAGTGAATCCAAGCCTCATTCCAAAAGCGTTCCCTCCAGAGTTCATAGGGCCAGGAGTATGCATCGCGTATGCATTGTACGGTGATATGACTGCCGGCTCGATATTCATTGTGATATCGTCGCTGATCTCAAAATCGTGCATATAAGCGAATACGTTTGCGTCTATCACCTGCAGCAGATAAACGGCTGCTGTAGCAACAATCGAGTAATCCCTGTATCTTCTGTAAACATCTCTGTACCATTTTGCAGTTTCGGCGGTTATATTTTCAGAATATCCGCTGCCCGGCGTGGATGCTTCGTTATGTATTCTCTTGAATCTCTTGTAGTTGAGATTGTTTGTAGTGAGGAAGTGTACAGAAGCAAGGAGGCCGCACCAGTATATCGGAACCTTGAACAGTTCTCCATTATATATCTGGCCCAATCCAGGGAATAAGATCGAATACAAGGTTGCTCTGCCCGGGAGAGGCTCTTTGTCTGATTCGTAACATACGACACCGTCCAGAAGCGATCCCCAATAAAACAATGCTGCACCTGCCATAAGCCAGGTACCGGTGGTTTTGGATTTTGTATCAACAAAAGGGGCTTCGAAAGGGTATTCAATATTATATCTGTCCTCGAACAAAGTCTTTTCGCCAGCCCATTGGTCATAACGCTTCTGTGTCAGATTGTATTTGTGCAGATAATATCCTCCGGTGCCGGCCAGCGCTCCGATACCTCCATATATGACAGGAAGTTTCCAGTAGTCCTTGTTGTATATCTGGGCTGTACCTGGAAGAATCATCGATCCTGCGAACATTGTACCGATCTTCATCGTGTTTTTGTGCGCAAGAGCACCGGCAAACTCCTTTATGGAAAACAACTTGTCGGCAGTGTCTCCGACAGCAGTCGTGTCGTTGTTGTAAGTCTGCTTGAATGCTTCTTCCTTGAACTGAGCCTCGCTTCTTACAGCGAATCCAACAAGGAAGATTATTAATGCGAATATGTATTTGATGAGCGTTCTGTGCATCTTAATGATGTCGTCAATTAAAAATTGGAATCTTCAAGCGCCTTGAGGAAATTCTTGACTTCATCATCAGAACCGAAATGTATGGTCATAGTACCTTTCCCGTTTACGTTGCGCTTCAGACTGATGTTGTTTTCAAAATATCTGCCTACCAGTTCGAGCACCTTGAAATATTCTTCAGGCAAATCCTGAACATCTTGTGTATCAGTCTTTTTCTGTTCTGTCAGTTTCTTGATCTTCTCTTCAAGTTGGCGTACAGACAAGT
Organism: Bacteroidales bacterium; assembly: GCA_017626555.1. GTDB lineage: Bacteria > Bacteroidota > Bacteroidia > Bacteroidales > UBA932 > Cryptobacteroides. The sequence continues at coordinate 20,726 of JAGAIM010000012.1, forward strand.
CTTCCCTGATTACCAGATCACATAGATATTCCTGAAGTTTAAGGTCTTCAACTCCAAGAAGGACCTTAGCGTGTCCGACGCTGAGCAGACCCACCTTAAGATCGTGCTGGAGTTTTGCTGGTAGTTTGAGCAGGCGCAGATAATTTGTGACCGATGCACGTTTCTTTCCTACCCTGATAGCCATCTGTTCCTGGGTCAGGTTGCATTCCTCGATGAGTCTCTGGTAACTCATAGCCACTTCGATAGGGTCGAGATTCTCCCTCTGGATATTCTCCACGATAGCCATCTCAAGCATACCCTGATCATTGGTGTCACGGATATAAGCCGGTATCATATCCATTCCTGCCAGTCTGCAGGCACGGAATCTACGTTCACCGCTGATAATCTGATATTTGTTGTCCTGTTTACGACGTACTGTGATAGGCTGAATGAGACCAAGTGTCTTTATGGATTCGGCAAGTTCTTCGAGTGCCTCCTGGTCGAAACTCATTCTTGGCTGGTACGGATTCGGTTCTATCAAATCGGTAGGAATGCGGAGAATGTCTGCTGTACCCTGTATTTCTCTCTGTCCTACGACCTCTTTATGTACATAGCCTACCGGTTGCCTGAGCGGAGCAAAATCCTTGTCTGATCCGAGCAGTGCACCTATACCTTTTCCTAATCCTCTCTGCTGTTTTGCCATTTCTCTGGTGTTTAATTGTTTCTAGCGGTCATTCCGTTCTTCTCAAGCACTTCCTTGGCAAGATTGAGATAATTGGTCGTACCGTTGCAGATCACATCGTACAATATGATCGGTTTACCGTGCGAAGGCGCTTCGCTAAGACGGATGTTTCTTTGGATTATGGTGTTGAAAACCATATCCTTGAAATGTTCGCGAAGTTCATTCAGCACCTGATTGTGTACCTTGGTCCTTCCGTCAAACATAGTGACGACAAATCCTTCTATGGTAAGATCCGGATTGACACCGTTCTGTACGAGTCTGATTGTCTGCAGAAGTTTTCCCAGACCTTCAAGCGCGAAGAATTCCGGCTGTACCGGTATGATTACAGAGTCCGCTGCAGTCAGGGAATTGACTGTAATCAGTCCAAGTGATGGGGAGCAGTCGATAATGATGAAGTCATAATTGTCCCTGATCCCAGACAAAGCATTCTTGAGTACTGACTCGCGGTTGCTGTCCTCGAGCATCTCTATTTCGGCTCCGACGAGATTGATGTGGGATGGTATCATATGAAGACCTGCTATTTCGGTCTGGATAAGTGTGTCCGTAATATCCCTTTCCCCGATCATTACCTCATACAATGTCCTTTTCTGGTCATTGTCAGGTGAAAAGTTAAGTCCGGAGGTCGTGTTGGCTTGAGGATCGGCATCGATAATGAGTACCTTTTTCTCCAAGACAGCCAGCGACGCGGCCAGATTTATGGCAGTGGTGGTCTTGCCCACGCCGCCTTTCTGATTTGCTATTGCTATTACTTTTCCCATCTTCGTTTCTTTAAGGACATAATTCTCGCAAATTTATAAAAATAATTTCATACCTCGGCTTTATTTGCTACTTTTGTTGATAAATTGTTTCTGATTGACAGAAGTGTACTTTAACTAACCTCTTGATAATTATGGAAGTCACAGCAATACAGGATTCCTGGTGTGCCGTTGTCAATATTTATGCTGCCACAAAGAAGGCTTCTTCTATGTGGAGAAGGGCGGATAAGATGCTTGATTCGTTGAATGTACGGTTCGAGACGTTTTTTACCGGAAAAGATGGGAATGCTATGAGTCTTGCTCATTCTGCCTGCGAGAGCGGATACCGCAAATTCATTGCGGCCGGAGGTGATGGCACGATTCACGATGTTCTGGAGGGTATTATGCTCTTTGTCGAAAGCAGGTCATTCACTGATTCTCCCGTGTCATTGTCGGAATTTACCCTGTCTGTAGTCCCTCTTGGTTCAGGAAACGATTGGATCAAGACTGCCGGCATCCCTAAAGACATAGCGAAGGCTGTATCTTTGTTTCGGGAAGGAAGCATCGCAAAGCAGGATGTAGTCAAGGCCAGTCTTCTCGATCCCGTACACCTTCCGGAAGAAAAGGTGCAGAGAGTCTCTTATATGGCTAATGTTGGAGGTGTCGGTCTGGATGCCAGAGTGTGTGAGAGAGTGAATAATGCCAAGAAAAAAGGCCGTTCAGGCAAACAACTCTATGTGAGTGCACTCATACATAATATAATTCACAGGGCTCCAGCCTCAGCAAAGGTGGTATGTGATGGCAAAACCATATTTGCGGGATCATTCCTTTCTATGGCATTCGGCATAGGCAAATATTCAGGAGGTGGAATGCGTCAGACGCCTGACGCCATACTTGATGACGGTCTTCTTGATATTTGTATAATTCCTGAACTTCCTCTTCTGAAAATCGCCAAGGAGGCTCCGAAACTCTTTAACGGGCGCTTCAATACTGTAAAAGAATTGGTGATGACGCGAGGCAAGAGCATTACTGTTCTACCATATACCGACAACCCTTCCAATATCTGTTCGGGTGAGCCAGTAGAGGTGGATGGAGAGGTGACAGGAGTGGCTCCGGTACGTTTCGATGTACTTGAAGATCAATTGAATATTCTGGTTCCAACCTCTCTATGATGGATCTACATTTATTGTAATGTGTCCTTCGTAGTGATTGACTTTTTCAAAATCCCGGACCATATTTTTCAGAGTTCCTTTTCTGCCTGATAGACTGCGGTCTTTGCGCAGACTGATTCTGATGCATCTGATATGCTGGTCAGCGACCTTGTCAACAGCAGGGGAGAACGGCCCCGTTACAGGGTCATTCATAATCGCGATCTTGCCTTCCGAAAATGAATTTCTTATAATGGTCCCGATTTTTCCAGCCATCCGGCATACGCGTTCCTCAATACGATCCTTTATGCATATTTCGATTATACGCGAATATGGAGGAAAGTTGAAATCTTTCCTCTCCTGTAGAAGGTGCGAGTTGAACTCCGTCCCTTCATTGTCCATTATTTTCTTATATACAGGGTGGTCTGGCTGAGAAGTCTGTATTACGAACAAGCCCTTCTGCTCTCTTCGTCCGCATCTGCCTCTGAATTGTTCGAGGAGTTGAAACGCCTTTTCATCCGCCCGGAAATCCTGCATACCGAGCAATGAGTCTGCACCTACTACAGCCACCAGTCCCAGATTGCCGAAATCAAATCCTTTGGTCACCATTTGTGTGCCGATCAGAATGTCTATCTCTCCGTGGCTGAAATCGTGTATTATCCTGGTGTCAACATTCCTGTTTTTTGATGTGTCGCTGTCCAGACGCGCAATGCGTGCTTCAGGGAAGAGGGCAGATGCCTCTTCTTCAATCCTTTGCGTTCCGGCTCCAAGACTTGACAACTCTCCTCCGCACTTGGCGCATTTCCCTGTGAATCGGGCAGTGTAGCCGCAATAATGGCATACCATCCTGCCGTCATTATGTCTGCTCAGACTGACATTGCAATGCGGACATTTTACGATTTCCCCGCAATTTTCACATTGCATAACAGAGGCCCAGGCTCTTCTTGAACGGAGTATTATCACCTGTTCGCCGCGTGCAAGTGTTTTCTTGATGTGTCCTATCAGTTTACGGGAAAAATTCCCCGTCATACCTCTTTTCTTTCTTTCTGCCTTTGTATCAATGATTTCAATGTCGGCTTCTCCAGCACCGTGAAATCTCTCGTTCAGTTCAACTAGATTATGTCTGCCTGCCTGACAGTTGTACATCTCTTCCAAAGATGGAGTCGCAGATCCCAGGATGATGCTGCAGTTATGGATCTTGTGCATCATCAGTGCCGTATCACGTCCATTGTATCTGGGAGCAGGGGAGTCTTGTTTATATGAACTGTCGTGTTCCTCATCAACTACAATCAGGCCTAAGTTGCTGTGAGGAAGGAACAAAGATGATCTTGTGCCCAGAAGAATATATGGCCTGCCGTTTTCTGCGGCTTCTCTTACGGATTCTGTGATATCTCTTCTGACCGCAGGGGTTCTGCCTGAATGAAAAGTCATAAGTCTGTCCCCGAAATGTTCCGACAACCTTTCTTCCAGTTGCCTGCTCAATGCTATTTCTGGTACAAGATACAAGACATTCTTCCCGTTATTCAGGCATTCCAGAGCCGATTTGATGTAAATCTCCGTTTTGCCCGAACCGGTCACTCCTTTGAGCATTACCGGCTTCTCCTGCTCAAATCCGTTCCATATTTTTCTGTAAGCGAGCGCTTGTGCAGGGCTCAAGGTTACATCTTTATAATCGGAAGTTCGCTGAAGGCCATTTTTGCTCGTCTTATCCAATATATCGGCTAAGGCTTCTTTTGCTCTCTGCAAATCCGCTATGGCGCTTTCCAATTCTTTGGAGTAAGTGAGTCTTGCTGATTCTTTTCTGGCCTTTGATAGCATATTCTGCCTTTTCTCGACCTTGGCTTCAAGACGCGCTATCCTTTTCCTTATGCTGTCGGCAATCTTTTCTTCTCTTGACGCAATCTTTTCTTTTGCAGCCGCGCGTGCTTCTTCAAGATTGATCCGGACGTGTGGATATGCTGCCTTATAGACTTCTCCGACGCTGCAAAGATAATAATCTGCCACATTCCTCCACAAAGTGATTTCTTGAGGAAGAATCCTCCCAAGGCCTTCCTCTATAGACAGTACAGGCTTGATCTTGACTGGATCGGTATCAGGTATAATTCCCGTCTCGCTTACAACAGCCAGATATTCTTTGTTAGCGAACATCACTTTCACCCGATCCCCCGAATTCACATCATTCATCTCAGCCGGCAGTCGATAGCAAGGCTCCCACTCAAGTTTGAGCGGAAGAATGACAGAAATATATCTTGTGTCGCCCTTCATAATCTATGCGAAGATAGTAAAACTATTCAAATCAGCCCCCGAAACTCATATTTTATACATTTTTTCAAAAAAAAACTCCGAAAAAATTTGCAGGTAAAGAAAAAATGCCTACCTTTGCAATCCCAAACGAAAAGAATGGGAGTTCTTAAAACAAAACTGGTGTCATAGCTCAGTTGGTAGAGCAAAGGACTGAAAATCCTTGTGTCCCTGGTTCGATTCCCGGTGACACCACGACGAAACCGCAATAGAGACGCTTCTATTGCGGTTTTTTCGTGTTTTGCGGCAACTTTTGTATCACTATATGTATAACTGTTTTGCAACTTCCTGCAATTAAATTTTCGAATTTGATACTTCCTGCAATTGCAAAATCGGCTTCCAGAGCACTTCTATTCCACTTTTGAGAAACTTCGTGACTGACTTTAATAACTAAATTTTTGTATAGCTGTGCTTTATTCGCCTTTCCATACTTTCTTTTATGATTCGAGTGTTGTGGATTCCCCAAAGGAATCGAATTACTCGCGAAAAACACAGTAGATTGGATAGTTTCACCAGTCATTAACACGCACACTATTATATTTTAGATATCGTACAAAATTCTAGGAAAGGTGTAGATTGGAGGTCTGCGAAAACCTTGGAAAGGTGATTCTTGTTTATTCGTGTTTGCGTCTAACGTGTTGTTGTCTTACGTATTACTTAGAGATGTTTCCTAATGATCAGTATTTCATTTTTGACGCAATGTCTAAATAATCTTTTTTTTAATCTCTCATAGTCTCATTTCAGACCTTTTTTGCGATATAGGATTCGTCTGCTCGTGCTTTGGTTGAGAGAACATCTCTTAAGGCTAAGTCGTTTTCGAGTAATTAAGGCTGATAAATAAGCAGTTGTTTTGGGATACTAGGTAAATGTTGGCAATAATTTGATTTATTGCCGTAATTTACCTATTTTTGAGAAAAATTATAAGATGAGCAAATTTGATGATATAATAATGGAGTTCGCCTCAAATTATCTGGAGTTCAATGCAGATGATGTTTTTGATTATTGCCAGACTAGGGAAAAAACGACGTTGCCTTATATTAGAAAAGTCCTTATGCGCCTAGTTAATAATGGAAAACTGATTCGTCCAAGTCGAGGTGTTTACTTAAAACCAGATAAAGGTGTCTTCCGTCCTCAAGTAAGTCGTGATGTTATGGAAATATATCAAACCCTCAAAAACAAGTATCCTTTCACAAAGGTCTGTATTTATGAAGGTCCTTGGATTTCACCCTTGCTACATCACATTGCTTCTAATCAGACAATATATGTTGAAGTTGAAAAGGATGCGTCGGAATTTGTGTTTGACTACTTGAAGGCTGATGGAGTTAAGGCTTTTTATAAGCCTGACCAGGATATGGTCTACAGGTATATCAATTTGGATGAGAGGAATGTATTCGTTAAAAATCTTGTTTCAGAGGCTCCTCTGCAAAAGATTGAAGGCATCCTTGTTTCTACATTAGAAAAAATCCTTGTTGATATTTACTGTGATCAGGACTTCAGTTATTTGCAAGGTAGCGAATATGAAAGGATTGCTGAGAATGCTATGACTATCTTCAATATCAATAAAACTAAACTATTAAGATACGCAAAAAGGCGTGGCGTAAAAGAGGAACTTGAAAAAATCTACAATGAACTATGATATCTAAAGAATGCTTCACCTCGCAGTGGATCGAGGACATATCTGCAAAACTGGAATATAATGACAAGAACCTGATAGAAAAGGTGATAAGGGCATTGTCTCTTTTGGAGATGCTGGTTCAGTCAGGCTGCCCTCTGACTTTCAAAGGTGGTACAGCTTTGATGCTTATACTGGGTAAGTCACTGCACAGACTTTCCATAGATATTGATATTATCTGTCCTCCAGGAACTGATATCGAGCAATATCTAGAGACGTATCACGAACACGGTTTCATCCGTTATCAGCAGGTGAATAAGGAATCTGCAGGCAAGGATGTGCCGGTTAGTCACGCTAAGGTGTTTTACCAGATTGCATATACGGATAGGTCTGAACTGAATGAGTATATCCGACTTGATGTACTCTATGAAGACTGTCCATATTCTAATGTGCAGCTACTCCCAATTAAAAGCCCCTTCATTAAGCTGAATGGCGAGCCATTACTTGTTACCGTTCCGAAGAAAGAGGATATACTTGGAGATAAGATGACAGCCTTTGCACCGAATACGATAGGTATTCCTTTTTACAAGAAAGATAGGGAGTGTAATATGGAAATCATTAAGCAGTTGTATGACATCAACCGCCTGTTTGAGAATGTTGATGACTTTGGCCCCGCATACGAATCTTTCTTGAAAGTGTCAAATGTAGAACTTAGTTATAGAGGGCTTGAGGGCAGATTGAATGAGTATTTTGAGGATGTACGTCAGACTGCAATCTGTATTGCGACTCGTGGTCAAGCTGGTAACGGAGACATAAACTTTTTTATGTCAGGAATCAAGAGAGTGAAATCGTTTATGTATAAAGAGAAATATCAGATAGAGGAAGCGATTAAGGATGCCTCAAGAGCAGCATACCTGGCAACCTGCTTTGAGAAAGAAATCTTAAAGATAGAGAAATATCCCAAAGTAAATTATAGGGTATTTTCACCCATTTTCTAAGATTTGCCAATGATATGCAAAACATTGTGTTTTAGCGTATTTTGGCAAATTTTATTTTCTTGTGATTTGCAGAATTTGCCGATAATATCTACTTTTGTATGCAAATAGTATGTGCAAGGATTTGCATACAGCATAGTAGTAACCCCTAAAACGGCATATTATGTTCAAGTATTCAAAGGATGGCATTTCGGTACTCTCGGTGTTGGATGCCCGTCGAGCCAAGAAAAGCGGATTGTTTCCTGTGAAGATACAGGTTATCTACAACCGCAAGCAGAAATACTACTCTACGGGTCAGGAACTCTCGAAGGAGGATTGGGCTAACCTTGCCGAAAGCAAGAGCCGCCGCCTGTCGGAGATTCGTTCAAGTGTGGAGAATAGTTTTTCTATCATCAAGAGCCAAGTGGAGTCTCTTGCCGAGCGTGGAGAGTTTGGCTTTGACCTGCTTAGCATTCGTTTGGGTAGATGCACCACTGTAACGGTTAATGCCGCTATTAGAGCCAAAGTGGATGATGCGGAGCGCAATGAGCAATATAGCACTCGCAATGGTTATCACTCTATGTTGCTCGGTATTGAGGCATTTGCAGGGAAGGATATACCTTTCTCCACCGTTACCATTGATTGGCTTAATCGTCTGGAACGCTTTTGGAGCAATGACGGTAAAAGTAAATCCACCATCAATGTATATTTCAAATATCTTCGAGCTATCTTAAATCAAGCCCGTATGGATGGTATCATCAAGGATGCCAACTTCCCATTCGGCAGAGGACGCTTTGAAATGCCCTCGGCAGAGAGTCGAAAGTTGGCTCTAAACTTGGAGCAGATAAAGCGACTTATAACCTACACCGATGGCAGGGAGGAGACTGAAATGTATCGTGATATGTGGTTCTTCTCATATCTGTGCAATGGCATCAACTTCCGTGATATGCTCTACCTTACCTATGATAATATAGAGGGTGATGAGATATGTTTTGTAAGAGCCAAGACTAAGAACACCTCAAAGCAGCTACGCACAATCAGAGCCGTTCTTACTCCTGAAATGCGAAGCATCATCGAGCGTTGGGGTAATCCTTATGATGGCAACCCCGAAACATTGCTCTTCAGGTTCGCCACAGGTAAGGAGTCGGCATACGAGATTAAACAGCTTGTATGTAAGGTAACACAACGCTGCAATATCATCTTAGCCCGCATCTCCAAGGCTTTGGGATTGCCTCGTGTAACCACATACGCAGCACGCCATAGCTTTGCAACCGTCTTGAAGCGTAGCGGAACGAATATCTCCTATATCTCGGAGAGTTTGGGGCACTCCAACCTGATGGTTACGGAGAACTACCTCGCCAACTTCGAGCAGGACGAGCGAAAGAAGAATGCTCAGTTACTAACCAATTTTGATTAAAGCGTATGCCTAACAGGAAAACAGCCAAGATAGAAATCTGCAAATTGAAATGCTTCGGCATTATTGCACGAGAGATTGCCGAGGAGTACCCCGAATATGAGAACTACCTCATTGATGAGGGCATATTGCATATTAAGGAGTATGTGCCACCTACAATAAACGATTTGGATAAGATTCTCGATAAACTGAGATTTAACTATGCTACCCATAAGTATAAATATGAGACCTATCGGGATAAGGAACTCATCGACCAAAAGCTGCTAGCAAAGATGGCGGGCGTAACCCGTCAGACCATAGCCCGTTGGGAGCAGTTGGGCTTTATCTCCCGTAGCGATGTGGGACTCTCATCGGATAGATATTTCCAAATAAAAGAGGTTATTTCCCAACTTGAAAAGTTAAAAATGTAAAAAATTACATTATTTGAAAATGACTTGACAGATGTAGGACAAATGATGCCATAGTGTCACTTGTCCTACATTTGTCTTATATACCCACCACCTCAAACCTATGTTGTGTCATCATCTGTCATAGAAGTGGCACTATCTGTCATAGGTTGGTTAAGTTATTGACAATTCGATATTTAGTTTCATTTATTCTTCCTTTGTGCCATCAATCGATTGAGAGGGCTATGACGATAGCCAAGTATTAACTTAAAAAGGACGAATAAAATGAACCAAATTATTGTAACCACGCCCGAAGAGTTAAGGGCTATCGTAAGCGAAACCGTTTCGCAGACATTGGCAGGTCTTACTCATACTCACAAAGAGCTGCCCGACAATCTCACTCCCGATGCCGCAGTCGAGGCATTGGAGCAGCACGGATTCTTAATCTCCAAAGCACGCTTGTATAAACTTACGGCAAAGGGTGAAGTACCATTCCGCAAGTATGGCAACAAACTTCTCTTTTCGCGTACGGAACTTCTTTCGTGGGCTGATAATCTCGCCCGCAGGGTGAACGATAAGAACGATGCTGCATTGACCATTGCCAAGAGTGCTAACCGTAAATTGCGTGGCTATGGAAAATAATCGAGTATCGACACCCAAGCCCCCGATGGCAGATGATGAGTTTGCTGCTATCTGGCGAAGTGTCCATCTGAAAGTTACCGACACATACGATACACCACCCGAAATACTCTGGGTGAATGGCTCGACTATTGGCACATTGGGTAATTTCAGTGCCTCGACAGGCAAGGCGAAGAGCAAGAAGACCTTTAATATCTCGGCTATCGTGGCAGCAGCACTACGAAATAGCGAGGTGTTGCAATACTCGGCATATCTGCCACAGGAGAAACGCAAGATTCTCTATGTTGATACTGAGCAAATCTTCTACCATTGCCATAAGGTGCTCAAACGCATTATGCGGTTGGCTGGGTACAACATCGAACAAAATAGTAATGATTTCCTCTTTATTGTCCTGCGTGAGCATACACCCGAAAGGCGTAGAGAGATTATCGGTGAGACTTTGCGAAGAGTCAAGGGTATCGGGCTTGTGATAATAGACGGCATCAGAGATTTGATGTACGATATAAACTCCCCAAGCGAATCGGCAGAGATCATCAACCTGTTGATGCGTTGGTCGAGCGGGTACAACCTACATATCCATACGGTGCTGCACCTGAACAAAGGCGATGATAATACCCGAGGGCATATCGGAACAGAACTCAACAACAAGGCAGAAACGGTACTGCAAGTTACCAAAAGCACGCAAGATGCCAATATCAGCGAGGTTAAGGCTATGCACATTCGTGATAGAGATTTCTCTCCGTTTGCTTTCCGTATCAATAATGATGCTCTGCCCGAATTGGTCAGGGATTACACCTTTAACCAGCAACGCAAAGATCGCGCATTCCCATTGAATGAGCTTAGCGAGCAGGAGCACCGCCAAGCATTGGAAGCTGCTTTCGGCAATAATGTGATACAGGGCTACCCAAATATCATCGCAGCACTGAAAACGGGCTATGCGAGTATCGGTTATGAACGAGGTCGCAATAAGCTTGTGGATTTGAGGAAATTCCTCGAAAATAAACGGATGATAATCCCAGAGGGAAAAGGGTGGCGATATAATCCCGACTTCGTATTCTAATGTAGGTTTAGTTTAGTTCGGGCATATATGATTCGTACTTATAAACCTAAATACAGAAAACTAAAATCCGATTGAGTGACTGCACAACAGCACTCAATCGGTATATCAACCAATCAATTAACTTATAAAAACAGAAACAATATGAATATCAACGAAATAAAGAAAATCAAGTTGGCAGACTATCTGCAAAGTTTGGGCTATAC
>JAGAIM010000013.1 GCA_017626555.1 Bacteroidales bacterium
CAAATAAGACTGAAATGAGAGGCTTTCTGATGCTTCTTCTGGCCGCGAGCACATTGCTCCTTTCTGGCTCTTTTCGTGCAAATGCACAGAGGACGATGAGAGGACAGTATCATGCGTCTGCAGAAGTGGTAATGACAGCCGACAAAGGAGTCCCGATCGGAGGGGAACTGTCATTCGGCCAGTATCTGCTTTGCTCATACTGGAACGCATGGATCAATGTCAGCCCGGACTACATCCCACTCGACTCGACTGTCATGATGAGATATATACCTCTAACCGGAGGGGCTGACTACATGCACAGGATTGCGGCGACAAGATCGCGCAGCATGAATCTGTACATCGGAGCGGGAGTCTTCCTGGGGTATGAGTTCTATGATCCTTGGAAGACGGTTCCGCCCTACATGGAGACAGGAAGGGAGGGCGGTGCTTTCATCTACGGATTGTCGCCCGGACTCGTCTCGGAATTCTTCATGACGAGAGCGGTGGCACTCACGCTCAGTGCCCGGATGCCGGTGAGCTTCTCATCACAGGCGAAGATCATCAAGGCGCACATCAAGGCAGGAATCAGAATCAACATATAGCAAGGTAATTTTTCGGGTGTTTACATCTCAAACACAAACCCGCTATTCAAGTGGGCATTCACACAGTATTCATCAGGCAGATCCGCTGTGAGGTGCATCTGCCTTCTCTAGACAGAAGACAAGAACCAGATACAGAAAAACAGGACATGAACATGAAGAGAATCATCACTACACTGACCATCGCAATGGGCATCGGCATCGGTGCCTCGGCGCAGAACTGGGCCGTTTCCACCAATGTCGTGGACTATGCGAGCCTCGGCACCATCAACGTGCAGGGCTCGGCTGGCATTGCCAGAAGACTGACCGTCGATGCATCGGTCCGGGTCAACCCCTGGACATTCCATAAGGGAGACCCGAAGAAGCAGATGCAGAACCGCCACCAGACATATGCCGCCGGTCTCCGCTACTGGCCGTGGCACATATATTCAGGATGGTGGATCTCAGGAATGGCGCAGTACCAGGAATACAACAGGGGCGGAATCATCTCTGATGAAACAGAGGAAGGAGATGCCTTCGGACTGTCGGCAGGAGGAGGATACTCGCTGATGGTCCACGAGAACATCAACATCGACTTCGGTCTTTACCTGTGGACCGGACAGAAGACATACGTCACATACGCCTGTCCGTCCTGCGGAAAGATCATCGACAAAGGAAGCAGGTGGTTCGTGATGCCGAACGAGGTGCGCGTCGCCCTTCAGTTCATCTTCTAGAGTGTCCGGCCATGATAGTGATAATCGACAAGTATCCGCTTGACACTACCCTATTCAGGTCATGCTGCATCAACGAGCATCTCATGCTGGTTTACTTCATCCATCGTCCGCAGGGACAGCAGGGAGAGATCAGCCTTCCGGTCCTCTTCGAGAACGTGCATGATACGAGACGGTTCTTCGACGAGTACTGCACGGCTCAGTACAACAACGAACCCGTATATGAATTCGAGGGAGAGGCCTGGTTCAGCCTCGAACTCTACACCAGACTCAGAGACAGGAACAACAAATGACACAAGCCATGAAGATACTCCTCAAGCACACCAGCATCGACTTCAGCCTCTTCCACGCAGCAGTCCTTCACGAGACGTTTTCCGTGATCAGCTTCTGCGTCAAGGACGATATAGACGACAGATGTCTGCAGATTCCTCTCTGCTTCAGGAACGGGAACGACGCCCGAGAGGCATACAAGCGGATCCTGCAGGGCAGGAACAACTTCGCCACGACCGTCAGCATCAGCGAGTTCGACTGCAGCTGGCCGATGGAACTGGCACAGAAGGTCGAGCAGTATGCACAGCATATGTTCGATTTCGACAGACCGATCAGTGTTTAATTCAATCCTCACATCATCATGAAGATCGTGACATACTGCAAGACCCTGGACCTGGAAGAATGTCAGGAGATCGGCTTCGATTATGACAAGGCGATGATCCGATTCTTTCTTGGAGGATTCGTAGAGGAGTTCTATTTCATATCTACAGAGACGGCACTGCAGTTCATGCATGAGCTTATCGAGGCAATATATAGCGGCAGTCCTTTGGCAGATCTATCATATATCACTGCCATACCAGGTACACTATACGTCGTTCCTTTCAGGAATGAGGTGAAAGAACGAATCAAGAACTATAATCCACCAGACGATGAAGACAGTAAATGAAATATTCCTAGCTCTTGCCACACTGCTGGCATGCTCATGCGTGCATGAGTTCGCTGTGATCGACAACTCTTTCGAGTTCTCGGCAGCTATCACATATGACAGCCAGGCTGACGAACACAGGCTGACTCTGACCCGCAAGGGCGGTGCTGAAGACAATCAGTATAAGATCGCATTCACACTTGACGGCGAAGCCAACGTGTCACTCACCGACATGAACGGAACGACTCACGAAGGCTCATTCACGGACACATTCACTGATGTGTCCGCCAAGACATATGTCCTGTCGAAGGTCGCTCCCGGAGAGCATACCTTGAGCCTTGATATCTCCACACAGGAGTACTCGCAGTCACTTGCCGTGACATATCTTGTCGAGGACTTCTCATTTGACTTCGATACCGAGGTCATCTTCGATGAGGACAGCAAGATCCACTCGCTTGAAGTGACACTCAAGGACGGAAGCCCTACCGATACCTATACCATCGCTTTCACCATCGACAACAAGGAGCCTAGGAAGACCTATCAGGAGACCTTCTCCGATGAGGTGGTGAAGACCTACGAACTGTCGTCACAGGAGCCTGGAGAGCACACGGTGAACGTGCAGATAAGTACCGCAAGGCACTCCCTGAAGAAAGACCTGCCATACAAGGTCAATGACTACTCGTTCAAGGTGCAGGCTGACATCGAGTATGATTCCGACAATCTATCACATCTGCTCTTCCTCACTCTTCTTGAAGGATCACGTGATGAGACTTATACGGTATCATATACCGTGGACGGAGGTCATACCGTCAAGCTGATCGATGAGTCCGGCAAAGAACTCGGAGCATCATTCTCTGAGAGCTTCAAGGATGCCACAGTTAAATCCTATGACCTTTCCAGGGCCGAGAAGGGCAAGCATACCATGAAGATGATAGTCAGCACGAAGGACTACTCCCAGGTTCTGGAGATACCATATGCAGTGGAAGCGCTCCCCTTCTCCATCCATGCGGAGATGGATACCGGCGGAAGCGGTTCAGTGATGATGCTGACTCTCAAGGAGGGAGACACATCTACCGAATACAATGCTTCAATCAGCATTGACGGCAAGACCATAGCATCGCCGAAAGTGAACTTCTCGAAGAATCCGATATTCAAATATATCCTGCCGACAACAAGGCCGGGCAAGCATTCCGTCTCAGTGCAGCTGACTGACGGCTATACGGTAGAGAAGACAAGCGTGAGCTTCTCCGAACCGGTAAGGCATCCGTATCTTGACATCGCTCTTAAACATAATGAGGCTAACGGAAAGCATTACGCCGAGATAGGTGACAATCCATATGATCTGGAGCTAAAGCTAGTGACATCGCTGACTATCAAGGGAAAGGCAACCGTGTGTACGTCAACATACGAGTATTATGAATCGGATATCACATACGTCACCAAGAGCAAGACCATGAGTGACAGTAACACAGCCTCCGGAATCTATGGCGGCAATGCTGTCACACTTATTGACAGGGATGCACTTGCCGCCAAGATGACCAGCTCATACGAGATGAGCAACGTCATGGAATATTGTTGTAATCCCGGTGACGGAGAGAACTCCGATCAGATATGGTGGCAGTCGTTCAAGAAGGAGCGTGCATATTACCACATCGTCGAAGAGACGCTCAAGGTGGATATCTCCGGCGAGAAGGTTTCCGGAGTAACCTTGAGGGTCAAGAACGAGATCGGAGCGATGACATTGAACGGAAAATCAAACCAGTCTGGTACTACAAACATAGCGCTCTAGTGCCGGGAGCGGCAGCACCCAAGCAACGAATAAAGTTTTCATAAAGAATAAAGGTTAATAAAAGATGTTGTTATGTGATTCCGGAGACGGCACCTCCGGTTTCATATCCCCCAGATAAATATCAATATGAAGAGAATATCATACATATTCTTAGCGGGAGCCTTGTCTCTTCTGATAGCAGGATGCGCCTCTCAGCGCAAGATGAAGAGCCTGCAGAGCGGTACGGTCCGTCCATCCTTGACCCTCGCAAGAGAGCAGGACTACATCCCGGACATCCGCAAGGACATGGTAGCCCAGAGGGACACGTTCATCGTCAGGGATGGCGACCGCGAGGTGCTCATCATGAAGGCCGTCAAGGATGAGGACGGAGAGATGGTCGCTCATGACGTGATTGATGCGGCGGTCGTGACCGCCAGGTTCCGTAACGTGGCCGAGAGGAACGGACGCGTGGACATAGAGTTCCAGGTCACCGTCCCTCAGTCCATGCAGGACAGCAGGTGGCAACTGAGGTTCAGGCCTCAGATGTACATCCTTGAGGACACCCTCGACCTCGACCCGGTCATCATCACCGGAGCCGAGTACCGCAAGGCACAGCTCCGAGGATACCAGCAGTACGAGAGGTTCCTGTCCACCATAGTCACCGATCCCGACGAGTTCGTGAACTGGTGGCTGCTGGAGCTCTTCATCGAGAGGAACATCCCGGACCTGTACGCCTTCAAGACGGACTCCACCTACGTCAGCGACGAGCAGTTTGCCTCGGTCTATGGCGTGACCGAGAAGGAAGCGATCGAGCATTATACGGATGACCTCGCCAGAAAGGCCAACTCGAAGAGGATCTCACGCAGTGAGAAGATGTACCGCAAGTACGTCAAGGTGCCTATCGTCAGCGAAGGACTCAGGCTGGATACCGTAATTCAGAACGGCAGCGGCGACTTCGTCTATCACTATGTGCAGCCGATAAGGACGCGGCCGAAGCTCCGCAAGGTCGATGTAGTCCTTTCCGGAGACATCTACGAGGAGGACAGGAAGATCTACGACATTCCGAAGAGCGATCCTCTGACGTTCTACATCTCATCCCTGTCCGCATTCGTGGACAACAGGGAGAAGTACCTCACCAAGGTCATCGAAAGGCGCGTGGAAGAGAATACCGCCTGCTACATAGAGTTCGCCTCAGGAAGCTTCGAGGTGGACGAGACGATGGGCAACAACCCTTCCGAGATAGCACGCATCAAGGACAACCTCAGGACGCTGATGGGCAGCGACGCGTTCGTCATCGACTCCATCATCGTGACCTCGTCAGCGTCGCCTGAGGGTACGATATCGTTCAACGACAGGCTTTCC
>JAGAIM010000081.1 GCA_017626555.1 Bacteroidales bacterium
ATTAACCAACTTATACGAACGTATTACCTTGCCCTTATCATTATTCCCTTCATAAATTGCCATGCAATAGTTCCCATCATTCTTCACATGAAGATATCTCTTATGTTCATGAACCGATCTGTCGCGATGGCACTTAAGCTTAATCGGGCTGGTAACAGTCGGAGTATATATCCTTACCTTCTTTATTGGGATCTGCAATTCCTCATTCATCCATATATCTTCAGACATCGCTTTCTTGAATCCCTTTTCCGCTATAGCAGACTTAACCTTCTCGCGAACAGCATCGTCAACTATTTTGTCAACATCCTTTGGCTCCAGCGAATCCAACGATTTCCTGACAACATACTTTATCTCATCATTCTTCTTTATTGCCCCATAGAAGGTCTGCTCGTGCAAAGAACACCTTGCCGTATCACCTTGAACATATAACTTTTCTCCATTAGGACCATATTGGAGTTTTCCGCGAACCCTCAACCTCTTTTTTGTATGTTTTGACAGGTTGGACGGAGTGTAGTGAGGCACCAGAATAGAGTCAGACACCGATAAAACATCTTCAGTAAATGTCTCCCATGGCTTAGAGAAATGAGGACGGTCTGCTGCTGATAAGCGGTAACGTTCTTCATCCCTCATGTACTGAGCCCAACGATCATACTCATTCCTTCCTACGCAAGCTATGGTTATAGCATCAACACAATGATGGGCATGACTGACGCGTTCCTTCTTAGAATAATAATCCTGCAGTCCCCACATTTTACGGAACGCCGCTGTCGTGGCACCCTTGACAGTGGATACCCTCTTGAATACTGTCTGAAGATACATCCTGGCATACCTACCTATTATTCCGATATCAACTCCCTGACGATTAGAAAAGCCTTCAGGAACTTCGGTCATCGCAAATCGTTTCAGTTTGCCTTCCAGATAGTCAAGTTTCATTTTAAGGTAATGGCGGTCCTGAATCTTCCTGTCTTTTTCTTCTTTCGTTGCGGAATAACCTCGAGTCCTTTCAAGCCTTTTCCTCAAAGAATCAATCTCTTCCTGCCAGCCGAAACCATCCACAATTGCCATAATCTCAGAATGGTTCGTCAATTCGGATGGAAGGGAACCTTTCTTGATGTCACGATTGAAACGACTCTCACATAAAGTCTTGTTCATTTGAGAATTATCTCCACCACGAGAGCGAGGCACAGTATGTTCTATATCATATTTAGGGTCAGGACCTAAGAAATCAGATAAGCCTATTTCCTGATTTGTATACGGACATTTATGCTTCTGCTCCTCCCATAACTGATATTTCAATACTTCATCGTCTGAAGGGACGTAATCATCCCCCATCTGTTCCTTTATCTTGGCAGAATAGTCATCATGCATTCTTTTCATCTCCCTCTGATATGTCTCAATAGCCTTTCGCATATTCGAGTCGTTCAACCCACGCGAAAATTCTATACGCACCAATGTATCAGAGTCAATCTTGCCATAACGAAGCAACTCATTAAGCAGGTTCCTTAATCTGAAAAGCGCACGCATAGCCATTGGATTTCTGACGGAAGATGTCCTCGGAGAGCCTAACTTATATATGCCGTCAACCGGTAACGCAGCCTGATAGGTATCTATCATTGAAGGATGATATAATTTCTCTATACGCTTGCAATCCACGTTATGGCAATCCCTAAGATATTCTGTCACACTTTGATGAATACTCTTTTTCTTCTCTAAAGGATTGGATATATTATCTTCCATTATGATAGCAACGTTTTCTGTCACTTCATCTGGCAAATGTTCAGCATCACAGCCCATAACAGCCGGAAGATTTGCCATGATCACAGCCTCATCATATCTATATCCTTTACGCAGATAAGGAAGAATCTTATTGATTGCATTCAGACTTAACGATGCATATCCTTGAGGTACCGATATCTTTTCGAAGGCATCTGCTTCTTCTGATGACATCTGAAGTTTTACCTTAGCCCACTCTTTGAGTTTTTCTTCATCATCAAAAGAAAACAACACATGCCAGATATCATTCAGGATCTGATCTGGAGTCTTCCCTTCTCCCAAAGAATACACGCCACATATCTGATTCAGCCAATCTTCTCCGTATATACTTCTCAATCCTGCGGATACAGGACAGCCTGATACAGAGGTAAACATCTTATAATTAAACCTATATGGCTTTTCTGATTTATCCGTCTTGTCGCAATAATTTCCTTTTCCGGCGATTTTCTTTGCTATATCCTCAAAGTCAAATTGGTTCTTTGTTTTCCTAAAAAACAGCGGAATTATCTGTTCTACTTCATTCGAGTTAAGTGATCTATAATCATCATCCTTCCAAGTCTTGACCTTGATGTTATTTATAAAACACCACATCCGGAACTCCTCATAACGAGGGTGAGAAATCGGGCAGCGGGTTTTATTCTTTTCAAGTGTGCAATGTCCTACCTGTCCTTTTTGGGACTTAAGCGGGCGCTGATAAAAAATAGCATTCTCCAACGCCTTCCTCAACTCGATATCAAGGTTCTGTCTTTCACATATAGCAACGAACTCCTTTTTATAATGCTCCAATCGGTCTGTATAATTCTTACGTATTTTGCCTCCTTCCTCATATAACTTATAGAAATATTCTCCCAAATAAGCACAACCGCTATCTTGCATTGCTTTAGTAAGAGACTTTATACTATCCTTGACTTTACCATCAGTATCTTTTGTCGTTTCCTTTCTATTACTAAGAAATCCTCTCCTCTGAACAATATGATAGAGAGCACGACCAAGTATATATCTATCAGACATAACAGATATATCTAGTTTTTGAGTCAGACAGATATACCTATCATGGTAAGGGTTCTTATTTGAACCATCGTCAGTCCTTTGCCAATCCAGAAAGTCCTCTTTCAAAGGATATATCTTATGATTCTTCCATTCCAATAAATCCTCATCTGAAAGATATGGACACAAGCCTGATTTGACCAAGACCCGCAAGAGTTCAATTTTACGAAGACGTCTACGAAAATAATGTCTTCTTGAGGATCTGGCAGCTGTCCTCTCAGTAACCATTGGTTTTTCACCACTCTTGTCATGGGCGACTCCATCTTGAAAGATATTGACTCCCTTATCCAATAATGTGTATGACAAATCATCATTGTGCTGAACTATCGCCCAGCCGATGGAATTGGTACCCAAATCCAAACCTAGAACTTTCTCCATATCAACAGATTTTCCGTAAATTTAGGAAAAAGTATTTGAGGCCCAATAAAATTTGTTATATTTGTCATTGTAAGTTCTACATCTTACCACAATAAGGCTATATGCCGAAGGATAAAATTCCTATGCCTCCGCCTCGGTGGAGGCTTTTTGATTTGGTTTCACAGGAGAGCCTCCGGAACGCACTTCGCCCTGGTATTGCCTGTACTTCTCGGAGTACTCCTGCCGCACCTTGATATCCCGTTCTATTATCGGTCCTAAAGCGAATCGCAACAGATGGCTCTTGACTGATCCGGACTCACCCACCTGATGTAGATAGATGATGCCACGTTAGACTCTTGTCCTGTTCACTCTGAGGCAACAGGAATTTCCTATTGCAGTTGATAAGGTCAGCAAAAAAAACGATATATGAGACAGGAAAGCTGTAAGCACTGTTGGTTTCAGATATGGTCCTTTTCAACAAAGGAGGAAATATATTTACCGGAAATTTCAAGCCGCCTTAATCACTTCACATCCTGTAAGTTACACGCTGCGTGTTCTCGTTCGCCAGTTCCAATGTCAGGTCTGAATCGACTTCATTTCAAGGTATTCCTCTACTGTCATCTGCACTGTCACCATCGCATTGCTTCCACATTCCTGCCTTCTCATAATCACTGATTTCAATAAATTTCACATAATAAAAGCCATATCAATCCGAGAACTGATATGGCATATTAAACAGGTTGTTTCCGAAGCGCAAAATTTTACGAGTATTTTACCAAGTTTACGAATTTTCAGTCTGAAAACTTATGAAATTTCAGACTTGTGACAATTTATTCCAGACTTGTGACAAAATTACAACAAGTACTAGAATTAACGCAACTCTTTCACTATGAGTCAAACCAATCCTTTATGACATCCTTTGTGACATCTTTAGTGCCTTGACACTTAAGACCTTTTCCCCGATTCCCCCGATATTTTATACACTCAAATCCCCGATTCCCCCGAGATTTTACCAAGCATTTTTCCGGGTTTCCCCGAGATTTTAGATATCAACGCCACAAATCACATATTTTTATCCTGATTCTGATTTATTATATTAATTTCGTGCGAAATTAATCCACCAACCTATGAAGCAACTGAAAGAACGTATATTGAGCGACGGCAAATGTTTTCCGGGAGGGATATTGAAGGTCGATAACTTCATCAATCATCAGATGGACCCGGTACTTATGCACGATATGGCAAAGGAACTTGTGAAAAGATTCTCAAGCCATCAGATCAACAAAGTGATCACTATCGAGGCCAGCGGTATAGCACCGGCAATTATGGTTGGAGCCATTCTTGGCGTTCCGGTTCTGTTCGCCAAGAAGAAAGTGCCCAGCACAATGGAGAATATGCTGGTGACCGAGGTGTTTTCTTTCACCAAAGGACGTTCATATTCCGTATGTGTAAGCGGCGACTATCTGTGCAAGGACGATAAGGTTCTGTTCATAGATGATTTTCTGGCCAACGGCAATGCTGCCAAAGGTATCATCGATCTTGTAAATCAGGCAGGAGCATCGTTGGAAGGTATGGGATTCCTGATTGAAAAAGGCTTCCAGACCGGAGGAAATGAACTTCGCGACCTTGGGATCCACGTCGAATCCCTTGCGATAATCGACAGCCTTGACAATTGTACCATCAAACTCAGATAAACTATGGACAACAACGGTCTTATCTACGGTCTGGAAGAAAGGCCGCCTCTGAAAGACACTCTATTTGCCGCGCTTCAGCATCTTCTAGCCATATTTGTAGCCATAATCACCCCGCCTCTCAAGGCATCTCAGAAGATAGACCGCAAGGCCACTCTGGTCATTGCAATAAGTTTCAGTATGGGACTCGGAGTCGAACTTTATCCTGAAATCCTGTCCCAGTTCCCCGAGACCATAAAGAATATATTCTCATCAGGCATCACGACAGGAGGTCTTGCTGCAATAATCTCAAATATGGTTATCCGGATCAAGGAAGAATAAGAAAACAGTTTCTTCGGATCCGGTCTTGCTATCATACCGTATTTTGGAATATACCGACCGGTTTCCCCGAGATTCAGAAACATAACCTTGCCACTATCTCTGCATATAGACCCGGCTTGATCTTGTAGGCGACAGATGAAGAATAAAGAGCCTGCTGTGCCTTGGCAAAACGGGATGCCGCTTCGTTCTGAAGATCGAAAGTCTTAGCAACGTAATTGCCTATTCTGTGCGATTCGAGACGGAAGCCGGCACGCTTGCGGAGTTCCCGTAAAGCCCTCCTGCGGGCAAATACACCAGAATTCTGCCATATATCGAACACTTCCTTTGCAAATTCGTGGAGGCTTGCCGCAGCGGCAGCCTCGAATCTGGCTTCATTGCAAGCCTCTTCCAAAGGCCTTAGTCTGGCAGAAGCCTCAGCCATCAGTACGGAGGCATCGAAAGATGAATCCAGAACCGATTCATTTTCAGCATATACCCTGGACATAGAGTCTGCGGCCTGCCTGACCTCTTCGGAAACAGAGCCGCCAGGACAGATATCAAGAATCAGTTCCAGAAGATCGTATGCCCTCACCTGGGCATCCAGAAAATATTTCCCTGAAGATGCTATGATTTGCATATCTTCAGTGCACTGTCTCAGAAGTCTGTCCATAATGTATGATTTTACGCAAAGTTAAGAAACTGTCCGGATTATTATCATAAAAAGCAGTTTCTGATTATTTTTGCAATATGAAACGAAGGGATTTTCTAAAGACATCGGCTGCAATCGGGGCAGCAGGTATATGCACAGGCCTGATGGGAGGCTGTTCCGACAGGAACAAGCCGGAAAGATTCAATTTCAACATACTTGGAACAGGAGGCGGACTCAAATTGAGTTTCTATCCATACGAACTCCAACTCAGGCACACTTTCACCGTCTCATCATATTCCCGCAAGACTACTCCGGGAGTGCAGGTGCAGATTGATTATGAGGGTTTTACAGGATATGGAGAAGCATCTATGCCGCCATATCTGGGACAAAGCGTCGAGACCGTCACCACCTTCCTTTCTAAAGTGGATATGAGTCAATTCAGGGATCCTTTCCAGATGGAGACCATTCTTGCCTATATTGACTCGCTCTCTCCGGGGGATGGAGCGGCGAAAGCAGCGATCGACATAGCCCTGCACGACCTGACCGGCAAGATCATCGGGCTGCCCTGGTGGAGGATATGGGGGCTTGATGCGTCAAAAGCGCCTGATACGACATTCACCATAGGCATCGACACTCCCGATGTGGTAAGGGAAAAGACAAGGGAATGTGTGGACAGATTCAATATTCTCAAAGTCAAGGTGGGACTCGACAATGACAAGGAAATGATCGGTACGATAAGAGAGATCACCGATCTTCCTCTGGCTGTGGATGCCAACCAAGGCTGGAAGGACAGGGAAAAGGCTCTTGATGAGATTTTCTGGCTGTATGAAAACGGAGTTGTGATGGTGGAGCAGCCTATGGCCAAGGAAAGGATGGACGACAATGCCTGGATCACGGAACGTAGTCCGATACCTGTATTTGCTGACGAATCCATACAGAGACTTGCCGATATTCCTTCCATAAAAGGCGCATACAACGGCATCAACATCAAACTTATGAAGTGCACCGGTATGAGGGAAGCGTGGAAGATGGTGAACTATGCCCGTACAGAAGGGATGAAGGTGATGGTGGGATGTATGACCGAGACATCCTGCGCTGTATCTGCAGCGGCACAACTTTCCCCTGCGGTTGACTTCGCCGACCTTGACGGAAACCTGCTCATAACAAATGATCTGTATAAAGGGATGGAGGTTATAGACGGGAAAATCACTCT
This sequence comes from Bacteroidales bacterium, assembly GCA_017626555.1. Lineage (GTDB taxonomy): Bacteria > Bacteroidota > Bacteroidia > Bacteroidales > UBA932 > Cryptobacteroides. The sequence goes on from JAGAIM010000081.1 coordinate 7,031, forward strand.
ATCCGACCTTCCAGGTATCGGAATAAGGAAGATCTGACACTTCCTTTTCTTGAAAATTTAATATCTTTGCGCGCTGATTTAAACTGTTTCGAATGAACTTCTCAGGAATAATAGTAGGTCTGGCGACCTTTCTCATAATAGGAATCTTTCACCCTATAGTGATTAAAGCCGAGTTTTATTTCGGCAAGCGCTGTTGGTGGGTATTCGCGCTTGCCGGCATAATATTCAGCATACTGTCTCTTTTCATCTGCAATCTGGTGTGGAGCACCATCACAGGCGTGACAGCGTTCTCCTGTTTTTGGTCGATACACGAACTATTCGAACAGGAGAAGCGTGTCAAGAGAGGATGGTTCCCTGCCAATCCCAAGAAAAGGAAATAGTCCCTATTTCTTCTTAGCCCTTTTTGTCTTACGTTTAGACTCTTGAATTGCCTTGCGGACCTTCTCTTTGCGGGCTGCCTTGTTTATGCCGACAGTCACGTTGTCGAATGATCCGTCCTCACCCTTTATGAACGAAGTCCCGCGTCCCTGCTCATAGTCGATGCGGTCGTATATCCTTTCCTCAAGCCCCGTCTCAATCAACTCATAATCAAGAAGTTTCTGCTCCAGGTTCGTCTTTTTGACACGTATTCTGACTGGATCTCCGAGATTATATACTATACCTGAACGTTTGCCGACAAGACGGTAATGATCCTGGTCGAATTCAAAGAAATCGCTCTTGATATCCCTTAACGCCACCATTCCCTCAATCATCGTCGGCTCTATCTCAACGTACATACCCCACTCGGTGAGTCCGGATATATGACCTCCGAAAGTATAGCCGACCTTGTCCTGCATAAACTCGACAAGTTTGTACTTTATGCTTGCGCGCTCTGCCTCAGCCGCCACGATCTCGCGCTCGGAAGCGTGCTTGCAGAGTTTATCGTATATTTCTTTCTTCGCTGACTCTCCTCCTGCAAGATACTGCGCCAGAAGCCTGTGTACGAGCATATCAGGATAGCGTCTGATCGGAGAAGTGAAATGTGTGTAGTACTTGAAAGCCAGACCATAATGGCCGAGATTTTCGGTATCATATCGTGCCTTGGCCATTGTCCTGAGCGAAAGAAGTTCTATGGCATTGTATTCCGGTGTATCCTTGGCAGCCTCGAAAAGGCTGTTGAGTTCCCTTGATATATCCTTTCCATTGTTGGTAGGCCCCATTCTGTAGCCGAAGTTACCGATGAAATTGCGCAGATTTTCGACTTTTTCCTGATTAGGCTCATCGTGAACACGATAGACAAAGGTCTTGGCCTGCCTTCTGGCACCTTTCGGCTGAACTTCACCGACACCCTTGCAACCGGTGGCGACAAATTCAGCCACAGTGCGGTTGGCAAGGAGCATAAACTCTTCGATGAGCCAGTTTGCTTCCTTTGTAACCTTCTGATACACATTGACCGGACGCCCCTTTTCATCGACTTCCACCTTCATCTCCGGACGATCGAAACTGATGGCACCTGCTGCAAATCTCTTCTTACGAAGTTTTGCAGCAAGACCGTTCAAGGTCAGGACGGCATCCGCGATTTCAGCGGGAACCCCCTCGTGCGCAGCCTTAGGCTCATCAATTATGGCCTGAGCCTCCTCGTATGCAAATCTATAGTCGGAATATATGACAGTCTTGCCGAACCACTGGCTCGCCACACGTCCCAGAGGGGTCATTTCGAACACCGCCGAGAATGTGAGTTTCTCTTCATTCGGCCTGAGTGAACATAATTTGTTGCAGAGTTTCTCCGGAAGCATCGGAACAGTCCTATCGACCAGATACACAGACGTTCCACGTGCCTCAGCCTCCTTATCAACGACGGAACCAGGTCTTACATAATGAGTTACATCTGCTATATGGACTCCTATCTCATAATTCCCGTTTTCAAGTTTTCTGAACGACAGGGCATCGTCAAAGTCTTTGGCATCAGCAGGGTCGATGGTGAATGTAAGAGTCTGGCGGAAATCCCTGCGTCCCTTGAGGTCTTCGGCAGTTATCTCCTCAGAAATCTGATCCGCAGCATTGGCCACCTCGGACTCAAACCTGTACGGAAGAGCATATTCCGCAAGGATGGCGTGCATCTCAGTGTCATTTTCTCCCGGCTCTCCAAGCACATCCACGATATGTCCTCTTGGAGACATCTCGCTGCGCGGCCAGTCGTCAACAACGGCAGCCACCTTCATTCCCGAGCGTGCTCTCAACTCCTGACGGCCGTATCCGTCCTCTCCGAGTTCAAAGACCTTATGAATAGCGAATTCATCGTTGCCCAGAGGCTTCAGCCAGCCTGTATCATCCTTTGGCTCAGCCATAGACTGCCCCTTCACCTTATGCCTGCGATAGCGGGACTTGTCTGATTCGGCGAACGGGATAGTGATATCGTATGGCATAAAACGGCTCTGCATAAGCACCCAAGCCTGATTTCCCACAATATGAAGTATTCCGATGAACGGTCTTGGCGACCTCTCGATAATCTCTATCACTTCACCTTCACGACGCTGACGGTCAGTCTTTTCCCTCGTGACAGAAACCCTCACCATATCTCCGTGCAAAGCACCCCTTGTCTTGGATGCCTTTACGAACACATCATCCTCCTCCCCCTCTACGATTATGAATGCATAACCTTCTCTTGTCATCTGCACTTTTCCCACCACCTGAGGGAATACTTTCCTTTCCTTCTTCCCACGGTTCTTTCCGCGGTAATTCTTCTTTCCTGCCATAATTTATCGTTTGCTTCTTTTTAATTGCAAGCACAGAAACTGCCGTTTCCGTGCTTCCCGATCCAAAAATCATCGGATTCTGACATCTACGTAAACCGGAAGATGATCAGATGTCTGCCTGACATCAGCCGATTCAAACTCCGTGCTGACTGCAGTCTTCAACACCTCATATCCAGCACGATTCTTCAATGCCATTATATAATCAATACATTTACGAGGATTATCAGCCGGATAAGTCGGAGCCGTCTCTGAAAGCACGTCCCAGTCTTCTGAAAGTTGCCGCAGCGTAGGACTGTCCGGTACCGCATTGAAGTCACCGCACAGAAATACCGGCTTCCGGGAACGACTATAGCGCTCCTTCAATTTCTCAGTCACGATCCTTGCCTGCTCCATCCTCACCTCTTCATTTTTATGATCCAGATGTACCGCTGCTATGACATATTCAGCAGTTTCTGCTGCCACGCATACTCTTGGCTCGTGTCCCGTACCTTTCGGAATCTTTATCTCAAAACTGTCCTGTATGCAATGCACCGTCGCCGCTCCAATCCCGTAAGAGCCTCCATTCCAAGACATTGCAGATCCGAAACAGTATTGCCATCTACAGCCTAGAACCTTGGCAAAATCCTCAAGTTGAAACGATCCGTGACGGCGGTTGCAACTGTCGAGTTCACAAAGAACCATTGCATCGGCACCCATCTCCTGCATAATCTTTGCAATATCCTGCATACTGTCATAGCACTTGGAGAATACACCGACATTATATGCGACAATCCGCAGAACATTACCGGCTTTTTCCTGGTTATGACCAGAGCGGTCTGTCCGGAAGCCTCCACAAGAGGAGACGACAGCGACACAAAGTAAAAATATGCAGACAATGTACTTCTTCATATCATTCACACGGATTTATCCACGCAAACTTACATAAAATATTGTATCTTTGCGCTGCAAAATCGTTAATTATTAAAAACAGATATATTATGGACAAGAAAGTTCTACTTATGATCCTCGACGGATGGGGCGAGGGAAGACAGGATGAGTCTAACGTCATCTATGCGCAGGGAGCACCTTATATCGAGGCTCTCCGCAAGCAGTACCCTATGAGCACACTAAAGGCTTGCGGCGAAGCCGTAGGTCTTCCTGAAGGTCAGATGGGTAATTCTGAGGTAGGTCACCTCAATCTCGGCGCAGGCCGCGTGGTTTATCAGGACCTCGTAAAGATCAATATCGCAGCACGTGAGCACAAGTTCCTCCAGAACCCTGAAATCAAGGCAGTTTACGACTATGCGAAGGCCAACAACAAACAACTCCACCTTATGGGCCTTGCATCTATGGGCGGCGTTCACAGTTCGCTCGAGCACGTTTACGAGTTCCTTAACGTAGCCAAGGAATATGGCCTTGAGGATGTGTTCGTACACTGCTTTATGGACGGCCGTGACACTGACCCTAAGAGCGGAAAGGGTTTTGTAGAGGGTCTCGAGGCCGAAATGGCGAAGTCAACCGGAAAGGTTGCTACAGTCTGCGGACGTTTCTATGCTATGGACCGCGACAAGAGATGGGAGCGCGTGAAGGAAGCATACGATATGCTCGTTGACGCAAAGGGCAATTATGCTACATCTGCCACTGAGGCCATCCAGGCTTCATACGACGAGGGTGTTACCGACGAGTTCATCAAGCCTATCGTCATCACAGATGCTGAAGGCCAGCCGCTTACAAAGATCCAGGAAGGCGACGCAGTGATCTTCTTCAACTTCCGTAACGACCGTGCACGCGAACTTACAGCAGTCCTCACCCAGCAGGATATGCCGGATTATGGTATGCACACCCTTCCTCTCTACTACTGCTGCCTTACTCCATACGACGCATCATTCACAGGCGTTCACATCCTCTTCGACAAGGAGAACGTACAGGAGACCCTCGGCGAGGTCGTTTCAAAGGCCGGCAAGAACCAGTTACGCATCGCGGAGACCGAGAAGTATGCACACGTTACATTCTTCTTCAACGGTGGTGCAGAGTCACTCTTCGAGAACGAGGACCGTATCCTTGTGAATTCTCCAAAGGTGGCTACATACGACCTTCAGCCTGAGATGAGCGCACCGGAAGTTACAGAGAAACTCGTCGAAGCAATCAACACAGGCCGCAACGACCTCATCATCCTCAACTTCGCAAATGGCGATATGATCGGTCATACCGGAGTATATGAGGCTATCCGCAAGGCAGTCACAGCGGTTGACAACTGCGTGGAGAAGGTAGTGGAGGCTGCAAAGGCACAGGGCTATGCGATCCTCATCACAGCCGACCACGGAAATGCCGACTATGCAGTAAACGACGATGGTACTCCAAACACCGCTCACTCTCTCAACGATGTTCCTTTCATCGTTGTGAACGCCGGTGACGAGGTCAAGGAAGTAAAGGATGGAAAACTCGCAGACGTTGCTCCGACCATCCTTAAACTGATGGGCATCGAGCAGCCTGCTGCTATGACCGGACATTCTCTGATCTAAAGCGACAGATTTAAATAGCAATGACAGTCAGCGAGAAGGACAACTCGCTGACTGTCATTGCTTTATACATTATACGTGCCGCACTTTGGGGAGCACGCAGAAGGCATAAACTGCTGTACATCACAATCTTAGACATCACATTTATTATGATAATAATGTAAGTTTTTGTATATTTGGGAGTTACTAATGCTCAATACTATGGAAACAGACCGGAAATGGATCGTTGTACGCATCGATGGAAAGATTGCGGCAATATCGACCGATTACAGGCAGTTGGCAGCAATATCGGCAAGACTGGCTCGTGACCCTAAAATGAAATTCGGAGCAGTGACTGCCGTAGCGGCGGATTTTGAAGAGATCTGGAATCTTCGTCTGGTCACAAAATGGGAAGATCTCACACTGTTTGGAACAGATTTCCAGAAAAGGGTGTGGAAGAGGCTTTTCGACCTGACTCATCACGAAGACTCCCGGTCACAGGAGCATCAGAACAGACTCATCAGTTACAGCGATTTTGCAGAATTGTGTGAGAATCGTGCAGGAGTACGCGCAGTGGCTCACGCCATTGGTCTGAATCCCGTTTCCGTAATCATACCTTGCCATCTGGTCATTCCGAAGGAATCCATAGACAAGATCAGGGAAATTATGCGCAAGGCTGAATCAACAATCTTCAAGGGAGACGATCTGTGCCTCAACAGCATATTGAAAGACAAGGGCATAGATTTCGGAGAATATGCCCTGGGACGCAGACTCAAGCGCGAACTGATACAGATGGAACTTAGTCCCGCGAACGTCGTGTTGTGATGAGAATGACTCCGCAGGCACCTCTCGTGCCATATATTGAGGCGGATGCATCCTTGAGTACTTCCACAGACTTTATGTCACGAGGATTGATGGAGTCAATATCCATAACCACTGCCCCATCGACAACGAAAAGAGGATCTGTAGAGGAATTTATCGAATTGATTCCTCGTACTGAATATTTGTATGTACCTCCCACTTTCTGGACGATAAGCCCCGGTACGCGTCCGCTCAGATATTCTCCTATATTGGCATAACTTCCTACATCTTCCTGCCTCACCTTTACCTGGGAGACAGATGTGGTGAGATTTTTCTTGCTGATGGTTCCATAACCAATATTTATGGACTCCTCTTCCATCTGACGCAATCTCAAAGAGTCACGTACTGCCCGTTCCAGACGGCGCAATTCACGGCGTTCTTCCCTACGTTCCTGGCGCTCGGCCTTCCTGTCCTGCGAATAGACAGAAAAAGAAGCAAACATACATATCAGCAGAGCGGCGATTCTTAAAGCATTCATAATTTTTCAAGTTTCCACAAAACTAATCATTTTTCATCAAATGCGATGCTAGGGCAGAAAAATCGGCTTATATTTGTACAGATATAAGAGTAATCTGATTATGAAACACTTCCTGACATCTATTGCAGTGCTGGCCATCGCTGCATTTTCAGCATATTCCCAGCAAGTTTCCCGAACCTGGAATCCGGACAAGGGCAGTCACTATATCAATCCTGTGCTGAATGCCGACTATTCCGATCCGGACGTCTGCCGGGTGGGTGACGATTTCTATATGACATCGTCATCCTTCGCCTGCTTTCCAGGCCTGCAGATCCTGCATTCCACCGACCTGGTCAATTGGGAGATCGTCGGAGCGGCACTTACCGACTACCCCGGATGCAACTGGTCAGACGAACGTCCTTGGGAGACATTGAGCCAGCAACTCGACAAGCCATACGACAAGGTTCCCGGAGCGGAGGAATGGAGGACAGTTCCTCAGCACGGCAATGGAGTCTGGGCTCCGGCAATAAGATACCACAACGGAGAGTTCTACATCTATTGCGGAGACCCCGACAGGGGCGTATTTATGGTCAAGACTGATGATCCACGCGGCAGATGGGATGATCCGGTGTGGGTGGTGAAGGCTAAAGGATATATAGACCCCTGCCCTCTCTGGGATGAGGATGGCAAGGCCTATCTCTCACACGGTTGCGCAGGAAGCAGGGCAGGCATAAAGAGCGTACTATTCGTCGCTCCGATGTCAGAGGACGGAACACGCTTGACAGGACCAAGCCGGATTGTCTATGACGGACACGAGACCCAGCCTACCATAGAGGGAACCAAGTTCTATAAAAGAAACGGACATTACTACATATTCTCTCCTGCCGGTGGAGTACCTACAGGCTGGCAGGTAGTTCTCAGATCTGATAGTCCCTGGGGGCCATACGAGGAGAAAGTTGTTATGGCAGAAGGTCGTTCCGGAGTTAACGGGCCGCATCAGGGTGCCTGGATCGAGACCGCAAAAGGTGAGCACTGGTTTATGCATTTCCAGGACAAGGACGCATACGGGAGAGTTGTTCATCTGCAGCCTATGTGCTGGAATGAAGACGGATGGCCGGTGATAGGAGAAGACAAGGACGGTGACGGAGTCGGAGAGCCGGTAAGGAAATACAGGAAGCCGGACCTGACATCCTCCGGAGTGTTCCAGCCTGCGGAAAGCGACGAATTTGACGGAGAATCCCTCGGTCTGCAGTGGCAATGGCACGGAGTCCCGTCCCCATACTGGTACTATAAATCACGCGATGCGCTCAGACTATATTCTGTCGATCAGGCTCAAGGATGGAAGAATCTTGGAGACTCCCCTAATCTTCTCCTTCAGAAAACACCGGCAGACAGTTTCACAGCCACAGCAAAGATTTCGTTTGTGCCTAATCCGCAACTGAAGGAAAAAGGGGAAAACTGCGGTCTGGTACTTATGGGACAGGACTATGCAACATTAAGACTCTTGGACACCAAGGACGGTGTATGGCTCCAGTACGTTGAATGCAAGGATGCGTTGAAAGGAAAGGATGAGGTGGTGCTGGCTGAAGTGAAAATGTGTCCGGAAGCCCTTCCTGCACCATATTCAGGGAAATACATATCGACGACGGTACCCCCTGTTGCTCCTATTGCCTATCTTTCGACTGAGGCATATCTGCGTATCAAGGTAGCTCCACGTGAACGCAAAGGCAATGTTCCTGAACTTACTGCTACATTCTGGTACAGCACCGATGGTAAGGAATGGTGCCAGTTGAAACCATCAGGAAGCACATCCGGATATTCATTCACAGCCAGTGCAGGCAAATGGATCGGAGCGAAATTCGGATTCTACTGTAATCGTCTTGCTTCCAAAAACGACAGCGGATGGATGCAGATAGACTGGATCTGCATCGATGAATAGTTGATTCCGACAGACAACCCTTCTCAAAACACATAACTCTTATGTAAGTAGATGACATTTCCACATTGTCATCTTATCTATAATCGTGTAAACTACCCAAAAACTGATTGTGTTATGGCAACAGTAAAGATTCGGTTCCGCCCATCAACAATTGATGGCGGACAAGGTTCAATTTTCTATCAAGTAATCCATAATCGTATAGCCCGTCAGCAAAAGACGGGCTATCGTATCTATGGCTATGAATGGAACTGTCAATTATCTGAGGTGATATTACCCGGATCCAATGAGGTCAGGAAGCGGTATCTCTCTGAGATAAACGACAGAATCCGGATGGATGTCAAGCATTTCCATAAGATTATTGCTGATTTTGAGCATAGCGGTTGTGAATATACCGCCGATGATGTGATAGCGGAATTTGCATCGTATAACCCTGAAAGTTTTCTCTTTTCATTTATGGAGGGTGTAATTGCCAATCTGAAAACATTGGGGAAGATACGCACATCGGAAACATATTATGCAACCCTTTGCAGTTTCAGACGCTTTCGGAAGGATATGGATCTGGCACTGGATGATATTGATTCAGATATGATGATGGCATACGAAGCATATTTGCGTAACAAGGGCATAAGATCCAATTCTTCATCATTCTATATGCGTATCCTCAGGGCTGTGTATAACAGGGCTGTCGAGAAGGGGCTCACATTGCAACGGCACCCGTTCAAGCACGTCTATACAGGAGTAGATAAGACCGTCAAGCGAGCCGTACCCTTGAAAGTCATCAAGCAAATCAAGGAGATGGATTTCTCAACAAATCCCACCTTTGACTTTGCACGTGATATGTTCCTCCTCAGTTTCTATACACGTGGCATATCATTCGTGGATATGGCTTTCCTGCGCAAGAAGGATTTGCAGAACGGCATCCTATCATATCGCAGGCGTAAGACCGGACAACAACTCTTCATCAAATGGGAGAAATGTATGCAGGAAATTGTGGATAAATACGATAACTCCCATTCCAACTACCTGTTGCCGATCATCAAGCCATTCTGCGATATTGACGAACGCAAACAATATATATATGCATCCCATAATATAAACCGTTGCCTGAAAATCATCGGCAAAAAATTAGGATTATCTCTTTCGCTTACCTTTTATGTCGCCCGCCACGCTTGGGCAAGCATAGCCAAAAGCAAGAATGTGCCTCTGTCGGTTATCAGTGAGGGAATGGGTCACGACTCGGAAGCCACCACACGTATCTATCTGGCATCGTTAGACACTGTAGCCATCGACAAGGCAAACAGTATGATACTGAAATCGCTATGAGTGAAAGATCGTTGAACCTCTCTTTGGAAGAGAGTACTTATCTCTTTGGAAGAGA
>JAGAIM010000082.1 GCA_017626555.1 Bacteroidales bacterium
ATTAAAAGTGTTTCAATTTACAATAGTTGATCACAACATAAATCACCACTCAACAGCCATAGATAAGGCGAACAGTATGATATGAAATATCTATGAGTAACGGATTGTTGAGCGAATGAAAAGTCTCTTTGTAAGAGATATGATTACTGCCGCGAAATTACATATTTTTCAGCAAATGACATCATTAACACTAAAAAAAATTACTTAAGATCCTGATTTTGTTTAGGGCAAGAGCGGATTGTTGACGAAATAACATCATACCGATCCCAATAACCTACTTATAATCAATATAAATATGCTGCATAAATCACTCTTACAAAGAGACTTTTCATTCGCTCAACAATCCGTTACTCATAGATATTTCATATCATACTGTTCGCCTTATCTATGGCTGTTGAGTGGTGATTTATGTTGTGATCAACTATTGTAAATTGAAACACTTTTAATATATTCGTGTCGAAATTTCAAGTATTATGGACTATCAGAAGATTCTGGAAGATATATATCAGGAGATACTTCCTTTCGCAAAAGAAGGAAAGCAGGCGGATTATATTCCTGCTCTGGCTAAGATCGATCCCGATCAATTCGGAATATGCCTCAGAACGGTGGAGGGATGTACATATACATACGGACAGGCTGATACCCGTTTCTCGATACAAAGTATAGCAAAGGTGTTTGCTATGGCTATGGGTTTATCTCTGCTTGGGGAGGAAATCTGGAAGAAGGTAGGCAGGGAGCCGTCTGGTACGGCATTCAATTCCCTTGTCCAGTTGGAGATAGAAAAGGGTATTCCGAGAAACCCTTTCATCAATGCCGGGGCTATAGTTGTCGCAGATATCCTGATGACTGAACTTGATGAGCCGGAGAACGAATTCCTAAGTTTTGTAAGAACTCTTTGCAAGGATGATTCCATCTGCTATAATATGGAAGTGGCATATTCTGAGAGAGAGAAAGGATATCTCAATGCCGCTATTGCCAATCTTTTGAAATATCACGGTACGATTGACAATGATATTGAGGATGTGCTGATGTTCTACTTCAAGATGTGTTCTGTTGAGATGAGTTGCAGAGAACTGGCATTGGCTTTCAGGGCGTTCACCTGTCATAAAGACTTCAATTATTCGGGTTACCGCCTTACTTCTTCTCAGGTCAAGCGTCTTAATGCTGTGATGCAGACTTGTGGATTCTATGATGAGGCTGGTGAATTCTCCTACCTTGTCGGCTTGCCAGGAAAAAGTGGAGTCGGGGGAGGAATCGTTGCAATCTATCCTATGAAGTATTCAGTTTCCGTATGGAGCCCAAGGCTAAATTCCAAGGGTAATTCTGTGATGGGAATGAAGGCATTGGAACTGTTGACTACATATACGGAAGAGTCAATATTCTGATTGATATCATTCGTCGGGATTTTGTGTATATTGAAATTTTTAACGAAAATCAGGCATAATTTTTCTATTTGTAAATTTCGGTGTATATAAATTTATGCTTTATAAATATAAGGTGTATCTTTCTTAAATTTTGATAGTTTTCAAAAATTATGTTTGTGGTGGTATTTTTACCATTCGTCAGACTTGACTGGTACATTTGTTGCTAATGACAGAAAAAGCAGTACCTTTGCAATCGAGTTGATCAGAGAGTTCTTCTGAAACTCTCACAACTTATTGGTTATTAGTTTTAGTGTTATTAATTATGTGGTTAGTATGAGGCATCCCCGCGTGAGCGGTGAAGTCTCATTTTTTTTATGCCTGTCAATGATGAATCACATTTCCCAGAGTCTGTTGCCTTCTTGCAGCCAGGCACTGATGGCATTGATATAGAGCATATTGTGCATATCTGTCGCTAGAAAGGAGACTATACCCTCATCAATGTACATTCTGGCTCTTTCCCTGACTGCTTCTCCGTATATACCGGCAAGTGAGCCGTAGTTTGACTGTATCTTCACTCCCGCATCGACATATCTCAAAAGCATATCGTGTGAAAGATGAAAATATCTTTCAGGGTGGGGAAGTATTGGAGTCAGCCCCATAGATATCACTTTCCCGAACTCCTCCATTGGTTTGAGGTAGCCCATTTCCGAAGGATCATTGATAGGGAATTCCATCAGGATATATTTATCTTCAATAAGCATCAGAAGGCCTTTCTCAAGGATTTCCGGCCAGGTCTCGGGGTTGAGCCTGTACTCGGCCGACATTCTTAAGTCAATTTTCAATCCCTTGTCTGCCAGAGTGTTGCATAGAATGTCAAACTTTTCTCTGATGACTTCTGTGGTGTTTCTGAATTTTCTCGTTATGTGTGGGGTACAGGTTATCCGGTCGAATCCCCAACCTGCCATTTCAGTAACAAGTTCCACGGACTCTTCAAGCGTCCTGGCTCCGTCATCGATGCCTGGGAGAATGTGGCTGTGAAAATCAATCTTCATTTTTAGCCGATGAATTTGAGAAGTTCCTGATAGACAAGATGTACAGGGAGTCCCATTATTGTGAAATATGAGCCTTCGATCTTACCGATTCCAATGTAGCCTATCCATTCCTGGATACCGTATGCTCCAGCCTTGTCAAAAGGTTTGAATGTGTCTATATAATAGTCTATTTCATTGTCAGACAATTCCTTGAAATAGACGATGGCGGTGTCGCTGACAGTCTCGTGTCTTGATGAATCGCGTACTGTGACAGAGGTAATCACTTTATGCTCGCGTCCGGAAAGAACTCTCAGCATCTGAGCAGCCTCATCTCTTGAATGAGGTTTGCCCATAACCAGATCTCCGCATAGAACAAGAGTGTCGGATGTTATAAGAATCTCGTTCTTTTCCAATGGCCTGTGAAAACCGAATGATTTGCCCTCGGATAATACGGCCGGTATGGATTCGCGCGGTGTTTCCTCACTATATACTTCTTCGAAATTATTACGTGTATCTATTTCAAAATCAATGTTCAAGCCTTCAAGCAACTCTTTTCTTCTTGGGGAGCCGCTTGCCAGAATGATCTTTTTGTCTTTTATATCCATTTCGTTTGCTTTATGATTTTTCTCTGAAACAGCGGCAAAAATACGTTATTTATTTGAAAATCTCCGGATATTCTGTTATTATACTCCTGCTCGTAACTTTGATGAATGTCGTGTTGACGCATAATATATCGGCAATGACAGCAAAATTGAATCCTGATATCATCAGTATCATTATGGATTTCCTGAATCTGCTCTCATCCAGAGCCGCTATCTCTTCAATCATAGGAATGGTTTCTATGAATTCCTTTCCGGTCAGGGTTTCATACAATTCATCTCTGATTGCTGTTATCTGCTTGCTGATATGCTCCTGCGAGTCCTTCGACCAACGCTTTGTCCAATGTTCCTTGATAATGCGATATCTTCCGGCGGAGATGCTTTCAAGCAGCAAGAGAGTCAATGCTGCCTTTTCTGATGATACTGTCTTTTCCATTTTCTGCTTATTTTCCGGGGGCTAATGTAATGCAAAAAAAAGCAGCATCGTACTGATACTGCTTGGCAAAAGTTTGATGTCAAACTTTTAATTACTCTTCAGAGTCCGGAAGGATGATTTCCATATATCTGCTCTCAATCTTTTCCTGCGAACCGCTTCCCGGAATGACCGCTTTGATATACTTGTCGTGATAGAAATTCAACGGCCAGCCTGTGTTCAGATGTATTTCTGAGGTGGTGTATTGTTCCCATTTGATCTGCATATTCATCTCCGACATAGCATCGTTCATTTCTTTGTTGAACTCATTCTTGAGACTGTCTGGCATTTCTGTGTGCTCGGTAGCCAGTCCGGTGATTGAGCCTATGGCAGAAGATACGGTCTCGTTGCCTATATCTGCCAATGTATATGTACGGCATACGGTGCTGTAGGTGTCTGTGAGATCCTTTTCAGCCCAGAAATTCGTCTTCGCAGACAACTGCTCCATTCCTGGGAGCATAAAATTCAAAGGTTCATCGAAACTGTATGTGTGGTCAAGCTCCATTCTTGCTCCGTGGAAAAGGAAGACGCGGCCTATGTCATCGAGAATGCTTGTCTGAATGACGGCAGGATCGGCAATCATTGCCAGTAACTGTTCTGTAAATCCCTGCATATCGAATCCTTCCAGGTCTTCAGGACTCATCTGCTCTGTAAGTGCTTGTGCCAGAGGCCCTATTCCTTTTTTGAAACTTTCAGCAAGTTGCGGAATGTTGTCAAACGAAATCAAACTTCCGTGCTGGTCGGTACTGAACAATACCGGAAGATTCGCTCCGCAATCACTCATAATTTTCTGTATCAGTTGATTTTGGGGATTGCTCGATTCTTCATCATAGTATGTCAATTTGACCTGATACGAGGTTTCGGTTTTTCCGACTACTTCAAACTCCATAATTTCTGAAGAATATTCTACAGAAACAGTGTCGCCTTGCGCATTGATTTCTTTCGAACTTCTTTCGCAGTTATAGGCATATTTGTCGCCTATTTCCCAATACGCTACGATCTGCACCGTAGAATCCGGCATCATCTGCGCTGATGCATATTGTCCGCATATCAATGCCAGAGCGAATAAAAAGAATCGTTTCATTAGCAAAAAGATTAAAATTCATTGCAATATAGCAATAAATTACAAGATTCTTTTTACAAACGAGAATAATTTGTACGGCATATATCTGAATGGGAGATCAATCCAGGTTCCAGTTGCAATTATTGATCGTCTGTGGGTGAATGCTTCAAAACTATCTTTGTCGTGATATCTTCCCATACCGGAATTGCCGACACCTCCGAACGGTACATTCTCATTGGCTATGTGCATAATTACATCATTGATGCATCCGCCTCCGGATGAAGTCCTGCGGATCAGTTCCCATCCGTCCGATTCTTTGCCGAAATAATAGAATGCAAGAGGCTTCTCGCGCTCGTTGATGAATTCCATTGCTTTGACAGTGAATGGTTTGCCTGTATCATCTAAAGTGATGAACGGAAAGACAGGACCGAATATTTCTTCTGTCATAAGCGGTGAATCAAGAGCGACATTTTCAATGAGTGTCGGTTCAATGAAGAGTGAATCCGGGTCGTTTCCCCCTCCATATATGATGTCTCCGTCGTTGAAATATCCTACGACCCTGTCGAATGCTTTCCGGTTGACCATCCTGACATAGTGTCTGTCGGCCTTTATGTCGTCTCCGTGCAGATTGCGTATTTCCTTGGCAAAAGCATTTATGAATTTCTCTTTAACATCTTTGTGTATCAATATATAATCAGGGGCAATGCAGGTCTGTCCGCTGTTCAAGGTCTTTCCCCAGGCAATTCGTCTTGCTGCTACCGGGATATCTGCACTCTTATCTATGATGCAAGGACTTTTTCCTCCCAGTTCAAGCACGACCGGAGTGAGATACGTCGCCGCTGCTGACAAAACTTTCTTTGCCAGAGCCGGGCTTCCTGTGAAGAAAATCATATCCCATCTTTTCTCGAGAAGATATGTGTTGGTGTCTCTATTTCCTTGAATTACAGCGATATATCTTTCCTCAAATGTTTCGGATATCATATCTTCGATCACTTTTGCCACATTCGGAACGTATGGCGAAGGCTTCAGGACGGCGGTACATCCGGCGGATATTGCTCCTATCAAGGGATTGAGAAGCAGTTGTACCGGATAGTTCCAGGGGGATATGATCAATGCATTCCCAAGAGGTTCCTTCACGACATAACTGCGGGATGGAAATAATTTGAGCGGACTGGCTATGCGCTCTCTGCCAGCCCATCTGGATACATTATGTATGTGATTCTTTATCTCACCTGCAACTATGCTGATTTCAGTAAGATATGCCTCCTCGTATGATTTGTGCAAGTCTTTCCATAGCGCTTCTGAAATGTTCTGCTCCCATTTCTTCAACGCCTTCAGAAACCTGCTAAGCATAGATTTGCGGAACTCTATGTCTAAGGTTGCTCCTGAACGGAAATAAGCCCTCTGGGCTTGTGTTATGCTGTCGATTCTTTCTATAGATGTATTTTCCATATTGCAATTATCGTCATTATTTGCGGTTTTATCAAGTGTTCTACTTCCTTCCGGTGAATTCCTCCATAGAATGATATATGCCGAATACTTCTCCGAAAAACCAATCGAATATTCTGACAGGAAGAATTGCTTGCCAGAATCTGATGAAATGGAACCCGAAAGGAATTCCTTTGAAGATCTTGTCCTTTTCTATTGCATTTATTATCTTGCGTGCTGCATATTCAGGCTCAAGAATAGGGATGATCCTGGATTTGACCCCATCAAACATACCAGTGTTTATATAGTATGGTGCCACAGTGGTTATCCGCACATCGCTTTTCATTTCCTGAAGTTCTATCCTTACGGAATCAGACCACCCTATGACTCCCCATTTGCTTGCTGCATAGACCGACATCTTTGGATTGGAAATCATTCCTCCTGCTGAGGCAATCGTGCAGATATGGCCTCTGTTTCGAGTCAGCATATCCGGAAGAACGGCCCTTGAAACGAACATTGGCGCTATGGTATTTATGTTCATTGTTCTGACTATTTCATCGGCAGTCTGTTTGTCAAACGTCTTGTTGCTTGTAACAATACCTGCGCAGTTGATAAGAATGTCGATATGTCCGCATTCATCCGATACTCTGTTATAAGATTCTGTAACGAGTTCATTATTAGAAACATCCACTATATATCCGTTAACCTTGCCTAAGATGCTTAATTCTTTAGTTGCAGAAGCAATGTTCTTCGGATTGATATCCCAGATGATAAGCCTGGAGGCTCCTTTTTCAAGGGCCATCCGTCCCATAATCTTTCCGATTCCGGATGCACCTCCGGTAATAAGTACATTTGCATTTTCAAATTTCATAATCGTCCTGTTTTTTGCCTGGCAAAAGTAGGACAATAAAAATGCCGGCCGAAATCGTCGGCCGGCAATGTCGTAAAACCCTCTGATTGGTTGTAATATCAGCAATTATGTGGTGAATCTATTCGGGTATGTGGTGAAATCAGTGGTATTTCAAGGGGTCAGAAGTTCTTTTTGTATTCCTGAACATCAAGTTCCCATAATCCCTGCTGCTTCATAACCATCTGTATGGTCTCCCTTACACAGCCTTTCCCTCCTGGCTTCGTGCTGATATATCCTGCGATCTCCTTCACCTCATCGACTGCATCGCTCGGACATACACCGCATCCGCAGGCCTGCATTACCGGAATGTCAGGAAGATCATCCCCGAAATACATAACCTCATCAGGAGCAACGTTGTGTCTGAGGCAGAAATCGTTGAAATCCTCCATCTTTGCTCTTGAGCCCAGATATACATCCTCGGGCTTGATTCCACAGGTGGAGAATCGTTTCCTTATGCTCTCAGAGCGTCCTCCTGTGATGATGGCCAGCGGGAATCCTTTCATTGATGCCATTCGTAGAGCCATACCATCCTTGGCATCAAATGTTCTGTAGAGTTCTCCGTTCAGGTCGGCAAGAATGCCTCCGTCAGTGAGGACACCATCGACATCAAACGCAAAAGCCCTGATCTTCAGCCAGCAGGATTCAGTTGATATATCTGTCTTCATCAGGCTATGATTTGGCTCCTCCACCGAATCCGCCCATTGGGAATGTGGCCTTTGGCTCTCCACCAAGGGTGATCTGCCCATGCTGGCTTTCGTATTTGTTTATATTGTCCTGAAGTGCGAGATAAAGTCTTTTTGCGTGTTCAGGAGTCATTATGATGCGATTGCCGACCTCTGGTTTCGGAAGTCCCGGGAGCATTGTTGCAAAATCAATGATGAACTCGCTGTGAGAATGAGTTATAATCGCGAGATTAGAATATGAACCCTTTGCGACATCCGGCTTCAGTTCAATCTTGAATTCCTTTTCGTTTGCCATAATTATGATATTAAATGTTAATGGACATATTGTCACGTGTGTGCATAATAATGTACTACGTGAATAATGCAAAGATACTGATTTTTTTGCTATATTTGCACGATTATGCGCTCATTCTTTGTGATGTGACGCTAAGGGTATGGATAATAAACAATTAATGATATATTTATGGAACTGCCAGCAAAATATGATCCTGCCTTGACGGAGGATAAATGGTATGCCTATTGGCTTGAAAACAAGTTTTTTCATTCGGAACCCGACGAGAGGGAACCTTATACAATAGTGATTCCGCCACCTAATGTGACAGGAATCCTTCATATGGGACACGTTCTCAATAATACATTGAATGACGTTCTCGTACGCAAGGCAAGGATGGACGGAAAGAATGCCTGCTGGGTGCCGGGAACAGACCACGCATCCATTGCAACTGAGAATAAGGTGGTGCAGAAACTTGCTGCCGAGGGTATCAGAAAGGATGATCTTACACGTGAGCAGTTCCTTGAGCACGCTTGGGAGTGGAAGGAAAAGCACGGTGGAATCATTCTCAGTCAACTTCGTAAACTCGGTGCTTCCTGCGATTGGGACAGGACAAAGTTTACAATGGATCCGGATCTGAGCGATGCAGTCATCAACACTTTCGTTTATTTCTATAACAAGGGGTATATATATAGGGGAGTCAGGATGGTGAACTGGGATCCTGTAGGACTGACAGCCGTAAGTGATGAGGAGGTGATACACAAGGACACTGTAAGTAAGTTCTATCATCTGAGGTATTTCATCTCCGATGGTAACGGAAATCCTACAGACAAGTATATCATAGTTGCTACAACGCGTCCGGAAACAATAATGGCAGATGCTGCAGTCTGCATCAATCCAGAGGATGAACGTTATCATTGGCTCAAAGGTAAGAAGGTGCTTATCCCATTGATAAATAAGGAAATACCTATCATAGAGGATGATTATGTATCGATGGATTTCGGAACCGGATGTCTCAAAGTCACTCCTGCTCACGATGTGAATGACTATGAGATCGGAATGCGCCACAACCTTCCGGTGCTGGATATCATCGACGACCACGGCCGTCTCAACGAGAAGGCTCAGATTCTCATAGGTGAGGATCGCTTCGATGCACGCAAGAAAATCGTGGATATGCTTCAGGAAGCCGGTAATCTTGAAAAGATGGAGGACTATACTTCTCCTATAGGATATTCAGAACGTACCAATGCCGTTATCGAGCCAAGGCTTTCTATGCAGTGGTTCCTTAAAATGGAGGCTCTTGCAAAGGATGCCCTCGAGTCGGTAGAGAGTGGTGCTGTGAAACTGATTCCTGACAAATATCGTAATACATATCGCCACTGGATGGAGAATGTACGTGACTGGTGCATCTCTCGTCAACTTTGGTGGGGTCAAAGGATTCCTGCGTATTACCTCCCTGACGGACAGGTGGTTGTGGCGTCAACTTCAAGTGAGGCTTTAACTATGGCTCAGAAGATCGATGCGAGCCTGACCATAGAGGATCTCCGTCAGGACGAAGATGTTCTGGATACCTGGTTCTCATCGTGGCTCTGGCCGATTTCCGTGTTTGACACAAATAAGGCAGGTCATCCTGATGCCGAGCCTAACAAGGATCTGGCATATTATTATCCTACCAACGACCTGGTGACCGGACCTGATATCCTTTTCTTCTGGGTAGCGCGTATGATAATGGCTGGAAATGAGTTTATGAATGATGTGCCTTTCAGAAATGTTTACCTGACGGGTATAGTACGCGATAAACTCGGACGCAAGATGTCCAAGACTTTGGGAAATTCGCCGGATCCACTTGACTTGATCAGTAAGTATGGAGCGGATGCAGTGCGTCTTGGAATGCTTCTATGCAGTTCAGCAGGAAACGATATCCTTTACGATGAGTCACAGATCGAACAGGGACGTAACTTCAATAATAAGGTATGGAATGCATTCCGTCTTGTTACAGGATGGACTGTGGATGCTTCTGCAACACAGCCGGATGCTTCTGCAGTTGCAGTGAAGTGGTTCGAGAACAAACTCAGTCAGGTGATCGAGAATGTGGAGGATCATTTCAGCAAATTCCGTATATCGGATGCTCTGATGGCTATATATAAACTCTTCTGGGATGACTTCTGCGCTTGGTATCTCGAGGCTGTCAAGCCTGCATACGGTGCCGGAATCGATAAGGCTACATACGATGCTACTATCGGATTCTTTGACGCTCTTCTCAAGATGATTCACCCTATTATGCCTTTCATAACTGAGGAACTGTGGCAGAATATGGCTGAGAGGAAGCCGGGTGAGACAATTATGAACCAGAGATATCCTAAGTCTAATGGAGCAGACGCAGGATTCATAAATGCATTCGATATGGCCTGCGAAGCGGTTGCCGGCGTAAGGAACATACGTCAGAGCAAGAATCTTTCACCAAGAGAGGCTCTTGAACTTAAGATAAAGGGCGATTTCCCTGCGGAGGTTCTTCCTGTGATTGTAAAACTTGCAAATGTGCATATTTCCGTTGCAGAAGGTGATATGTCGGCCGCTCAGAGATTTATGGTAAGGACTGTGGAGATGTTCGTGCCTCTTACCGGACTTATCAATGTCGAAGAGGAAATTGCTAAACTCCAGGCAGAACTGGCGTACCAGCAGAAATTCCTTGACAGTGTCCGCAAAAAACTCTCGAATGAGCGTTTCGTGGCCAACGCACCGGAGGCTGTGGTTGCTGTCGAGCGTAAAAAGGAGGCAGATTCGCTTTCAAAGATAGAAAGTATTACAGCATCTCTCAATGCTCTGAGAAACAACTGATAAAACAATATAGTTATTAGTGATAACAAATTTGTTATGATGCATTCTGAGTTATTTCTGGATGTCAGATACTATGAAACTGACCAGATGGGTATTGTTCATCACTCGAATTATATAAGGTATTTCGAGTGCGGACGTACCGATATGCTCAGAAAACTGGGCCTTCCTATCGAGAAGATAGAACAGACAGGGGTGATGCTTCCGGTTGTCTCTGTAGAATGCCGATATAAGGTGCCGGCCAGATTGGGTGATACGCTCAAGGTTGTATGCATTATAGATGAAGTGCCGAGAGCCAGGCTTGTCATAAGAAATGAAATATACAATCAGAATGATATGCTTGTATGCGAAGGTGATGTTGTGCTCGGCTTCATAGATGCATCCACAAGACGCCCGGTGCGGTGTCCTGCGGCTTTGGTGGATTTTTTTGAAAAACATTTAAACGATTGACGATATGGACGTTTTTGCAATCCTTCCATTGGCTATCTACGGATGGGAATGGATTATTATTGCTCTTGTAATTCTTCTTTTATTCGGTGGCAAAAAGATACCTGAACTTATGCGCGGACTGGGAAAGGGCGTGAAGAGTTTCAAGCAGGGAATGAAGGAAGTGGAAGAGGACGTGAAGGAGATAAAGAAGGATATTGAGTCTGATTCCGAAACGCAGTCTCAGAAATAGTGGCCGTTCAGACTCAGGAAATGACCTTCTGGGATCATCTGGAGGATTTGAGGAAGACATTGTTCCGCGCTGCAGGTGCTTTGATTGCAGTGACTGTGGTACTTTTCTTCTTCAAGGATTTCCTGTTTGGTGATGTGGTTCTTGCACCATCGCATAGCGACTTTTTCCTTTATAGGTTGCTTGGGGCTGATTTTTCTTTGGATCTGGTTAATCTGGAGGTGGCAGCACAGTTTATGATTCATATAAAGGTGACCTTGATCTGTGCGTTGGTTCTGACAATGCCATATATCATATATGAGTTCTGGCGGTTTGTGTCCCCGGCATTGTATGAAAATGAAAGGAAGGCGGTAAGCGGGGCCTTTACCTTTGCTTCCATCCTTTTTTATGTCGGTGTTGCCGTGGGATACTGCGTCATATTCCCTTTGATGCTGAATTTCTTCGTGAATTATCAGGTCAGTGCAGATGTTCCTAATACGTTCTCTCTGACTTCATATATATCGCTCTTTACCTCCACAGTCCTGACTTTCGGGCTTGTCTTTGAGTTTCCTACCGTGATATCCGTATTTTCAGCCTTAGGCCTTGTGACGAAGGAACTTCTTAAGGAATATCGGAGACACGCTGTTTGTGCTGTGGTTATTCTCGCAGCATTGATCACTCCGTCAGGTGATCCGTTTTCTTTGATGGTGGTCTCGATTCCTTTATATATGCTATACGAATTCAGTATATTGATATGCCGGAAGGGGGAGCCCGAGCGGATAATTGATTAATTTATGATTTCAATAAACAGTCTTACAGTTGCATACGGAGGCTTTGTCCTTCTGAATGACATAAATTTTCATATTAGCGAAAACGATAAGATAGGTCTTGTCGGTAAGAATGGTGCCGGAAAGTCAACCATTCTTAAACTTATATGCGGGCTTCAGAATCCAACCAATGGCAAAGTTGCAGTTCCGAATGATGTCAAGATAGGATATCTTCCTCAGATAATGGAGCATCACCGAGGACGTACTGTCATAGATGAGGCGATGACGGCCTTTGCCGATATGTTTGCTCTTGAAGATGAATTGGAGCATATAGCACAGCAACTCTCAGAGAGGGACGATTATGAGTCCGGAGAATATCAGGAACTGATTGTCCGAATGAATGAGGTGAACGATAGGCTGGCATATACCAGGTCAGACAATCCTCGTGTGCAGGCTGAGAGGACGCTCCTGGGACTGGGCTTCAAGTACGACGAACTGACACGTAATACAGAGACATTCAGCCAAGGCTGGAATATGCGTATAGAATTGGCTAAGATTCTTCTGGCCAAGCCTGATGTTCTTCTTCTTGACGAGCCTACCAATCACCTTGACATTGAGTCAATTGAGTGGCTTGAAGGATATCTGAAGGAGTATCGTGGTTCTCTGCTCCTTATTTCCCACGATAGAAAATTTCTGGACAATGTGACCAACAGGACAGTTGAAATTATGCTGGGAAGGATTCACGACTATAAGGTGCCTTATAGTAAGTATCTGGAACTCAGGCGGGAAAGATTGGAGCAGCAAAGGGCTGCATTTGAGAATCAGCAGAGGATGATCGAAAAGACTGAAGAGTTTATTGAGAAATTCAGATATAAGCCGACCAAGTCCAATCAGGTGCAGTCGAGGGTCAAGCAACTCGAAAAACTTGAGAGGATTGAGGTGGATATTGAAGACAAGTCTGCGCTTGCGGTGAAATTTCCGCCTGCTCCTCGTTCGGGCGATATTGCATACAAGGCTGTGGATCTGAAAGTCGGGTATGGAAGCAAGGTGGTTTTTGAAGATGCACAGATTGAGGTTCGTCGTGGTGAAAAGGTAGCCCTTGTAGGAAGAAACGGTGAAGGTAAGACCACTCTTATGAGGGTCATAATGAACGAACTTGATCCTATGTCTGGAGATTCGAAGACCGGATATAATGTCAACATAGGATATTATGCTCAGAATCAGGAGGATATACTCGATAAGAATGATACCGTATTCGGCACTCTCGACCGTATTGCAGTAGGTGATATCCGTCTTAAACTTCGTGATATTCTGGGCGCCTTCCTTTTTAAGGGCGAAGATATAGACAAGAAGGTGGCGGTCTTGAGCGGTGGCGAAAGAGCGCGTCTGGCTATGGCAAAACTCATTCTGAAGCCGTATAACCTTCTTGCTCTCGACGAGCCTACCAATCATATGGATATCCGCTCAAAGGATATTCTCAAGCAGGCGTTGAAGGCATACGACGGTACTCTTCTGATTGTTTCTCACGACAGAGATTTCCTTGATGGACTCGTTGATAAACTATATGAATTCAGAGATGGACGCGTGAAAGAACATCTTGGAGGAGTCCAGGATTTCCTTGAAAGGAGAAAGTTGGAGAATCTGTCTGAACTTGAAAGACATTATAAGCAGCAGCCTGAAGAAAAGCCTGCAGAGATCGTACAGAAGAAAGAGGAGGCTAAGCAGGAGTATCAGGCAAAGAAGTTTATATCTAAAGAGGAGCGTAAGATAAGAAATCGTATTTCATTCTTGGAGAAGGGGATAGAAGCGATAGAAAGTAAAATGGCTGAGATAGAGGCTGTGCTTGCTGATCCTGGGGAAGGAGATGATATTATGGAGTTGACCAGAGCATATCTTGAAAATAAGAGGGAACTTGATTTCAAGATGGAGGAATGGGAAAAGTTGAACGAATCATTGGAATAAGATATGGAAGAAAAGAAAATGCAGTATCTGTTCGGAATGCATCCTGTACTGGAGGCAGTGAAGGCAGGAAAGAAATTTGATAAAGTGCTTTTAAAGCAGGGATTGGAAGGTGCTCAGTTCCGTGAACTTCTCGAATTGTTGAAGAATAACGAGATACCTTTCCAGTTCGTACCAGGTGAAAGGCTCAACAGAGCAGTGCGTGGAGCCCACCAGGGAGTTCTTGCTTATATTTCCCAGATTGATTATGTCGATATAGAGCAACTGGTAAATACGGCATTGGCAAGGACCGATAATCCTCTCATTGTCATTCTTGACGGAGTAAGTGATGTCAGGAATCTGGGAGCCATAGCCAGAAGTCTCGAGTGTGCCGGCGGTAACGGTATAATTGTACCAGCCAAAGGTGGAGCAGCCATCAACGCTGATGCTGTCAAGGCTTCTGCCGGTGCTTTGATGAGAATCGATACTTGCAAGGTTTCGAATCTGCGTGTAGCCGCATACTATCTGAAACAAAGCGGTTTCAGGCTTGTTGCAGCCACGGAAAAGACCGACAGGCTTATATATGATGTCGATATGACAGGCCCTGTGGCAATCATTATGGGATCGGAGGGTAAAGGAATATCACAGACTATGCTTGACCTGGCAGATGATAGGGCTGCAATCCCTATGGCAGGTGAAATAACATCGCTTAATGTGTCTGTTGCCTCTGCAGTTCTTATGTTTGAGGCTGTAAGACAGAGAATCAATAAATTATGAAAAAAATCGTTCTGACAGCAATTCTGTCTATTGTCGCATCATTTGCGTCAAATGCCCAGAAAACAGTCTTTACTGAAAGGGTAGTGGGCACTTTTACAGGGGTATGTGTATCTGATGATTTTGTCGTCAATTTGAAGACTTCTGATACTTGTGTGTTTAAAACCAATATTGATGAGAGGCTTGATTCATACGTTTCAGCATACGTGAATGACGGAATACTCTACCTTGCTCTCGACAGGAAACAGTTGCCAGCCGATCTTAAAAAGGCATTACGTTCTTCGCAGGTGAAGAATCCTATAGTTGAAGCAGAGATTTCGATTCCAGAGTTCAAATCGTTGGAAATCAATGGCAACGCTTTGATAAAGGGAACTGGCAGTATTGAAACGGACTCCTTTGTACTAACTGTAGCAGAAAAGGCTGTGGTTGAAAACCTTAAGATTGTTTGCAGATGCGCTGATGTAAAGATTTCCAGAAATGCCGATGTCAATGTCGGGATTAATGCATCTTCACGACTTTCGCTTCAGACCTCAGGTACATCCAAGACATCACTTGAATTTGCGGGGGATTCCTTATTTATATCATCAAGCGGTTCTTCAAGCGTTGGAGCGGTAGTTGATGCATCAAGGATTGCGGTATCGAATTCCGGAATGTCAAATGTCAGGATTTTATCCGGCAAAGTGGGAGGACTGGATGTCATTGCTTCCGGCTCTTCCAAGTTGGATGCAGGCGAAGTAGTAGTTCCTTCAGCATATATGGTTCAATCTGGCAGTTCAAAGAGTCTTGTGAATGTATCCGATACCTTGAAGGTCAATCTGGTCGGAAGTTCTGTCCTTGAATTCAGGAATGATCCTTATATCAATTTGGAGAGGATCGTCAGTTCCACTCTGATCCGCAGCAGTGAAACTTCCTCGAAGTAATATGTTTATACTTGATTCTCATTGTGATACACCGTCTCAGATAATGCGTCTGAGGGATATTTCACTTGACAATCCATACGCTCACGTTGATATCCCCAAACTTAAGCGAGGAGGTGTTGACGGGGTGTTCTTTGCGCTATATGTGCCAGCAAGTCTGGATGCAGATCCGACTGCGGCCCGTAAATATGCTTATACGCTTCTCGACGGAGTACGTAGTTCACTCTCAGAAGATTCGGAGGCTGTAATTACAATGGATCCGCAACAGGCTTTAGCAAATAAAGCAAATGGGCTGATCTCAGTATTTCTTGGCCTTGAGAACGGTTCTCCTATAGTCAGTACAGATGATCTTCAGGGATTCCATAATGCAGGAATACGATATGTAACACTCTGTCATACAGGAAATAATCATATATGCGATTCTTGTGCTACCCAGGTGAAACGTTGGAATGGCTTGAGTCCGTTCGGAAAGGAATTGCTTTCTGAAATGAATAGGATCGGTATGATTGCCGATGTTTCTCATATTTCGGATGAGGCTTTTTATGATGTTGTCGGATTGTCAGACAAACCTGTTGTCGCTACACACTCCTGCTGTCGTGCTCTTGCCGATCATCCTCGCAATCTGACTGACGATATGATCAGACGCATTGCAGAGAAAAACGGTGTTGTCCAGGTGAATTTCTATCCACTATTTCTGGATTCGGGTTTTCGGGCTGTTCTGAACGCTTCAGGAATCGAGGACAGGGGAGAGGCTGTAGAAAATGAATTCATAGCCGATCCATCAGATCCTGCCAAGCGTAAGGCCTGGCATTACGTTCTGGATGAATTATCTGCCTTGAAGCGTCCTTCATATAAAAGAATTGTCGATCATATCGATCATATCGTAAATCTGGTCGGGATTGATTTTGTGGGCTTCGGCTCCGACTTTGACGGAATATCTGTGACACCGCAAGGATTGGACGATATTTCAGGATACGGTCTTATCCTTGAAGAAATGCGGGCAAGAGGATATTCTGAGCAGGAAATCGGAAAAGCCGCTTCCGGCAACTTCTTCAGAGTGATGAAAGCCTGTCAGTGACCTTTGCTGTGCTGATGGGCGACTATCAAGGTCACTGTGATCAGGATTATTGTGATGCCAGTTATGGTCGTTATACCGAGATGTTCATCAAGAAAGAGCACTCCAAGAATTACTGCAGTAAGAGGTTGAAGCGCTCCGAGTATTGATGTCAGTGTCGGCCCGATTCTTCTGACTGCTTTGACTCCGGTGAAATTTGATACCATTGTTGACCATAATCCAAGTCCGGCGATATTGAGCCATTGTCTTCCATCAGTGACAATGGTAAGTTTTCCGTCGAATATGAATGCGCAGATAACGAAATATACTGCGCTAAGCATCATTATCCAGGTTGTGAATTTTACAACTTCGATCTTGTCGGCTCTAATGATTTTCATCAATAGGTAGTAGGCAGCAAAGGAAAGTGCGGATATGATGGAGCAGGTCAGTCCTAATGCCGTATTTCCATCAGCAACTTTCAATCCGTCCCCTGAGGCAAGCAGATATACACCGAAAATTGATGCAAGGATGGAAATGAAATTGATCGGGGATTTCTGTTCACCGAAGAAGAGCATCATACATAATGCTACAACTACGGGATACATAAAGTTTATGGTGGAAGCGATTCCACTGGCTATGTTGGCGTAGCCGATCAGCAGGGTTACTGAGGTAATGGATCTCAGTATGCTGAGCAGGACGACTTTCCAGAGTTCATCAAAGGATGATAGTTTAAGACTCTTTTTCTTGCAGAAAGCATATATCATCAGGACTATGGCAGCGGTTGCCCACCTATATGAAAGGACGTCGAAATTACTTAGTCCAGCGGCTATGAGACTTAGACTGAAAATAGGGGAAAAACCAAAAGAAGCAGATGAGATTATTGCATAGAAAATCCCATTTATCCTGATTCGTTTCTTTTTCCTCTCATATTTTTTCAGTGCGACGCTCATTAATTCGATAATTATCTTAAGTTATTGATTATCAGTTGCGTAGGGAGTATTATAACTATGTCTTATTGTTTACATATATTACGAAACAAAAATGTTATAGTCGATAACAATTATGTTTTATAGGTTGGATATCATTAGTTTAGTTCGTTTACAAGTTTGATGCGCAAGTAATTGAGTGCGGTGGACGCAAATCGCTCGATATTGCGTTTTCTGTCGCCCTTGAATACGGCATTGAAGGTCTCGGTACCTTGCGGGGAACTGACTCCGATCCATACCAGACCTACTGGCTTTCCCTCGCTTCCTCCGTCCGGGCCTGCAATTCCTGATGTGGCTATGGAGTAGTCGCTGCCCGTCAGTCTTCTTACGCCTTCTGCCATTGCAGCAACGCATTCACTGCTTACCGCTCCTTTGTTCCGGATGATATCTGCCGGAACCCCGAGCACGTTAGTCTTGACTTCATTTGCGTAAGATGTTACTGACCCTAGATAATAGCCGGAGGAACCAGGAACAGAAGTCAGTAATGCGGAAATGGTTCCGCCTGTGCAGGATTCTGCTGCAGAAACAGTCTTTCCAGCCTTCGTGAGTATCCGTCCGATACAGCGTTCTAGGGTATCATCTCTGTCTGAGTATATGAATTCTCCCAAAATCTCTTTCAGACGAGCCGTTTCAGCCTCGATTCTAGCCTCTTCCTCCTCTTTGACTCCACCATAAATGGAAAGTCTCAGTCTGACTCCTGTAAGAGGGTTCGGAAGATATGCAAGGTGGATATCCTCCGGAAGATTGTCTTCCCATTCTTCTATCATTTTTGACAATGCAGACTCTGCGATTCCGTATGTCATCACAGTGCGGTGGTATATGTCTGATAGGGAATTATGCTGCCGTATGTCTTCAATTATATCTCCAAGTGCTCCGATAGCCTCAAATGGGACACCAGGGAGGGAATATAGTGTGGCTTGGTGGCCAAAGCGTTCTTCCCCAAACCTGAATACCATAACAGGAGCAGTACCAAGACGGTTGGGGATCACTTCACAAGTGTCAGGAACTGATGCTTGAGCAAGGTTGATGTCCAGGACATCCAGTCCTCTGGCGCTCAATATCTTATGAATTATCTGAAGTTGTCTTTCGTCGGTCTTGTATGAAGAGGCGCCGGAAAGTCTGCTTAATGCTGTCTTTGTGATATCGTCTTTGGTCGGCCCCAGGCCTCCGGTTACGATCACGATATCATTTTCATACAATTCTCCCTCAAGTGTGTCCACTATTGTGTCCAGGTCATCTCCGATTGAGAGCATTTTTGTTACTCTTACACCTGAATCATTGAGTGCCAATGAAATATGTGAGGAATTCGTGTCGATTATCTGTCCTATGAGGATTTCATCACCTATTGTGCAGATGGATGCCTGAATCATTTCGCTTCTGTTTCGAGATAATTTATGATGTTCTTTATCAAGGCAGGACCTTCGTAAACGAAGCCTGAATATAACTCTATGAGAGATGCTCCTGCATCAAGCATTGCCTTGGCCTGCTCCGGCGACATAATGCCTCCGACTCCAATGATAGGCAGTCTGCCTTCTGATCTTGTGTGCACATATTTGACGAGTTCGAGATTTTTCTTGTGCACAGGTGCTCCGGACATTCCTCCGTTGCCGATAGCATCGATCTTTTCCTGTGAAATGCTTGTAAGGCCTTCACGGCTTCTTGTCGTATTTCCTGCAACAATTCCGTCAATGCCGGATCTGAGGCAATAGTCAATGATTTCATCAAGTTGCTGATGCGAAAGATCAGGGGAGACCTTGAGGAGAATAGGCTTGTAGGTATCGTAATACATACGCAGATCAAGCAGTTTGTCAACAATCTCACCGAGAAATGAAATATCCTGTAATGCAGTGAGTCCCACTACATTAGGGCAGGAAACATTTACGACAAACATATCAACGAAATCATATAGAAGTCCGAATGCCTTTTCGTAATCTTTTGCAGCCTCTTCATTTATGCTTGATGTGTTCTTAGATATATTTGCTGCAACAATCACTTCGGGACGCACCTTCTTAAGATGCTCTACAGCATTCCTGACACCTTTATTATTGATACCGAACCGGTTGATAAGTGCTTTATCTCCAGGAACTCTGAAACAGCGTGGCTTGGCATTGCCATCCTGAGGGAGGGGCGTCAGTGAACCTATTTCAACAAACCCGAATCCGAAATTGGCCATATCATTGTAATATTCCCCGTTCTTATCCAATCCGCCAGCGAGTCCGACAGGATTCGGAAACTTTATACCGAATACTTCTCTTTCAAGAGACGGAGAATCCTTTTTGTATATCGCCCTGATTATGGAGTGAGCAAACGGGATATGCCTGAGTATGGACAGACCTTTGAATGTCAGATTGTGTGCAGTTTCCGGATTGAACCTGAAGAGGATTGGCTTGAGGAAATGTTTATACATATCTAATGGTTTTCTTATCACGCAAATATACTAAAAAAGTACCGCTTATGCAGTACTTTTCTACATTTCCTGGAATGTCCCATCATCGAATAAAACGATAATTTTGGATATTTTCCGTTGTTTTACAATTGGTTGTGCGATATCAGTTGAAGTATTGAATTCAGTACTCTCTTTCATCTGCTCCTCGATAACTTCATCAGGATTGGAAATTTCAATTCTCGGAAGCAATTCCTGATCAATAGGGAAGAGACGGTCTTCTGGATATTGTTCAGAGTCCTTGTACATTCTTCCTTTGCCGAAAATAAGCCAATCCATATTCAGGCGAGGGTATTTCACCATCATAGCCTTTATGAAATCGAAACTCGGATTGTTTCTTCCTGAAAGGACGTGTGATACGCTGGCTCGTACGACGTTGATATTATCAGCAAACTGTGCCTGAGTTATATTCTCTGCCAAGAGAAACTGCTTTAATCTGTTATTCATAGTTGTTAACATTGACATTACAAATGTAGCAACAATTTTCGAATATCAAAACATAAATTTAAGTTCAATTATGTAACGTGCAGGATGTAAAATAGCGATAAACATATTATAAAATACTTTAGTTAATGCTATTTAAAGTCTTGAATATAGCGTATTTACATTAAATAAAACTTGTTCTAAGCAACGTTTTTACCCTTAAAATTCTCATTTTATTCCAAAATACATATATAACCTTATTATTTAGTGTATATAACCTATCGTAATATGCTGAAAACAACTATATTATGTATTTTGAAAATCCCCTATAAGAATATTTTATATCACATTATTAAATGTTACAATAATTCTAATATCCCAGATGTTGTGCACTGTTTAGATTTACAGATGTAACTACCACGGCAACAAATGCTGCCCTCTTTTACGTTAACTTATGTGAATAACGGGGGATTTCTAAATTTGAGCAGAAATATGTAAATTTGCATAAATATTAAAATCTCATTACGAAGAATGATTCCACAGATTAGAATAGAAGATTATAATTATTCCCTTCCTGAGGAAAGGATTGCTAAATACCCTCTTGAGCGCAGAGACTCCTCGAAACTGTTGACGTATAAAGATGGCGAGGTCTCCGATTACACATTTACTTCTCTCCCAGATATTCTCCCGGATGATTCATTGATGGTTTTCAATGATACTAAAGTTGTTCCTGCACGACTTCATTTTCAAAGGGAATCTGGAGCGCATATTGAGATTTTCTGCCTGGAACCAGTTATGCCTGAAGAATATGTCAGTATGTTTGCTGTTAATGACAGATGCCGGTGGAAATGCATCGTCGGAAATGTGAAACGATGGAAAAATGACCTTTTGTCGCTGTCCAATCCATTGAACGATAATCGAGTACGTGAAATGAACCTGAAGGCCAGGTTAGTGGAGCGTCTTGGAGAGACTTCCATTGTTGAATTCACCTGGGATAATGGCGCTCCTTTCTCCAATGTTCTTGAAACCTGCGGATCGATTCCTATACCTCCGTATCTTAATCGAGGAACCGAGGATATCGATCTCGAACGTTATCAGACCTTATATGCCAGATATCGGGGATCCGTGGCCGCTCCTACGGCAGGACTTCACTTTACTCCTGAGGTATTGGAATCCATACGGAGCAAGAATATATCGACTGATACTGTATGCCTCCACGTGGGAGCAGGAACGTTCCTTCCGGTCAAAAGTTCTTTGGTTTCCGAACATACTATGCACAGAGAGCCTTTTGTCGTGACTTTGGAATTTATGGAAAGACTGTTGGCTGCAAAACGAAGGGTCATAGCGGTGGGTACTACATCCGTCAGGACATTGGAATCATTATATTATATAGGTGTAAGTTGCATTGAGACAGGTTCTCCTTGTGATGTCGGACAGTGGGATCCGTATTCAAGAGAATATAAGTATTCTGTTGAAGAGGCATTGACTGCAATTGTAAATTATCTTAAGGATAACGGGCTTCGGGAACTGAAAGCAGGTACCCGTATCATCATCGTACCTGGATTCCGCTTCCGGGTTGTAGATGTTCTTGTTACTAATTTTCATCAGCCCCAGAGTACGCTTCTGCTTCTGATTTCGGCATTTGTCGGTGGAGACTGGAAAAAAATATATGATTATGCCCTTGGGCACGATTTCCGCTTCCTGAGTTATGGAGACAGTTCTGTGCTGTTTCGCGCCTGAACCAGATGATATTAACTGATATCCTACAATTTGTAATTTTGTAAAAAGATTATAAATTTGCAATTTGTACTAATATTTAGACCTTGATACGATGATAGACTTATCAGAATTTGAAAGCATCAGTCCTTATACAGATGCCGAGGCTGCTGAAGCGCTGAGCAAGTTGGCGGAGTATCCGCTTCTGGCTCGTGTTTCAAGTCAGTTCTTTCCGGAAGAGTCCCCTGATTTTCTGAAAAATCTTCTCAAAAGCATAAAGACTATTGATGAATTCCAGGTGCTTGTGATGCAGAAGTTTGTTCGTTGGGTGCTGGAGCACACAGCACGCAACTTTTCATACGATGGAATCTCCAATATAGATCCGAACAAGAAGTTTCTGGCCTTGTCAAACCACAGGGACATAATTCTGGATCCGGCCATAACACAACTTGTATTATACAATAATGGAATACCGATGACAGAAATCGCTGTCGGTGACAACCTTATCACCAACAAGACGATAGAGTATCTCATCCGTTCCAATCGAATGATCAAAGTTGTCAGAGGAATCACGGCACGTGAACTTTATCTTTCTTCTCAACTCCTTTCCAAGTATATACGTCTGAACATTACAGAACAGCGCAGTTCCATCTGGCTTGCTCAGAGGCAGGGACGTACCAAGAACGGTTATGATGTTACGGAACAGGGGCTTCTCAAGATGCTTGATATGAGCGGCACAGGTGATTTCCTTCAGAATTATGAAGAACTCAATATTATACCTATGAGTATCTCGTACGAAATCGAGCCGTGCGACATTCTGAAGGCACGAGAACTTGTCATATCCAGAAAGCATAAGTATGTAAAGGCTGAAGGAGAGGATCTGAATAGCATTATGGTGGGCATAATGAGTCAGAAAGGAAATATCCATCTGAATATAGGAAAGCCTCTTACAAGGGAGGAAATAGCGGAGGCGGCTCAGTGTGACAAGAATGACCGCTATCAGAAGATAAGACACGCTGTGGATCTCCGTGTCATCGATGGCTATAAATTGTGGAAGAACAATTATATCGCATACGATATAGTAAATCATTCATTTAAGTATTCCGATAGATATGACAAGGCTGATCTTGAGCAGTTTGTGTCTTATATGGAACATCAACTCGATACTGTCGAGCCAGAGATAAATAGAGAGGATCTCAGAAGAATCTTCCTTGATATATATGCCAATCCGGTGGTTACTAAGGAACTTTTGCAAAAGGAAAAGGCTACAGGAGGCATTCTTCTGTAATATGTCAGATAAAAAAAGACTGATATTCAGGTGAAACCCCAGAAATATCAGTCTTTTTCTATTTTTATTCGGGTCAGTCCTGGTGAACGTGAATATCCATCTGAGGGAATGGGAACTTGATGCCATTTTTAGGGAGTTCCTCGTATATCTTTCCGTTCATATCGAAATTCACATCCCAGTAGTCGGCTGAATGAACCCAACCTCTCATTACGAACTTAACACTGCTGTCCGATAGCGAATGAACAGCCACAAAAGGATCTGCAGGTGCTCCTTTTGCAACATTGAGTATTCTTATATCACCTTTCAGCAATGACATAAGTACCTCCTTGGTACCTTCTGAAGAAGAACCGTATTCTACACTGACTATCCATTCCAGTCTTCTTAGGGTATTGTCAGAAAAATTATTTACCGTACCATTGAAAAGTGCACCGTTAGGGATGATTATGGACTTGTTGTCAACAGTCGTGAGTTTCGTATTTACGATATTCACCTCGGTAACAGTGCCTTCATATCCTTGTGCCTGAATATAATCGCCGGCTTTGAATGGCTTGAAGGCTATTATCATAATTCCACCCGCAAAATTCTGCACGGTACCGTTCAAAGCCATACCGATAGCCATTCCGCCACCTGCAAGCAATGCTGCAATTGAAGTGGTGTCAATGCCTACTGCTCCGATTGTTATGATTATCAAAATAACAGTAAGAGCAATGCTGACTATGCTTTGGGTAAATGAGGATATCGCAGCGTCGGTCTTCTTTCTTTCGAAGATACGCGCAATGATGGTTTTGATTTTTCTTATGATCCAGGCTCCGATAAGATAAATCGCTAAAGCGGCAAGCAGTTTCAGACCGAAATTGACTGCCTTGTCGATAAGTTCTGATACCAGAGTGGTTACTGGAGTTGTTGACAACTTTTCTGCTACAGCGGCAATATGTTGCTGTACATCTATCGTATCGATGGGTTGTGTTTGTAGTAAATGGATGATTTTCATCGCTTTTGATACGTTTATTTAAATAAATTCTCCACCTTTGTGATTATCTCATCTTCATTTGAAGATGGGTCAAGGATAAGATCTGGCATTGCATTGAAGATCTCTACTTCTGATTTTGCAAGTTCTTCTCCTGCACCTGTGATGTTGAGCATAATCACATCTTCTGCTGTTACAGTCTTCTCGGAAACAGCCTGAGCAAGTGATGCAACTGCAACGGCTGCAGCATTATGTATGTCTATACCTTCGAGCGCAGCAAATTTTTCTTTCCAGATATGCAGTTCTTCGTTAGTTACCTTATATATATCTCCTCCAGCATCAGCAAGAGCGTCATAAAGGCCGCCTGCTACAGGGTATGGAGGTTTTCTGTTCGAGAGCACTTTAGCATCAATTATTGCTGCTGCATTGCGTGCTTCTTCTGGGGACATCGGAACAAGAGATCTGGAATTTGCTTTCCACGAATCATACATAATGGTGAACGGGGCATTCTGTGATGGATATAGTCTCATCTTGTGGGTACCGTATCTTCCGTCTTCAATGAGTCTTAGATTGTTTTCCCAGGCTGCGATTGTGCCTGTACCGCTTCCTATTGCTTGGAAATATGCATCCGGAATTCTACCTATCACTTCAACGGCTGACAGAAGAGTTGTGCCCATTCCATCTCTTCTCGCTATATTCTTTGCGCCTCCTTCTGCCATAAACATATTGCTTTTGCAGGCAATATCAGAAAGTGCTATAGCATCGAAATAATCGGATCCTGCAGGTGAGGCTATTATCTTGACACAGTCTTTCAACGGTTTCTTGAACCATAATGCATTGATATTGTCCAAAGGAATCGAAAGCAGCAGAGGAATATTGTTTTCAGAACATACCTTGGCAAATGCACGGGCAGTATTTCCCGCCGAGGCTACAACCAGTATTTTCTTGTTGTCCTCTGGAAGCCTGGCGCATACTGAGTATGCTTCTGTTTCCTTGAATGAACAAGTCTCCATCTTTGCTCCAATTGCAGGGTAATATCCTGATAATGTGATGTATAGGTTGTCGAGTCCGAGTTCTCGTGCTAAATTCTCAGATTTATATGTTACCGGTGCGCAGGATCCGGAAAGAGTCCTCTTTATCGGGAGCCAGTCGGCGAAGCGGTAGAATCCTTCAAGATCTGTTCTTGGATTATACTTCCGGGTTTCGTATTCTGCCCTTACAAGGCTTGGCGATGGTGACTGTGGATCTGCAAGAGTCCAGCCTTCATCCTCGAATCTTCTGCCGTCCACGCAGTTGATGAGGTTGTACTTTGTAGGTTTGAATGTCATATCTGTATGTTTTAACGTTTTCTTTTCATTGTTGCTTCGTCAAGTATTTCTGCAATGTCCTTTACCGGTATGTCGGAATACCTGTTGAACGTGCTCCTGCATAGCGGACAGGCTGTGACAATGGTATCGGGGGAGGCTATTCTTAGATTGTTCAACGCATTCTCCGTCAGTGCTTTGCGTTTCTCGAAACTTAGAGTGAGACTGCCGAGGCTGCCACCGCAGCATATACTTTCCTTTCTGTTCTTTTCTCCTTCAACAAGTTTACCGGCCATATTCACTATATTACGGGGCTGATCATATATGCCGCATCCACGTCCAAGTTCGCAAGGATCGTGATATGCATATTTTTTGTCTTCCTTGTTTACCGAAAGCCTACCTTCATTGATCAGTCTGTCAAAGAATTCAGTATGATGTAAGATTTCTATGCCTTCAAGATCGTATCTCTCCTTGAATATCTTGTAGCAGATCGGACAACTCAGCAGCAGGGTATCGGCTCCGGATGCCTTGATGATGGCAGTATTTTTGGCAATCATTTCTTCAGCCTGTTCGATCCTTCCTGCCGTCATCATTGGTCTTCCGCAGCAGATTCCTCCATCCTTGTCCATAATTTCGTATGAAATACCGGATTTCTGCAATAATGATGTAGTCGCTTTGCTGATTGCCGGTGTCAAGGCTGTCATACATCCTGAGAAATATATAACCTTTTGATTTTTACTTGAAGTAACATTTGTGTTTGATGTGTTAACAAATTTGTTACATCGAGAAATCAGGATATTTTCATCTATATTTGCATAACTAGGTGCGAGATTATACTTTCTGAGTGATCTCTGGGCGATCCTCATTTTGTCGCCTTCAACTCCTACCGGGCATACTGCAGTACATTTTCCGCACAGCAGACATTTGTCACTGATCTCCTCAATCCTTCGTTCATTATAACGCTTTATCTGCCTGTTGAGATATACTGTAGTATCTTTTATGTTTGCCTTTACCGCACTCATCGGACAAGCATCAATGCATACGCCGCATCCGGGGCAGGAATAAACCTGAAGTTTTGCAATGCCCTTACGTGCGTGTCTGACTTTGATTCCAGCGTTTCTTAAAGGTATAAGCAGGATTTCAGCCGGGATATGCATATATCGGCTGAAAGGAAGTATGCACATAAAGATGCATAGTGCGATAGAGTATGCCCACCAGGTCGGAAGCATATTCATCTGGTCGCTCAGGAATGAATGAAGTACTGTATTGAGTGATTTCGTCAGAAATGATCCTCCGCTGATATCGGCTGTGAAGCCTTCTGCAAGCAGACGCAGGGGAAATATGCTCCATAGGGAGTAAAGGCCGATAAGGTCGGTAATGCTGGCTCTTGTAGTGCGTCTCATACCGAAGAAACGGGAACGTATCCTTTTTACTATGGCCAGCACGATGCCGCTCAATATAACGAGAAGGAAGAAATCCATCAGAAAAAAGAAGAAGGATCCCTTCATTGTGTTTTCTGTCACGGCTACAAAGTATCTGAAAAATATCGGATACCATACCTGATGCATTCTTTCGGGTGTATATAGGAATACCTCTATATGTCCGATCACGATGATCATAAACCATCCGAAGGCTATGCTTGAATGCATATATCCCAGTAACTTGTTGCGTTTCCACAATTTGACGTGGAACAGGCAGTCGCAGAACCAGTCCCTGATGTTCTTGAGCATTATTCTGGGGTTGATAAGGGACAGGAAAAATTTCTTTCTGTCATCGGCAGGCAGTTGGAGGATGATTCTGACGGCACCGATGGCACACCAGGATAAAACGAATATCATTCCTATCATAAATGGAATGATGAAGTTACTGTAACCGGAAAGATATATTTCTCTCATCGCTTGTCCTCCTTATCGTATATACGGCAGATAGACAGTATCAGATGCCTTGTGTTGATTCCCCTTGGGCACACCATTGTACATTTTCCGCATAACATACAATTGTTCATCATTCTGAATGCTTCCTCTTCCTTGCCTCTTTGCAGACAGAGCAGAACTTTTCTTACACTCATTCCGGAGAACTCGGATGCTGGGCAGGTCGCACTGCAGGCTCCGCAGGACATACATCTTGCAGCATCCGGCTCTATGCGGCATAACTCTTCAAATCGGCTTCTGTCGATTGTGTCCAGATTCATTGCTGAACTGGGAGATATTCTGAATCCGAAAATGCTCATTTTTTGCCTGCTGTTATTTCAGAATGTATATCAAGTACTGCTGAACGGGCTTCTGCAAGCGTTTCCGGTACTGTCTTTGGTCCTGTACACGCTCCTGCGTAGTATATGCCTTTACGCGGGGAGGAGGTTATGTGGAATACGTTGTCGCTACTTTGAAGAAATCCGTCCGAGTCAATAGGAAGATGGAGCATTGATGCAGCCTTCGTACTGTCAGGATTGCATACCATACCTGACATAAGCACCAGAAGGTCAAGAGTCACTTTAAGAGGTTTTCCCGCTAGAGTGTCCTCTGCTTTGACAATCACCTGGCCATTGATATTTTCGCTCACTTCCGAAACTCTTCCTCTGATAAAGTGTATGCCGTGGTCACGTTGCGCTTTTGTATAGAAGTCTTCGAATTTCTTGCCGAAGAGTCTCAGGTCCATATAGAAGCAGAAGACTTCCGATTCAGGAAACTTTTCCTTCATCTCGATGGCCTGTTTAATGGCAGTGATACAGCATACTTTAGAACACTGGGAGTTCCTTGCCTTTTCATCACGGGAGCCGACACAGTGAACGAATCCTATCTTCCTTATATCTTTACCACTTATTCTTTTGTCTTTGTCAGTGTTGAACCAATTCTCGAGGTCTGCGTTTGTAAGTACTTGATTGTAAACACCGTAGCCGTACTCTTCCTTTTTCTGTGCCTCAAATAGCCTGAATCCTGTAGTATAGAGAATAAATCTCGAATTAATGGATATACCGTTAGACAGCATCACATTATAACTGTCTTTGAGACGGTTTACAAATGAAATCTCTGTGTTAAGGAATATGTTGGCATCCTTGCTTGATGCAATCAGGTCATCAACAATATCTTTTGCCGGAGTCATATCCGGAAATAGTCTGTTCCATCTGGCTACGTGTCCGCCAAGGCGGTCATTCTTTTCTATGATGATAGGTGAATATCCCAATTTGAGCAGTTGAGTTGCCGCTTCGAGGCCGGCAATTCCACCTCCTATAATTACAACTATCTCTTTCATAATCAGAAACACTTAAGGTTTTCCGGAAGTCCGGGACGCATAATGTCTTTCCTGTTCAATCCTTTATACTTGTCTTCTGCGCAGTATTCGATGCCGATTTTGTCCAGGAGAGGTTCCACTGCAACCTGATGCAACTGCAGTCCGAGATCCCAGGGATCATATCCAAGCACGAGTCCGGCCACTTCCTCGTATGTGAGAACAGGGATTCCATAACCGTTCTGTCCGTAGGTCTTGCCTTCCATTTCTGCAATCACATATTGCCATCTGTCAAGAAAATAAGGACATCCCGGACAGTTTGTAATGATCATATCAGGCTTGTAAGGCTCCATAGATTCGAATTTCTTGTGGGTATTCGAGAGGGAATATCCTCTATTGGCCTTTACGTGGTATTGTCTGAAGCCATATCCGCAGCAATGCCTTCTTTCCGGATAGTCGATGACGTTTCCGCCCCAGGATTCAATCATTCCGGCAAGTACGTATGGATATTCGGCTCCTCCGACACCTTTGGAAGGGAACATCTTTGAATAGTGACAGCCGATGTGCTCGACAACTCTCAGAGGCTCACCGTTTTCTTTATCCACAAGCCTGAACCTGGCTTTCTCTGCTATATCGTTGCGATATTTATATATCAAGTCACTTGAGTGTGCAAGATATTTGGGTTTATTGAATTCCTTGCGGCAGGCCTTCCAGAGCATCTCACGTATTTTTGCTTCCAGTTCAGGGAATTCGTGCCAGGTCTCAAGGATCTCTGTATAGTTTCCGAATGAGGTTATGCAGGATGCGACGTAATTCTCATATCCCGCTTCTGTCATTAAAGCGAATTGTCTGGCAACTATGGTCATTGCGGTTTCCTGAGGAATCGTGTCGCAGTGATAGGCGATGCCACCGCAAGTAGTATGATGTTCAGTCTCATAGAAATCCTTTCCCAATACGTTTCTGCAGATTTCCATCATCATTCTTTCCGAGCCTGGAAAGAAGTTCTGTCTGATGCAACTCCTTACATAAAACCAATGATCATCTGGAATTTCTTTCTGATAATCACTCCATATCTTCTGTTTGCCTTGATATATCATACCTACTCGTTGTTAAAATGTCCTTCCGAGCAATGCTCGAATGTATGGCGGAAATATTCTTCCATTGTCATTCCCATCTCTTCTGCCTTTTTGCGTGAGCATTGCTCTACAGTCTGCATTCTCTCCGTGCCTCCTGTGACATCAAATATCCTCCTGAGTTCATCAAGTGATTCCTGAGGAATCTTTCTCAGGATACCAGGTCCGGAACCTTTGAAGTTGCCACCGAGGCGGGCATAACTGTCCTCCAGATGTTCTGTATGCCATTTCCAGACAGGACCGGATTCTACGTGATCCTCCCAACTGAAGGTATCAGGATATATACAGTATCCATAATTGAGAATGTTGTCCGTCATTATCTTGGTAAGCGGATAAAGTTGACGTCCTTTCTCAGATGCCGTGAAGTAGCCAAGTTTTGCTGAAAGATTTCTCAGTGCCATAATCACCAGTCCGGGACCGTTCTTGCGTGGGCATCTTGTAAGGCAGGACATACATTCACCGCAATACCATATAGTGTCGCTCTTCAGAAGGGCTTCGATTTCTTCGTCGTTTCCTCTCTGGACAGTATCCACGATCCTGCGTGGATCATATCTGTAAAATTCTGCAGCAGGACAAATCGCAGTACAAGTGCCGCAGTTGATACAGGTCTTCAAGCCTTCTTTGACGCGATAGTCCTCGCGGAGCATATCATATAGTTTGCCCATAAATTAAAGATTTGCAATGAGATACCACATATATCCCACTTCCATAAGAAGCAGGATTACGCCTTCAAACCTGTCGAGTTGCCTCTTCTTGAACAGGTAAGCGCTGGTCAGTATGAACAAAGCGCTGATAAGTACGGCACCGAGATCGACTGGAGTCATTCCGGTGAATGACAATGGGTTGATCAGTGCCGCTCCACCAAGAATAAGCAATATGTTGGAGATATTCGAGCCAAGTACATTGCCGAGAGCAAGTTGTCCTCTTCCTTTAAGTGCTGCTACGACGCAAGTTGCAAGTTCCGGCATAGATGTTCCGGCTGCCATAACTGTAATGGCAATGAATTTGTCTGAAACTCCGAACATTTTCGCTAGTTCTGTGGCAGAGTTGACGAAAAGCCTGCCTCCGATGATCAGTCCGGCAAGTCCTGCTACAATAAGAAGAACTGATATTCCTGTCTTGTAGTCCTTGATGCTTTCTCCGTCTTCTCCCGAATCGCCGGCATCAGAGCGGAAGGAAGTCCAGATGTACCAGGCAAAGACAGCAAGAAGTATAGCGCCATCTATTCTTGACAACTGATCCTGGCCTTTGCCGAACAGGGTAAAGTTCATTCCAAGTACTATGAGAAGTGCGGTAACAATTATGTTTAACGGAATGTCTTTCTTCAAGTTGCTCTTTGTTATGGCAAGAGGGGAGATCAGAGCAGTGACTCCCAGAATCATCATAGTGTTGAATATATTCGAGCCTACGATATTTCCTATTGCCATATCGGCCTTGCCTTGGAAGGATGAAAGGAAACTCACAACCATCTCAGGGGTCGATGTACCGATTCCTACTATTGTAAGTCCGATCACGAATTCGCTTATGCCAAAACGCTTGGCAATGCTTGAAGATCCATCAACGAGCCAGTTGGCTCCGAAAAGAATCAGCAGAAGACCTGCCAGAAGAATGAAAATCTGCAAAACCATATTAATAGCCTATTAAATTATCGGTCAAAATCATACAAAGTTACAAATAAATATGATAAAAACATTATCTTTGTTTTCACAGTTAATTATGGACTTAATATGAAGTACTTTATATCATTCCTTTCGACTTTTCTGATAAGCCTCTCTGCCTTCTGCAGCGATTCCTTGACTGTATTTTACCGTATCAGACTTGATCAGGATATTGATGCAGTGTCGCAGCGTCTGGTTACATTGGGTCTGGAAAAGGCCAGTGAACAAGGGGCAGATTATATTCTGCTCGATCTTGATACTTATGGTGGGGCAGTTGATGCCGCTGACAGCATAAGATCGGCTATTCTCAGATATGAAAAGCCGGTTGTGGCGTTTGTTAATATGCAGGCTGCATCAGCAGGTGCTCTGATAAGCATAGCCTGTGATTCTATCTATATGAAGACCGGTAGTTCGATAGGTGCTGCTACAGTGGTCGATCAGACCGGGAAGGTGATGCCGGACAAGTATCAGTCTTTTATGAGGGGGATGATGCGCGCAACGGCAGAGGCCAATGGCAGGGATCCCCGGATAGCGGAGTCTATGACTGACACTGCAAATGTCCTCAGTATGACTCCGGTAGAAGCGATGGAGGTAGGTTATTGTGAGGGAATTTGTGAAAATGAATATGAAGTTGCCGAGAAGGTGACTGGTTGTAATGAGTTTGTCATCAAGAATATGGAAGATGATATGACTTGGCTCGACAGGTTGATACAACTTCTCCTTAATCCGCTTCTGCAGTCAATTTTTATGATGATGATAGTAGGCGGTATATTCGTGGAAATCCGTACTCCGGGCATTGGACTGCCTCTGGTCACAGCAATCGTTGGCGCCTTGCTTTATTTCGCTCCTGCATATATAGGACATCTTGCCCAATCCTGGGAAATCGTTCTTTTCGTTGTGGGGCTTATACTTATTGCGGCAGAAATATTTGTCCTGCCAGGCTTCGGTATATGCGGAATTTCAGGAATCATTGCTGTGGTAGTGTCGCTTGCCTTTGCAATGGTCGATAATGTCGAATTTTTCAGGTGGGACGGTTCTTTGGATCTGCGTCCGATAATCCAGCCTCTTGGTATTGTCATAATTTCGGCAGCAGCAGCCATTTTCGGATCAGTCTGGCTTGTCAGAAAATTATATGATACCCGTTCATTCGACCACATCGCCCTTCGGCAGGAAATGAAGGCTTCCGAAGGGTTCACTGGTGTTGAATGCGGGCTTGATAACCTTGCTGGTGAGCAGGTTACGGTGTTTACCGATATGCGTCCAGGTGGTAAAGTAAAGACAGCAGACGGCAGAATCCTTGAAGCGACCTTGAAGTTCGGTGGTTTTGCTTCCAAAGGTGAAACATTGAAAGTCATTGATGCCGAGCAAGGCCGCCTATATTGTGAAAGGCTGTAAATTCCTATTTACGTTTCAATGCTACTACATTCTCAACGTGATGAGTATGCGGGAACATATCGACTGGACGAACCGCTGTAATCACATAATCCTGGCATAGAATCTCAAGATCTCGCGCCTGAGATGCCGGATTGCAACTTACATAGACCATACGGTCCGGGGCGGCGTTCAGAATTACCCTTGCAACATCAGGATGAATTCCGGCTCTTGGTGGATCGAGAATGATTACATCAGGATGTCCGTGTTCTTCTACAAATGCATCTGTGAGGATGTCCTTCATATCTCCGGCAAAGAAGTCACAATTGGTGATGCCATTGTTGGCCGCATTTATGCGCGCATCTTCAATAGCCTCCGGAACATATTCGATACCAATCACTTTCGATGCCTGACGAGATACGAACTGTGCTATTGTTCCGGTTCCGGTATAAAGGTCATACACAACTTCGGATCCCGTAAGTGAAGCATATTCCCTGGCCACGCTGTATAGTTTGTATGCCTGTTTCGTATTTGTCTGATAGAAAGACTTCGGTCCGATCTTGAATTTCAGTCCCTCCATATATTCATAAATAGCGTCTTCTCCTTTATACAGGTGACATTCCTGATCTGAGATAGAATCGTTTGCCTTTCCGTTGATGACGTAATAAAGCGATGTTATCTGAGGGAATTTTTCGGCGACAGCATTGAGCAAGCCAGTGCGTGCTTCTGCATCTTCGTGGTAGAAGCATATAATAAGCATAACATTGCCGGCTTCTGTGGTGCGGATGAACATATTGCGGAGGAATCCGACGTGATCACGAATGTTGAAGAATGTAAGCCCGTGCGAAAGAGCATAATCCTTTATGAAGAGACGGATCTGGTTGGATGGATCAGGCTGAAGATAGCAGTGTTCTATATCGAGAACTTTGTCGAAGAAACGGCCTACGTGGAATCCGAGTCCATATTTCTCTATCTCGCTCAAGGCTTCTGCATCTTCTGTATCAAAGATCCATCTGCGCTGGGAGAAAGTGAATTCCAGTTTGTTGCGATAATAGGTCGTGTCGTCAGAAGGAACGATAGGGGAGATCTCCGGTACATCCAGATGTCCGATGCGTACCAGTTGGTCATAGACCTGCTGTTGTTTTGCCTGCAACTGCATCGGATATGGCAGCGGCTGCCATTTGCAACCGCCACATACTCCGAAATGCTTGCAGAATGGCTCCAGACGATGCTCTGAAGGCTTTACCATACGGAGAATGAATCCTTCCATATAGTTTTTCTTCTTTTTGGTGACTTTTACGTCAACAATATCTCCGGGTACTGCAAATTGAACAAAAAGTACTGTTCCGTCAATTCTTGCCAATGCCTTGCCTTCTGCTGCAACAGACTCTATCACAACATTTTCCAGAATAATATCCTGCTTCTTTCTTGCCATAATGTCATTTGAATTATTAAGAAATCTTGAGTTTGGTTTTGTAGAGTGTCTGTGAAATATTGATCATAAAGTCACCCATTGTCTCAAGTTCAGAAACGATATCCATATAATAGACACTCGTCTGATAGTTCTTGCGATCGCTTTCAATGCTTTCGATTTCTTCATCCCTGAGGTTGTTCCTGAGGTTGTTGATCCTATCTTCTGCAGCGTACGCATTCGAGATTTCTTCGAGTTTACCGTCAAATGCAAGTTTGAGATTCTGTATCATCACTTCGTAAGTGTTGTCCACGAGGTCTATCATTGCATTCAATTTCTTGATGGTATTGTCGTCAAATGTCTTATTATGAAGATTTCT
Source organism: Bacteroidales bacterium (assembly GCA_017626555.1). Lineage (GTDB taxonomy): Bacteria > Bacteroidota > Bacteroidia > Bacteroidales > UBA932 > Cryptobacteroides. Next base: position 35,066 of record JAGAIM010000082.1, read on the forward strand.
GCGTGAAAGAATCCTGCTGATGCTTTCTCCGGAGTCTCCCAAAGACTCGAGTTCGCCTATGATCTTATACATCGCCTTGATCATCAATGATGTTCTTTCACTGATTTCTTCAGCGGAAACAGCATTCAGGAATGTTGCTATTTCATATTCGATTCTGTCAGAAATCTCCTCATATTTAACGAGTTTGCCTCTAAGTTCTTCGAATTTGCCGGGATCAGTCTCATTTATTGCAGCACGTGCATAGCCGAGGCCGTTCCTGGAAATCTGGGCAAAGTGAATGATTTCGTTGAATGCCTGTTCGGTGGCAAGTTCTGGAGTCGCAAGCGGACCAGCCTCTATGTATTTGAGCCTGAATGCTTTCTCTTCCTTGTTCTCCGGCTCCTTTATAAGTTTGGTTACGACTTTCGCTATCAAACCTGTAAACCATACGAGTATCAATGTGTTGATGAGATTGAAAAGAGTATGGAGCATAGAAAGTCCGTACAATGCAGCGGTTCCGTCCGCTCCATCAGGATTCATAACGGCAAATCCTTCTGCTGCCGGATTCGGGAATCCCATCAGTTCGATGATTTTTCCTACCAGATTAAGGAAAGGACGGAACAGGATCAATGCCCATATAACACCGAATACATTGAAGATCGTGTGGGATAATGCAGCACGTTTTGCAGCCGGATTACCAACTGCTGCCGCTATGTTTGCTGTGATGGTTGTACCGATGTTTTCTCCAAGAACCATCGCGCAGGCCATAGGGAACGGTATCCAACCCATACTCAACATAATCAAGGTGATAGCCATCGTTGCCGATGATGACTGCAGGATGAGTGTGAGAACAGTTCCTACTCCAAGGAAGATAAGGACTGACCAGAATCCGTAACCGGACCATTGCTTTACAAACTCAAGCACTTCCGGAGTCTGCTTGAGATCAGGGACTGATTCCTTCATAAATGAAAGGCCGAGGAAAAGGAGGGAGAAACCGACAATAAGTTCTCCTATGTTCTTGTTTCTGTCTTTCTTTGAGTTCGAAAAGAGGAAGCCCAACAGCATCAAAGGAACGGCAAGGATGGAAATGTCGGCCTTGAATCCGAGAAGGGACACCATCCAGGCTGTGATTGTAGTACCGATGTTCGCTCCCATAATCACACCGATGGCCTGAACCAGGGTCAGGAGACCGGCGTTTACGAAACTTACTACCATAACCGTTGTGGCAGATGATGACTGGATCAGTGCTGTTATGCCTACTCCAGTTGCAACTCTCTTGAACGGATTCGATGTCATTGCAGAAAGAAAGCCTCTGAGTCTGTCTCCGGCGGCTTTTTGAAGTCCGGAACTCATAAGGTTCATTCCGTAAAGGAACATACCCATCGCACCGAACAAAGTGAAGAATTGTAAGATACCCATAATTAAGTTTGAAACTCTGAATCGGGAGCAAAAGTAATAAGTTTGTTAACGAATCTTAATCATAGACTGTTAATTTTTTGTTAAATGTAAGTGAAACATAAAAAAGCCCGACATAGCGTCGGGCAATTCCACGTAATGACCTTATGATCAGATACCGATGAAGATAAGCATCATATATGCTAAAGCAAATCCTATTATGCCGACAATAAGGCCCACAACGGCCATCTGCTTGGTGTTGATGATGCCTGTAGAATGGCAAGAATAACGTCAAGTCCCACCTTCGAAGCCGCAATAGCAAGTACGAAGCCACCGAGAAAGAGCATAATCACAGGATCAGCAAACGCTGCCATAATTGACTTGTAGTCAACTAATGTACCGGCGCCTTCATACATCATAAAACCGATACCCTTGTTGGAAATGGTGAGAAGCATTATCACCATAGAGAGGACAGAAGTAGTCCAGGTCGGAATTACTTCAATGATCCACATCAATGCGGTGAACACAAAGATAGCAATGGTTCTCTGCATCACAGGAGTTAAGCCTTCAATGCCGAAGAAAGATGTAGGCACAGCCCACAGGAAGATCGTCAGCGCCAGGACAATGCCTAACGCAATCATATTCTTTATGGAAAGTTTATCAGTACCCATTTCTTATTAATGAGTGATCGACTCATCAGCGATGTAAATGGTTAATATTTAATTGAATAGGATTATTTTTGGATAAATGCTTTTTCCAGAGCCTGAGAGATGTTGATCATAAAGTCGCCCATCTTTTCAAACTCATTGACAATATCCATATAATAGACACTTGTCTGGTAGTTCTTTCTGGCGCTCTCAATATTCTCGATTTCAGAGTCTCTGAGATTGTTTCTGAGATTGTTGATACGGTCCTCAGCATTGTATGCATTGGATATTTCGGTCAATCCGCCGCTATATGCTGATGAGAGGTTCGCTATCATTGCATCGTAAGCGTGTTCAACGACGTCGGCCATATTGTTCAGATTCTTTATTGCATCATCATCAAATACTTTCTTGTGAATATTTCTCCTTGAAAGGATGCGACTTATGCTTTCACCAGAGTCTCCAAGAGATTCCAGTTCGCCTATGATCTTGTACATAGCCTTGATTTCTCTGGATGTTTTTTCACTTATCTCTTCTGCAGATACGGCATTGAGGAATGAGGCAATCTCGTACTCGATCCTATCGGAAATCTCTTCATATTTGACCAGTTTGCCCCTTAGTGCTTCGAATCTGTCCGGATCTGTTTCGTTGATGGCGGCACGGGCATATCCTAATCCTTTCTTGGATATCTGTGCAAAATGGATTATCTCATTGAAAGCCTGTTCTGTAGCCAGTTCCGGTGTTGCAAGATGACCGGCTTCGATGTATTTGAGCCTGAATGTCTCGGCATCCTGATTGGCAGGAGTCTTTATTATCCAGATGACAAGTTTCTCGATATATCCCGTGAACCAGATGAGAATCAGCGTGTTGATAGTGTTGAATAATGTGTGGAGCATCGACAGTCCGTATAGAGCGGCTGTACCATCGGCAGAATTAGGGTCTGCGACGGCAAATCCTTCTGCTGCAGGATTCGGAAGGCCGAAGAGTTCAATGATTCTTCCGACCAATCCGAGGAAAGGCCTGAACAGAATCAACGCCCATACAACACCGAATACATTAAATATTGTATGCGACATTGCGGCGCGCTTTGCAGAAGTGTTTCCCACAGAAGCGGCGATGTTTGCAGTGATCGTAGTACCGATATTTTCTCCCAGTACCATAGCGCAGGCCATATTGAACGGTATATAACCCATACTGAGCATAATCAGGGTTATGGCCATTGTTGCCGAAGAAGACTGAAGTACGAGTGTGAGCACTGTACCGAAAGCCAGGAATATAAGCACAGACCAGAATCCATAACCTGACCAAGTCTTGACGAATTCCAGAAACTGAGGGGTTTCAGACAGATCCGGAACAGATTCCTTCATAAACGAAAGTCCGAGGAAGAGAAGGGAGAAACCTACGATAAGTTCGCCGATATTCCTATGTTGATTTTTCTTTGAATTGGAAAACAGGAAACCCAGCAGCATAAATGGCACAGCCAGGATGGAAATGTCGGCTTTGAATCCTAACCACGACACCAGCCAGGCTGTGACTGTCGTACCGATGTTGGCTCCCATAATGACTCCGATCGCTTGTACAAGTGTAAGAAGTCCTGCATTGACGAAACTGACTACCATTACGGTCGTTGCCGATGAAGATTGAATGATTGCAGTGATTCCCAATCCGGTCATAACGCGTTTGAACGGATTGGAAGTCATTGCGGAGAGGAATCCTCTGAGTCTGTCTCCTGCAGCCTTCTGCAGACCGGAACTCATCAGATTCATTCCGTAAAGGAACATACCAAGTGCTCCCAATAAGGTAAATATCTGTAATATACCCATAATGATCAGTTATTTATGTTGTTGAAACTATGCAATCTGGTTACTGAGCAGAAACCAGGTATATGCAATGAAACAGATGAACATCAATGCTCCTGAAACTCTTCCTATCTTACCTTTGATGCCTAAAATGACTGTTGCGATGGCAGCACCTATCATAACAGCATAGTCAACGGCGGTAATTCCTGATGAGTTGAGAGGCATTACCTGGGAACTGATACCAAGGATCAAGGTAATGTTGAAAATGTTCGATCCGATAATGTTTCCCAATGCCAACTGCGTATTCTTTTTAAGTGCGGCAGCAACAGAGGCTGCAAGTTCAGGAAGGGAAGTACCGCAGGCGATAAGAGTAAGCGATATGAATGCATCGTTCACGCCAAAAGACTTGGCGATGAGAACGGCATTATCAACAAAGAAATCGCAACTTGTGATCAATACGGCAAGACCACCCAGTACTTTCAGTATGGCGAGCCATAGGGGAGTCTTCTCCTCCGGAGTTTCGGCCTGTTCTGCTGTAATAGCGTTTTGTTTGCTGTCTCTGTAGAATGAATACCACATAAACAGGGCAAAACATACAAGAAGCACAAGTCCATCAATCCTGCTTATCGTCGGAATATTTCCATTGAAGAAATTGAATACCAATATGGTAAGAAGAATTGAAACTCCTATGCATAAAGGCATTTCAAATTTCATATTGTCCTTATTGACAGCGATAGGGAAGAATATTGCAGTGATGCCGAGGATACCTAAAATGTTGAAAATGTTGGATCCGACAACATTTCCAATGGCGACATCTGCGTTTCCTTGGAGCGCTCCTATGAAACTTACGACCAGTTCCGGCATAGAAGTTCCTACTCCTACGATTGCGGCTCCGATCACAAAGTCAGAGACTTTGAACTTTCTGGCTATGGATACTGCTCCGGCTACGAGATAATCAGCACCAAATACAATACCGGCCAAGGAAATCAAAAGAATTACGTATTCCATACTTATCCTATGAGTTTATCGGCTTCTGCAACTTCATATTCGTACTGTCGTGTACAAGGCTCATATTTATAAGGAATATACTCAAACAACTGAATATATGCTTTCCCGGCCTGTTTGCTGTAATAAATGTCAAGTCTTACAGCATTTCCTTTATCTTCTTCCTTGAGATTGACAGAAGACGGTCTGGAGGCTATTCTTTCAGCGATTTCGTTATGCATATTCTGTGCAAAAAATCTCTCCTTCTTGTAGTACTTCTGTCCGCTTTCAGCATCTTTCCAGCCTGTCTTCATCATAAGGATGAGTAAGATGCCTGCGAAAATCATAAAGAAGCCGAGTATATTGACAGATGTTGCAGTAGGAAGGGCTACCAGGATGCAGCCGGCGATAGTGAGTATTCCTGAAATTGTCATATCTTTTGCAGAGCGTACTCTGATAAAATTCTTTTCCATATATTTAAAATGTATTGTTTATAAAAAGGGTTTTGTATATAAAAGGGGGAGCGGCATCTGTTTCAGATGTCGCTTTGCAAAGTTCTCTGTTGAGAAATCTATATTAGAAGTTTTCTGAGATTGATCAGATGATGAGAACTTTCATTGAATCCTGAAGGAAACAACCTGAGGGAATCGAAGAAAAGAGATGATGAATACGTATTCATCGATTTACCGGCTTTGGTCATCGTGAATCCGTTCCCTGAAGAGGCGGTTGTATGGTGTCTCCTGTTTGCAGAAAATGTCCTGAATGAGTTTGCGATATTTGTCTGTCTTGGTACCCTGCATTCCGTCTGTGATGAAGTCAGTGCATAACTATGTGCAGATACAGAGTCATAGATATCTCCTGAGACTACTGAAGAAGCAATATCGACATCCGTGTTCAGTGATGAGTCAGAATAATCTGTCCGGTAGAATATTCCTACCAGACAGATTATCAATGCTATATAAATCCTATTATTGGCGATAAGTTTCATCTATACCGCGAAATTACTCAAATATCCTGATTAATCAAATCAAAATAGGACTATATTTTATATATCTTATCCCTTTATGCCTGCAGCCACTTATGCTTTTCCACGCTGTAAATTGGTACGAATGGGAGCAGAATAGGTGTCTTCTTTATATATGCCTGATACTCTGGGTCTTTTCCGTATGCTCCGTTCTGGCGTATTTCAAGTCTGCGGGCTCCGCTGAACATAACATATACAATCCCAAGATATCCGATTGATGCGACTATCCACTGCCATACGGAACAACAAGCGCCGAAACATACTATGAATGCGCCTGTCCAGATGACCAGTTCACCAAGATAGTTCGGACAGCGGACCAATTTATATACTCCGGTGTCAACGAATCTGTGCTTGTTGATTTTCTTTGCTGCTTTTTTCTGAGCATCAGCCACGCTTTCGAGGATAACTCCACTTGCCATCAAGGCTGCTCCGACCCACGCCCAAACCTCATTGACTGGTGCGCCGGCCGCTTTGTTAGCAAGGAAAAATGCAACAGGGCTTACTTGACCGACATAGAGCAAAGCACAGAAAATCCACACTGTAATGACAACAAAGAGCGGTTTCTTCTTTGCTGCATCCGGGCCGTAAAGGATCTTTTTATACTCCGGAGATCTCTTTTCGCGTGTAAGAAGGTAGAGTCCGAGCCTGCATCCGAAAATGAACATCACTACGCACAGCAAAGCCGTAGGCAATGTTATCACATCTTTGAATAAAATAGCCATAGTCACTGCCAGAGCAGATATTCCAAAACCATAACCAATGCTGAAGAAATAGATGAAATAGATCCATCCAAGTCCTGATACTGCCATCGAAACGGCGAGAAGAATCAATAAATAGTTCATAATATCTTAAATTACGGATTGTTATTCCTCCTTTGATGAAGCCATCTTGCGGCCTGCATCGAATGCCTTCTGCAGGTCTTCTTCCCAATGTGCATCACGCCATTGGTGTTTTGCTTCCTCAGAGAATCCTGCCAGTTCGTAACGGCTGTAGTCCTTTACCTGACAGGTGTTATATGCAACTATATGTTGCGGTTGTCCGAGAGCGGCTGTGATGCAGTATTCCATCGAACCGAAGCCGTTGCTGTTGTTCCTCTCGGGCAGTCCGTTCATTGTTTCGATCAGAACCACCGGCATACGCTTTGGCGCTGTCATACTATAGTCATTGTATGAAAGCCAAGGGAATGAAAGACGCTCCATAAATGCACGCATCTGACCTGTCACTTCTCCGAAATATATAGGTGAACCAAGTACAAGACCGTCTGCCTGTGATATGTCTTCCAGAATCTGCGTAAGATCATCCTTATACCTGCAAACGTTTGAGACTCTGCCTTTCAGTTTACAGGCCATACACGACATACAGCATTTATAATCAATATCATACAGACGTATGGTCCGGACTTCTATGTAATTCCCTGCAGATTGTGCGCCCTCTGCGAATTTCTGCAGCATCTGTGTTGTGTTCATATTGCGCCGCGGCCCGCCATCGATGATAATTATTCTTTTCATTTTCTTTTGTGTTTTGTCTGTTATTCCATTCATATCGTATGCCATAGTTGTATCCTTGATCAGGCTTCCGAATGTAAGGAAGCCCAATGTCAGCAACGATCTGTTTATGAAATCACGTCTGTTCATTGAATCCGAGTATATGCAGTAAAGTTACTTTGTTAAATAAAGATGTACAAGAAAATTATTGCAAAATTTTCCTACTTTTGCCGATATTTAGAAAGTGTTTGAATTTTTATCATCAAAAACACATAAACAGATCGATAAGAAACCAGCAGTTTTTTAGTCTGTACCAATGGCAAAGAAAGAGAAAATAAAGAGTCTGTTCGACAATATTGCGCAGGATTATGACAAACTCAACCATATTCTGTCTCTGAATATAGACAAAGGATGGCGCAGGAAGGCTGTCCGTGAAATCATTGACCGTCCGGAAAAGTTCAGAGTACTTGATGTGGCTTGCGGAACTGGAGATTTTACAATAGAAATTGCCAAAAAAGCAGTGGAAGGCAGCAGCATAACCGGTATCGATCTCTCGGAAGGGATGATGGCTGTCGGCAGAGAGAAGATTGCAGCGGCTGGGATGGATGCTGTACTTGAATATGGAGATTGTGAGACACTGAAATATGCAGACGGCACTTTTGACAGGGTTTCGGCTGGCTTTGGTGTGCGTAACTTTGAACATCTTGATATTGGTTTGAAGGAAATGTGTCGTGTCCTTAAATCCGGTGGTAAACTAGTGGTTCTTGAATTGTCTGTTCCTTCGGATCCTTTCATCCGCTGGTGTTACAAATTGTACTTTTTGAATATATTGCCTGCAATCGGTGGATTTGTGTCCGGCAACAAAGGTGCCTACAGATATCTCCCGGCTTCAGTGTTGAATTTCCCTGCTCCAGACAAGTTCATCAAAATGATGTATGATGCAGGATTCCGCGAAGTACGCCACAAGGCTTTCACCTTCGGGATATGTCGTATGTATGTTGGAATCAAATGATAGTGAAATGATAAGCAAATGGATTGAGGCAATCCGTCTAAGGACTCTGCCGGTCAGTATTGCAGGTGTCCTGACGGGAATTGGACTGGCCGTATGGCAGGGTGGATTCTCAATAGTACCGGCAGTCTTGTGCTTTGTGTTTGCCGTTACTGCCCAGATTGCTTCCAATTTTGCAAATGAATATTATGATTACAAGAACGGGATGGATCGTAAGGGAAGGGATGGATTCAGAAGGGGAGTTACAGAAGGTGACATTACTCCGCAGGCTATGAAATTCGCTACGTTCGGGATGCTTGGCCTTGCCGCCATAACAGGCTGCGCGATGCTGTTTATCGGGGGGTGGTGGCTTCTGCCCGTGGGTATCTGTATCCTGCTTGCAGCATTGGCATACAGTACCGGGCCTTATCCTTTGTCACATCACGGACTTGGGGATATTACTGTGGTGATATTCTTCGGTGTAGTTCCTGTCACTCTGACATACTGGCTCCAGACCGGAGAATGGGCTGAATTATCTGCTGTAGTGACAACTTCCATAACTGTCGGCCTTCTTGCAGCAAATGTTCTCATTGTAAATAATTATCGTGATATGGACGATGATAATACGGTAGGTAAGCGGACAACGGTAGTGATTTTCGGGCGCAAGGTTATGGGTAATGCATATCTTTTATCAGGTATTCTTGCTATGGCCTTGATGATTCCTTTATGGCTTATGCTTCCTATATGGGCTATGATTGTACCTGCCGTTTATCTTCTGTTTCATTTCCAAGCCTGGCGCAGGCTTGTCAGAAACAAAGGTGCCGCCCTCAATCCAGTCTTAGGAATCACTGCTCGTAATCTCTTGATATTCAGCCTGATGCTTTTGGCTGTCCTGGCATTGTGCTCCTTATAATATCCACTCTGATTTTTGCTGATATCTGCTTTGTCAGGCTAAAGACATTCATTATACGCCAGAGATTCTTTTGTCGATTCAGAACATTTATTAATATTTGTGGCATACAATTCGATTGTATAAAACCTAAACTATTTGCGATATGAAAATTTATGACTTCAAGGTACGTAACGCCAAGGGCGTGGAGGTGCCGATGACAGATTATCAGGGTAAGGTCCTTCTTATTGTCAACACCGCTACCGGATGCGGATTCACCCCACAGTATGAGGGTCTGCAAAATCTGTACGACAAATATAAGGACAGAGGATTTGTGGTTCTGGATTTTCCTTGCAACCAGTTCGGTCACCAGGCTCCGGGGACGGAAGAGGAGATTCAGGAGTTTTGTACATTGAAATACAAGACAACCTTCCCGCTCTTTGCTAAAATCGATGTGAACGGCAAAGATGCGGATCCGTTGTTTGTTTTCCTCAAGAAGCAGAAAGGAGGCTTTCTCGGAGATGACATCAAATGGAATTTCACGAAGTTCCTGGTGTCACGTGACGGAACTGTAGTTGACAGATATGCTCCGATGACAACGCCGGAAAAGATTGAAAGCGATATATTGAAATTGCTATGAATGAGAACTTGAAACTGGAGAACCAGTTGTGTTTTCCTCTCTATGCTTGTGCAAAGGAGATAGTAAGACGCTATACTCCTTTGCTTGAGCCGCTTGGAATTACTTATACCCAATATATAGCGATGATGGTGATGTGGGAGCATAAGTCCATCAGTGTCAGGGATATGGGTAAACTTCTTTTTCTTGATTCCGGTACCTTGACACCGATGCTCAAGAAGATGGAGAAGGCCGGCTGGATCCAGAGGAAAAGATCGGAGAGTGATGAACGAATGGTGATACTCACTATTACCGCAAGGGGAGAGGAACTCCACGATAAGGCTGCGGAAATACCTTCGAAGATGGCCCGTTGCGTCACTCTGGAAAACGGTGACGCTCTCCACTTGTACTCGCTTCTGAATAAAATGATGAAATCCTTTTAAAAACAATAAACTATGGAAACTTACAAATGTTCACAATGCCCTTTAAGGGCAAGACACGATGCCAGGCCGACTTCTTTCGTCGGAAGATTCTGGAGATGGCATATCAATTTCTGTCCTGGCTGGAAGGCATATTTCAACAGCCTTCCGGACGCTGAAAAAGAGCAAATCAGGCAGAAGTACAATTTCACAAAGTACTGATCCGGATGAAAAGAAAACAATTGTATATTGTTGCAGCCGTCATCTGGGGGATTCCGGGAATCATCATTACATCAAAAGGAATAGAGGCCTACACGATCCAGCCTGCAGATAATCTCTGGTGGCTGCTTCTGATTACTGCTGCTGTCCTTGCCGGATTCTTCCTGATGTTCCGCAGAATTGTGGGCAGATACTCTGACAGGATCGCCTCTTTACCGGACAAGGTAAGGATATGGCAGACTTTTCCGCCCCGCGGATGGATTCTGCTTGTATTTATGATGGGACTCGGAATCGCACTAAAGCATATTCCAGGCGTTCCGTCTGCCTTTACCGCTTCGTTTTATACCGGTCTGGGCCCGATACTTCTTCTGTCCTCCGGAAGATTTTTGCTTAACTCAAGGAGAATTGTATCTTTGTAGGAAAGATACGTTTTTATGAAAGAGGAATGTCTCATCTGTAAAGCGCCGCTCGAATATTTAAACGAGGACGTGCTGATGGAATGCGCAATCTGCCATAAGCAGGAAATGAGCAAGACCAGGTGCGTCAACGGCCATTATGTATGCAACGAATGCCACACTAAGGGTATAGACGGAATCATAGGCCTTTGCCTGAAGGAAGATTCACGCAATCCTATTGAGATAGTCAGGAAGATGATGGATATGCAGTTCTGCCATATGCACGGGCCGGAACATCATATAATGGTCGGATGTGCGCTCCTGACGGCCTACAGAAATGCCGGAGGGAATATCGACCTTCCTTCCGCACTCAATGAAATGGTCAGCAGGGGAAGCAAGGTACCTGGAGGAGCCTGTGGCTTCTGGGGAGCCTGCGGGGCTGCCGTCAGCACCGGTATGTTTATGTCAATCATCACCGCTTCGACGCCTCTTGCAGAAGAGGCCTGGGGGCATTCGAATCTTATGACTTCACGTTCATTGGCCCGGCTTGGCGAAACAGGAGGCCCCCGATGCTGTAAACGCAATTCATATATGTCCATTCTGACCGCGATTGAATATGCAGAAGAAGTCACCGGCATCAGGATGGATAAGTCTGAGATCATCTGTACCCACACCTCATCCAACAGGCAGTGCATCGGTAAGAGATGCCCGTTTCATCCCCTAAATGCATAAGATATGAGATACCTTGTCCTCTGTACCGGAAACAGATGCCGCAGCCAGATGGCTCACGGCATACTTAAGCATCTTCACCCCGATGCAGAAGTCTGTTCTGCAGGAGTAAGACCGGCATCTGAAGTACATCCTCTGACAGTCAAAGTTATGTCTGAGATTGGCATTGACATCAGCGGTCATTATCCCAAGAATGTGTCTGAATATCTTGGTCAATCCTGGGACTATGTGATTACTGTATGTGGCGGTGCAAAAGAAAACTGCCCTTCATTTACCGGCAAAGTCGCAATGCACCTGCATATCGGCTTTGATGATCCGGATGCTTTTACCGGCCCTGAAAGTGAGGTTATTGATGAATTCCGTCGTGTCCGTGATGAAATCCTTGATTCTATGAGACAATTATGATGGCAGTTATCTCGGGCATTTTCCGGTGACTATGATTTATGAATGACCGGTGATACGAGAAAAAGCAGAATCTTGTATCACCGGTCATTATTTTACCTATATTCCTCGTATTATAAATACCGGTGCTACACAAAAATGTATATTACTGTATCACCGGTCAAGTGTCTGATGCTGTCAGGACAGCACTATGCAGAACGGTATCCGGTTGGTCGTTATGCGGATGAGGCAAATCTTTCAGTAAGACACTTCTCGAAAATCATCCATAATTACACCGGTCAGACTCCGATGCAATGGATCATATCATATACAGTCAACCAGGCAAAACGTCTGCTTTCCCAGACGGAATTGTCAGTCAAGGAAATCGCGGAGAAGTTAGGATTTCCGGAGCAGTTCACCTTCCGCTTTAAAATCGAAGGATAAAATAAGAATTTATTCGGCATCACATATCGCTACTCTAGAGTAAGCGAATGTCTTGAAATAACTCTTGTGACTGAAAAGGCAGAACATAATCCATACGTATGTATATATGTTGCTGATCTTTCTGACAATCTGAGGCATAGGAATCAGCCCTCTCAAGAACACCAATCCCACATTAACAGCCATCAGGAAGTTCAGGAACCATTTCGTATCCCGGAAATCAACGTGATTTGAGGCCTTTTCTTCGATGTTTATATATGC
>JAGAIM010000083.1 GCA_017626555.1 Bacteroidales bacterium
CGAAATCCTCGTCAGGTTCATACGGATCACACGCACGAACATATACAGTAGCCTCACCATCTTTTACTCTTGTACACTCACCATACACCATTATCGCATAACAATCTTCGGTGCTGCCGTCATCCTTAAACGTGAACTTGAACGCTGGAGCAGAGGTATAGATAACCTCAAATGCAGGCATCTCTTCAGGCATATGGAAAACCGATGATACATCTTCCGCCCCATCAGCAGAAGCTCTCAACACAACCTCAGACCCTCCAGGAATATCCTCAGCAGTCCACCAATAACCCTTCGGAACACCAGAAGTATCAGCATCAGCCTTCGTCAAGGTAACAGCCTTTCCATCCACAGTCAGCTCAATCGAGGATACCTCTCTAGAATCAGATGGCTCTGTCACTCCTGTAAGCGGCACCGTTTTGCATACTCTGAAAGAAGTTGTATCCGACATTCCGGCAATGCCATAAACATATATCTTCGGATCCTCTGACATACCTTTCAGATCAAACCTCGTCTCGCAACCCTGTAGAGCAAGAACTGACATAATCAACGCAAAAACAAATCTCTTCATATCTCTTAAAATCTGAAAGTGTAACTGAATGTAGGAACGATCGGAATTATACCGATTCCAAGACCCTCGAATGCCAACTTTGACTTGTCCTTAACAACTGACGCATACAAAGGATTGATTCTGCAATAAGCATTATAGACACTCAGGTTCCACACACCCATATTGCCCCGCTTGGTCTCCCTGTAGAAATTGAATCCCACGTCAAGCCTGTGATAATCCGGCATCTTGGCATTGTTCGGACTCTCATACAAGAACTGCCCAGTCCAAGCTCCCTCCTCAGCAGGAAGATACTGCGAAGCCACAGTCATCCTGTTTCCTGTATGATAATTCCAAGAGGCATACATCTCGAACTTCTCAGTGAACCTATGGTTCGCAACAACAGTGATTTTATGCCTGTTGTCGTTCCTGTCAAGATACCAGTCCGGCCATATATCATCAAACTTCCTCCGGTTCCACGACAGAGTATAGAAAGCACTCACGCTTGTCTTCTCAGTTTCATACCCGAAATCCACCTCCAGACCATACGACTTGCCGATACCGGTCTTGAAATCCTCCTCCCAATCCGTCAGTGGGGGGAAGAATGAATTCATTCCCTTATATTCGATAAGATTGCTCATTGTCTTATACCATCCTTCCACATTCAGGTGCATATTGTGAGGCAGTCTGCTGTAGATACCTCCAGCCACCTGTCTTGAACGCATCGGAGCCACTTTTGAAGTCGAAGGAAGCCAACTGTTGGTCGGCAGATCGATATAAGTAGCTGCCACCAGATGAGAAAACTGGCTCATCTCTGAATACGAAGCCTTGATTCCCACATTTGGAAAAACCTGAAACTTCAATGCGGCCCGAGGCTCGAAATAGTTCCAGATTTTTCCCTCAGCCTCATAAAGACTATACCTCAATCCGAGATTCACCTTCATCCACCTCGTCAGACTCATCTCATTCTCTGCATAAATACCCATCTCGTTGCCGAAACTTTGAATGTCATCCTTCTTGCTTATATCCGTCAGTACCACTCCGCTATCAGTATCATATTGACTATATGAATGGCTCGGACTATAAGAATGCAGGATATAAGTTCCACCAAATCGAACATGATGACTATGATGTGGATACCAGTTGAAATCTGCGCTGACACCTCCGTCATTTACCCTGTTGCGATTATGCGTATCCTGCCTGAAAACATCCGTGTAATCAGCCCTGTAATACTCCATAGTCGTGTTCATCCTTATGTCTGACCGGCTTCCTGAATAAAACCCAAGAAGTCTCATATCTAACTTGTCTGAAAACTCCTTCTGCCAGTTCAGTGATCCGAGCAGATTGCCCCAAGAAAATCTTGTATCTTCAATATCAATATCACTAAGACTTCCATCCTGATCGTGGCCTTCAAACTCCTGTGTCATCCTCAGACCATCATTTCCCCAATATAAATTAGCGGTCAGACGACTTCCACGATTCAATATATGTGTCACCCTCGCATTCAAGTCCGTGAAACTATATCCGAAGTTCTGCTTTTCCCCGTATGCCTTATTCATAGCATTCATAATCGCACAGGCAGGTGCCGAAATCACATCTATCCACGACCTGCGCATAGCCACATTGAACGAAGTCCTGTCCTTGATGATCGGTCCCTCAAACTGTAACCTCCCGTCCAGCAGACCGATCCCGACGGTTCCGTGATACTTCTTGAAATCACCATCCTTGGTCGCAACATCCACAACAGATGAAGTCCGTCCTCCATAACGAGCCGGAAAACCGCTCTTGTAGAAATCAATACCTTCCACCACGTCTGTATTGAACGACGAGAATATTCCTCCAAGATGGCAGATCTGATACAAAGGAACGCCATCCAGAAGGAACAGATTATCACTTCCGTCACCACCGTGAACATAGAGGTTGGAAAGCATTTCAGTTCCGGAAGACACTCCAGTGAGAGTCTGCAAGGTCTTCAACACATCCGGAGAACTGAAGACGGCAAACCCTCTTCTGAAAGCGGATCCGTCAATCTTGGTCAAACCTGTCTGCGTGAAGTTGATGTTCCTGTCGATGGCAGAAGTCACAGTCGCTGCAGTAAGAGTATCTATTCTCTCCGGACTCTCCTGGGCAGCAGATACCGTCGCAACCGATAGTAACCCCACCAATACAATTATGAATCTTCCTGTCATTTTATTCTGTCAGATTATATCCGGTTATATATTCCGGTACTGAACCCAGATGGAGTTCGCAGAACGCTCTTGCAATATCATTGTCTTCCGGATCATAGAAATCACCCTTAATGACTCCAGTCGAAGTTGTTCTCACCAAGACATTATTCACAAACTGCCTCTTGATATTGACATCCTGAACCTCAAATTCGGTTAGAACATTATTTCTGACGTACTCACCATTACCGGAGAGGGTGACTTCAAAAATGTCCGCGTCATTCTCCTCCAATTTGAGATTTATCTCATAACTCAGACTTCCGTTCTCATAAGACAACAGCCAGGTGTCCTCTCCAAGAAACCGGAACGACTGGTAATGCCCGGCTTCCCATTCGGCGCCTTCGGCATTCATCTGTTTCCCTCCGGTCTCAAAACTGATATTCAGAAGATTTGAGTACCACTTATCATCGGATATTTCAGTAAACATCTCTGCATATACGGTTTCCTCACCGGAAAGAATCTTATTGAGTTGAGAACCAATATAGAAATGAGTTACTCCATTCAAAGTTATCTCCATATTGATCTGATCCATCGTTGCCTTGAGGTTTTCTTCAAAGAAACGGGTGTCGTTTGCATCAGGCTTGTTGCAACTGATTGCTACTGTGAGAATTGAAAATAATACAATAAGTTTTTTCATCATTATGGATGTTATATGTTTCTACATTTAAGACGTAAATCCTCTGAAATACTACTATTCCTTCACCCCAAGCACCTCCAAACAGCAAAACCTAACCTCCTCCTCATTCAACCCTCTATCCCTCAGCTGTTCGATGAACTCCGGGTGATCCCTCTCGAAAGCAGCCAGCAGATTTTCGATGAACTCGCCTCGGCTTTCCTTGATTTGTTCAAGTTGTTCTATTAGATCCTTATCCATGTGTTTCTCTACCTCAGTTTATTAATAATCTCTAATGCAGCCTCAAGTTGTGCATCCCTTCCTGCTGAAAGATCATCAATAGATGTATTGACAACTATATGAGGTGTAACACCATTGATATAATAATCTTCTTCCATACCGCTGTTGCTGTATGCTCTCTGTCCGGAGAAACTCACCTTCAATCCGCTCGGTAATGTCGCGGTATTGATTGCTCCACTGATACCTGCAGAATTCTCACCTATGATTACACCGACTCCACGATGCTTGAC
>JAGAIM010000084.1 GCA_017626555.1 Bacteroidales bacterium
AGCGAATCGCAGTGTTCCTCGATTCCTTCAAGATCCTCTTCGAAGATATTGAACGACATCATCTCAAATGTGGAAACCTCTGTTCCCTCCTTGTCGAACACGGGCTTGCTGTCCTCTCCAATTCCCCATAAGGTAGGGAACTTCAAGGTCTCGGTGCCCGGCGTGTTTTCGTTCTCGTTTTCGCTCTCGTTACCTCCCTGCGTGCCTTGCTGCAAGTCTTCGCATCCGAAAACGACCAATGCCATAAGGCAGATTGCAATTATCCTCTTCATCAGATTATTTTCTTAAAGGTTCTGCGATGATTTTCCAATCACCAGTCTCTGTAAGTTCGTTATATACATAGAACAGAGCGACTGCGGAAGTCTCTGTAATCCAGATACATTCAGGACGATATCTGTCGTCTCTTCTCACAAACAATCCGGCCCATTGTGCTTCCACTTCGGATTTCTCCGTATAGACCGGTTCTCCATAGATATGGGATATGTACTCGCGAAGGATCCTGCGGTTTTCTTCCTCGGAATAATTCTCCCAGTTGTTCCAGTTGAATATTATGACTGGATTGCCGTCCTCGCAGGAAACACCGCTTGAAAACCACCTGTTGTCATCGAAAGCATTGTGGTAGGATCCTCCTTCTGCAGTTCCTGATACGATTTCCTCCCAGTCGAACATCAGGAAATCCTTCTTATTCGTGATCGTAATATTCTGTACATCCTCATAGACCACCTTCCCGTCTTTATATGCAGACAATACGCTCTCAAGCTCGCCAGGGTGTGTGAAAAGATGGCCGAAATAAATCGATTCGTAGCCATCCTCCATAATGATCTTTGTATCTTCAAAACCTCTTATACTCCATACCAAAGAATCACAGACACCTTTAGATTTATACCACCACAGGCTGTTGGCCTCATCGCATTTATGCATATCGATCCGCACCGGCTCGAAGATATTAGCCTGTGACTTTTCAAGACTGTGGCTCGGCATCATCTCATCAGGATATACCTTGCCAGCCTGTGTGCCTTCGAATACGGTGAACCATTCGCCCCATCTATGTTCCTGTCCCTCTTTCTCGGTATAAGAGTGATTATAAAGACTATCGATACTAATCTCTATTGAAACCTTTCTTGAATCAGCCGATGTGTTTTCTGGGATCTGGATATACAGGACTGCCGGACTTCCGTATGCATTCTCGCGATATGCCCAGTCTCCATTGACGAAAGCATAATCCTCCACCATAGGAAATACTCTTTTAGGAATCTGAATTTCTCCGGCCTTCGAGTTGATGTTCAGGCGAAATCTGAACTGTCTGTATGCTATTGGCTTGGATGTCCTTGTTTCTACATATTCCCAATTGAATTCAGCATCATATAGAATTCCAGATGACGGAATCTGGCTTGCTGACTCTGAAACAACATTGAAGTCAGGTTCATAATGCTCTGTTTGAAAACACGATGTGAATGTAAGTATGGAAGCCGACAGCAAAATAATCGCCGCCAGACGGAAATCGGTCTTTGTCAGTTCAGTCATAATCTCAATGGGGGTTATCAAGTCAGTTCTATCACAAATAGTGCCATATGGCAATAACAACTGCAAATATAATCGGGGGGGGTAGAAATGCAAATAATAACGTATGTATTGTAACTCCGGTCAGAAGATTCTCACCCTCTGACCGGCAATACTTATGTTTAACTGTATTTAATTGAGTTCAATGAGAAT
>JAGAIM010000085.1 GCA_017626555.1 Bacteroidales bacterium
AGAGAGGATACAGCAGAAGGACGCTTTCAGAAAGGACCGGTGTTCCGGCTCCGACCATTGAGAGATTCGAGACCACCGGAAAGATATCCTTCGAGTCGTTCTGCGCGCTGGTCGTGGAGTTCGACTATTTTCAGGAGATGTTTCAGATCCTCTCAATGCCCAAGTACACTACCGGCAGCGAACTTGAAACCATCAACAGGAACAAGAAAAGACGAAAGGGACGATGATACCGGAAATCGAAAAGATAAACGTCTTCCATAATGAAGACTTTGTGGGAACCCTTAGGATGACTCCTGAAGGCCGCTCCTGCGTGTTCGAGTATTCTCCAGAGTGGATACAGGAAGGATTTGCCCTGTCTCCGCTTGAACTGCCGCTGAAGAGCGAACTGCTGTTCTCCCGGCCTGACAAGTTCGACAGGAACTTTGCGGTCTTCGAAGACAGCATGCCAGACGGATACGGCCTGTATCTTATCGACAGGATGCTGCGCAAGGACGGCTTCCAGCTCAGGAACCTGACCCCTCTTCAGAGACTCGCCATCGTGGGCTCCTCAGGAATGGGAGCGCTCATATACGAACCTCATGTAAACCTTGAGAAGACTGAAGCCAGGATAGATGAGGAGCAGCTGGATGACGTGCAGAGGAAGGCTCTGGAGATACTTTCTGAGAAAGGGGAGGGCGATGAATCCCTGCTCTATTACAACAGTGCCAATTCCGGAGGAGCACGTCCCAAGATCGTCATGTCTGATTCTCAAGGTCATCATTGGCTCGTGAAGTTCCGCCATACTTACGATTCCGCGGAGATAGGCCGTGAGGAATATCTCTACATGAATACTGCAAGGGAATGCGGCATAGATGTGCCACGCACAAGACTCATCAAAGATAAGTACTTTGCCATAGAACGCTTCGATATCGAGAACGGTAAAGGCGTCCATGTAGTCACTGCAGCTGCATTGCTTCAGTCTGACTTCAGGAATCAGGATGCAGACTATACCAACCTTCTTGCATTGACAGGATTCCTGACTCAGGACCCAGTACAGGTGGAAGAGATGTTCAGAAGGATGGTGTTCAATCTTGTATGTGACAACAAGGATGACCACGCGAAGAACTTCAGCTTCATCTGCAGGTCAGGAGTCTGGAGCCTTGCCCCGGCTTACGACATCACCTATTCGCCGGCAGGATCCAACGGACAGCATTCGGCGTCGCTCTTCTATGACGGTAATCCAGGTAGGGATCTTGTTATTAAGGCAGGGACACAGATCAGGATTCCTCGGAAGCGATGTGAGGAGATAATCGAGAATGTCGAGACGGTCTGCAGTGAGCGGCTGCCGATATACCTACCTCTCAAATAGACCATCAAGGTATTCGACCATACAACGGAGGCTGCCGGGAGTTATTCCTGACAGCCTCTTTTCTATTGTTCATGAGGATACATCATCACGGTTTCCATGAGACGTTGTGCGAGAACGATGTTCCAGTGGTATGTTGCCTCCTGTTTCCGTTCGAGTCGTAGTAGTAAGCCTTTGTAGTGAGGGTTACGGCCATTACGTAGGTCGAGCCTCCTCCCGTATAGACTATCGGAGCATCACCGCTGGTTCCTGTCGCAATGCTGGTATTCTGGGCAAAGGTTACAGACCATGTGTATGGCGCATCCTCGACAACCGTTCCGTCGCTGAATCTGAGCGACAGTGTAAGCTTATAGTTGCTTGTACCGGAGACATTGACCGACTGCACGGACATGTTGGAAACGTATGCATTCATGCCCGGAGTGTCATTCTCGGTCACATTGACCGTGCAGCTAGCGCTGACTCCATTGTATGTTGCCGTAATGGTGCATGTTCCCTTGCCCTGAGCGGTTATCTGGCCTCCTCCGACTGTCGCAACTCCTGAATTGCTGGTGGTCCAGACTGCACTTGAGGTGACGTTTGTCGATGCGGTTCCGTTGTTAGGGTTATAGATGGCCGCGTTCGTTCTGACATCACCTCTCTTCAGATCCACAGATGTCCATCCGAGTGAGAGGGTCGGAGACCCGATGACGTTCACTGTACATGTCGCACTCTTGCCGTTGTATGTGGCCGTGATTGTTGCCGAACCGACACCGTTGCCGGTTATGGTACCACCGTTTACACCAGCAACTGAAGAGCTGCTTGAAGACCAGGTCGCGCTCGAGGTGACGTCCTTCGATGATTCCAGGATACCGTCAGCGTAGGTCTTGAATGTGGCTATGAGTGTCTCTGTCCTTCCCTTACCCATATTTATGCTGGTCTTGTTCAGTACCAGCTCATAAGTATAGTTCGGCGTGACGGTGACTGTTCCAGTCAATGTCGTTCCGCCATACATGGCTGTAATGGTGGCTGTTCCTGTGCCTACTCCTGTTATCACTCCGTTGCTTCCCACGGTCGCTACAGACGTGTTGCCGGAAGTCCAGGTGAAGTTCGACGAGTAGTCCTCGCCATATGTCTGCGTGCCGTTGGTGAATGTCCTTCGGATTGCAGTCATCTTGGTTGTACGTCCATTGACTACACTGGCAC
>JAGAIM010000086.1 GCA_017626555.1 Bacteroidales bacterium
AGCTTTTTTCTGTAAACCCATGAAAAACTTCTCGGGGCTAGCCTTAGCGGCCGGGGCCGACGGCCCCGTTGAGCGCTCCTCATGAGCTTGTCAAAGCTCACTCCAATTTTATTTGGATTTCAAACATAGGAACTAATTTCCCGCAAAGTTAATCAAAACTTCGGTTCCAGAAAAATCGGCTGCTAAATATCAATAAGCAGGGCCCACTCTCTCTAGAACTGGTTCGCCGTCCGGAAAAACGGAGGATTTCCCGGATGAAAGGCACATTTTGCCCGAGCCATCCGGGAAAAAGCCGGATTCACGGACGAAAGACACAATTTACACTGACCTGTCCGGGAAAACTGGCATATTCCCGGATGATAATAGAATTTTAAAATCAGTTTACGAGGAGTTCGATGTGACAGCCCCAGAAGACGGATGGCATGGTGGGTTCAAGGGTGCCGTCGGATTTTATCAGGGAGACGTCTTTGATCAGGACCTGGAGTTGCTTGTCTGTTGTGCACTGGAGGGTGGTGCGTGAGACTTTTGTGCCGAGGGAGGACTCGTCGAAATATACGGTGGCGGTGGCTCCGTCAAATTTGACGAACTGCTCCTTGCCGTCGCTTTCACCATAGACCTTCACATGGAGGGAGCCGCTTTCGGGAGCCGCTGCCAGTTCGAAGGTCAGTCCCTTGTATTCGGACAGGTAGAGGGTCGACGGGTGGAGATTAGCCTCGGACCAGAGCTTGTGATAGGTAACTTTATAGTCCAGGTCATAGTCCTCAAGAAGGGGAATCTGAGGGGTGAAGCCTTCGCCATGATATGCCTTCACGATAGCCTCTGTGAGTTCCGGATGACTGAAGGCAGGGATGGAGCGGTAGAATCCGTCGGAAAGGTTCATCCAGTGGAAGGTGCCCATTCCATATTCCTTGGCTTTGCGGACAAAGAAATCGGCATAGTAGCAGAAATTCTCCAGAGAAGGGTTCTCGCTGAATGTGCCCCACTCGCCTATTATCACCGGACCTCCTTGAGAGACCAGATGCTGGTCCAGGAGGCGGAACATCTCTGAGACCTCCACTTCCATGGAAGGAAGGTTGTCAATCTCAGGATAGGCATGGACCTGAAAAAGAATATGGTCCTCGACGGTGTCCACCGGCTTTTTCATATATATGAGCGGATCCGGGAGATGCTGGTTCCAGGTGCCCGAGCCGTTGCAGGCTCCATAGGTGTTCACCACGAGGTTCCTCACTGCATTGTTTCCTCCGGTCGCACGCACCACATCCACAAAACTCTGGGCATAGGAATTTATTGCGTCATAAGCCTTGGTGGCCTCTGTGGCATCATAGCCAAGGTTCATGGAGGCATAGCACCATGAGCGGCTTTCGTCCAGCATTTCGTTGTAGGATTCGAACAGGAGACGCTGGTCATATGACTTGAACCTTTCGGCTATCTGCTTCCACAGACCTTCGTACCGGGTCTTGACAGTCTGGTATATTTCCGGATCTGCCACCAACCAGGCGTCAGGATCGGCACCGGTGTCATGATGGATGTTGATTATGCAGTACATTCCGACGTTGAGAACATAGTCCACAATCTCGTTCACGCGGTTCATCCACTCGGCAAAGACCACTCCGTTGGCATCCATATGGACTCCCCAGGTCACAGGGACGCGGATGGCTCCAAAACCGGCG
>JAGAIM010000087.1 GCA_017626555.1 Bacteroidales bacterium
ATAATACTTAACTTTCTCCTCAGAAAGGCCTCTGACGCCACTCTGTGCGGTAATTAAAATTTCTTTAATTACCATTTCAGGTTCCAATTCTCCACTTGAAAATATCCTCTTAAAATGATAAGAGATATTCGGCACAGTCACTCCAAACAACTCCGCCATTGCCTTCTGCGTAGCCCAAATAGTTTCATTGGAAGCATCAACTATCGCCTCCATCTTGACAAGCCCATCACTTGACTGATAAATCACAACATCGTTATTCATATAGTAATATTTTACACGTTCCTACTCGCCTTAGCCCCCCGACATTCGCCGATACGGGGCAAAACTACGAAACAAAAAACCAAATGTAAAATATTGACTTTCAGCAACTTTTTCGCTATATAAATTAACAGATAAACCAATTATACTACACTAAATATTATTATATATATTTATAATATATACTAGTATAATATATATAGATGCCGGCTGGAAAGGGCTGGAGGTCGGCTTGACGGTCAAATCGAGGATCTACGCCACAGTCTTGAAATAGTTGGAAAGGCAAAAAGAGTTGTACCAAAGTTGCAAAAGCCGCTAACTTTGGTACATAAAATCCTTACTTGGACACGTTCTTCTGTATTTCTGAATTTAATAACCCTGAAATCTTACCCACCAGCCCTTCATCCGCCGGCAGCCATCTGACAGAGTGCAGAGTTTCAGGAGTAAGCCAGGCCGCGGCCTCGTGTTCATTGAGATGTAAAGAGTCTGACAGAAGCGCGCACACGAAGCAATGCATTGTCAAGTGGAACTTCGGATAGTCCCACTCAACCGTCTCCAGCAACTCGCCGACCTCGATTTCTGCATCAAGTTCTTCCCTGATCTCACGCACCAGCGCTGCCTCCGGGCACTCTCCAGATTCTATCTTCCCGCCGGGAAACTCCCACCAGCCCTGCCACTCACCATACCCACGCTGTGTGGCGAAGACCTGTCCGTCTTTGACTATGATTGCTGCTACTACCTCTATCGTTTTCATTATATTTCAAACAAGATGAACAAAGGTAACGTTATTTACAAATCTGTCAAAGAAATCCCCTAGAATTCAAGGAGGTCAGAATCCGTCATATATAACCGACGTGTTCCAAGATTTCTCTAGCGTAGTGCTTTATTCTGCTCAACTCCACCGTTGACTATATCGTAAATTTCGTCATTATCAAACTTGATATCTGGTGCATAAAACTTAGGTCTGATCAATCCTCTGCCTGGTCCTGTGTAAGGTAAAATACGTGAACCAGTTACATTACACTAGAATATTATATCTATATGGCAGTCTATCATACCTCATAACTATCTCACTCCGGGAAAGAGACCTCTGCCCATAAAAACCGATCCGGCATTTACTGCAAATCTGCAATAAATGCCGGATAAGAAAGTCTCCCTAAAGACTCTCGAATCAGTCGGTCAGAGCCTCGATATTGCGGCTTTGATCGACCCATATCAATTTGGAGGTGTCGTAGCCGCGGCTTTCGGCTTCTTCAAGAATCATTTGAAGCAGGTCGGGATCAGGAACCGGAGTACGCGAAAGTATCCAGAGATATTTTTCGGCTTTACTCCCGACCAGCGAGATCTGATAGTTTTCATCGACCATCATCACGTTGTAATCAGAATAGAAGAAGAGGAAGAACGAGACTCTCAGGCCTCCCGGTTTCCCTTCGGGATCCTTGTACTTTGCCTTTCCTTCTGCAACTTTGAACTTACCGTCTTTCCATCCTGTGTTGAGAACCACAACCGTGCCGTCATCCTGAAGGATATACTGAGCCATAGTATTATCCATTCCTTTTTCGAAACTGTGATTGTAACGGGCTACTTCATACCACACGCCGAGATAACGTTCGAGATCGAATTCCTTCACTGTGGAGTTGTCAAAATCCTTGGTACAGGCCGAAACAGGCAGCACACCAGCCACCAAGGCAGCAATAATCAGACGTTTCATAACACTACTAACTTTTAAAGATTAATACGTCTGGCTGCCGAATCAAAAACCGTTCCTATCCTATCTCGAATACAAAGACTCCTTACCCAGAAGATAAGAAGGCTCATATCCTCCGAAATCCACTACAAACTTTTCAAATACGATTCCCGGATCAAGAGGTTCGACGATAAGTTCATAGACTCCCCCTTCATCAGACGGTAAAGAAAGATTCACTTCCTCCACAACGACCCTTCTTGCAACTGTAGGATAATAGACATTATAAATATTCTCAGGCTTTTCATTCAGGTCATCATTGAAGCATCTTTCCACAGATGGAGCGCCCTTGAAGCCTACCCTGTAACTATGTCCTGCGGCATCGTGGAATGCCAGAGTTGATTTGGTAGCAACAAGGAGGGTCACTTCCGAAAGTCCGGCCGGGAGTTCCATACGATAGGTCAGGCGGGCACCGTCAACGGGCACTGTATATGGCATATACGCGACACCTCCCAATGTTCTTCCCATATCCGGAATCAATGTCCACTTACCTTGAGCGAGGCCCGATGAAGAATATATATGAGGCGCTTCCATCACTACACAACCTTCTCCGTATGTAAAAGAATAGCCATCGTGCAATCCCTCTGCCCTTTCTGTCCTGAACACCTCAGGAAGAGTATCTTCCGGAAAAGTATCATTCCATATTGTATAGCCGATATGCTTCTGTATCATCATATTTTCCCATTTTCCTCCCGCTATGCCATAATTATATTCATCAGTCAACTGGCGGTCACGCGCAAAACAGGCTTCAACCTTGTCTGCCCAGCGGTCTGCTGCCGGGTCACCACACGAATAAAGATGATGATTCATAGCCTGAGCATAATACATCTCATATAGATTCGCCATTGCCTGAACCGGGAACAGAATCAATTGAAAATATGCATCCCGGGCTTCATCCGGCATATTCATATAAAGACGCAGAGCCTCCGCCTCAAGACGTATGAATTCATCGCACACTTGTTTCCACTCTCCCGTGTGCAGATTATAAGTGTCCTTGTCAAGCAATTCAGGAGTTATGCGCCCAGCATACTTGGAGTAAAGGTTCAGAATGCGCGCAGCCTCGTGCATATTTTCTTCTCCAAACTGCTGACGACAGAATGACACTGTATGCTCCTTAAGATTCTCTGCCGTAAAACGCTCTGGATTCCAAGCCATATCAAGGAAAAGAGTAATCGGATATTCCATAGGCTTGAGGTCACCCACATTCAACACCCACAGACGATCCACACCGTATGAATATGTAAGTTGCATCTGCTCCCAAAGGTTCTGTACCGGGGTAACATTCAGCCATTTGGAATTACGGGGAGCACCGACATAATCCACGTGGTAATACATTCCCCAGCCTCCCTGACGTCCTCTCTCGTGTTCTGCGGGGAGACGACGCACATCGCCCCAGTTATCATCAGAGAGAAGTATCGTCACGTCGTCCGGCACCCTCAATCCTTTATCGTAATAATCCTGCACCTCCTTATACAGCGCCCAGACCTGCGGCGTCTCAGATGCTGGCCTTCCGGTCTCTTTCCGTATGATCTTACGCTGATTGGCAATTATCCTTTCAAGCAAAGCGACATCTGCCTCTTCACTCATAGCCTCGTCACCATCTCCTCGCATTCCGATTGTCACAAGGTCCTCTGTTCCTCTCATCCTCTCAATTCCTTCTCTGAAAAAGCCGTCAATGATTTTGGAGTTGGTCTGATAATTCCATTCGCCGTATTCGCTACGGTTGCGTGCCCATTCCTGATGGTTGCGTGCCATCGGTTCGTGATGCGAAGTGCCTATGATCACCCCCATCTCATCTGCAGTCTTACTGTTTAAAGGATCGTCAGCATAGAAAGCCCAACTCCACATCGCAGGCCACAGGAAATTACCTCTCAGACGCAGTATCAGTTCGAAGACTCTCTCATAAAAACGATGGTCGCCGTATTCTGTTCCGTATGTATGCTTTACCCAGCCTGTAAGGCAAGGAGCCTCATCATTCAGGAATATGCCTCTGTAACGAACTGCAGGTTCTCCTGCCGTGTACGAGCCACGGGCAATGGAAAGTTCCTTACGCTTTATGACAGGCACATCTGCCCAATCGTACCACGGAGAGACACCGATCTGCTCTGAAATCTCATAAACACCATAAACGACACCACGACGGTCACTTCCTGTTATCACCAAAGCCTCACGCACTCCATCAATCGGGTCAATGACAGTCTTGATCATATATTTCTCATTACAGCCGTCAAGTTCATCAAGATCGATTTGCCCGCACGCTGCAATCTGCCTTACGAGAGAAGACCTGGCCGAACCTATGATTATCATCCGGTCTGCCACGACCTCTGCTCCAAGATATGGTTCCACACCTGTCACCCGGCAGAAGTCCTGACAAAGATCTGATGCTGCACGAAGAATAGCCTTATCCTCATCCGGTGCAATCAATATAGAGATTGGCTTGCCATCGTCCACCAGAGTAAAGCGCTCCTGAGACAGGACAGGGAGAACCGCCTGAGGATGGTCGATTGATGCTGCATTGAAAGACAGACAGAAAACAGAGAATAACACTGATATGATCTTTTTCATAAGCCGGATTGTTAATGCTTTACAAAAATACTTGAATATTTTTTCTGTATATGTTAAATTTGACACAAAGATTATTGATATCGACACTTAATATGAAAATCATAGCACGGACATTTACGATTGCCATTTCAATATTGTTCTGCACAGGGTGCGTGTTCACACAGGACATAGACATCGGACGGATTGAACTCCCTGCGCTGGAAACCAACGACTATATAATTGAATATCAAGGATATATATCATCCTATAACATTCTCACAAAGACTCCGGAATGGGTTGCATACGAACTTACAAAGGAGGAAACATACGGAGATGCCGTCAGAGACAACAAATTCTTCAGCCAGGACGACCGTGTGCTTCTGCCCCAGCCCGACGATTATGACTATCGTGGCTCAGGATGGACCAGAGGACATCTCGCTCCGGCTGCCGATTTCAGGTGGAGTGATGATGCTATGTGGGAGACTTTTCATTTCACCAACTGCTGTCCTCAGGACGAAGACCTAAATAATGGAATGTGGAACACCTTGGAAAAGAAATGCAGGACGTGGGCAAGGAAATTCGGTAAGGTATATATTGTGACGGGACCGATAAATGAAGAAAACAGATATGGAACAATCGGAGACAGCCACGTGGTTGTCCCTGACGCTTTCTTCAAGGCTATTATGGCTGAAAGGAATGGAGAATGGCATTCGATAGCCTTCATTATGCAGAACAGAGCCGGCAACGGCAACCTGCAGCGATGCGCTATGACCGTCGATGAACTTGAAGATATCATCGGTCTCGACCTTTTCTGTGCATTAGGAGATATTGAAGAGAGCACAGCAGAAAAAGAATACAGCCTCAACTTCTGGAAACTTTGAGAAACTTTATATATCTTTGTATCCAGACACGTATATGAAACATTAACTATTAAACCTACAGATTATGAAGAAAATTATCGTTGCTGCTGCGTTGGCACTCTGTTTCACATTCGCAGCATCCGCCCAGCCAAAGGCTCTCGGAGCAAGATTCGGCTATGGCGTAGATCTCAGTTATCAGCACAATTTAGGTGACGCAAACTTCATTGAGGCAGACCTCGGACTTGGAGAATTCGCATTCTTCAATCTTGCAGGAACTTACAACTTTATGATTGCTCAGCCAGACTGGACAGCACAGGGCGAATGGGGTTTCTACGCTGGTCCCGGCGTTGCACTCGGAGCAGGCAAAGGCATCTTTAATGTCGGAATAGCAGGACAGGTAGGACTCGAATATACATTCGATTTCCCTCTTCAACTTTCGATTGACATACGCCCTCAGATCGGATTGGTAAGCGCGACAGCCGCCGACGTAACTGTCAGAGATTTCGGTATCTGGGGATGGTACCCTCACCTTGGCGTACGTTATAGATTCTAGTAAAACACCGACCCTATGGATTCATAAGGTCGGTGTTTACAAAACCGTTTATCTCTTGCATCAATTCGACCGATGCGAGAGATTTTCTTTTTATCTCATCTGTAGCATCCGGAGCCGCGGCTGCCGCCCTATAGAAGTTTATAGCCTCTCCGAAACGGCAATTCCGCCTCAACTCCTCCGCCCTATCCAATAATTCTCTTGCCTTCATATCAGTCATAAAACAAATATTAAAAAGATTTCTCCACTCACTTCGTTCGGTCGAAATGACAAAGGGCATATTCACCCACACCTCTCTCACCCCCTCCAGCATCAACGAAGGGCCTTGTTTTGAACTTTATATTTTAAAGGGTGATGTTGTTATAGGCGACGTGCCACCCCAGCGTCAACGAAGGGTATGGTTGAGAACCTTTTATATATAGAAAAATGTGAGCATTGTTGGAGGTGACGTGCCACCCCCGGCTAGGGGGTGCCCTCGAAGAGGGCGGGGGTCACCGTAAACAATGCTCACATTTTTCGTATTCCTATAAATTCTAAACCAGTCCCGAGAATCCCATAAAGGCCATCGCCAGAATACTGGCAGTCACAAGTGCGATTGGAATACCCTTGAATGCCTTAGGCACCTCATTGAGAGCCAACTGCTCGCGAAGACCGGCAAAAAGCACCATCGCAAGACCGAAACCGAGGGATGTAGCGAATGCATATACCGTAGCCTCGCCGAGGTTCATCATACCATCGGCAGCAGCAGCAAACGGAGATGACTTCTGCACCACTGTCAAAGCCACACCAAGAACTGCACAGTTGGTAGTGATGAGCGGAAGGAAGATACCCAGAGAAGCATACAGAGCAGGACTGATCTTCTTAAGCACAATCTCCACCATCTGCACAAGAGCAGCGATCACAAGGATGAATGAAATGGTCTGAAGGAACTCAAGACCGAACTTCACCAGAAGCGAGTTCAGAAGATAAGTCACGACAGTAGCAAGAGTGATCACGAAGCAAACAGCCATCGACATACCTGTCGCAGTGCTGAGTTTGTTGGATACACCGAGGAAAGGGCATACACCAAGGAACTGTGACAGCAGGATATTATTTACGAATATCGCTGAAATGATGATAAGTATATATTCCATAATTACTCAGCCTTTTTAGATGTTAACTTTCTGAATATTACGATTAGATATCCAAGCGCAAGGAATGCTCCAGGTGCAAGCACGAATGCAAGAATACCGTCACCCTGAATGAACTTGAAGCCGAATGCAGAACCGCTTCCGAGAATCTCTCTTACCAATCCGAGAAGAGTAAGGGAAAGGGTGAATCCGAGACCGATTCCAATACCGTCAAGAGCAGAATCCACTACCCCGTTCTTGTTGGCGAAAGCCTCTGCACGTCCGAGGACGATACAGTTCACCACGATAAGCGGAATGAACAGACCGAGAGTCTCATAGATATCCGGAACGTATGCCTGCATAACGAACTGAAGCAAAGTCACGAATGTAGCGATCACAACGATATATGAAGGGATGCGCACCTTGTCCGGAATGTATGGAGCGATAAGAGAAATCGCCATATTAGAGAGTACCAGGACGAACAGAGTCGCAAGTCCCATACTCATACCATTGATGGCCGAAGTGGTAGTCGCCAATGTAGGACACATACCGAGAAGGAGGACGAATGTAGGGTTCTCCTTTATGAGGCCTTTAGTTATAAGTTGAAATTTTCCCATTTTCTGTTCCTCCATTAATTATTAGATTCCTCGACTTCGCTCGGAATGACAGGAGCATCGCATTCCTCAGTCAGCGGCATAGGTGTCTGACCGATGGCCTGGAATACCTTGGTAGCAAGAAGAAGACCGTCAGCGTATGCCCTTGATGTGATGGTCGATGCAGTTATCGCATCCACATCACCTCCGTCCTTCTTCACTGCAAGATCCTTCTGAGCAGGATCCCAACCCTTGAACTGATCCGAAAATGCCGGCTCCACACACTTGGCTCCAAGACCTGGAGTTTCAGCCTGCGAAAGCACCTTTGTATTGCAGATGACACCGTTCATATCGAAGCCGACCTTGATGGCAATCGGGCCTCCGAATCCTACAGGAGCCACATTGACAGCGCAGCCAACAGTGTTTCCCTGCGCATCGTATGCAAGATTGTAAGCGTAAGACGCTCCTTCAAAATCCACTGTCCTTTCTTCTTCTATCGTCACAGCGGACTCTGGAAGCACTTCCTTGATGGCCGCTTCATTCTTAGCCCTTGCTGCAGCATCGATAGGTTCCTTCGTCAAGGCATATACTCCTGCAAGAAGACTTGAACATACTATACATATCGCGAACAGACAGATGGTCATATTCTTGAATGATGATTGTACTGCCATAACCTATGCCCTCCCGTATTTCTTTGAATGGAACCACTTATTAAGAAGAGGAACCACAGAGTTCATAATAAGTATAGCGAATGACATTCCTTCAGGATATGCACCGAAGTAACGGATGAGCATCGTGATGATACCTATGCCGACTCCGAAGATGATGCCTCCGACATTGCTCATTGGAGAAGTCACATAATCAGTCGCCATAAAGATCGATCCGAGAAGAAGACCTCCTGTGAGAATATTGAAGACAGGGTCTGTATATTCGGCAGGATTGATAAGCCAGAAGATGCCGGAGAACACTGCTACAGTTGCAATGATCGAAAGTGTGATATAAGGCTTGATCACCTTGCGTGCAAGGAGATAGATGAAGCCGATGATCAGAGCGATAGCAGAAAGTTCACCTGCAGAACCACCGATATTATAGAAAAGCATATCCATATAGTCGAGGCTCTCGATCGCCGCTACGCCTCCTTCCTTTACAAGTCCCAGAGGAGTTGCACCTGAAAGCGCATCCAGACCTCCACCGATAAAGCCCTGAGGCCTTGTCCAGTCGGTCATATATGTCGGGAAGGAAATAAGGAGGAACACTCGACCCACGATTGCAGGATTGAAGAGGTTCTGTCCCAGACCTCCGAAAGTCATCTTTGCAACGCCGATAGCGACTACTGCTCCGATGAACACCACCCACCAAGGAGTTGTAGCAGGAAGGTTGAGAGCAAGAAGAATACCTGTAACCACTGCAGACATATCTCCGACAGTGCAGGATTTCTTCAACAGATATTTAGTGATAAGGAACTCCAGCAGTACGCAGGAAGCCACACTTACGCCAAGCACCAGCAGTTCTGACCATCCGTAGAAGAGGACTGACACCAATACTGCCGGAAGCAAGGCAATCACAACATCCCTCATCAAGGACTTGGTAGAAGTCTTTGTATGAAGATGCGGTGAAGGTGAAACCAAAAGTTTATCCATTTTTTGATTAATTTAGTTATCAATTTAAGAGGCTGTCTGTTATAAGACAAAGGGCTTTGCTACTTTTTAGCCGTCCTGCCTCGAATAATTCTGATGACGTCGCCTTTTGCGATACGGATGATGTCCAGAAGAGGAATGTTTGCAGGACAACTGTAAAGACAGCATCCGCACTCGATGCAATCCTGGATTGCATTTTCCTCGAGTTCATCCATCATATTGTTACGGGCATATTTGTTCAGAAGGAACGGCTCGAGACCCATAGGGCAGGCCTCGGCACATTTTCCGCAACGGATGCAGGCCGATTCCACTCCACGCACTGTCTGCTCCGCAGTAAGGTAAAGCAATGAAGATGAACCCTTTACAGTAGTAGCATCCATATTTGCTATAGCCTTACCCATCATCGGGCCACCGCTGATGATCTTGGCTGCCTTCTCAGGAATACCGCCGGCATATTCTGCGATATAGGACAGTGGCATACCGATACGGAACTTATAGTTGTGCTGCTTCTCCATAGGGAGGCAGTCACCTGTAATGGTCATAACATTGGTCACGAGAGGGATATTCTTCTGGACAGCCTCATATACAGCGAGGGATGTAGCCACATTCTGAACTACAGCACCTACATCGATAGGAAGTCCCATAGACTTCACCTGACGTCCCATCACAGCATCTATCAACTGTTTTTCACCTCCCTGAGGATATTTCTTCTTGAGAGTCATCACAGAGATTCCCTCATATCCCTTGGCACTCCTCTGGAGTTCTGCAACAGCCGCAGCCATAGCCTTGATAGCCTCAGGCTTGTTCTCTTCGATGCCGATCACTGCCGGACATCCGCCGAGAACCTGCTTCATAATCGCCGCACCTACAACAATCTCTTTGCTTCTTTCAAGCATAATGCGGTAGTCGGATGTAAGATAAGGCTCACACTCCGCTCCATTGAGGATGAGGCAGTCAGCCTTCTTGCCCGGAGGCGGACAGAGTTTTACGTGTGCAGGGAAAGTCGCTCCTCCCAGACCGACCACACCGCACATCTTTATCTTTTCGAGTATTGCCTTGTTGTCCTCTGGAATCGCAGTCACGAGAGTGTCGGAAAGATCTGCTTCTTCAATCCACTCGTCACCCTCCACATCAATCTCGATATGAGTCATATTGTTTCCTGCGAGATCCTTACGCGGACCGACAGACTTCACAGTACCGGACACAGATGAATGCACATACGCAGAAATGAATCCGGAAGGCTCTGCGATCACCTGGCCGACCTTTACCTGGTCACCAGCCTTCACGATCGGAGTGGCTGGGGCACCAAGATGCTGGGCAACGGATATATATACCTTGGATGGAACAGGCAGAACCTCGATCTTGCAGTCTTTCGAGATTTTGCTGTCACTCGGGTGGATACCACCTATTGAAAATGTCTTCATCATAGTCCTATGCCTCCTTATTTACAGTTTCAGCAGCCGGAGTTTCAGCAGGCTTTGGTGCTGCAGGAGCCTCCGGTTTCGGTTTGATTACTGGGAAGTTTACAGCGTGGATTGCTCCTGTAGGGCATTCAGCCACACACTTCTTGCAGAGTTTGCACTTGGTGAAGTCGATGTAAGCGACATTGTTCTCGACAGTGATTGCCTCGAACGGACATACTTTCGCACATTTGCCGCAGCCGATGCAGGCAGCCTTGCAGGCCTTTCTCGCTACCGCTCCCTTGTCTTTGTTTACGCAAGAGACGAAAACACGCATATTCCTGCGTCCTTTGTTGCGGAGTTCGATTATAGCCTTAGGACAAGCCTTCACACAGGCACCGCAGGCTGTACATTTTTCCTCATCGACTACAGGAAGACCTGTAGCAGGATCCATAGAGATAGCACCGAACTGACAGGCAGCGACGCAGTCGCCACACCCAAGACAGCCGAATGAGCAGCCAGTGTCGCCACTGTATAAAGCAGCCTTCACACGGCAGGACTGATATCCGCCGTACTCGTTTGTGCGAGGACGGTTCTCACAAGTTCCGTTGCAACGTACCACAGCGACCTGAGGCTCCTTTGCGGCAACCTCGACACCAAGCACTGCTGCAACCTTCTGCATTCCGTCATTGCCTCCCACAGGACAGAAGCATTTGTCCAGATTCGGAGATGACTCGACGCAGAACTGAGCGAACGCACGACAGCCGGCCTGTCCGCAGCCTCCGCAATTTGCACCAGGCAATACCTTCTCCACCTCGTCGATCCTTGGGTCTTCCTCCACCTTGAACTTTTCAGCCACAACATAGAGAACCACCGCCAGAAGCGCACCGAGAACGGTGAGGATTGCAATAGTCCAGATGATTGTTTGTGTCATTACAGATATAATTTAGTTGTTTGTATGCATATTGAAATCAGTCGATATAAAATTCGAACTGATCCGACAATCTGTCTCTCAGAAGCCAGATGAACAAGTAATAAACACCGACACCGGCAATGGCAATGCCTCCTCTGAGATATTCGTTATCGATAACGGCAGACAAAGATAATATTAAAATCATTAAAATCATCAAAGGAATCACGTATGATATCCACACCGCCTTCAATCCCATCGTCATCTTAGTCTTGACAAGTACCTCTTCACCGACAGAACGCTGCGTATATGGATCCGTAGGCACCATAATTATCTTGTCCTGCTCCTCCGACATTCCGCACAATCCCTTTGCGTGACACTCTGAGCAGGCACTGGAAACCACGATCTCCACAGTAGTGAAATCCGGTGTGATTTCGACTATCTTTCCGGTATGAACAATTTCATTCTTCTTTGCCATATCATTATTTTTTCTTTTGTACCAAAGATGTGAAAGGATGCTTCAAACCTTCCCAGCCCGTCATACGCCCCGACGCTGTTCCCACAAGCAGAGGCGCCTCAAAATAGACAGGAAGCCTGTTTTCGTCATCCGTAACCCATATAAGCATATCCTCCTCGCCTTTGAACACCTCGCCTTCAAGCAACTTGGCAGCAAACTTGATGGTGTTGACCGAGCCTAAGCCCTTCACCTTTATAGTCTCTCTGCCATATAGAATGAAATATACATTATATACATCATCGTCTATGGCAAAGGTCATCGGATACTTCCTTCCCGGCTCCACAGCATCGAAATCCATATTCCTCGCATAAAAGAAAAGCGCAGGAAGGTCGAAAGTACAGGGCGTGAGAGGAATCTGCAGGAATCTCGTACCTTTCTTGGAAGAATACACCTCGGCTTCTATCTGTGGATCTGCGGCAGCCCAGTCATAGTGATAGGTATTTCTGGCTTCATATCCGCCCTCATACGTATCGCGTGTGAATTTCAGAGGTCTCAGACCATCTCTGGTAAACCAGGACTTGAAATCTTCCCTTACTTTGAAGAATATGTCGAACATTTTCGTTGTCTTTCCAAAGACAGAGCAGAGGAATGCCTTATGCCCATTGTATGTCAAGGTATCCAGAGAAACTGTTGCATTGCCGACATCAGTATTGATTGCTCCCCATTTATAGTGCAGTACAAAATCCATCCTCTCCCCGGCCTTGAAAGCAAGATCTTCTTCAGTAACAGCCTTTACAGGCACACAGGATGTACCTTTCAAATCAAGATTCTCCTGTGCGTGCGTAAGGCCGCAAGCCATACACATACACAGGAGAACAAATAGATTCCGTATAATACTCATAGCATCAACCTTTTATGTTGAAGGCTACATAAATTCATCATTTGTGCCGAACTCGTTCATCGACATCGGATCAGGGCCGAACGGCACATCATCATTCATAGCCGAAGCCACCGGCATCGAATTGGCCTGGCTCACAAGGCTTTCCTGCTCGTCAACGAAACGCACCTCATCTGCACGGAAACGCATATCCACATCAGCGATGGAACCGTTCCTGTGCTTCGCGATGATGATCTGTGTCCTTCCTACGTCATCCGGATCATCTGAAAGTCCCTGATAATCATAACGATGGATAAAGATAACCATATCGGCATCCTGCTCGATTGATCCTGACTCTCGAAGGTCGCTCAATTGCGGACGGCGGTTGCTGCCCTGACGGTTTTCTGACTGACGCGACAACTGTGAAAGAGCGATGATCGGAACATTCATCTCCTTTGCCGTCGCCTTGAGGGTTCGCGAGATTGCTGCGACTTCCTGCTCTCGCATTCCACGAAGTTCGGACGGTCCCTGCATCAACTGAAGGTAATCCACGACTATCAGCCTTACACCTTTCTGCTTCACCAGTTTCTTCACTTTGGAGCGGAACTCCATCACTGGAAGAGACGGAGTGTCATCTATATATATAGGAGCCTTTGCGAGCCTCTTGAGTTGGATATCGAGTTGCTGCCATTCCCAATCCTGGAGTTTGACTCCTCCCTTAATCTTGTCCGCACTCAATTTGGTCTCGGACACCATCATACGGTTGGCAAGTTGCTTGGCAGGCATCTCAAGAGAAAATATGGCCACCGGCATATTGAAATCCACAGCCGCATTACGAGCCACATTGACAACGAAGGCTGTCTTTCCGACAGAAGGGCGCGCCGCAAGGATTATCAGGTCTGACGCCTGCCATCCGAGGGTAATCTTGTCTATGGATGGGAAGCCCGAAGGCACTCCGCTCAGACCATCTGAATCCTGACGTTTCTGAAGATCCTCCAAAGCCTCGTTGATGACCTTTCCGATCTCCTGCACATCCTTCTTTACATTGTTCTGTATGGCAGCGAAAAGTTTTGTCTGTGCAGTATCTATGAGATCGTCGATATTCACCGACTCATCATACGAAGTCTTAAGGATATCGTACGAGGCAGTGATCAGTTCCCTCTGGATGCATTTCTGCTTCAGGACTCTTATGTAATACTCAATATGAGCAGCCGCTCCGATCTTCTGAGAAAGCCGTGCAAGAGTAATGGTGCCGCCTATGGATTCCAGATTGCCCTGTTCCTTAAGTTTCTGAGACACAGACAAAAGATCCAAGGCGATATGTTCATTGTTCAGTGAACTCATCGCCTCGAATATCATTCTGTGCTTTTCGCTATAGAAACAACCCGGAGTGAGTTCATCCATAGCCTCATCCACACAGTTCGGCTCAATCAGGAGCGCTCCAAGGACAGCCTCTTCCACATCAAGAGCCTGAGGCGGTCTGTTTCCCATCTCAAGCCCAAGTGTATCAAGATTGACCGACGGATTCTTCTTCCTGACAGAGGTCCTTCTTTTACCCTCTTCAGCCATCGGTACTATTATTCAAATTCCGGATTTACAAGGATTCTTCCGCAATACTCGCAGACAATCATCTTCTTGTTTGAAGCGATATCGATAAGTCTCTGCGGAGCGATAGTATTGAAGCATCCACCGCAGGCATTGCCATTGAATACAGACACCACTGCAAGATGATTGTTGCAACTCTGTCTGATGTGGTCGTATGCGCTCATTGTCCTTTCATCGATCTTTGCTGCGCACGCCTCCCTGTTGGCACGAAGGATTTCCTCATCCTTTGAAGTTGACTCTACGATAGTTGCAAGTTCCTGCTTCTTCGCCTTGAGGTCTTCTGCCCTTACGGCAATCTTCTCTTTCACCACCTCGAGTTCATTCTTCTTCGAGAAGATATGCTCCTTGGTCTCGTTGATATGCTTCTCTGCAATCTGTCGGAGCAGACCCTGATTCTCGATTTCCTTATTAAGGGAGTCATACTCACGGCTGTTTGCCACATTCTCGAGTTGAGATCTGTATTTCTCGATCTGAGCGTCACACTCTGTGATTCCGAGTTTATTCTCTGTTATGAACTTGCTGTATTCCTCGATCATCTCCGAAACACGCGCAGCCTTAGCCTTGAGTTCAGCGATCTCTGTCTCAAGAGCCTCTACCTCCATAGGAAGTTCGCCTCTGAGTTGGAGAATCTTGTCAATTGCTGTATCTGCCTGCTGGAGAGCATAGAGTGTCTGAAGTTTCTCGCTGACACTAAGGTCTGAATCCGCGAAATTCTTCTGGATGGACACAAACGTCTCTCTCTGGTCGATCGGAGTTTCGATCTTCTTTGTCTTTTTAGCCATATCGCTTAAAAATAAAATATCGGGTTACTATATATATTCTGAGTAATGCGAACCGCAAAGGTAGGAAAATTTTTCTTTATCAAAGAAAATAAAATATCAACTATCTCTATTTCACTTTCATAATGTCCTATATCCATAATCATAAAGCCATCCTCGGTGAAGAAATTGTGATATGATATGTCACCGCTGATATACAATTGGGCTCCGGATCTTCTGGCTGCACCTATCAAGGATCCTCCAGAACCTCCGCACATAGCGACTCTGGTTATCATTCCTTCAAGAGGCTTCGAGGTTCTCATCGCCTTCAATGAGAAGCGTTCTTTCACCAGACGTATCGCCTCGTCGGCTGAAATCGGCGTATGCAGATCTCCCACGACTCCCAGACCGGTTCCCTCACCATCTTCGTCAAGAATGGATACGTTCTCCAGTCCCAGTCTTGCTGCCATCGCGCCGCTCACTCCCGCTACTACCTTATCAGCACTGGTATGAGCCGCATATATGCTTATACCTGCCTGTATGGCCTTGATGACCGCCTGGCCCACCTGATTGTCGGGAGATATCTTCTTCAATCCCGAAAATATAAGAGGATGATGCGTCACAATCATATCGGCTCCGCAAGCGACCGCCTCGTCCACGAGTTCAGGAGTGCAGTCCAGCCCTAAGAGCACACCGGACACCGAGGCATCAGGAGAACCTATGCACAAGCCACTGTTATCCCACCCCTCCTGAAGAGAAAGCGGGGCGAAATCTTCAATCACTCTTATGACATCCTTGACCTTGTATTCCATACCTGCAGCATTAAAGTTCTTCACGTATCTCCGCCAGTTGGGCACGTATGGTCTTGAGAGACTCAAGCACGCGAGCCTTGCTGACCACATCTTTCCTGTCTCCCTTGAGTCTTTTGGCTGCCCCCTCCAGAGTAAGCCCATCGACCTTCACCAGCACGTGTATGTGCTTGAGAGTCTCCAGATCCTCTTTGGTGAAGAGACGGTTACCCTTGGCATTTCTCTTGGGCTTGATATATTTCGGGAATTCATTGGCCCAGAAGCGGACCAAAGATGTGCTTTCCCCCAAGAGCCCGGCAACTTCGCCGATTGTATATAGATATTTTTCCATAATATTGTTGTTACAGACATCCTTGGTCAGACGATTGCGTCAATCCAAGGACTGCCCGGTACTCACCGCCATTATCAATATATTCATATATTCCTCCGGACTCACCGAAGCGAAAAGATGATTCACAGGATCGAGGACAAGCGTATCCTTCAACACTTCATAATGCAGATGCGGCGCAAATGAATTGCCCGACACTCCTACATATCCTATCCTTGTTCCCTTCTCAAGCCTTCTGCCTTCCCTCACCTCGACATCCGCCAGATGGGCATATCTTGTCACATATCCGTTTCCGTGGTCTATCTCCACCACATTCCCGAGTCCTTTTCGCGAACGGATCACATCCTTTACCACACCGTCAGCCGCAGCATAGACAGGTTCACCTGAATGAGCGATGATATCCAGACCGTTGTGCCGTATGCTGACCTTGTAGAACGGATTGATCTTGTCGCCTACCGAAGCCCCAGTCTGAGCAAATGAGAAATCCTTTATCGGATTGGTCATAGGAGGCATCACGAATCCGGAATCAGTCACAGCCTGCATTATCCGTGCGAAGTTATCCTCAACTCTCCCGGCAGCACTTTCTGCCTTATCCAATTTCTTTTCAGCATATATCACGATATCCTTATCAGGTATCGAATCCAGCCCCATCAGGAAATCCAGGCCCGACACGGGATCAATATCAGGCGCCGACATATTGAATATCTCCTCATATATCCTGTCATCCTTAAGTCTCAGACCTTCAATGACATCCGAAAGGAGTTGCTCCTTATCCTTAAGTCCGGGATATTCCATCTCATACATCCTGTTTTCGTCCTTAAGCCTCTGCTGCTCATCGGTACTGAAGAACAATGCGACTATCAGATAATAGACGACAGCCATAGAAACAGTAGCGACAAAAAACACCAGTATCTTGCGCAAAACCGCCCACACTGATGTTCTTTTCTTTCTGAACTTTATATCTTCTTTATCGAATATGTACTGACTGCTCATATACGGCCATTGTCTTTTCTCCTGTGCGAAGGATGCATTGTGATCTTTTCGGATGCGTCTGCCGTATTCTGTACCATAGCAGCATATTCTTCAGGAGTGATAGACAGATCGTAATAGTTTGAAGGATTGACGAAATTGCCCTTGTAAAGCACTTCATAATGAAGATGAGGTCCGGAAGATCTTCCCGAATTTCCGCTCTGACCGATACATTCGCCCCTCTTCACCTTCATTCCCTCGACCACACCGACAGACTTAAGATGCGCATATCTGGTCTTGTAACCGAATCCGTGATCTATGACCACCTGGTTGCCATACCCGAAAAACTCGAACTTCACACTCTCTATGACTCCATCACCTGTCGCATATACAGGATTGCCCGGCTTCATCGCAAAATCCACACCCGTATGGCGGCTGGTCCTTCCTGTAAA
The DNA here is from genome assembly GCA_017626555.1 of Bacteroidales bacterium. GTDB lineage: Bacteria > Bacteroidota > Bacteroidia > Bacteroidales > UBA932 > Cryptobacteroides. The sequence goes on from JAGAIM010000087.1 coordinate 17,861, forward strand.
AGGATCGGAACGATAGCCGAATCCGCTCGAAAGTCTGAATTTCGACGGATCAGGATTGACTGGCGGAATGGCAGGGATGCACATTGCCATATCTCCAGCCCTTTTCGACAGGAGTGCCACCTCGTCAAACGAGCGGCTCTGGACATACGTCTTCTTGGTCAGGACATCCAGTCTGACGGCGGTATTCTTCAGGAGCCCGTTCCGGCAAACGTCATCATAATGTGAATACCGATTCACTCCTCCGAAACCTGCATTACGAACTTCTGCAGGAATCTCGTTCATACCGAAGATAGAGCGATATATATCATCATCCCTCATCTGGAGAGATGCAAGAGCATCATCATATTCATCAAGTTGCCTGTTCATCACCTCCACCTTCGAACACCATTCGGCATTCTTCTTCTTCAGGAGAAGGGTCTTCGGGGACTCCAGTCCAAGCACGGAACCATAGAGCCAGAAGTACAACGCAGACATAGCCAGACTGACCACAAACAAAGCAGCCGTCCTGGCAAAACGCGACATTCTGGAACGCTTCTTGACTTCATACAACAGCGTTCTCGGATTCAATACGTATTTTTTATTTTTGGACATACGGGACAAAGGTACAAAAAAACTCAGACACTTCTATAAAAAATAATAAAAAACACAGAATAGCGCATATATTGTCATCGCGCTATGGTCTTTTACGGAAAAAAGTTGTATTTTTGCAAGTTACTTTGCCGTTCTATGGCTTGACGGCAGTCGGATTGCAAATAAAATTGAAAATATATGACTTCTAAAGAAATCAGAAAGGCCTTCCTGGACTTCTTTGCGTCCAAAGGTCATCAGATCGTGCCTTCGGCACCTATGGTTGTGAAGAACGACCCGACACTTATGTTCACCAATGCAGGTATGAACCAGTTCAAGGACTGGTTCCTCGGCAACAGCCCGGCAAAATGGAAGAGGGTTGCCGACAGCCAGAAATGCCTCAGGGTGAGCGGAAAGCACAACGACCTTGAAGAGGTGGGACGTGACACATACCACCATACAATGTTCGAGATGCTCGGAAACTGGAGTTTCGGAGACTATTTCAAGAACGAGGCTATCGACTGGGCGTGGGAACTTCTCACCGAAGTATATAAACTCGACAAGGACAGACTGTATGCGACAGTGTTCGAAGGTTCAGAGGCAGACGGCACCACACTCGACGTGGAGGCTATGGAGGCCTGGAAGAGGCATCTTCCTGAGGACCGCATCCTCCTTGGAAACAAGAAGGACAATTTCTGGGAAATGGGTGACACAGGTCCTTGCGGCCCTTGCTCCGAAATCCACATCGACCTCCGCAGCGACGAAGAGCGTGCAGCCGTTCCGGGCGCATCACTCGTAAACAAGGACCATCATCTCGTGATCGAGATCTGGAACAACGTGTTTATGCAGTACAACCGCAAGGCAAGCGGCGAACTCGAACTCCTTCCTAACAAGAACGTGGATACCGGAATGGGCTTCGAGCGCCTCTGTATGGCCCTCCAGGGCAAGCAGTCCAACTATGACACTGACGTGTTCACAGGAATGATCGCGAAGATCGAGGAACTCTCCGGACACAAGTACGGCATCGACAAAAGTGAAGATATCGCGATGCGCGTTATCGCCGACCACATCCGTGCAATCAGTTTCTCTATCGCAGACGGCCAACTTCCGTCCAACGTGAAGGCTGGCTATGTGATCCGCCGAATCCTCCGCCGTGCGGTAAGATACGGATACACATTCCTCGGATTCAACGAACCGTTCCTCTGCCGCCTTGTGCAGCAACTTATCGATGATATGGGTGAATTCTATCCTGAGATCGTGAAGCAGCAGACACTCATCGAGCGCGTGATCAAGGAAGAGGAAATGGCTTTCCTCCGCACTCTCGACAGAGGTATCCGTCTGATGGACAACATTATGGCCAAATCTGCAGAGACCAAGGTCATTTCAGGAGAAGATGCATTCGTACTTTACGATACATTCGGATTCCCTATCGACCTTTCGGAACTTATCGCTTCTGAAAAAGGCTACAGAATCGACCTTGACGGCTTCCAGGTGGAACTGCAGAAGCAGAAGGACAGAGCACGTAACGCTACAGCCATCGAGTCCGGCGACTGGGTTGAGTTCGCTCACTGCGACAACATCGAGTTTCTCGGCTATGACGCTACCGACATCGAGGGCGTACAACTCACTCGTCACCGCACAGTGAAGGCAAAGAACAAGACAATGTATCAACTCGTGTTCGAGCGCACACCGTTCTATGCCGAGATGGGAGGTCAGGTAGGAGATACCGGCTACATCATTTCTGAGAGCGGCGAGAAGATCAATATCGTCAACACCATCAAGGAAAACAACCTCACAATCCACGTTGCAGAACGCATTCCTGCAGACTGCACCGAGAGTTTCAGCCTGCACGTTGATACTGAAAGAAGGATTCAGATCGAGAACAACCATACAGCCACCCACCTCCTCCACCAGGCTCTCCGCGAGATCCTCGGAACACACGTGGAGCAGAAAGGTTCATTCGTATGCGACAAGTCTTTCCGCTTCGACTTCTCACACTTCGAGAAACTTACAGAAGAGCAGATACGTCTTGTCGAGAACCGTGTGAACACCCTCATCAGAGACAACAACCCTCTCGACGAGAACCGCAACGCCACTATGGAGCAGGCACAGGAAATGGGAGCAATGGCACTCTTCGGCGAAAAATACGGTGACACAGTACGCGTTGTGAAATTCGGAGACTCCTGCGAACTCTGCGGAGGAACACACGCTGCCGCAACAGGCCGCATAGGCTTCTTCAAGATAGTTTCGGAATCGGCTATCGCAGCCGGAGTACGCCGTATCGAGGCCGTTACCGGAGTTCACGCAGAGGCTATGGTAGAGCAGATGGAAAACACCATCCGCACAGCAAAGGCTTTCTTCAATAATGTGCCTGACCTCGCCGGAGCCATCAGGAAAATGGTCGAGGAGAACGAGGCATACAAGAAGCAGATGGAAGAAATCGCCAAGGAAAAGACTCTTGCACTCAAGGAAAGCCTCAAGGGTATGGCCGTAGAAATGAACGGCATCAACATCGTGAAGATCGACACTCCTATGGACCCTGCAATGCTCAAGAATGCAGCGTTTATGCTCCAGAAGGAGGCACAGAATCTTGTCATCGCCGCGGCATTCGAGGCAGCAGGCAAGCCACAACTTCTCCTGATGTACTCAGACGACCTCGTGAAGGCCGGTCATAATGCCGGTGCCGATGTAAGAGAGGCTGCAAAACTCATTCTCGGCGGCGGTGGCGGACAGCCTGGTCTTGCTACAGCAGGCGGAAAAGACCTGAGCGGTCTGAAGGATGCTTTGACAAAGATGATTGAAGCAGCAACAAGATAAGCAGTGAAGAAACTTGACAGATTCATAATAAAATCGTTTGTAGGACCGTTCGTGGCGATCCTTCTGGTTGTCGTGTTCATACTCGTGATGCAGTTCCTCTGGCTCTACATCGACGAGTTGGTCGGCAAAGGATTGAGTATGAAGGTCATACTTGAATTCCTTGCCTGGGGAAGTGCTACAATGCTTCCGTTGTCGCTGCCCCTTGCCACTCTGCTGGCCTCTATGATGACCCTCGGTACGCTCGGAGAGAACAACGAGATTCTCGCCATCAAGGCAGCGGGAATATCCCTTCAGCGTGTACTTGTGCCGCTGGGAATAATCTGCGGTATCATAAGCGTAGGAGCATTCTTCGTCTCAAACGATCTTATCCCTGTAGCCTACAACAAGATATATACGCTCAGGGATGACATCGGAAAGACCAAGGACGAAATCAAGATACCGACGGGCACATTCTACAACGGTATCGAAGGTTATATCCTCCGCGTGAACGAGCGTGATGATGAGACCGGAATGATGGACGGAGTTATGGTATATAATCATACCAAGAACAAGGGAAACACAAGCCTGACCATCGCGGACTCCGCAGTTATGAAGATGTCCAAGGACAAGACATATCTCACATTCATCCTGTACGACGGCACCAACTACGAAGAGACCAATACCAAGAAATACAAGGACACCACCCTGCAGTTGCAGAAGATCGACTTCCACAAACAGGAGATGGTCATACCTTTGGAAAACTATGCATTCCAGAAGTCTGACTCCAGTCGCTTCGATGACCAGGTGAAATCAATGAACCTCAAGCAGTTGCAGCACGGGCAGGACTCTATCGGAGCATTGAGCAAGGCCGGAAAGGAAGAAGACCTCAACTCGATGAAACGTTCCCGGACATTGAGGTACAACGCCCAACTCGACACCGCCACGAATTCGACTCCTCAGACACCTTTCGAAAGGGAGGACATCGGACAATGGAAGTCGATCAAGGATGAGATTGCATCTCTGGAGAGAGCCAGAAAGAATGCAGAAGAACTTCAGACGGCTCTTGAGTCATATTCAAGAAGCAGGTACCATCACAATTATCTTCTCAGGCTCATCGATATCGAGATCCTCAAGAAATTTGCACTTTCCATTGCCTGTCTCATATTCTTCTTCATCGGAGCACCTCTGGGAGCCATAATCCGCAAGGGAGGTCTCGGAGTTTCAGCCATAATTTCGGTACTGTTCTTTGTCGCATATTGGGTGATAGATATTTCAGGAACAAAACTGGCACGAGACGGAGCAATCGGGGCATTCCACGGTGTCTTCTTCTCGACCTACGTACTTTTCCCTACCGGTCTGTTCCTCTCGTGGAAGGCAATCAATGACTCAGCAATCTTCAGTACAGACTCAATCAAGAACGGATACAGAAAATTAAAGGCCAAGATAATGGGATTATTCAAGAAGACGCGTATCGTATATATGGGTACGCCTGAATTTGCCGTTGCTCCACTCGATGAGTTGATCAGGAACGGCTACAATATCGTGGGAGTAGTCACAGTCGCCGACAAGGCAAGCGGGCGCGGACTGAAAGTAAACGAAAGCGCTGTGAAGAAATATGCTGTCGAGCACAACATCCCTGTACTTCAGCCGGTGTCGCTGAAAGACCCGGACTTCCTTGAAGCGCTGAAAGCCTGGAAGCCTGACATATTCGCAGTTGTAGCCTTCAGGATGCTGCCGAAGGTGGTGTGGGAGATTCCTAAACTCGGAACATTCAATCTGCACGCAGCCCTGCTTCCTCAATACAGGGGAGCCGCTCCTATCAACTGGGCAGTAATCAACGGTGAGAAAACCACCGGTGTGACTACATTTATGATCGACGACGGTATGGATACCGGAGGCATTATGTACAGATATGACTGCAGGATAGAGCCGGAAGACAATGCCGGTGATGTTCACGACAAACTTATGGTTATGGGAGCAAAACTGGTCGTGAACACAGTGGAGGCCATAATTGACAGGAATTACGAACTCCGCGTACAGAAGAGTTTCATCCAGGGATCGGAAATCCTCCACCCTGCTCCTAAACTCACACGTGAACTCTGCCATATCGACTGGGATGACAAGACCAGGAACATACACAATCTCATCAGAGGTCTCAGCCCTTATCCAGGAGCATATACCGAACTGGGAAAAGACGGCAGGACACTGCAGATGAAGATATACAGATCAGCAAGAATTACCGGCGAAGAATATCAGGCTATGCTTGAACAGAACGCTATCACGAACGCTGCTCCCGGCACCATCCTGTCAGACGGCAAGACTTATCTTGCCATTGCCACTGCCGACGGTGCAATTTCGGTTACAGAACTCCAACTTGCAGGAAAGAAGAAGATGGATGTCAAGGACTTCCTGATCGGCTTCAGGGATCCTTGCTCATACAATGTAACAAAAGGAACGTCTTCAGAAATAACGGGCAGGTATGTATAGAGACATCGTGATAATAGGGGACGGGAAATTCCCTGAAACGGAATATCCGCGCTACCTGATCCGCTCGGCTGACTTCATTATATGCTGTGACGGAGCATTGAGAAAGTTTCTGCGTAACAGTAAAGCCATTTTCGGACAGGAGAGACTGCCGGATCTTGTGATCGGAGATATGGATACTCTTCCAAAGACGATGCAGAATAAATATGCCGACATCATCATCAAGGAGAGCGAACAGGAACACAACGACCAGACAAAGGCTGTCAGATGGGCTCTGAACAATCTCAATGAAATCGGATCCATCCACATACTGGGCGGCACGGGCGGACGCGCCGACCACACCATAGGCAATGTTTCCCTGCTTATGGAATACACCCGGATGTTCGACCTCGGAGACATATCCATCGAGATGGTTTCTGATGACGGTACCATATTCCCGATCAACGACACTATAGAGTTCGAGTGCGGCCCTGGAAGGTCAATATCCATATTCACGCCAGACAACACACTCAGAATCAAGTCGGAAGGACTTATGTACCAGACGGACGACGTTGTTTTCGATAATTGGTGGAAGGCGACACTGAACAAAACCATACAGGACAAAGTCAGGTTGGAACTGAGTCACAGGTCGATTGCACTGATAATGTTGGACTAACGGCTGAAACAAATAATTTTATTAGGAAATCCGCGATTTTAATTATAATTTTGACCAAGAAATCAAAACCTGATTTTAATCTTTAAGATATGAGCGATATAAAGTACTTCCCTTCCATCGAGGCTATCGATAAGGCCGCTGAGGTTCTTTCCGAGATTCTCGAGCCTACACCTTTCCAAAGGAACGCCAACCTTTCAGACATCTATGATGCAGAGGTATATCTCAAGAGAGAGGATCTGCAGATGGTGAGATCATACAAGATAAGAGGGGCTTACAACAAGATCAGGACAATCGACCCGGCACTAGTGAAGAACGGCATCGTATGTGCCAGCGCCGGCAACCACGCTCAAGGTGTAGCATTCTCCTGCAGCAAACTTCATATTATGGGATCCATCTTTATGCCGGTTACAACTCCAAGGCAGAAGATCGAGCAGGTAAGGATGTTCGGAAAGGAATACATTGAGATAATCCTCACCGGAGACACATTTGACGCTGCCAACTCAGCGGCAATCGAATATGCAGCGGCAAACAACAAGACCTTTATTCCTCCATTCGACGATCCTAAGGTGATGGAAGGCCAAGGCACAATCGGACGTGAGATCGTCAATCAATGCAAAGAACCTCTTGACTACATTTTCGTTCCTATCGGAGGAGGCGGACTTGCATCCGGACTGGGAGCATACGTCAGCAGAATATCGCCATCGACCAAGATAATAGGCGTAGAGCCTGGCGGAGCACCTTGTATGAAAGCGGCCATAGAAAACGGAGGTCCCATCAAACTCGAACATATTGACAAGTTCGTTGACGGTGCAGCAGTACAACTTGCCGGTACACATACATACGAAGTCTGCCGACAGGTTCTCGATGACATCGTCATTGTCCCGGAAGGAGCGGTATGTACCACAATCATCCATATGTACAACAAGAGCGCAATAGTTGTGGAGCCGGCAGGAGCACTTGCTGTTGCAGCACTCAAATTCTATAAGGATAAGATCAAGGGCAAAAGGGTTGCCTGCGTGGTCAGCGGAAGCAACAACGACATCATCCGTATGGAGGAAATACGCGAAAAATCCCTTCTCTATGAAGGTCTCAAACATTATTTCATAGTAAACTTCCCGCAGAAATCCGGTGCTGTACTCTCTTTCATTCGTGATGTCATCGGCCCTACCGACGACCTTGTGCATATCCAATATATCCGAAAGACCAACAAGAACTTCGGCCCTGCCCTCATTGGTATCGAATTGGCTGCAAAAGAAGACTTCGGACCGTTTATGAGCAGACTCAAGGCTCACGGAATCTCATACGAATACATCAACGAAAACAACCAATTATTTGAAATATTAATCTGATAAGGCTATGGCAAATATCGACTGGAGCAAACTCACATTCTCCTACACAAAGACAAACACAATCCTCAGAAGCACCTTCAAGGACGGTGCCTGGACTCCTGTAGAGAGTCTTACCGACGACTACATCAGCCTCAGCGCATACGCTGGCGCACTTCATTATGCCATTGAGTGCTTTGAAGGACTTAAGGCATTCCGTGGAAAAGACGGCAGAATCCGCCTTTTCAGACCTGAAGAGAATGCGAAACGTCTTCAGAGATCTGCAAAGTTCCTTGGAATCGAGGCTCCGTCTATAGAAATGTTCGTAGATATGTGTAAGCAGGCAGTAATGGAAAACATCGATTTCCTCCCGCCATACGAAGTATCCGGAGCATCACTTTATCTTCGCCCTACCCTCATTGGATCGAATCCTCAATTAGGAGTCCAGTCGTCAAAGGAGAGCACATTCATTATGCTTTGCTCGCCTGTAGGAGCATACGTAGGCGGAGCACTGGATGCAGTCGATGTCGTTATCGCAAGAAACTATGACAGAGCCGCTCCAAACGGTTCCGGAGCATTCAAGGTAGGAGGCAACTATGCTTGTTCACTCTACTCGCTCAATGTCGCTCACGAACTTGGCTACAAAGCAGTCCTTTATCTTGACCCGGCCACAAGAAAGTATATCGATGAATTCAACTCATCCAACTTCTTCGCAATCAGGGGCAATTCATACATCACCCCGAAGTCACCATCAATCCTTCCATCCATCACCAATATGTCCCTTGAAACTGTAGCGGCACATCTAGGAATGGAAGTGGAAAGAAGGCCTGTCCCTGTAGAAGAACTCAGCACATTCGAAGAGGTGGGAGAATGCGGTACTGCAGTAGTAATCACCCCGGTACACAAACTTGTTGACAAACCATTCCTCGAATCAGAAGAAGAGACCGTTTACACATACGGAGACGGCCAGTGCGGCCCTAAGTCCCTCAAACTCTACAACTACATCAGAGGCATCCAGAGAGGCGAAATCGAAGACATCTTCGGCTGGAACGTATTCGTTGACTAAATCACACGCCACATAAAATTCAGGCTTCTGCACCGGGACACCCCTGTCAGAAGCCTGAATTTTTATGTATGATACCGAATTTATGCTTTCTCCAAGATGTGCATATACTCTGTAGTCCTGTCTGCCTTATGATTACGATTCTCTTCTTTATCTGCCCTAAACCTATGATGTTCCTGTGAAACCATATCATAATGACCATAACGCGCCATTATTGATTTTACATCCTGCATAGACATCAGACCTTCATTATTATAAGAAAGAAAGATAAAGCGGAATTCTGCATCTCTAATCAGAGACTCTAACGATTCATTCACAGTCCTCCTGCTGCAATACATAGAACGATTATAAGGTCTTAATCCTGTCTTACCCTTTGGCTCAAAAGGCTTATATTCGGCTATCGTATTCAACAAATGATAGTTTGCACCATATTGTCGGGAATTATATGGAGGATCAAGATACAGGATATCACCCGCTATTTCTTTTATAAGAACATTAGCATCCGTGCTATATACTTTATGCTCATTCCCATCGAGAGTATATGATGACGGCAACAGGATCAGTGGTTTCTGGGCTGTAGTCTTCAGATGTTTCAGGAAGGCACCATAAACAGATGCCGTATTTGCAACTCTGTCTGAACTTTCAATAAGACTGGATAAAAGGAAAAAGTACATATCCTCCGATATGGCACCAGAATTCTTCCACCTTTCAATCTTTTGTCTGATGGCATCTATCTTCCTTCCATTATCATCCGAATAATACTGCCGTCCGCTACCGCTACCCAAACAATAATTATTATAGATTATACCACTGTCAACCAAAGGAAGAGCATTAAGTTCAGCAATTAATTCTCCCTTTCCAACAAGTTCCTTATTATTGCCTATATAATTACGATTCAAGACATAACTATAATACTCCCAATCATTTGAGATAACCCTACTGACCCTTGGTTTGAATGACCGTCCGACAACCCCAGTACCGGCAAAAAGATCACAGAAGACCTTATCGGAAAGTTCTCTTCCGACAACATCCTCCACAGCAGCGGTTATAAATGGCAATAGAGAGGTTTTCGAACCGATGTAATTCATCTTAATAAGTCTTATAAACCAGAAGCGCTACTTCGGTGCTATCCTGTACAGGAAGCCGGCGATGATGGCGAATACTATGTTCGGCAGCCAGAGCGCCACGGCTGGCGGAAGGGTGTCGGTGTGGACGAACATCTCACTGAACTTAAGGAAGAGTATGTAGGTAAATGCCAGGGCTATACCGATACCAATGTTCCATCCGATTCCTCCACGACGCTTCTTTGACGACAATGCCACACCCATTATGGTTAGGATGAAAGCAGAGAAAGGAATGGCAAATCTGGTATTCTTCTCAATCAACGCCATCTTGACATTAGCATCTCCACGCATCTTCTGAACCCTTATCATCTCATCAAGTTCATAATAATCCATAGTCTGCACAGTCTTCTCATTGAAGTAGAAATCCTTGACACTCAACGGGATGACGGTATCCAATTGTCTTCCGCTGCGGATATTGTCCGTCAGGTCGGAGTTATAATCTCTGATGAAATATTTCTTGAGCCTCCAACTCTGCTTAGTAGTATCATATACAGCGGTCTCTGCAGAAATCTTGGAAACGAGTTGGTTGTCTTCTATCTTTTCAAGCGTAAATCTATATGCAGTATTGTTCCAGGAACTGAACGACTCCGCATAGACAAACTCACCCGGCGCAATCTGATAATGCACATTTCGTCCCACGCTTTTGGTCTTGTCCTTGAAATACTGATTCTCAAAATCCACCCTCGTCTTGTTGGCATCAGGTATGACAAACAGATTGAGGCAAAGGGAGAAAGCCGCAATAAGGGCTGCAGAGAACATATACGGAACCATCATCCTGTGGAAACTGATACCGCAGGAAAGGATGGCAATGATTTCCGAATCCGCAGCCATCTTTGAAGTGAAGAATATCACCGTTATGAATACGAACAGAGGGCTGAACATATTCATAAAATACGGAACAAAATTCACATAATAGTCGAATATGATGGCCTTCAGGGGGGCTTCCTTTGCCACAAAGTCATCAATTCGCTCACTTATATCGAAGATTATGACGATGCCGATGATCAGGATCAGCGCCACGAAGAAGGTGCTGATGAACTTCCTGATTATATACAGGTCTATCTTCCTTGGTCTGAGGTCAAACTCCATTTCCTTATAATCTAGTAGTTATCCTACGAACTGTCTCGTCTTTCCAGGCCCTGAAATCACCGGCTTTGATATGCTTGCGAGCCTCACGCACAAGATCCAGATAGAAAGCCAGATTGTGCTCGCTTGCTATCTGACCTGCAAATATCTCCCCTGAAACAAACAGATGACGCAGATATGCTTTTGTATATGTATGATCCACGAAGGATGTTCCTTTAGGATCAAGCGGCGAAAAATCATCCGCCCACTTCTTATTCTTCATATTCATTATACCGTCCCAAGTGAACAGCATACCGTTACGTCCGTTTCTGGTTGGCATAACACAATCGAACATATCCACTCCTCGTGCAATTCCCTCCAGGAGATTTGCCGGTGTACCCACACCCATCAGATAGCGAGGCTTGTCGTCCGGCATAATCGGACAAACCACCTCCAGCATCTCATACATCTTCTCTGTAGGTTCTCCCACAGCAAGTCCTCCTATGGCATATCCCTCACGGTCAAGTGCTGCAGCGTGTTCTACAGCCTCGCGGCGAAGATCCGGATATACGCATCCCTGGATGATAGGGAAAAGAGCCTGCGAATACCCATAAAGAGGCTCTGTCTCATCAAAATGCTTCACGCACCTTTCCAACCACCTCTGAGTCAGTCTCAAAGACTTCTTCGCATAATTATAATCAGCATCTCCAGGACAGCACTCATCCAGAGCCATAACTATATCGGCTCCGATTATACGCTGAGTGTCCATATTGTTCTCCGGTGTGAATATATGCTTCGACCCATCTATATGTGAACGGAAGATACATCCGTCCTCGGTAAGTTTCCTTATAGGGCTGAGAGAGAATACCTGAAATCCACCGCTATCGGTAAGAATCGGCCGGTCCCACGATTCGAATTTGTGAAGACCGCCGGCCGCCTTCAGGACATCCAATCCCGGACGGAGATAAAGATGATATGTATTGCCCAGGATGATCTCTGCCTTGATATCATCCTTCAAGTCTCTATGATATATACCCTTGACAGAACCGACAGTACCCACCGGCATAAAGATCGGAGTCTCGATCTGACCGTGGTCAGTTGTAATCACTCCGCATCTTGCAGCGGAACCCGGGTCATTATGTGTCTTTACGAATTTCATTCGAAACAATTTAACCGTCAAAGATAACAACTTTTACTCAAAATCTCTTATCTTTGTCCAGATACTTCACCATAACCTGAAATAACAAACGAATTTATAGCACTATGAACAAATCAATCAAACTAAGGCTCATTGCAATGAACATACTGCAATGGGCTGTATGGGGTTCATACCTCACTTCGATGGGAAGTTATCTTGCATCAGTAGGCCTCGCCACACGAATCGGCATATTCTACTCAATGCAGGGTATCGTATCGATATTTATGCCGACCCTTATGGGTATCGTTGCCGATAAATTCATCCCTGCTCAGAAACTTCTCGGCCTTTGCCACGGAATTGCAGGAGCAGCAATGGTCGGCGCAGGTTTCTATGGAATGACAGCAGGAGCAGACATCTCATTCGGAATCCTCTTCGGACTTTACGCTGTCAGCGTGGCGTTCTATATGCCTACGATTGCATTATCCAACTCCGTGGCATTCAACATCTTGGAGAATAACGGATATGACACCGTAAAAGACTTTCCACCTATCCGCGTATTCGGAACCATCGGTTTCATCTGCGCTATGCTTTTCGTCAACTTTATGACTAACGGCGAAGGCATACAGTACCAGCACTCATACAATCAGTTCCTCGTTTCGGGAATCATAGGTCTGGCAATGCTTGTATATTGCTTCACACTTCCGAACTGCCCTTGCAATACAGGTTCGGATCACAAGCAGACTCTTGCAGAACGCTTCGGACTCAACGCATTCTCGCTCTTCAAGGACAGACAGATGGCGATCTTCTTCATCTTCTCAATGCTCCTTGGAGTCGCTCTTCAGATCACAAACGGCTTTGCAAACCCATTCATCTCACACTTCCAGGAAGTTCCTGAATTTGCAGACACCTGGGGTGCACGCAACGCCAATGCCCTCATTTCGATCTCACAGGTATCCGAAACCCTCGGAATACTCCTTATCCCTGTAGCAATGAGACTCTTCGGAATAAAGAAGGTTATGCTCATAGCAATGTTTGCGTGGGTACTTCGTTTCGGACTCTTCGGTGCAGGAAACCCAGGCTCCGGAGTATGGATGCTCATCCTCTCGATGATTGTCTATGGTGTGGCATTCGACTTCTTCAACATCTCAGGTTCCCTTTATGTCAATATGAGAACTACATCGAAGATCCAGAACAGCGCGCAGGGCCTCTTTATGCTTATGACCAACGGTATAGGAGCCACCATCGGAACCCTCAGCGCACAGGCTGTAGTAAACCATTTCGTTTACAATGCCGCTGAGCCGAACTGGAGCGCAGCCTGGTATGTATTCGCAGCATACGCATTGGTTGTGGCAATCCTGTTTATGATCCTGTTCAAGGAACCTAAGGATTCGACAGTCAAGGTCGCTTAATCAGATAATCAAACAGATCCGGCCGACTGGTGTTCCGGTGACCCCCACCCTCTTCGAGGGTACCCCCTAGCCGGGGGTGGCACGTCACCTTCAACCAGTCGGCCGGATCTGTTTGATACGTAAGACTATCTGGTCAGTCCGAGTTTATTCATAAGAGCCTGTGGCTCAGGATCGTGACCGCGGAAATTGCGATAAATCACGGCCTCATCCTCGGCTCCTCCCTTTGAAAGGATATTCTCACGGAATGAGTGTGAAACCTCTGTATTGAAGATACCTTTCTCCTTAAAGAGAGAGAATGCATCTGCCTCAAGCACCTCAGCCCACTTATATGAATAGTAGCCGGCTGAATATCCGCCAGAGAAAATATGAGAGAACGATGTTGAGAATGCCGATCCTGGCACAGACGGCATAATAGCGTAAGGAGCAAGCACCTTCTGCTCGAACTCCACTGCGTTCTCTGCAGGAACCTCAGTAAGCGAATGCCAAGCCATATCAAGGTAGCCGAAATGGAGTTGGCGCACCTGACCGTAACCTGCAAGATAATTCTTTGCAGCCACCACCTTCTCGATCAGTTCTGCAGGTATCGGCTCGCCTGTCTGATAATGCTTTGCAAATGAGTTCAGATACTCCGGTTCGAATGCCCAGTTCTCCATAATCTGCGAAGGAAGTTCTACAAAATCACGTGACACATTGGTTCCTGTAAGCGAACCGTATCTTCCTTCTGCAAAAATACCGTGAAGAGCGTGACCGAACTCGTGAAGGAAAGTGGTAAGTTCATCGTGAGTGATGAGAGCCGGTGCATCAGCAGTAGGCTTGGTGAAGTTCATAACCGTACTGATGAAAGGCCTGTACTCTACACCATCCCTGATGCTCTGGCCGCGGAATTCTGTCATCCACGCACCACCTCTCTTGCTTGCGCGAGGGAAGAAATCGGCATAGAAAAGAGCGAGATGACGACCGTCAGCATCATTGACTTCATATACCTTTACATCCTCGTGATATACAGGCACATTATCAAGTTCCTTGAAAGTGATTCCATAGAGACGTGTAGCAAGTCCGAGGACGGCATCTATACAGTTTTCAAGTTGGAAATAAGGCTTAAGTTCCTCAGCGCTAAGAGAATACTCCTCCTGCTGATACTTCTCTGACCAATAACTGAAATCCCAAGGCATCAGTCTTGAATCCTCAAAGCCATTCTTCTTTGCATACGCAAGCACATCAGCGACATCCTTCTTCGCAAATTCCATCGAAGGCTCGAGGAGATTCTTGATGAACTCGTTTACAGTCACCTTATTCTTAGCCATCCTCTCTTCGAGAGCATAATCCGCGTATGTCTCATAACCAAGGATATTTGCAATCTTTATCCTGAGATCGACAATCTTCTTCACAATATCTGTATTGTCGTTTTCTCCCCCGATCGCCCTTGTATTATAAGCAGTCCACATCTGCTTGCGGAGATTCCTCTCCGTGCTGTACTTCAGGAACGGGCTGTAACTTGGGGCATCAAGCGTGAAAGCCCAGCCTTCAAGACCTTTTTCCGAAGCAGTTTCGGCAGCCATTGTCTTTACAAACTCAGGAAGACCTCCAAGTTGAGTAGAATCAGTAATATTCAGGACGTACGCATTGGTAGCGGCCAGAACATTCTTGCTGAACTGGAGAGTCGCGAGTGAGAGTTCCTCTGACCACTTGCTGTAAAGAGCCTTATCCTCATCGGAAAGGTTGGCTCCGCCACGGACAAAACTTTTGTATGTATCATCAAGCAAAGTCATCTGATCCGGAGCAAGACCCAGCGCGTCCTTCTGCTCATATACGGCCTTCACCCTCTGGAAAAGATCGTTGTTGAGGGACACATACATAGAATACTCTGTGAGCATAGGGGACACACTTTCGGCGATCTGCTGCATTTCGTCATCAGTATCAGCCTCCATAAGATTGAAGAAGATACCGGCTACATTATTCAATGTCTGTCCGGAAACTTCCATCGCTTCGATTGTGTTCTCGAATGTAGGTTCTTCCTGATTTGCCACAATGGCATCTATTTCAGCCTTTGCCTCGGCTATTCCGGCTTCGAATGCCGGGAGATAATGTTCATTTCTGATCTTGTCGAATTCAGGAGCGCCGAATGGTGCCGACGACTCTTTCAATAATGGATTTTCCATACTGTTGCAACTGCAGATTAATGCAAGCGCTGAGCCTGCGATAAGTAGTTTCTTTGTCATATCTTTTAAATGATTATTGATCTTTCAATTCCGTACCAATCCGCAAATTTACTGAAAGATTATTAATTTTCATTATGGAAAATATTTTCGTCCTCGTCAATATATATTTTATATCGTAACAGGTAAACACATTGTGCTTGCCGGAACGTCTGCAGGAAGTACTCATCCCCGGTACGAATCCCATCATTTCGATATCCACAAGTTCTGCCGAATCCATCCCCTTCTCCAGAAGTGAGTCAAGAATTTCATAATTCCGGTTCAGAATGCCTATGACCTTATTCCTGAATGCACGCCCAGCCTTGGCCATATTGTTGTGATGCCTTGTGCGGCAGTCTTCACAGCAGAACTTCTTGTCCGTTCTGCCGTATCGTATCTGATTGCCGCACTCAAGGCACAGCGACCTTTTCCTTTCGTTCACTTTGTAGTCCATAGCGCAAAGTTGAAACGTTTCGAACTCATTATCAATAGTTTGCAAAAAGTTTTTCTTTTTCTTATGCGAATTCATTCTTTTTTATCTCCAGAGCAGAACACAAAAAAAATCTTATCCTCATTAAAAAAGATTCAAAAGACATAAGAAAAAGAAAAACCTGCAATGCACAATGCCGGAAGGCATACGGAAAGGAGAATATTTGACTTACTTTGCATCAGACCTACCAAGCGCGCATTATGGTGTGGGGAAGAAGAAGTGTAACTTTAAAAGAGAATTTTCATTATGGAATATCTTAACAAGATCGAATTAAAAGGACGCGTCGGCACCGTACGTACAAATGAATACAACGGTAGCAAGGTCGCCAATTTCTCATTGGTATCGGAATATCTTTACAAGACACGTGAGGGAGTTGCTGTTTCAGAAACCACCTGGTTCAACGTAGTGGCCTGGAGCAACAAAGAGATGCCTGATATCGACCGGATCACGAAAGGGATGCCGGTATATGTGTCAGGAAGAATGCGTCAGGCAAATTACACCACGGCAGAAGGAACCGAAAAGCAATACTACGAGATTCTGGCCGGCAAGGTGAGATTCCTGACCGATGAACCGGGTGAGCCGTTCTGACTATAGTCTATCTCTGCATCCGGCAGGTCAGAAAAGCATCTGCCGGATGTCACTCATCCTAATATTATATCATTATGTCACAAACATTTGTCCTAAAGGTTGAAAATTAGATTTTTTGAGGTATCTTTGCGGCCGATTTTGAAAGAGAGATTAATTACAGATTTTATGGTTCAGAAATTCAACGACGGCAGATGGAGCCGCAGAATCGATGTTGCAGATTTCGTTTACAGCAACATCACCCCTTACGAAGGTGACGCATCATTCCTTCAGGGACCTACAGAGCGCACTAAGAAACTTTGGAACAAGTGCGTAGAGGCTCTCGCAGAAGAGAGAGCAAACGGTGGCGTTCGTTCAATCGACGCAAAGACTATCTCAACAATCACTTCACACGCAGCAGGTTACATCGACAGAGAGAACGAACTTATCGTTGGTCTCCAGACAGATGAACTCCTCAAGAGGGCGATCAAGCCTTTCGGAGGTCTCAAGGTGGTAGAGAAGGCCTGCCTCGAGAACGGTGTGGAACTTGATCCTAAGGTGAAGGAAATCTTCACACACTACAGAAAGACACATAACGACGGCGTATTCGACGTATATACTGAAGAGATCCGCAAGTACAGGTCACTCGGCTTCCTCACAGGACTTCCTGACAATTACTCAAGAGGCCGCATCATCGGTGACTACAGAAGGCTTGCCCTCTACGGTATCGACAGGCTTATCGAGGCTAAGAAGGAAGACCTCAGGAACCTCACTGGCACAATGACCCGCTCACGCATAACTCTCCGCGAGGAGGTTGCGGAGCAGATCAGGGCACTTCAGGAGATCAAGATTCTGGGAGGATACTATGGCCTCGACCTCAGCAGACCGGCTACAAACGCACAGGAGGCAGTACAGTGGCTTTATATGGCTTACCTTGCTGCTGTAAAGGAGCAGGACGGAGCAGCGATGTCACTCGGTAACGTATCTTCATTCCTCGACATCTTCATCCAGTACGACCTCGATAACAACATCATCGACGAGACATTCGCACAGGAACTTATCGACCAGTTCGTGATGAAACTCAGAATGGTACGCCATCTCAGAATGAACTCATACAACGACCTCTTCGCAGGCGACCCTACCTGGATCACCGAGTCAATCGGAGGACGTTTCACAGGAGGCAAGAGCAAGGTGACAAAGACTTCGTTCCGTTTCCTCCAGACTCTTTACAACCTCGGACCTGCACCGGAGCCAAATATGACAGTTCTCTGGCATCCTGGACTTCCGGAAGGCTTCAAGGAGTTCTGTGCAAAGGTTTCCATCGAGACAAGTTCAGTTCAGTACGAGAACGACTCTCTTATGCGTAAGGTAAGAGGCTGCGACGACTACGGTATCGCTTGCTGCGTATCATATCAGGCTATCGGAAAGGCTATCCAGTTCTTCGGAGCACGTGCAAACCTTGCAAAGGCTCTCCTCCTTGCAATCAACGAGGGACGATGCGAGAACACAGGAACACTTATGGTAGAGGGCATCAAGCCTCTTTCAAGCGATGTTCTCGACTTCGACGAGGTAATGGATAACTACAAGAAGGTCCTCCACGAGGTGGCACGCGTGTATAACGAGACAATGAACATCATCCACTTTATGCACGACAAGTATGACTACGAGAAGTCACAGATGGCGTTCATTGACACAGATCCTAAGATCAACCTCGCATACGGAGTTGCAGGTCTTTCCATCGTTGCTGACTCGCTTTCTGCAATCAAGCACGCTAAGGTGACTGCACGTCGCAACGCAGACGGTCTCACAGAGGGCTTCGACATCGTAGGAGATTTCCCTATGTTCGGTAACGACGACGACAGAGTTGACGTACTCGCTCGTGACGTTGTACAACTCTTCGACACAGAACTCCGCGCACGCAAAGTTTACAAAGGTGCAGAGCCTACCCTTTCACTCCTTACCATCACATCAAACGTGATGTACGGAAAGAAGACAGGTGCTACTCCGGACGGTAGAGCGAAGGGCGTAGCATTCGCACCAGGTGCAAACCCAATGCACGGACGTGACACACACGGAGCGATCGCATCACTCTCATCAGTAGCGAAACTCGACTACCACGATGCAAAGGACGGTATCTCGAATACATTCTCAATCGTGCCTAAGTCACTCGGTCCGACTCAGGAGGATAAGATCGACAACCTCATCACAATGATGGACGGATATTTCACAAAGGGTGCACACCACCTCAACGTGAACGTCCTCAACAGAGAGATGCTCGAGGATGCAATGGAGCACCCTGAGAAGTATCCTCAACTCACTATCCGAGTTTCAGGATACGCTGTGAACTTCATCAGACTCAGCCGCGAGCAGCAACTTGAGGTTATTTCAAGAACATTCCACGAATCGCTCAGATAATGCTGAAGGTTCATTCATACGAATCTATGGGAACATACGACGGGCCGGGACTCAGGCTCGTCGTTTTTCTGCAGGGCTGCCCTTTCCGCTGCCTCTACTGCGCCAATCCCGACACGATATCCTTTGAAGGAGGCACTCCGACAGATGTGGAGGAAATAGTATCTATGGCCGTAAGTCAGAAGCCGTTCTTCGGAAGAAGAGGAGGCGTCACATTCTCAGGCGGAGAACCTACTATGCAGGCAAAGGAACTGCTCCCGCTTTATACCAGACTCAAGGAGGAAGGCATAAACATCTGCATAGACACCAACGGAGGAGCCTGGAACAGCGATATAGAGGAACTGCTCAAGCAGACAGACCTCGTCCTTCTCGACTGCAAGCAGTTCAATGACAGCAGACACGAAAGCCTTACAGGACGCAGCAATGCCCAGACGCTGAAAACGGCACAATGGCTGGAAGAGAACGGCAAACCATTCTGGCTGAGGTATGTCCTAGTCCCAGGCATCAGCGATTTCGAAGAGGATATCAGAGCCCTTGGAGAGCATTTCAAGGACTACAGAATGCTCCAGAGAGTGGAAATACTTCCGTACCACACCCTCGGCAAGCACAAATACGAATCGCTCGGTTGGGAGTACAGACTCAATGACACTCCGCACAACACACCAGAGCAACTCGACAGAGCGCTGGCCTTGTTCAATGAATATTTCGACTGCGCGGTTATGAATTAGACAAAAAAGAACCTATCTCGTCTGAACAGGTGAAGAAAGGTTCTTTTTTTGCTATATTTGCCAAGGAAGATCGGAAGAACTATGAAAACAAAGGACGTTGCGCTTGTCCTCTCCAGCGGAGGACCCCGCGGATGGGCATATATCGGTGCCATCGAAGAACTTGAAAGCCGGGGTTACAACATAACCTCGATCGCAGGCACTTCAATAGGTTCCCTCATAGGAGGAATCTATGCTGCCGGCAGACTTCCCGAAGTCAAGGAATGGCTTTTCTCGCTCGATGCCTGGAAAGTATTCACCCTGATGGACATATCTATAAGCAAGAACCATCTGGTGAAGGGAGACAAAGTCATCGGGGCGATCAAGGAAATTGTCCCCGACATAAACATCGAAGATCTTCACATACCGTACAGAGCAGTTGCCGCCGACCTGTACACCGGAGAGGAAGTGGTCTTTGACAGAGGCCCGTTGTTCGAGGCCATAAGGGCTTCCATCTCCATACCATCCCTTTTCAGGCCTGTCAAATATGGATTCCGCACTCTCGTGGACGGAGGCATTGTCAACACGATGCCTATCGACAAAGTACCGAGAAACGGGCAGGACATCCTTGTGGCATTCGATGTGAACGATGTCGATGTGGAAGCAATCAGAGGCATCATAATCAATGAAGCGCAACAGGAAGAAGACAGACTCAGAAAAGAAAGGGAACTTGACGCCGAGACCAGAAGTGTATTGAATTCGGTCCGCCACAACTCCAGCCTGACTCTGAAGGATAAACTTATGCTCGCCAAGTCACAGGGCGAAAAGATCATCCAGCACAAACTTTCTTCCGAGGATAATGAGCCGGAACTTTTCTTTGAGGAAAACTACTATAGCATCCTCTCACGTACATTCTCGCTGATGAACCACGTCATAGCAAAGACCGCAGCCGAAAGGTACAAACCGGAAGTTCTTGTAAAAATGCCTTTCGATGCATACGGAGAAATCGCCGACTATGCCAAGGCACGTGAGATATCAGAAGTCGGACGCGTGCTGATGAAAGAGGCACTGGACAGATATGAGGGAATCGCATAAACCATCACAGAAAACAAACTAAACTACAACTATATGCTTAGAAAAATCAGAATCATTCTGGCATCCGTCTTTTTCATCGGTGTCACACTTCTGTTCCTCGACTTCACAGGAACATTGCACACCTGGCTGGGATGGATGGCCAAAATCCAGTTCCTGCCGGCAGTTATGGCTATGAATTTCGTAATCGTTGCCGTACTTATATTGCTCACACTGCTTTTCGGCAGAGTCTATTGCTCGGTTATATGTCCTTTGGGAATAATGCAGGACATAATTTCCTGGATCCACGGCAAGACAAAGAAGAAAAACCGCTTCCGTTTCTCCTGGTCCCCTGCCCGGAACTGGCTCAGATACACTGTACTCATACTGTTCATTGCGGGACTGATTCTCGGAGCCCACTCGATAGCAGTATTGATCGCGCCATACAGCGCATACGGACGCATTGCCGGCAATCTTTTTGCGCCTCTTTACCAGTGGGGCAACAATGCTCTGGCCTGGATTGCAGAGAGAGCAGGAAGTTACGCATTCTACAGTGTCGATGTATGGATCAAATCCATCTCCACATTCATAATAGCGGCTGTGACATTCGTCATCATCGGTATCCTCTCGTGGAAACACGGCAGAACCTGGTGCAACACCATCTGTCCTGTAGGAACCGTACTGGGATTCTTCTCGAGATTCAGTCTTTTCGCACCTGTCATAGACACAGAGAAATGCCGCAACTGCGGCCTCTGCGGCAAGCAGTGCAAGGCATCCTGCATCAATATGAAGGAACATCAGATAGACTACAGCAGATGTGTAGCCTGTATGGATTGCATCGACACCTGCAAGGACGGAGCGATCAGTTATGCACGTAGGAAAAGGAACATCAGCGTTCAAGAGTCTGAAAACAAAGAATCTCACGACCAAGGCCGAAGAGCATTCCTGACCTCGGCTGTCATAGCCACTACTGCAGTCACCGCAAAATCCCAGGAGATGAAGGTTGACGGCGGATTGACCGCTATAGAGAACGCTGAAAAACCGGAAAGGCAGACTCCGCTCGTGCCGGCAGGATCTCTGAGCCTCAAGAATTTCTCAGACCACTGCACATCCTGCCAGTTGTGCGTAAGCGTATGCCCGAACCAGGTGCTCAGGCCTTCGACATCACTTCTGACCCTGATGCAGCCTGAAATGTCGTTCGAAAGAGGATATTGCCGCCCTGAATGCACAAGATGCTCCGATATATGCCCTGCAGGAGCCATACGCCCGATAACAAGGGAGGAAAAATCATCGATACAGATAGGACACGCCGTGGTCAATCTGGACAATTGCGTGGTAAATACCGACGGAGTAAGTTGCGGCAACTGCGCCCGTCACTGTCCTGCCGGTGCGATAAGGATGGTGAGGAAGAATCCGGATGACCCTAAGTCGCTGATGATTCCTACTGTCAATGAAGAAAGATGCATCGGATGCGGTGCCTGCGAGAATCTGTGTCCTGCAAGGCCTTTCACCGCAATTCACGTTGAAGGACACGAAGTACATAAAACGATTTAGGCTATGAAAAAAGATATAAACAGAAGAGATTTCTTCAAGACCGCCGGCAGCGCAGTCCTTGCCGTGGGAGGTCTGGGAGCCATAGCAGGTTGCAAGGGAGGATCATCATCCGCTACGTCAGTAACGGACGGTACAGCCGAAGACGGTGATATGACATACCGCACCAACACTGTAAGCGGCGACAAGGTCAGCATCCTCGGATACGGATGTATGCGCTGGCCAATGATCAAGAACGAAGAAGGCAAGGACATCATCGATCAGGAAAGCGTTGACAGACTGATAGATTATGCCATAGAACACGGCGTAAACTATTTCGACACTGCTCCGGTATATCTTCAGGGTCAGAGCGAAGCAGCCACTGGCCTTTCCCTCAAAAGATACCCTCGCGAGAGTTATTTCATCGCGACCAAACTATCCAACTTCAGCAATGCATCCAAGGAAAACTCCATACAGATGTACCGCAACTCGCTGAAGAATCTCCAGACCGACTATATCGACTATTATCTCCTCCACTCACTTTCCGGAGGAGAAGCATTCAGCAGACGATTCGGAGATACAGGAATAATGGACTTCCTGCAGGAGGAACGCAAGGCTGGCCGCATCCGTAACCTCGGCTTCTCGTTCCACGGCGACAGAAAAGGATTCGACGAAATGATGGCTCTGCACGAGAAATATCATTGGGATTTTGTCCAGATCCAACTAAATTATGTTGACTGGAGGCACGCCACAGGCCGCAATGCAGATGCGGAATACCTTCAGGGTGAACTCGATAAACGAGGCATCCAGTCAATTATTATGGAACCGCTTCTAGGAGGCCGGCTCTCAAAGGTACCACAGCATATCGCCGACCGCCTGAAGGAACGTAATCCTCAAGGCAGTGTCGCTTCGTGGGCGTTCCGTTTCGCAGGAACACACCAGGGAGTCCTCTGCGTCCTGAGCGGAATGACCTATATGGAGCATCTTCAGGACAATATAAAGACCTACTCCCCTCTCGTCCCTCTCACGGAAGATGAACTGGGATTCCTTGATGAGACCGCGGAACTTATGCAGAAATATCCTACCATACCTTGCAACGACTGCAAATACTGTATGCCTTGCCCGTATGGAATCGATATCCCGGCCATCCTCCTGCACTACAACAAATGCGTTAATGCCGGAGAAATAGCCAAAAGCATAGAAGACGAGAACTACAGAAAGGCAAGACGCGCCTACCTCGTTAGTTACGACAGAGCCATCCCGAAACTTCGTCAGGCTGCACGTTGCATAGGGTGCAACCAATGCTCCGGACACTGTCCTCAAAGCATCGACATCCCGAAACAACTCCACAGGATCGACCGATATATCGAAGACCTGAAGCAGGACAGGTTATAAAATAAACACCAAAGATTGTTGCGTATTATAGAAACAATTGTCATCTTTGCTGAACAAAAATGCGCATTTACGCAAAAATATTCAGTAACGTATGAGGATAAAGCGTGATTTATACCTAAACAAACTCATTAGGAGTATGCACAATGGAATGATAAAGGTTGTAACCGGAATCCGTCGTTGTGGTAAGTCGTATTTGCTTTTCAACCTGTTTAGCGACTATCTGAAAACTCAGGGAGTAGATGATGAGTATATAATCAAGGTAGATTTGGAGGACCGTCGCAACAAGAAACTCCGCAACCCTGATGCTTTGCTTGAATACATTGATACCCACATAGCAAAAGAAGGGATGCATTATGTGATGCTTGATGAGGTGCAATGGGTGGATGAGTTTGAGGATGTGCTGAATAGTTATCTTAAAATTCCCAATGTAGATGTATATGTGACAGGCAGTAACTCCAAATTCCTATCAAGCGACGTTATTACAGAGTTTCGTGGTCGTGGAGATGAGATAAAAGTTGCACCTTTATCGTTCAGTGAGTTTTTCTCTGTCTTTGAGGGTTCTCGCGAGGAGGCTATGGAGGATTATATGACCTTTGGCGGACTCCCGATGATTGCAACAATGCAGGACACTGAGGAGAAGATGAAATATCTTCAGACACTCTTTAAGAAAACATACATTACCGACATATTGGATAGATACAAAATCAAGAATGAAGAGGAATTGGAGGAGCTTATCAATATTCTTTCATCTTCAATCGGAGGACTTATTAACCCAAACAAGTTAGTAAACACCTTCAAGTCGGTCAAGAATGTTTCTATATCTCCAAATACCATAAGTTTCTACCTTGAAATACTACAAGAGGTATTTATGGTTGAAAAGTCTATTCGATACGACATTAAAGGCAAGAAGTATATTGACACTCCTGCCAAATACTATTTCGCAGATTTAGGGTTACGCAATGCACGTATCAATTTCCGTCAGCACGAGGTAACACATTTGATGGAAAATCTCATATACAATGAGCTTCGTACTCGTGGATTGATGGTCGATGTTGGTGTTGTAGTAGTAAACACCAAAGATGAGGAGGGTAAAAGCCAACGTAAACAATTGGAGGTTGATTTTGTATGCAACGAAGGTAGTAAACGATGTTACATACAATCAGCATTAAGGTTGCCTAATGAGGAAAAACGAGAACAGGAACTACGTTCGCTGACGCACATATCGGACAGCTTTCAGAAGTTTGTAATCACCGAAGACCCTATAAAACGGTATCAAGACGAAAACGGCGTTGTGTTTATGAACATCTATGAGTTCCTGCTTGACAGAGATAGTTTGAAAGTTTAAGCCAATGGTAAAAAAAACAAAGGTAGAATAAACGCATTTAATTGCTACCGCAAACCGCAGAAATTCGCACGATTCCCCAATCGTTGCCTCGCTCTTTTCAAAAAATGAATAATTAATATTTTTCGTTAAGTTTGAATATCGCCATCTTACATCATTGCTTTGCCCGATGTAAAGTTAGTGAAAGTGATAAGATACCATTGAATTTGTTTGATTATTGCAAAAAGTTGAACAAATTTCCGGCCTGGAATCGCCCTTGGGACTACTTCCAAGGGCGATTTTCGGATTTATCCGCATACTTTTTCGTTACACGGATAAATCTTCGGAACTTTGCCTCCGTAAACCTTTGAAGATGAATTTTATGGAGACAACAGAAAAAGAACCGAAGAGGAACGGTCGTGTGAAGGGCTATGCGAACCTGCTGTGCGACTTTATGTTCAAGCGTCTTTTCGGAAGCGGGCCATCTACTACACGACCTATCCTCTAAACGCCCAAGGTAGAAAGGCGAGGGACCTCTACTTCAAGGAGAAGGCCGAGGGAAAGACCGATGCGAAGTTCCGTTGGGACTATGATCTCAAGCCCGTTATCGTCGTGGCCATCCTGAACTTCAGGTTCGAGCATACTGAGGACTGGCCGTCGGAGCGTTTCCGCTCGTCATACCGTCTGAGAGAGGATGACTTTGGCGAGCCTATGTCAGACGTCCTGCGCTTCGTGTTCCTTGAACTGAAGAGGTTCAGAAAGCGTGTCTGGGAACTGGAGACGATGTATGACAAGTGGATCTGGCTCCTGGGGCATATGCAAGAACTGGAAACGATTCCGGAGAATTTTACCGAACTTGTGTTCAAACGCTTGTTTTTAATGTCCGAATTGGGTAATTTTACGGCAGAAGAATACACTTCATACTTAAAATCTTTGGACAATATGGGTGACTACGACAACATAATCCGGACGGCGGCAGAAGATGCGCACTCACGTGGCTTGGAAGAAGGGAAGCACGCAAAAGCGTTTGAGATGGCAAGGAACCTGAAGGCTCTTGGGGTTGATATATCTGTTATCGTCCAGGCGTCGGGGCTGACGGAGGAGCAGGTCGCAGGACTGTAAACAAATCTTCAGTAAAAGAACATTCCAGGATCAAAAATAGATCTGGATTTTGATCCTGGAATGTTTTTCAGTTCACCTATGAGTGTTTTAGGGTTAGAATCAAAAAATGAGGCTATTTTTTGATTCTGATGTATTCCTGATTATTTATCAATCAGGATCGGCGGAGCGAGCGGAACAAACTGCTCTGAGACATAGTCTGACCTGGTCTCAGGAGCCTGACCGGTCGCCCTTACGATATCTTTCGCGATGAAGTCATCCATATTGAATGTCTTTCCTGAAGACTTCATAATCCTTCTCACGATAGCCTCACGCGAAGGAGCATTGTAATATGGCCTATTGTCTTCCATACAACTGATATACTCCGGCCTCCAGGCTCCGTAATAATAAAGACACGCGCCCTCGAACATATCTACAGCCTCATATCCCGGACGATCGAAGTAATGCGCCCAATGAACCTGAGACCTGTCACCTGTAATGTCTATATTGTATCCGTAATAAGGATCCCTAGACCTCCACGACTTGATCTGACTCTTGATGTCGCTAGGGAGTTCTGACTGGGTATATCTGTACTCGTCGAGAAGCCTTCCGAATCCGTGTCCGCCACCCTCGTGTGAGACTACGGCCTCGAAAGAATCCTTGCCCATAGGGCACATTGACACAGAGCGTCCGTTATATTCCATCATACAAGTGCCGGCATAAGCATTTACATTGATCAGAAGGAATACTGTAGTATTCTCCAGATACTCTTCTGTCACGCCGGGAACTTTCTTTGCATAACTGAACACTTTATCATAATTGCAGGAAGTACCTGTGCTGGTACCGCCCTCAAGGGTAGCGCTGAATGCAGTGTTCCTTTCCTGCTTCTTGACAGTATTCATATCCCTCAGGATCGTTGCCCCGCGTTCCTGAGAGTAAACTGCAACAGTGCTGATCCTGAAATAGTCTTTGTATGTAGGATATGGCTCTACGCTGAAGAACGCATTTACAGCCGTCTCCACTGCCTGATCAAAGGCTCCTCCCTCAGTATAATCCTCTTCGATGAATCCGTCACCCATAAAGATAAGGTGGATAGGCTTTGGCGCACCAGCACTTTCCGCTTGATAGAGAGACACCTCTCCATCCTTATATGCTCCTCCGTCACCGGTAGTGAATGTACGCGTCTCGCTCTCTGCAAATGCTCCGAAAGCGTCTATGGCCTGTACCTTCCAGAGATGCTCCTTACTCTTGGAAAGGAACTGGCTGTGCTTTGTCCTGGTAGCCTGTGTCTCGGTACTTGACCAGGTCGTTCCGCCATCATCGGATATCATAAGTCTGTAGGAGACCACATCACCGTCCGGATCTGAGGAAGGTTTCCAAGTGAAATATGCATTGATTTTGGTATCGACAGCGCCGTCCTCAGGTGAAACAAGTTCAGGCTTTGCTGGCGGATCATTAGGGAGCGACTGACTGACAGTCAGCATTGTAAATGACTTGCCGTAATCAACAGTCAGGAATGTCCTGTCTCTCGGAGTACGGTCAGTGATAGGAGACGGAGTGAGTCTGACATCGGTCTCGCCGGCTGTTCCTGATATAGGATTTGCGGCAATCCAATCAATTTCTTCCGGAATCTCTATCTTCCAGTCGTATGCTGATACGATCGTAAAGTCAATAGGGGTTCCCTCCGAGTCAAACTCGAAAAGCATCTGGTTGGCAGAAAAATCCACTCCGGCCTGAGTAAGATTGACCTGGGTCATAGCGCTGCCTCCAGCGATTGTAAGGATTTCCTTTCTTTCAAGTCCCTCGTTCTTGTCTGTCCTGACAGTGACCTGTGCAGATCCGCTTCCTGAAGAAGGATCGACAGACACCCACTCAGGAGCAGTGATGGTCCATCCGCAATTGGCTGTAATATCCATCGTCTTACTGCCACCATCCTTTGTCCAGGTAAGTTCGGTCTTCGATGCCACTATGCTGTCTTCCTCCTTGCAGGAATCAGCAACAGTCATAAACAATAACGTCGATACAATCGCCAACAGAACTCTGAGATATTGTTTCATTACGACAATAAATTAGTTTAAATTATGGTTAATTTGTTTAACGACAAAGCCTTCCGACCCATTTTTGAGTCGGAAGGTTTCGTCAGATTATTAGTTTGGCTACTTTGTAAAGCCACTTCTAAAGTTTTCTTTAAGTTCCTTTACGTGAGTCTTTGCATTTGACATCTGTCGTGTTGCCGACTCTTCCATTGGCACATACGTCAATTTAGAGCCGTCAGGGCAATATGAGTAGGCGCCAAGATAGGCATCAGTATAGACACCATATTCGCAGTATGATATCTCAGTGAAATAACCTTCTTCATCAAATTTGACTCTAATAGGATCCGCACCGTTGCCTCCTCCAAAGAATACCAATGTTTCTCCGGAATCAAATTGGTAGAATCCCATTCCGAATGCAGAATCATCATAAATCGCGCCCTTGAACAAGAATGTTCCGTCAAAAACAATTGTAGAAGTCGCATAATCAACTGTTCCTACAAGTTGTGGATTAGCAAAGGCTGCTCCTCCATTCAGTTCGAACCAGTCGGCCGACATAACTATAGTACTGTTGTCAAGTTTTTCAAACATTGATATAAACTGACTGGTTTCAACCCCTTCCTCAGTATCCCACGCATAGTCTATAAGATAATAGCCCGGTTTAAGATCAACCAGGAAGTTGCTGTACCTGAGTTTTGAAGGTTCAAATGCAGTGGTCACATTACCCCAAACATCATAGAATGCTCCAGCCGCTACAAGTACATCAAACTCACCGGTAGGCATCTTAGGAAGATAAACAGTAACAGTCTTGCCATCCTCTCCCAAAGTCCACTCCGCATAAAGAATGCTCTGGCCTTCAGCCTCAAGATAGACCACTGAAATAGGATTCTTGACCTTACTATTCACCATCACTTCTGTAGGGAGAGTAAACACAATATTGGCATCTTCAGCCGCCCAATTGACATTATCTGCAGGTTCAGTAAAGTTTGATTCCGTGATAGGGATAGCGACACTGTCAGTATCCCATCCAAGATTCACATACTCCCCGGTCTGATCGAGTCCTGACACGCACTGCGCACACTTGTTTCCCGATAGGTCAGTCACGAGACCCTCCTCGAAACTTACATAGTATCCTGCACCGTTTCCAGCCTCAGGGCATACCAAAGTCACAGTGTTTGCCTCAACTGTAATGTTCTCCTCCGCAATAACCTGATCCTTGACATAATAAGCACTGACACCCCAGGCAATGACTGAGACATAAGCCTTTCCTTTACCACGGACCACTGTCTCGTCGAAAGCGAGAGTGAGTACATTCTTGTCAAATGACGCACCTGCAGGCTGAGGAATCCAGGTATCGTTCATTGTGACATCAAGGGTCACAACTTCACCGATAAGACCTGTTTCAGTGATGGCTGCAGCAAAGACCTGATATGTCTCTGCAGGGAATTCAGTACAGTCAACTGTAACCGTATTTTCGAATGAATCCTCTTCACTGAGTGAAGTGTTGAATGAACCGCTTGCGTCTGCAAGGGCTTCTTCCACAAGGATGTCGTATGCCGAAGGTACAGGATTATCTGATCCTGCGAAAACTGCGTATGCATACTGTGACGCATTCTCAGATGCAGTGATCTCGAAGGACAGAGTCACATCATCAGCAACCTTCTGTTTCAAAGTCACTGAAGGCTTTTCCTTGTCCTTGTTCTGGTTGTTCAGGACGTTTGCCTCCTCACAAGAGATGAGTATAGAGGCAGCGGCCAGAAAACCAGCAAGATATTTTATTGTCTTCATAATCAATTCAATTTAAAGTTCAATATTACTTACGAGTCATAACAACGTCACCGAATGCCATCCAATATCCGTAGTATTCCCCACTTACGCCCCATACGGTAGCAACCAGATAATAACCTTTCTCGAATGTAATGGTATTCATATCCTCACTCCAAGTAGCCTTGATCTGGTAATCGTGATCTGTTGACATTTTACCGTCGGCAGTCGGTGTTCCGGCAGCAAACTTCACTTCAACATCCTCATCAATACCATTGAATGACCAGATATTAGCCATAAGTTCACCGCTCTTGGTAGAAAGAATTTCTTCTTCGGCATTGTAGTTCAGATACCATACAGGCTGTTTTACCGGAGTATATTTTCCACCGTATGATGTAAGATCTTTCATCTGGCCACCAAATCCCCAGCATACAAGAATCTTCTCAAAATTGACATCCTCTTCTTCAGTAGAGAATCCACCACTGATGTTCACATCGAATGTAGAACCGTCAGAAGCCTTGGCAACCCAATTTCCCATAAGTCTTTCGTAAGGGTTGTTGTCGTTGTCGGCAAGTTCGATTGAAGCCTTTCCAGTACCGGCAAGGGCAGCACCATTTACATTAGCGATGGAAAGATTGATGAATCTCGAATCATTGATCTCCTGATTGTCAAAAATCTGGAATTCAAGATATGCAGGAGCCTCCGGATCACCGGCATACTTGAGACCTTCAGTCTGAGTGAAGTGTACAAGTTCCTCGATCTTGACCCCAGTTCCCTCGACCTCTGCAACGATGTCGAAAGTGATAGGATATGACTTTGGCTCGCCTGTGAACTGGATAGGAATCTTCACAAGTCCTGCGCTTTCTTTATATACATAGGTATCTTGTGCAAAACCGATAGTCGCATCACCTTTCCCCTGAGGCTCCTCCTGTTCGCAAGACGTAGCGAAAGCAAGCACGAGGGCTGAAGATGCGATCATAATATTTCTAAATAATTTCATCTCATTTCAGATTTTAAAGGTTCGACTAATTGTTTGTATAACCTGGATTCTGAGTCATCTGAGGGTTAGCCTGCATCTCATCCACAGGGATCGGCCACACAAAGAGAGGACTGTCCGCTTCCATTGAAAGACCCGCGTACTTCTCACCCGGCATCACAAGTTCAGGATTCTGTCCCGCAGACCTTGTGAAACCTATATGCCAACGCTTGAGGTCGTTCATACGATGGCCTTCACCGAAGAGTTCACGTACTCTTTCCTGACGGAGTTCTACCACAAGAGCGTCTCCGGAATAGTCAGTATTCTTCCAACCTGCTATACGTGCTGCCCTTAAATCGTTGATATACTTGCTTGCAACGAGATCCTGCCCGCCCTTATTGACAGCAGCCTCAGCAGCGATAAGATACATCTCCGAAATCCTGAAGATCTTAGGCATATTCACATAGTTGGTTACCGCAGAATAAAGTTTAGGGTTTCCAGGGTATTTTACAAGAAGCGTGAGGGTTCCCACAACCGGAGTAGTGATATTGCGGGTATCGAACCAAGACTGATAACGGATATCGTTCTCCTTATCATACAGATTAAGAGCCCAGTCTTCCGGAACATACTGAGGGTTATCCTCTCCTTCCTTGCCTGAAGTATTGTAGATAAAGTATGAGAATGCGTTTCCAAGGTCATCCGGACCAGTCATTGCAGCCTGCCAGATAGTCTCTGAAAGATTGTCATTTGTCCAGCCGTCCGCGAATGTCCTGACATCTGTAACGAGTCTGTACTTTCCTGAATCGATAAGCGACTTTGCCTTGAGAAGCGCTGTATCATAATCGTGCATCATAAGAGCCACACGCGCCTGAAGAGCAGTCACCACATCAGCAGTAATATATGCAGAACCGACTGACCCGGCAACAGTCACATATTTCTCAGCCTCTGCAAGATCTGCAAGAATCTGATCGTAGGTAGCCTGAAGTGTCGGACGTGAAGGATACTTCGATGAATCTCCGGTAGGTGCATACTCGAGGACTACAGGCACGCCAAGAAACTCCTCGGCAGTGTCAGGATCGTAGTCTGCGCAGAAATAGCAGCAAAGTTGATAATACATATGAGCCCTGAGGTAGCAAGCCTCTCCGTAATAGAGTTCTACTGTCTTTGTGTCAGCCTCGTCGAGGGTGCCGGCAGCAAGAAGTTTCTGAGTACCTTCTATAAGGAAGTTGGCGTTGGAAATGATGCTGTATAATCCGAACCACGCTGAACTTGCCATACCTTCAGAAGTGGTCACCGAATAATGGTACCAGGCTCCCTGGAAGTTACCGAAATTCTTTACGGCGTGGTAAAGGTCTGCCTGAAGATCAGGCACGTAAACATACGCACCGGTGAATACACCCTTTGTTCCGGAGTACAGACCATTGCGGAATGCCTCGCAGTCTGCAACACTTTCCATAGCCTCTTCAGTATTGATTGCATTGTCCGGGAACTTGTCCAGACTGCAGGCGCTGAAGGTTATGAGGGCTGCAGCAATTATAAGGATTGTCTTTATATTTTTCATAATCGTCTTCATTTATTTAGAATACCAATTCTGCTCCGAATACAAACTGGCGTGAGTTAGGATACATACCAGATGTTGCGTTAGAGGCTCCCACTTCAGGGTCATATCCTGCGAAGTCGGTTACTGTCCAGAGGTTACGTGCCGTAAGATAAATCTTGAGTCCTGAAAGAACCTTGCTCTTCTGGATCATCTCAGACGGGAACGCGTATGATACGGACAGATTCTTCAGACGCATAAACGATGCGTTGGAGAAACGTGCTGTATCGTGATAGAACTGTGTTCCGTATTTAGGGATATCGGTCACGTCACCAGGCTTCTGCCAGATGTCAAGCATCTTTGTCTCGAAGTTGCTTGAGAAAAGGAGGTTCTGAGGGTTCATTGTATAGTAACGCTCGTTGATGAAGATCCAGCGTTCTCCGATCCAAGAGAAATCGGCATTGATTCCCAGACCCTTCCAAGAGAAGTTGGTAGAAAAACCTCCTGACCAAGGGGCATTTGTATCCATTCCGCAGAACTGCATAATGTCATCAGAATAGGTCTTGGTAAGGTTGCCGTTGAGGTCATACCACATAGGAGCGCCGTCCTGAGGGTCAACGCCTGCACGTACCTGTGTATAAACAAGAGATGAAGGCATACCTACCTGATATTTGAGAGAGTAGTCAGGGAATGCAAGTTCGTCAAGACCCTGATAGAGTTTGGTGATCTTGTTCTTGTTGTAGTTCACGTTTGCCCTGACTCCCCAATAAACGTTCTTTGTGTGAACGAGGTCGAGTTCCACATCAAGATCAACTCCGGTATTCTTCATCTCAGCGATGTTACCCATTCCGCTTGCGTGACCTGTAGTGCCGGAGAAAGGAAGTTCCATAAGAAGGTCTGAAGACAATCTGTCATAGAACTCCAGGCCGAGGGTGAGTCTGTCCCAGAGACGAGTATGGAGACGTACGTTGAGTGTAGCAACTGTCTCCCAAGTGAGGTCTGCGTTAGGAACCTGTGCGAGTGCCCATCCTGCCTTTCCGTTATATTTAGGGCCGGCACCGACGAGACCAAGAGACTCATACCAACTGTTAAGGCCTGCATTACCTGTGGTACCGTAACTTACGCTGAGGCTGAGGTCGTTCACCCAATTCACATTCTGAAGGAAAGGTTCGCTTTTTGCTTTCCACATACCGCCGAACGAGTAGAATGTAGCGTATCTGTGGTTCTTGCCGAAAAGTGATGAACCATCGGTACGAACCGATGCATCAAGGAAGTATCTGTCTGCGTAGTTGTAGTTGACATTTCCAAAGAATGAGTTGAATGCACACTCTGAAGTACCGCCGGCCCAGTCACTGATGTCTGTAGTCGAGCCGAAGTTCACGATACGGTCATCAGTAAGTCCTGTACCGGTAGCATTGAAACTCTCGGTATGACGGATGAACGACTCGTGGCCTGCAAGAGCAGCGAAGAAATGCTTCTTGTTGATATCGGTCTTGTACTCCACAGTATTTGTTGAAGACAACTGATAATATCTTTCAAATGCCTGAGAGTTACGTCCTCTTGCAGAGAATGGTTCATACGAAGGATAGTTGATGGCCTCTCCCTTGTAGTCATATCCGTCGATAGCCTGCTGGGCACGGATCGTAAGACCCTTCATTGGAGTAAGGAGGAAATAAGTCTGACCCATAAGGCTGAGATTCTCCTTCATATTGGTATTCTTCTCATAATACTTGTTGAGGTCGATCATATTATCCCAAGGATATACCTCGTAAGGATCTCCCCAAGAGATTGTTCCATCCGGATTATAAATGATCTCGTATGGTGACTTGTAAGGAAGTGCAGTCACAGCCTGAAGGATAGGTGACTGAGTGTACCAACCTGTAACGATGGTCTGATAGCCTGAATATGTCAAGGCGACATTTGCGCCGAACTTGAGCCAGTCAGTAACCTGAGTGTCGAGATTTGTACGGAAAGTGAAGCGATCGACACCTGAGTTAGCCTTTGCCGTACCTTTCTCAGAATAGTAACCAAGTGATACATAGTAGTTTGTCTTCTCAGATGCACCACGGATGGAAGCATCTGCCTGAAGGACAGGAGCCGCATCATTGAAGAGATAGTCAGTCCAGTCGAAGTTGATGCCGTTTCCAAGAACAAAAGCCTTCTCTGCCTGATAAGCCGGGTCGAATTTAAGTTCCGGAACACATATCTCTTCGAACTGGAACAACTGCTCGGAAGTCATCATCTCCATATTATAGTTGGTAAGCATCGAGATACCATACTGACCTCGGAATGAAACGCTTGGCTTCTCACCCTGCTTACCCTTCTTCGTAGAGATGAAGATGACTCCGTTAGCCGCACGCGAACCATAAATCGCTGTAGAAGAAGCATCCTTAAGAACTGAAATGTTCTCAATATCCTGAGGGCTGATGCTGTTGAATACATCCGAACTTACCGGCACACCGTCAAGGATGTAAAGAGGAGCCGTGCTGAGATTGAGCGATGACTCGCCACGGAGCCTCACACTGACGCTGCTCTGAGGCTCTCCTGAAGTGTTGAAGATCTGAAGACCCGCAACCTTTCCCTGCAGGGCATCTCCGATGTTAGCAGAAGGTCTGGATGCAATCTCGTCTGACGATACTGTAGTCACGGAACCAACGATGTTACCGATCTTCTGACCGGTACCGTAACCTACGACGATAGTGGCATCAAGGAACTCTGCATCTTCCTCGACCTGAATGGCGATGAACGTCTTGCCATTGATATCGACAGTCTGGGTCGCATATCCGATGATGGATACGATAAGTTGACCGTTCGAAGGCGCATTTACCTTGAATTGTCCATCAGCATCAGTCGAAGTTCCGGTCTGTGTGCCGGCTACCATTACGGTAGCGCCGATAACCGGCTGGTCATTACTGTCAGTAACGACACCGCTCACAGTGATGTTCTGGGCAAATGCGGAAACCGAAGCCAGCAACATCACCATTACCGTGAAAAAAAGTCTGATTCTTTTCATCTGGTTGAACTTTTAGTTGTTAAACATAAATATTAAATAAATTCATTTTAGTACGCTACACTACATACTAACTTGCACTATAAATCGAGCGTTTTTCAGACGCACAAAAACTTCATAAATTATGTCAGTATATGCCTATATCAGGGTCAGCACAGAGATGCAGACCTATGCCAGCCAGAAATATGAAATCGAAAGATACTGCAAGCAGCAGCGGCTCACAGTAACAGAATGGGTATCAGAATCCGTATCAGGAACAATTGCAGTAGAAAAAAGGGTATTAGGAGGTTTGCTGGATCGGATGAAGGAAGGTGATGTCCTCATCTGCTCCGAACTATCTCGCCTCGGACGCAATATGCTTATGATAATGTCCATACTGAACATTTGCGCAAGCAAGTGTATATCAATCCATTCCATTAAGGATCACTTTGACCTTACGGACAATATAAATTCGAAGATCATAGCCTTTGCCTTTGCTCTTGCGGCAGAAATTGAAAGGAATCTGATATCCCAGAGAACAAAAGAAGCACTTGCTGCAAAAAGAATGGAAGGGATACGCCTCGGACGTCCGCCGGGAAGTTCAAAAAAGAAGGTTACATTCTGTAAGGAATATGATAAAGTAGTAGGTATGATGGAGGGTGGAAAGTCACTTTCTTATATAGCCAAATCTCTGGGAATCCATAGAAACACGTTAAAAAGATACCTTGACGATATTAAATCATAATCATAATGTAAAGTTATAAATTTAAACTATTTTACGAGTTCCGATTACCTTTATTTCGTTTTAGAATGAAAGAACTAAAACATTTAAACAAAATGATTTATATTTTATTTACACAAACACTCGTAACGGACACATAAAATTTGGAATTGAAAGATAATATGATTATATTTGCGATTCGAGTTGTTCTGAAAAACGCTCCATTTATAGTGCAAAGTGTAGTGTAACAATAACACGAATTTATTTTAATATTTATGTTTAACAACTAAAAGTTCAACCAGATGAAAAAGATCAAACTATTTTTCATTGCAATGGCAACGCTTGTGTCGGCTCTGGCCTATGGTCAGAACCTGACAGTGACAGGTGTTGTCTCGGATTCTTCCACTGGTGAAGGCGTGCCTTACGCATCAATTCAACTCAAGGGTACGATGACTGGAGTCAGCACTGACGGCGATGGACGCTATTCAATCTCTGTGCCTGCTGACGGAGTGCTTATCTTCTCTTCTGTAGGATACGTCTCACAGGAGATCCAGGTATCTGGGAAAGCCAAACACGACGTTCTTCTTTCACCTGATACCCAGGCGCTCGAAGAAACCATCGTGGTCGCATTCGGTACAGCGACAAAAGAATCATTCACAGGATCGGCTACAGTCGTAAAGTCTGACGACATCGCAAAGGTGCAGTCATCAGATGCTACACGTGCTCTCGAAGGAGTTGTTGCCGGTGTCCAGATGACCACATCTTCAGGATCGCTCGACAGTAAGCCAAGCATCATCATCCGTGGTATCAGTTCAATCTCTGCAGGTACAGCACCTCTCTACATCGTGGACGGTGTGCCTTACAGCGGTGATATGAACAATATCAACTCTGCGGATATCGAGTCGATGACAGTCCTCAAGGACGCTGCTTCAAACGCCCTCTACGGTGCCCGCGGTGCCAACGGTGTGATTATGATCACCACCAAGAAGGCAAAGGCTGGCGACGCTCAGGTAAACTTCGAGGCTAAGGTGGGTCTCAACACAAAGGCTCTTCAGAACTACGACTACATCCAGGATCCTGCTACATACTATGAGACTCACTACGGTGCTCTCTACAACTACTACAGGAACGAGCAGGGTCTTTCACATCTTGAAGCAAATGCAAAGGCTGCCACAAACGTTGCAGGTCCTGCTGCTGACGGTGGCCTCGGTTACCTCATCTACACTGTTCCGGAAGGACAGGCATTCATCGGTACCAACGGTAAGATCAACCCTAACGCAACATACGGAAGGACAGTCAATTACAACGACCAGGAATACCTCCTCATAGGTGACAACTGGATGGACGAGACTTACAAGCAGTCTATCCGCCAGGAGTACAACCTCAACGTTTCCGGTACTTCAGGAAAGGCTTCATTCTTCGGATCGATCGGTTACCTCAACAACAAGGGTATCGTTGACGGAGCGGATATGTATCGTTACACTGCACGTATGAAGACCGACTATCAGGCAAAGAAATGGCTGAAGGTTGGAATGAATATGGGTTACACCAAGTTCAACTGGAACAACGGTAACTCTGACGAGGGTTCTGCAGGTTCGACAGGTAATATGTTCAGATTCGCAGCAACTATGGCTCCTATCTATCCTGTTTACATCAGGGACGCACAGGGAAATATTCTCAGAGACCAGAACGGTTTCCTCAGATATGACTATGGTGATGGAAAGAACGCTGGTATGATCCGTCCTGCATCTCCAAACTCCAATGCCCTCCAACTTGCAACTCTCGATATGAACAACGCAGAGGGTAATGCATTCACAGGCAACGGTTTCACAGAGATCACATTCCTCAAGGACTTCACTCTCAAC
This sequence comes from Bacteroidales bacterium, assembly GCA_017626555.1. Taxonomy (GTDB): domain Bacteria; phylum Bacteroidota; class Bacteroidia; order Bacteroidales; family UBA932; genus Cryptobacteroides. The sequence goes on from JAGAIM010000087.1 coordinate 56,152, forward strand.
GTGAACGCTGGTTTCGGTGTTGATGAGACAAGAAGCCGTTCAATCAACAATATGTATTACGGACAGTTCGCACCTACAGGCGGTACAATCCAGGTAGGTCACAGCAGAAGTTACTACTTCAACTTCCAGCAACTCCTCTCTTGGAACAGAAGTTTCGGTGCACACAACGTAAACGTTCTCCTCGGACACGAGTCATATCTCAGCCAGAGTTACTCAGTAAGCGGTTACAAGACCAACCTCTTCTCATTGGACAACACCGAACTTAACGGTGCCGTTGTCGATGGACAGGCTGCAGCATCAACAAGAAGCGAATACAACAACGAAGGTTACTTCGCACGCGCACAGTACGACTATGACAACAGAGTATTCCTCAGCGCTTCATATCGTCGCGACGCATCTTCACGCTTCCATCCTGATCACAGATGGGGTGACTTCTGGTCATTTGGTGCCGGCTGGCTCATCAACCACGAGCCTTGGTTCAACGCTCCTTGGATCGATATGCTCAAGATCAAGGCATCTATCGGTAGCCAGGGTAACGACAACATCGGTAACTACCGTTACACCGACCTTTACTCTATCTCAAACAACGAGGGACAGATCGCTATCGCATTCGGTTCAAAGGGTAACAAGGAGATTTCTTGGGAGACCAACACCAATATGAACGCCGGTGTTGACTTCGACTTCTTCAAGGGCAGACTCAGCGGTACAATCGAGTACTTCTACAGAAAGACTTCAGATATGCTCTTCTGGTTCACAGTGCCTGCATCACTCGGATACTCAGGATATTATGACAATATCGGAGATATGAGAAATGCCGGAGTCGAGTTAGCCCTCAACGGTGTGCTCTTCAACAAGAAGAATTTCTACTGGGATGTAAATGTGAACGCTACACACTACACCAACAAGATCACTATGCTCCCTGCAGAAAGAAAGACACGTAATATCGAAGGCTACGAAGGTTATGCAAGCGGCAACAAGTTCATCGGTGAAGGCCTTTCACTCAACACATTCCTTATGCCTAAGTATGCAGGCGTTGACAAGACCAACGGTCTGCCTATGTGGTACAAGGATGTTTACCAGTTGGACGAGGATGGCAACCAGGTACTTGATGCAGACGGCAACCCTATCGTAACAGGACGTGAGACCACTACTTCTTATTCTGATGCTACTGAGTATCTCTGCGACAACCCTACTCCACTCCTTTACGGTGGATTCGGTACAAGCCTCAGATTCTACGGCTTTGACGTTGCAGCACAGTTCACATACTCTATCGGAGGTCTTACATACGACTCAGGTTACGCTTCACTCGTAGGCGCACCTTCACAGCCAGGTAGCAACGTTCACGTTGACGTCCTCAATGCTTGGAGCGAGACTAACAAGGATTCTGATATGCCGCGTTACCAGTATCTCGACGAGAACATCAACGCTACTTCAGACCGCTTCCTCGTTGATGCAAGTTACCTCAACATCCAGAACGTACAGGTAGGTTATACTCTTCCTCAGAGACTCACTATGAAGATGAAGATCAGCCGAATCAGAGTATTCGCATCTTGCGACAATGTATTCTACTGGTCATACAGAAAGGGTCTCGACCCACGATACAGTTTCACAGGTGCAACTAACTATGCAAACAACTCACCTGTAAGAACAATTTCAGGAGGTCTTAACATCACATTCTAAAGGAGAACAGATATGAAAACATTAAAATATTTATCACTCGCCGCAGGACTTGTGCTTGCTGTCGGATGTATCAAGGAGACTTTCCCTCAGGGAAGTACCCAGACCTCCGCTCAGGTGGCTCAGTCGTCATCAGCGTTGAATGCGATGGTCAATGCCATCCCATCTTCAATGACTACTACCGACTTCCTCGGATACCTCACAAATTATGGTGACCATACAGACTTCGGATATCCGGGAATTGCTTTCCGTACAGAGAATATGCTTGAGGACCTTGTAACAAGTGGTGAGAACCCTTACTACAACCGTGCTCTCGCATACGCACAGAACCAGGCTCAGGGATCAGTTTATATCTACTGCGCATATTTCTGGGATGCATACTACACATATATCAAGTCTTGTACTGATATCATCTCTACAATCGACCCTGAGAATGCAAACGCAGAGGCTCTCAATTTCCTCGGTATCGCTCACGCATACAGAGCATTGTTCTACCTCGACCTTGCACGTCTTTTCGAGGCAAAGCCTAACAAATACACTGACGTAAGCAATGTTCTTGGCCTCACAGTGCCTCTCGTAACAGAGGAGACTACAGAAGAGAGTGCTATCAACAACCCACGTGTTCCAAGAGAAGAAATGTACGCATTCATTCTTTCTGAACTTGCAAAGGCAGAAACATACATCGACCAGGCAGCAACAGGTTACACCAAGCCAAGCCTCGGAGCGATCTATGGTCTCTACGCACGTACATATATAGAGATGGGTGCTGCAGGTGATCCCGGCGCATACGCAAAGGCTGCAGAATATGCTGACCTCGCAATCCAGAAGAGCGGCAAGACTCCTCTTACACAGGAGCAGTGGGAGGATCCTGCAAACGGATTCAACAACGGTGCTGCCAACAACTCTTGGATCTGGGGTCTCACAGTATCTGCAGAGAACGTAGGTAACATCTTATGCTTCACTGCACATATGGCTTCAGAAGGTACTTGGGGATATGCTCCTCGCTCACAGATCTGCGTAAGCAAGCGTCTCTATGAGCAGATCAGCGACAAGGACTTCAGAAAGCACTCTTGGCTCGACCCTGAATACATCGCAAACCCTGCAGCAGGCAAGCCATACGACTACAAATTCGCAGGAGACGAATCAGATAAGGCTGCTTTCCTTAACGGAGGTATGAACCCTAAAGCAATTGCATACCAGAACATCAAGTTCCGTCCGAAGAACGGCGAGACTATCGACTACACCAACGGTAACCCTACCGACTTCCCTATTATGCGTGTAGAGGAGATGTACTTCCTCAAGGCTGAGGCTCTCGCAGGTGACGGTAAGATCGCTCAGGCTCAGACTGTCCTCAACGACTTTATGAAGACCCGTATCCTTGACGGTTCATACAGTTGCTCAGCATTCACAGACTTCGAGTCATTCACTGACGAACTTCTTCTCCAGAAGAGAATCGAGTTCTGGGGCGAGGGTATCCTGATCTATGACTACAAGCGTCTTGACGAAGGTATCACAAGAGGTTACAAGGGCACAAACCAGGCAGCGGTTTACTGCTACAACTGCGAAGGACGTTCACCACAGTGGAACATCGTTATCACTCGTGGAGAGTTCCAGTCCAACAAGGGTATCACAGACGCTACCAACAACCCTGACCCATCAGACGCACTTACACTGTGGGATGGAAAGTAACAGTCAAACAAATTAAATTGAATCATTATGAAACTCAATAAGATTTTATTTTCATTGATGGCGGCATTCTCTCTTCTGGCAGTTTCTTGCCAGGAGGAGATTGCATACACGCCAGGTGAGCCGGATCTTGAGGGTTGCTACGGAGTATATTTCCCTACTCAGGAGGCAGCCGGTGACCACACTATGGATCCTAGCGAGGTTCCTGCAGTGCAGTTCACTGTAAAACGTCTCAAAGAAGATGGCAACATCACTGTTCCTGTGAATGTAACGGCTTCAGAAGAGGGCATCTTCCAGGTGTCAGAACTTACTTTCGCTGATGGTCAGTCTGAATCGAATGTCACTGTAACCTTTGACAATGCACAGCCAGGTACAGAATACACTTTGAAACTTGAGATCAATGACCCTCAGTATGCATTGAAATATGGAGCAAATCCGACATTCCTTACATATTCTGTAATTATCGAAAGGTATGACCTTATGGGTACTGCTCTTTACAGGGAAGACCTCCTTACTGCACTCTTCTCTTTCAATGGTGATCCTAATCCGGAATGGGAGGTAGAAGTATATACTAAGGAAACAAACCCCGGATATTACTACCTCAAGAATGTCTATCAGCCTGGCGTATCTCCTCTGTTTGACCCGAATGGGACTGTTACAGATACGTATATGATCATTGATGCAACAAATCCGCAGAGAGTAATTCTTCCGTTCCAGTACCTTGGATGTAACCTCGGATATGGTGAGTGTGCTGCTGGTTCATACGCTCCTGAAGGAGGATTCAATGTGGATCCGTCAGCGGCTCTTTACGGAACCCTCATCAATGGCGTGATAACTTTCCCTAACGACGGCCTTCTTTTCGGTATGAGCGAATATAACGACTTCGGTTTCTATCTTGGCAACGGTTCAGGTATGTTCCGAGTTATCCTTCCTGGCGCAGTCCTCGTTGACTACACCATTGAAATGTCGTCACAAATAACAGAAAACGGAGTGATGCCGCTCGAGTTCACATTCGGAGCAGATATTGAAACTATCAAATATGCTGCTTACGCTGGTCAACTTAGCAAGGAAGAACTTGCTGAGAAAGTCACAGAAGTTGCAGCCAGCACAACAGCCGCAACTGTAAGTAAGCCTGCAGCAGATGGTGAAGGCAATGTACCTGCAGCGGTTGTCAACCTTTCATTTGAGAAGACAGGCGAATACACAATTGTTGCTGTTGGATATGACAAAGATAATACCGCTCAAAATTCCGCATCTCTCGTTATAGAGTATGTTGCTGCAGGAGATGAGGTACCTGTTGTTATCAGTGCCGGACTTGGCTCTGCTGACAAGTATGTTCCGCTTGGTAAGAGTCCGGAAACTGCAGTTGAGTTCTATATTTATGGAAGCGATATCAAGGATCTCAAAATCGGTCTTTTCACAACAGCAAGCCTAATGGCAGATCAGCAGGGATGCATCGGATCTGTATTGGCAAGTCAGTCGGCTCCTGCTGAGATTCTCGATGAAGTAAACAATGGAGTATATGTTGATGTATTCGAAGGTCTTACACCTGGAACAGAATATTATCTCATCGTTTATGCAGCAAACGGCTACGAAGAGAAAATGATCCTTTCAGACCCAATCACCACAGCAGGTGATCCACTTCCTGTTTACCAGACCTATACTATGAATGATATTGCTGACGAACTTCTCCCAATGACATCTGAGGGATACTTCGGAGAATACAACTATTATTCAAAGAACCTAGGTCTCAAAGTTCCTCAAACCCTCAGAAATTATCAGGGCACCGTAACTATATCAGATTCAGAAAAGCCTGATATTCCTGCAGAAGAGGATCCTAACGGATATGGTCTGCCTACAGAGTATGTTGACGTGAAGGGTCTCTATAGTAGCGATGCTGAATATTGGGGATTTGATGACACTATGCCGTTCGAGTTCTACGATGGAGTATTATACTCTATAGCTTGGGGATTTGATCAAGCAGAAACAGGTTACTATCCTGCAACTATGTATGCAACCCCTGCAGGTTCACTCAATTTCTACAACTACACTATGATTGGTGCATTTGTTAAAGAGGGTTATATCGCCTTTGTTGACGGTACGGACGGTCAGATTCTTCCTACTTTCTATCTTGGAATGTTCAGTGATGAAGCCTACTCATCATTTGCAGGTGTAGGTGCAGCATACGGAGATGCACTTTTGATCGATCCTGCAGTTGACGATAACGGACTGGTTCCTGAAAAGGCTGCTGCTTCAGCGATTAGCAGGGCTGATCTTGACAATATTCAGTTCACTCTCGCATCGGATGCAAATTACGTAGAAACCGAGCGCGGACACATTCATTCTACTATTGATAAAGTTCTTGCTACCAAGCAGACTCCTAAGTCTGTCGGTAAGATGGCTGGAATCAAGGGTGAATGGAGCGCTCCAGTTATTGAGTTCACTGCTGTAGAGGCTGAGCCTGTTTTCAAAAACTACAACACAGATTACAAAAAGATCAATGATGCAAAACCTGCATTGTACAGATAATATTGAAAATCTGCAGTAAATATTTTTAAGTCTAGGAGAGAGGGATCTCTCCTAGACTTCTACGTTTAATAATAATTATGAAACTATGATTAAGAAATTATCCTTCCTTGGTCTTATGGTGGCAGGACTGGCTCTCGCTTCGTGCCAGGAGACCTTGAATGAAGAAAGTCTCAATGCGATAGATGCCAGATCCAAGATCGTCCACACCAGATCCGGGGCATCCGCAACAAGCCTGCTCGTGAAATTTTCATCAGAGCCGTCTGAAACACAGATACAGATGCTTGCTGAAGCAGGAGTGAAATCATTTGAGAAAGTGTTTCCTTCCGTGCCGGGCAAAGAAGAACTGGAGAAGAGGTTCGGTCTCGACAGATGGTATTCAGTCACTATAGAAGAAGGACGTGACATTGAGGCCGTGGCACTGGAACTGGCTTCGGACAAAAGGATAAGCACAGTCGAGTACGACATCTATATGGAGCCTGCTTGTGACAGAGTTTCATATCCATACGAGGGGCAGGAAGCGGCTACAAGGGCATCTATGAGCGAACTGGGGTTCAACGACCCGCTGCTTATCGACCAGTGGAACTATTATAACCTCGGCGACAAGTCGGTGGCTACTTCTGCATACGAAGGAGGAGATATCAATGTCAAGGACACCTGGAATACACTCACTGCAGGAGATCCTTCCATCATCGTTGCTGTGGTGGACGAGGGTGTTGCATACAGCCATCCGGATCTTGCTCCGAATATGTGGGTAAATGAAGCGGAGAGAAGCGGCGCAGCCGGAAAGGATGATGACGGCAACGGATATGTCGATGACATCTACGGATATAATTTCGTTGACGGCACTGCTGAGATCAATTTCGACGGAACCGACTATGACACAGGACACGGAACGCACTGTGCAGGCGTAATAAGCGCAGTGAACAACAATGGAATCGGTGTGTCAGGAGTAGCCGGAGGTTCCGGAAAAAATGACGGCACGAAGATTATGACCTGTCAGATTTTCTCGGGCAACGGCGGCGGACTCCAGACTATGATTTCCAAAGCGATCAAATATGCGGCAGATAACGGCGCATCCATCATTTCCTGCTCATTCGGACAGCCTGGTTCGGGTTTCCAAGGTGATGCAAGTTATACCAAGAAAAATGCAGCGGAAGTGGATGCCATCAGATATTTTGAAGCGACGAAGAACAATGACATCGTTGATGGAGGAATCGTGATTTTCGCTACAGGTAACGAAGCGGCACCATACGCCTCATATCCTGGCGCTCTCAACGACATCGTCAGTGTATCTGCTTTCGGACCGGACTATCTTCCTACACACTACACCAACTACGGCCCTGGCTGCAACGTGGTGGCACCGGGAGGAGAGGCTTATCTTCCGCCTTGGACAAGTTACAAGGGAATGATTCTTTCGACATTGCCGCTTAAGATCGAGCCAAGTGGATATGGATATATGCAGGGAACTTCTATGGCCTGCCCTCACGTTTCCGGCATTGCCGCTCTGGGTCTTGCTTACGCGAAGAAACTCGGAAAGAAATATACGCTTCAAGAGTTCAAGAATATGCTGATCTCCTCTGCTAACGATTTCGACAGCAGACTTAACGGAAGCAAGAGTTATTACAATAAGATAAAGCCTGATCTTAACCTCGGCAAGTTTATGAAGAAGATGGGAACAGGCTCGATCGACACCTGGATATTTATGATGAAGATCGAGGGTGTGCCTTGCCTTATTGCAGAGACCGGAAGAAACCAGTGGATCGATGTATCAGATTATTTCGGCACATCATCTGTCAACCTCACCTATCTTTCAGTGGAAGTATCCGATGAAGACAAGGCGGCGCTGGGACTTGCAGAGGATCCGTATATGCAGTACGGCCGACTCTACATCCACCCGACCAAAATGGGCGCGGGTAAGATCAAGGTCAGAGCAGTGGGCGGTGGAGAGATTGTAGGAGGAGCAGATAATGTGGGAGGAATGGAGATGACCCAGGAAATCAGCATTATATCAAGATCATTCAAATCCAGCAACGGAGGCTGGCTGTAAACTAAATGAAGATGAAAGCAAGAATAATAATAGCCGCTTTAGCCGCACTTCTTCTCACCGGCTGCGAAAACAACAAAGGTCCGGTTGCACTCGATATCACAGGACAATGGGAACTTATCGGACTGGAGACCAAATCTATACAGATCGGTGACCAGACTATTGAAGTCTATATGGATCTGAAGGCAGACAATACCTTCGAACTCTGGCAGAAACTGGGTGAAGGCCGCCACAGAAAGTATAGCGGTACCTGGGCTCTTACCGAAACCACTCTCACGGGCAAGTATTCAGATGGAAAGGAATGGGGTTCAGCATACGAAGTCAGCCTGAATGAGGGGAACCTGATAATGACGGAGACAAAGACAGGTACTGAGACATATACCTACAAGACTTGCGTCATACCATCAGGACTTTGATTGGATTAAAGAACGGAAATTGCTATATTAGCGGAAATTCACACTGATATGGCAATTTTCAGATTACAAGAAAAGAATATAAGGCCGGCCGCACTGACTGCGACAGGCCTTTTTCTGTGCGCATCCCTGTTCTTTTTCCTACCTGTGGAACTTGCTCACAAGATCACCATCCCTGTAGGAATCCTCACAGTTGCATCACTTTGGCTATGTCCCTGGCAGATGACTCTTGCATTCCTGTTTTCGGCTTTAGGAGACTATTTCGGGTCCTGCAACAATTTCATCCTTCAGATGGGATTCTTCGCGATCGGGCACATATTCTTCATCGTATATTTCATCGGAAGATATTTCAGAAAAGTAGAGCCTGACCGCAGACTCACAAACAGAGCAAAGGGCTACCTTGCCATTGTCCTGTTCTGCGCCATCGCACTCCTCGCCGTAGCATTCACGAGGATAGCACCAGGGGCTCCTGAGGGAGTGATCCGCATCGGTGTATGCATATATGCCGTCCTGATAGCGACAATGATGGTCACGGCTCTCCTCCAGCGCAGCAGCATCTTCGCTCTCGGTGCCGTACTTTTTGTCTTCTCCGACTTTATTCTGGCCTGGAACAAATTCGTGGAACCGGTTCCCGGCAGACACTACCTCGTTCTGGTGCCATATTTCCTAGCCCAATGGCTGCTGTTCATCCGCGCCACAAAATTCAGAGTCGCACCGGAAATGCGCATAATGAGATTCTAAGATTCGTGACAGAAACAAATAAAGGCCAGCATCAGCCGGCCTTTATTCATATATCGTAAACAGGATTAAAGTTCCCAAGCGAGAGCGGAAGCGCCGAGGATGGCTGCATCTGACTCCTTAAGTTGAGAGTAAACCACTTTTACCTTGTTTCTCCACAAAGGAAGAACGTTTGCATTCATAGCCTCTTCGATAGGATCGTTGAGGAACTCTTTCGCACGTGCAAGTCCGCCGAAAAGAACGATTGCTTCAGGTGAACTGAATGCGATGAAGTCAGCGAATGAGCGTCCGAGGATCTTACCGGTGAAATCGAATATTTTCAGGGCAAGTTTGTCTCCGTCCTTCGCTGCCTCATATACATCCTTTGAAGCAATGCTGTCAAGGCTTCTGAGGACAGAAGGCTCATCGGAAAGTTCGAGCCACTCACGTGCTGTGCGCGCCACACCAGTTGCAGAAGCGTATGTCTCAAGACAACCGGTCTTACCACATCCGCAGGTACGTCCGTTGTTGCGTACGGCTGAGGTATGTCCGAGTTCACCGGCGAAACCATCGTGACCGTAAACAACCTCACCATTGATGACGATACCCGAACCAACACCTGTTCCGAGAGTAATCATAATGAAGTTCTTCATTCCTCTTGCAGCACCGTAAGTCATTTCACCTACGGCTGCAGCATTTGCATCATTGGTAAGTGCCACAGGAAGGCCGTCCATTGCCTCGGAAAGAAGTTTTGCAAACTCCACTTTCTTGCGTCCCCAAAGGAGATTAGGCGCATTTTCAATGGTACCGGTATAATAGTTACCGTTAGGAGCACCCACTCCGATACCACGCACCTTACCCTCTGTACCGGACTCTTTGATGACCTTTCTTACGGCCTCAGCAAGTTCTGCGATATAAGGCTCCACTTCCGAATATGTATCCGTGCGGATAACTGTCTGAGCGAGGACTGTTCCTCTTGCGTCAACGACGCCAAGTTTGGAGGTCTGTCCTCCAACGTCGATACCGACTACGTATGTTGAATCCATTATATTGATTAGTTTTGATGGTTATTGTCATTATGCTTTCTTTACCTTGGAGCCGAGAACTGCATACCAGAGCATATAAGCAAGTGCAGCTACGATAACCCAGTAACTCTGTACATAGCCGACTGCGTCAGCGATAGCACCCTGAAGGAGAGGAAGCACACCACCGCCCACAACCATTGTCATAAAGAGACCGGATGCAAGTGCTGAATATTTGCCCAGACCCTCTACTGAAAGGTTGAAGATTGTTCCCCACATAACTGAGGTGCAGAGACCGCAGAGTACAAGAAGCACCGCTGTGAGCGGAACCTGTGCCATTCCGAAACCGGAACCTGTGAACACTGGCATAGAAGCCTGAACCTCGGTAGAGAACATCGCTGCGATCACAAGAACGATTCCTACTGCGCAAGTAACGGTAAGTTGGGTACGGCTAGACACCTTGCCGCTGATGAAACTTGAAATGAAACGGCCGCAGAGCATAAGGAACCAGTATGTTCCTGCAACAAAGCCTGCTGTAGTCGCTGCATTGGCTGTGCCGAGTGTGTCGGTGAGATAGAAGTTGAGAGTACCCGGGATACCTACCTCCACTCCCACATAAAGGAAGATGGCGATGACACCGAATACAAGATGCTTGTACTTGAGAAGGTTCTTCACGGTTGCGTCTGACTTCTCCTGCTCAGGC
>JAGAIM010000088.1 GCA_017626555.1 Bacteroidales bacterium
CTCAAAACAGAATAGACCATGAAAAGTTACCTGAGATTCCTATCGAGAAACAAGCTCTACACAGTCATCATGGCGGTAGGGTTGAGCATCGCACTGGCATTCGTGCTGATCATCGGCTCATACGTATGGCAGGAATACAGCATATCGCACGAGAATCCGGATTACGACAGGATATATATCCCATACCAGAACATGCCGTATGGAATCTATGAGCCGATGAGGGAACAGATTCCCGAAATCGAGGAAATAGCCTTCATCAATACTATTGAGGACATGGTGATGGAATCAGGTGATGAAAGATTCGTGACCAGAGGACTCGCTGTCAGGGGTGACTTCTTCGACATCTTCGATTATGATTTCCTCATAGGCAACGGCGACTGTCTTGCTTCATACACAGACATCATTGTCAGCGAATCATACGCAGCAAAGATAGCCGGCAGGCCGGAAGATGCGATAGGAATGAAGATTCAGCCTGTCGGGTATGATTGCGAAGCATACACAGTCACCGGTGTCATCAAGGATTTCAGAAACAGATACTGGAAGTATATGGACTTCATCTGCAAAGGTGAGAGTCCCATGAATGACGGTCCTCAGAAGAATCCGATATTCACTCTTTCCGGAGTGGCATTCCTGCAGGTGGCCGAAGGTACCGACAAAGAGGATCTGGGTGCGAAGATCCGGACCATATTCAAGCAGTTATGGGGTGACAAGCTCCCTGCCGAAAGAGTGGACCAGTTTGCGGATGGCATTGGGATCGAAAGATTCGACGTTCTGTATTTCTCCGGAGAATATCTTGACTCTTATATCTGCATGGGTGACAAAAGGCAGATCATCATTCTCACAATCGCAGCCCTGCTGCTGCTTGTCTCTGCCGTGATCAATTACGCTAATCTTAATCTGGCCCTGACCAACAGGAGGGCCAAGGAAATGGCGACAAGAAGCCTTGTCGGAGCCGACAAGACCGATATTGCCGTCAAATACATACTCGAGTCGATATCATTTACCGTCATCTGCGCGGTCATCGCCACGGGTATCGCGGTCGCACTGGCTCCGTACATCGGCAGGCTGATTGACGGACAGGACATACTCATATCGTTCACACCGGGACGGATTTTCATATATATTCTCTTCATAGTAGTCATCGGAGGCATCTGCGGTCTGATTCCGGCGATGAACATTTCATCCATCAGGCCGATCAGCATAGTAAACGGGACATACAGGCGAAAGACCAGAACCGGTCTGAACCGATTGTTCATTCTTCTTCAGACCATCCTTGCAATCACACTGATTGCTTCAGCGATAGTTCTGGAAAAGCAGATGCGCCACATGATCGACATGCCTTTAGGAGCGGACATCGAGAACAAGTTCGCCATATCCACCGGTGCCGAACAGGCTGAAGAGACGATTCCGATGATGAATGAAATCGCCAGCCTGCCTTTCGTGAAGAATGTGGCTCTGTCAAGAGGATTTCCGACAGACATCGGCTTCAGTACGGCTCTGATGGACGAGGAAACGGACATGACTCTTGTATCTCTGCTGATATGCGACACCGAGGCATTCCGGATGTGGGGATTTGAGATCAAGGAAGACTTCGGAACTCCACTCGCCCACTCCGTCTGGTTCACAGAAAACCTTTACAACCATTTCGAGGACAGGAATGCCGCTGAAAAGCAGGCCAAGTCATGGGACGGAGACTTCAATTACACGAGAATCGACAATCTGGGCGGCGTCCTGGGCAATATTGCAGGAGACAACGCCATGAATGAGAGCATAACGCAGTCGAAAGTGGCTGTAATCGTACTTCCTATTGAAGAATTCGGCCGCTATAACAATGACATCATCATCGAAACCGACGGCCGGAGCGAGAAGGTGCAGGAAGAGTTCGACAGAATATACAGGAAGTTTTCCGAGGAATATAACGGCGTATATGTCGAACCTTGGACATTCGGATATATCGAGGATATGATAGTTGACAAACTAGAAGAAAACAATTCCACCATCACATTGCTCAAGATTTTTGCAATCCTTGCAGTGCTGCTGTCAGTCCTCGGCCTCATTGCCATGAGTACCTACTTCACTTCGGAAAGAGAGAAAGGTATCGCCGTACGCAAGGTTTTCGGCGGAACGATGGCGAGCGAAACACGCAGGAACATATCGGAATATATGATAATCACCCTCATCGGAAGCGCAGTTGCAGTCCCTGTCGCATGGATATTCTGCGGACGTTATCTCGAAGAGTTCGCCTACAGAATAGACCTGACCGTATGGCCTTTCGCCGTCGCAGTGCTGCTTGCTCTGGTCATCTCCCTCGCCTCTGTCCTCTGGCAGACCCTCCGCGCAGCCTGCACCAACCCTGCCGAGGCGCTGAAGAAGGAATAATGCCCGGTCATC
>JAGAIM010000089.1 GCA_017626555.1 Bacteroidales bacterium
CTCAAAACAGAATAGACCATGAAAAGTTACCTGAGATTCCTATCGAGAAACAAGCTCTACACAGTCATCATGGCGGTAGGGTTGAGCATCGCACTGGCATTCGTGCTGATCATCGGCTCATACGTATGGCAGGAATACAGCGTATCGCACGAGAATCCTGAATATGAAAGGATTTACATTCCGACCCAGAGTATGCCTTACGGAATCTATGAGCCATTAAAGGAACAGATTCCGGAATTAGAGAAAATTACATTGATCAACTCGCATGACGATGTGGTAATGGAATCCGGAGAGGATAGGTTTGTAACAAGAGGTCTTGCGGTAAGGGGTGATTTCTTTGACATCTTTGATTATGATTTCCTGGTAGGAGACGCTGATTGCCTGAACTCATACACGGATATTGTCATCAGTGAAACATTTGCCACACTATTGGCAGGAAAGCCGGAACTCGCAGTCGGAATGCAGATTTTACCTTTGGATTATACTTCTGAAGCATATACCGTCAGAGGTGTCATCAAGGACTTCAATTACCATTACTGGAAATACATGGATTTTATCTGCAAAGGCGAAAGTCCGATAAATGAGAGTGTTCAGAAGAATCCTGTTTTCACACTTTCAGCAACAGCATTTATTCAGGTTACTGAATCCATAAACGAATCGGAACTTCAAGGAAAGATTCAGACTGTATTCAAGTACTTATGGGGAGACAAGATGCCAGCAGACAGAATCGATCAGTTTGCAAATCGCATAGGGATAGAGAGATTTGACAGATTATACTTTTCCGGTGATTATATAGACCCATATCTTAATATGGGTGACAGAAGTCAGATCATCATTCTGCTCATAGTGTCTCTGCTTCTCTTGGTTTCTGCCGTGATAAATTATATCAACCTGAATCTGGCTCTGACAAATAAGAGAGCTAAAGAGATGGCTACACGGAGTCTAGTTGGAGCTGAAAAAGTACATATTGCAGTAAAATATATATTGGAATCGGCTGCTTTCACTTCTGTATGTTCGTTTATGGCTGTGGGCATTGCTGTTGGGCTTTCTCCATACATCGGACAAATCCTGGACGGACAGGCAATTCCTATCCCATTTACTGTAGGAAGCATAACCGTATATATCCTGTTCATTCTGATAATCGGTATCATCTGCGGTCTTATCCCAGCCCTTAACATATCATCAATCAAACCGATAAGCATTGTGAACGGGACATACCGGAGAAAGAGCAGGGCAACGCTTAACAGAATCTTCATCCTGCTGCAGAATATTCTTGCAATCACACTTATTGCTTCTGCGATAATCCTTGACAGACAGATGAACCATATGGTCAATATGCCTTTGGGAGCAGACATTAAAAATAAGTTCGTGATATCCACAGATACAGAAGAGTCCGGTGAAGTCATACCTATGATGAATGAGATCAGGCAGCTGCCATTTGTCAGAAAGGTTGCTTTGTCAAGAGGTTATCCAACAGGAATGAACTTCAGTACTGCAATAATGAAAGAGAACAGTACTGATATGATTAAAGTAAACCTGATGATCTGTGACACCGAGGCTTTCAATATGTGGAACTTTGAGATAAAGGAGGATTATGGTGCTCCATTGGCACATTCGATATGGTTCACAGAAAACTTCTTTAACTGTTTCGAAACGAAAGAAGAGGCAGAGAAAACAGCCAAATCCTGGAACGGACAATTTAACAGCACGCGAATCGATAATCTTGGCGGAATATTGGGTAATATCGCAGGTGATAATGCGATGAATGAGACTATGGAACAGTCCAGGGTGGCAGTAATTGTACTTCCTGCTGATGATTTCGGATGCTACAACAATACTATTCTGATAGAGACCGATGAAAATCACGATGAGGCCCAAGAGGCATTAGACAGGATATACAGAAAGTTCTCAGATGAATATAACGGAGTATATCTTGAGCCATGGACATTCGGATATGTGGAAGATATGATGGTGAAGGAACTGAACGAAGACAATCAGACAGTCAAATTGATTAAGATATTCACAATCCTTGCAGTGCTACTGTCCATTCTCGGCCTGGTGGCCATGAGTACATACTTTGCTGCAGAGAGGGAAAAAGGAATTGCAATTCGAAAGGTTTTCGGAAGTACGATGTCTGGAGAGGCCCGTCGCAATATTACTGAATATATGATCCTGACACTGATAGGAAGTATTATTGCTGTTCCGCTCGCATGGATATTCTGCGGACGTTATCTCGAGGAGTTCGCCTACAGGATAGACCTGACCGTATGGCCTTTCGCCGTCGCAGTGCTGCTTGCTCTGGTCATCTCCCTCGCCTCTGTCCTCTGGCAGACCCTCCGCGCAGCCTGCACCAACCCTGCCGAGGCGCTGAAGAAGGAATAATGCCCGGTCATC
>JAGAIM010000090.1 GCA_017626555.1 Bacteroidales bacterium
CTTCGGAGGAGACTGCATAGCCACAGTAGCTAACCTTGATGCCACTGACGGTTCACTCTTCGACCTCACCGGAAAAGGCGTAAGCATAGAGCCTCCTTTTACAGCAAGGACACTCTCCTCCACTCCTCAGGAGACGGAGATACTGGTCATCCCGACAGGAGACACGAAGGGAAAGATCGTGATAACCATAGATGGAGAGGAATTCACACTGGAGTTCAATGACATCGCGCTCAATCAGGGAGAGATCACCCAGTTCTACCTGACGGTGAACGACGGCGAGCTGTCCCTCTCTGACATCACGGTGAGCGAATGGACTTACGGGGACTCGAAGAGCGCCGAAGTCAAGGTGACAGACAAGGTCACGCTCACAGGAGAGATTGATGACATCGCCCTCTACAACAGCGTAAGCAACGGCAATGTGACCATCGTGGCCGTGCCGAAGACCAAGGACATCTTCGAAGAGGTGGAGCCGGTGACATTCACAGGAGCCGCTACCCTCTCGCAGGTATCGGATATCGAGACAGGAGTGAGGACAATCACCATCTCCGATATCGAATCCGACGTGACGGTCACTTTCGCAGGAACATATACATACGACCTTGTTACCGAATGGGAGGTGACTGCAGGAGAAGCGACGCAGATGATATACAATTACTACTACCAGTCCAACTTCTCAAAGATCCTTAGGATCCGCGAAGGAGACGAGGACATCCCGGTCGCATTCACCAATACATTCAGCACATCAGGGACAAAGACGCTCAAGTACTCGTTCACCGACAAGACAGTGCCGGGAAGCATCTTCGAGAAATGCCCGGCCCTCTGCGGAGTGCGGGTATCGAACACAGTCACCGGCATCGGAGGATATGCTTTTTCCAAGACATCGATAAGGCATTTCGAACTGCCTGCCACAGTCACATCCTACGGAAGCGGAGTTCTCTATGACTGTCTGGAGCTAGAAAGCGTCATACTCCCGGACAACCTCACGGAGATATACGACAGCATGTTCAGAGGCTGCGAATCCCTCACGGTCATCGATATCCCTGACGGAGTGACCAAGCTGGGCGACTTCGCTTTCGACGGATGCGCCTCACTGGCCTCCATCATCATTCCCGCTGGAGTCACATACGTCGGGAACTACTGCTTCAGCGACTGCAGCAATCTGCGGCACATCGTGTCATGGCCGGTCATCACTCCGAACCTGGGAGGCAACTACAGATATAACTTCCTGGGAGTAGCCAAAGGAGGAGTACTGGCAGTGCCTGCTGCCGCCAAGACAGGATCCAACTACTCATACTGGGTCAGTTCGGGAATCAACCTGGGCTCATACGGATGGACTCTTGTTTACATGGACGAATAACAACACCTAATGACAGATATCATGAATACACACTTCTACAGACTCGCACTCAGCACAGTTGCTATCTGTGCCTTTCTGGCATCTTGCGACAACCGTCTGCCGGAGCCTGATGTACCATCGAGAGAGGACAAGGTTCCTCTAGAACTCAATGTACAGGCAAGTCCTGCAACTCAGACCAAGGGGCTGATATACGGAACGACCATGCCGGACGGGGCCTGTCTCGGCATTGCTGTTGTCGAACCGGACATGGACACATACGACGGGGAGTCATATCTGAACATCCCCTACGAGGCTATCACTAAGGACGGGGCACAGGTATGGAACCCTGTGGGCGAACCTATCCTTCTCTCCACCACCTCCGGAAACGCATTTGCATACTACCCTTATTCAGAAGATGTGACCTCCCTCAAGGAGATACCAGTAAAGGCGACATCGGACCATCAGGTCGATTATATGTATGCCAAGAAGATCAACTCCGTCAAGAAGAGCACGCCGACGGCTAGCATGACACTCAATCATGCCCTATGCGCCGTGAGGCTCTCCATCATCAGGGGCACATACAAGGGAGAGGGAGTCATCACTTCCGCATCGGTCAAGGGAGACATACTTGCAGAGGCAGCCATACTCAATGCCATGGACGGCACGCTGTCGTCCATCGAAGGAGTCGGAGAGCCTATTGCCCCAGAGATGGATCCCATCACTGCCTCATCCGAATCCAATAAGATTGATATACTTGCCGTCCCAAGCGGAACGAAGTCAACAATAGAAATAGAGCTGTGCATTGACGGCAGAACCGTCACTCTGTTCTCTCCAAGAGAACTTAACCTGTCCGGCGGACAGATAGGCAGCATAACCATCACCATTGATGATGGGTCAGCATATGTCACAAACACGGATATCACGGAGTGGGTGCACGACAAGGTGAGCAACCGCATTGAGATAGGAGAACACACCGTGACATTAGGTGGAGTCACAGACGGACTTACCTTCGACTCCAGTGTGGATGAAGAAGGTAACGTTAGCATCATCATTGCTCCATACCTGACGCAGGACTCAGAGGTGAAACCTGTGACATCCGAGGGTGACGCTACTCTGGTACAGGCAGTGGACGAAGAGACCGGACTGATGACAATCACGCTCAGCGACATCAGCTCCGATGTCACCATCAACTTCAACGGATTCTGGTTGTGGCTGACCATCGGATTCGACATCATGGACACTCAGGTAGGAGTCGAACAGAAGATTTGCGGCACATATACCAGACCTGAAAGGATCAAGATGGATGGAGTCGAGATAGATATAGACAACATGCACACCTTCGATACAGCAGGAGAGCATGTGATGCGGATTGCACTACAGAGCTACGGTACTGTTCCGAGTTCTGCATTCAGCTATATCACCGGGCTTAAGTATGCCATCATTCCTGAAGGAGTAGAAAGTCTCAGCCCTTGGGCATTCCTCGGGACATCCACTCTTATGGAAGTATCTCTTCCATCGACATTGAAGACTATTGGTTATCAGTGTTTCGAAAGAACCGGACTCATATCGTGCGTAGTTCCTGACGGGTGCAGGATGAGTTACGGTGTATTCGACGGATGCCGCTCACTGACATATGCGAAGCTTCCCTCCGACATGAAGAGCATCCCGACAAGCACTTTCCAGGATTGCAAGATTCTGGAAGACATCGACCTGCCGCCGAACTACACCCATATAGAGGAAAGAGCATTCTCCGGATCGGCTATAAAGACCTTTGAGATTCCCGATGAGATGACAACCATCGAGTATGCTACCTTTGCCAACTGCAAATATCTGGAAGAGGTCCGACTGCCGGCAAACCTTACCAAGATAGACCAGAGGGCATTCATGTACTGCACAGCCCTCAAGAGAGTGGTTCAGGCAGACGGGAGCTGCAACGAAGGAGAGTTCTTTATCCCGGAAGGAGTGACTGAAATCGGTGGAGAATACGCCTTTTACTTCAATTCGCCGTATATGCATACGATACGTATCCCATCGACATTGGAGACCATAGCACTCAAAGGAGCGGTAAGTCCCATGATCGAAAGGTTTGTCATGAACAAGGCCAACCCGGTATTTGACGTCAGGAACAATTCCCTCATCGAGACTGCAACAAATACCCTCATAGCCGGAGGAACGCAAAGCACGGTCATTCATGAAAGCGTGCCGATAATAGGACAATATGCATTCTATGACTCGATGATCGAGTACGTTGACCTGCACGCAGGCGTGACCGAGATTCAAGACTGTGCCTTTGCGTTCTCACGGCCGAAGCAGATCATCTCACGAGCTATAACTCCCCCTGCCCTTGGCTCTACACCATTCCAGATAGTCCAGTATAATGGTATTCTTAAAGTTCCTGAAGAAGCCTTGATTGACTATAGAAGTCAATGGATGATCAACGAGATAGGATATCTCGGATGGTCGACTGCACGGTGGGGACTTGTCGCACTTGCAGAAGGTGAATAATCAGATTAAGAGTATGAACAGATACATAAGACCAATGCTTGCAGCGGTCATCGCCACAGCTGCGGCATGCTCTCCGACCGACGAGATTCATACCGACACGATCGCGAATGAAGCCGAACTTACCATAAGCGTGAACACCCAGGAGCTCACCAGGGCAATGATTACCGACAGCGTGCTGCCTGACGGATCGGAACTGTGCATAGGAATATTCAACCCCGACGGATCGAACTATATGGGCAAGAATTATGGTCATCTCTACTATAAGGCAGATAATGGTCCCGGAACCCAGATATGGAAACCATCTACTCAGGTCCTGCTTGGTGAGAGTGAAGGTATCCTGTATGCCTACTATCCGTATTCGATATATTCCAATGGCGACATCCGGAATGTCTATGTCAAGGCCGACAACTATACTCAGGATGACTTCATGTACGCCGGTCCATACACGGGACTGAATAGGGACAACAGACATGTTGACATAACCCTGAAGCACGCACTGGCGGCCATAAAACTAACTACACGAAGAGGTTCCTATGAAGGTGCCGGCGCAATCAGAAGCATAGGAATAGGTGGCTATTGCGGTGGCTATCAGGGTTACTTTGATGTGACTCAGGGAAAATTTACCAAAGTTAGTACAGGTGGTATCATATACCCTACCACGTCGTTCAATCTCTCGGATGGAACGAACGAGCAGTACATAATGCTAGTCCCGACCGGTGAACCGGGAGACCTCATAATCAATATGACGATAGACGATGTGTACTACACGAAGACTATCCCGAACTTTATGATCGAGCAGGGAAAGATCACCAATCTTGACCTGTCAGTGGATAAAGGAAAACTATCCCTGACATCGGTCAAGGTCACCAACTGGCCGGTATATGGCTACGGTTCGGCCATCGCGCCTGCTGATTACAGGGTGACTCTTACAGGAAACCAGGAAGGCATTTCGATCGGGACCGTGATCGATGACAATGGCAACGTGACCATCACTGCCGTGCCATATGCCTCCAAGGAAGCGAGTGTCAATCCGGTTACATTCGAGGGTACGGCGACCTTCTCACAGGAAGTGAACCAGAACAGCGGAGTAAGGACGATAGTGATCGAGGATCTTGAATCAAACGTTAGCGTCATCTTCGACGGATATACCATATAAGAATCTGACATTTCATAGGGAATCGTTTCATCATTTAGTTAGCGCGGGGCTGTCCGGCCGAGAGGTCCGACGGCCCTTTCTCTTCAAGACAACCATCTAAAACACAATATCATGAGAAGAATCATTTCAATAATCTCGGCTGGGCTGCTCATGTGCTCGTGCATCTACGAGGACCTGAGCGACTGCCCGAACTTTAACGGGAAGGGCGAAGACACCACCGCCGTCACCAAGGCGGTTCCCGTGGAGTTCATCATCAGCACGACGGACACGAACAAGACCAGAAGCAGTATCTCTGTTTCTGACACAAAGGTCGCGGACATCAACATCTACGCCTACTACGACGGGATGCTGGAGGCGTCGGTCTATGAGAAGTCTCCTCAGAGCGTCTCTCTCAGTTTGATGAACGGACGTAAGTACAACCTATACGCCCTGTCAAACATGGGCGAGGTAGAAGGGCCGATCAGCGAAGACGAACTCATTGCGATGGACTACTCCATCAAGGCCATCTCTGATATGGCCGGCGGTCTTCCGATGAGCTGGGCTCAGAAGGACTTCACCGTAAGCGGAAGTGCGCCGAAGGCTAGCGTAACTCTGGAGAGGCTCGTATCAAGGATCCGCTTCAGCATCGACAAGTCTGCCCTTGACGGGCTCAGCGTGACTGCGGTGCAGCTCAAGCAGGGAGCCCTGAGAGTGACTCCGTTCATCAGTAGGAGCAAGGCTGCATCCGCTTCCGAGGTCGGTGACGGAGATTATGCAACATCCTCAGACATCACCACCCTGAATTCCGGAAACACCGTCACCTTCTACGCCCTGGAGAACTGCCAGGGAGTCCTCCTCCCGAACAACAAGGAGGCATCATCGAAGGTGCCGGAAGAGATTGCAGACAAGTCTGCCCTCTGCACATATCTGGAGATGACGGCATCGTTCAGCGGGAAGTACGAAGGGGTTGACGTGTCATCGGACAATGTCAAGTACCGCTTCTACCTCGGAGAGGACAACTGCACGGACTTCAACGTCATCAGAAACAAGGACGTGAA
>JAGAIM010000091.1 GCA_017626555.1 Bacteroidales bacterium
CTGGTCTCATGATCGACGAACATTACACGGGAGATCTGTCCGTCATCGTTACGCATCATCTTCACATCGACATTCTCGGCTGCCATCATAGCCCTGAAATGCTTCTGACTGACTGATTCCTTCAGGCACTGCGAGCACAGCAGTGAGAGGTCAGCCGTACCGTGATAGCTACGAGTCTTCATGCACTCCCTCGCCCTGCTTTCAAACATCTTGACCGGGTCAAACGAGAGATCGTTCTTCGATATGGCGATGGTGCACGGCTTCCCGGAAGCATCAAGACCTCTGAAGGCCAGCTTCATCGGAACGGATGACATCTCCTTCACAGAGACACCGTAAGTGCTCAAAAGAAAGCGGAACTGGCCGTATGAGGTGAATCTGTATGTGCAGCAGAAGCGCACGATGGAGTCTATCTGAACTGCCGTATCCCCTCTTCCAGGAGTAAACCGCACTACATTTTCAAGCCCCCTGTCCAGCTCCCTGTCCGTAACGCATCCCACAACGAAGCCGTACTTCATGCACAGGGTCTCCTGAAGGAGCAGGCATCTGCGGTTCTCCTGACGGCTGGATATCTTGCGTCCGTTGATGTCTGTACGGATAGACACCACATGGTAATGCCTGCGTTCTATGTCATCATGTCTGTACACTGCATAAGGCTGCTTGGCAAAACCCAGCCCTTCCATGATGTCAGAGATCAGTTCCTTTACCTTCTGGTCACTCAGTCCTTCAGTTGCTGCAGGATTCACTGACATGTGAAAGGAGAGTTCCTTGGAGCTGAAATTGCGCTTTTCATAACGCCTGACGGTCTTGATGAATGAGCCGAGGTCGGGATCCACATTGACAGTCTGGATCAACTCGGCCTCACCGTTTGCGACCTTCCTTTCGTTATAATCCAGCGCACTCTTCATGGTAGGACTGGATTTCATTATCTTAACCACCATGTCACAATGGCTTGAGATTGAAGTCCACTGACATATCTCAGTTCTCCTTCGGTCCCAGAAGGTCGATTATCTTGGCTGAGATGCTGGCATTCAGATAGCTCTTTCCGTCCTGTGAGGATGACACCCAGATGGACAGATTGCCGACAACGCATACCGACCTTCCCTTCTTAAGGAAATGTACCAGTCCGCTGCTCGGATAGGTGACATCGTAATAGGTTGTCTTACGGTCGTCACCATGAGATTCGTTTACCGCTACCCTGAAGGCGATGAACTGGCTGCTGCCGTCCCTGCCCTGCTTCATTTCGGCATCATTCACGATGTTGCCTACGATTGTGATTACTTGTGCCATATTCTTATCTGTTTTAATGGTTGATTGTCCTTCATAAGCCTTGACTTCAACTCTGTGGAAGAGATCAATTAAAGAATTCATTGAGTCTCGGATCTCCTTGGCCAGCCTGTTCATTTGTGCAAATAGCCTGTTCACCTGAGACATGTTCTTCTGTCCAGGTGAATCCATCCGGCTAACCAGCTCTCCGGCAATGCGGTTGTAATCGGCTCCGAATCCTGCGATACGTTCCCTTATGGAATTGAGGATCCCTCTCACTTCTTCCGCAGTAAGTTCCTTCGGTTTCCTTACGGTGACCTTCTCTCCGATGACCTTCGAGCGGATGTACCTAGACAGATTCGTGTAGTCGTCCGCCCTCATCTTCTCTTCCAGCCGGCTAGCTTCACTGGATGTCAGCCGGAATGATTTGGTGATCATTTTAGGATTGCTTTCCCTGCTGCCCATCTGTATTTGTATTACAATTGCCCATCTTGCTTATTGTGAAAATGAGACATTTTATACCCCTTGCTACAAACAAAATTAGGAACTCTTAACCAAACAATCAATTATTTTTAACATAATCAACAGTCTGATTATTAAAAAGATAACCAACGATAAGAAATGATACAGAAAGGCATACGAACCTGAAGGGCAGTTTCCAAAGTCAGCAAAAATGTGTATCTTTGTATTGATATGATAACATCCAGAACATACCATTCCCTTAATCTTGATATCGCTCCTTTCGATTCAAGTA
>JAGAIM010000014.1 GCA_017626555.1 Bacteroidales bacterium
GATTTCTTATCCTTCATATCACACTATCTTTTTCTGGTTTCTACAAGATTATTCTCAAGCACAACGAACTTCTCTATGATCAGTCCGTGCGGATTCACATCCGACCTCGACGCATTCAGCACCTGGCACGAACTCACAAAGTCATATTCACTCATCGTGCTTTCACGAATCACATACTGCCTGGCAAAAGTCTTCACCTGATACGGATACCCATTACCCTGAAACACCACCGAATCCACAATCATCTGCTGCGATATATTCGCCGACACAAGCCGTGAATAATATCCCTTCTCTGCCAGATCCTGCGAATACTCATAAGCCGACTTGTCGGCCAGGTTGAAGGCTCTGTCAAGATTCTCCTGAATGGTCTTTTTCTGTGGCGAGAGTGTAAACATCAGTTCGTGAAACCTGCTCACGTGATCCTTTATCTCCAGTTCCTTGCTCATTACCGCATCAGTCTGTAATGCCAGCAGAAGCGATTTCCCCTGATCCAGCACATAAATCTTTTCTCTCTGTCTCTCCGCGTAGTTCAAGGCTGCCAGCCCCACGACCAGAGAAAAAATGAATGAAAGGCAGACACACACCAACGTCAGCCTGTTCAGCCCTTTGAAGGACTTCTCGATGTCCTTCGTCAATAATTGAATCTTATTCATACAACACTTATTTAGATAACATAAACGCTTTCGCTGCCGTATTTATGGCAGACCTCATCACACCGCCCCCACCTGAGCCTGAAATCACCCACGAACTCATACTTGGCACTGCAAGGAGACAGATGATCGTCACAATGTCCAATATGATCAGGTGAGTAGGTGCGGCAAACTTCCATACATCCGTAGAAGTCCAGAAGAATGAAATCATCATATCCCTCATCTTGAAATTCACGAAATCCACCATAGAGGCGAGAGGAATCCAGAATGAAATCTGTATATATCTTGCCAGCCAGGTACGGATGTTCCCCGTGAATCCGGGCATAAGAGCCAAGGCAAATGAAAAAGGCCCGACAAGTCCAAGGATGATCAGAAACACACTGCTTACGGCCAGCAGTATATACTGCACTATCTTTGCGAGCAGCGTTATCACCCAAGACAATATGCTTGTGCTGTTGCTCATCGGCACACTGAAAATCATCGTGGCTCCCATCTTTATGCTTTCCCAAAGCTTCTCCCAGAATCCCATTTCCTCACCTTTGGAAACGGTTTCTTCAGCAATCGACTCCATATAGGAACTTGTGCCGAACGACATACCTGAAGTCACGGTAGTATCAGCCACCTCATTCTGCATCATCTGCTCGAACTCTCCCTGTAGAGTAGTGGTTTTCCTGTCCTCCTCGATACTCCTCATCAGTTCCGCATACCTCTCATCCAATCCCTGTCTGTCGCAATCCACGAAAGCGGTTATTCCTCTGGTCACAGCAGTGGTCAGATGGTCGAACGGCATCAGAACTATAGTATAGAAATTCCAGGTAAGGGCAAGGATAGCCAGAGCCTTGATGATCGACCTGATGTCCAGCTGAGCAAACGGATCATTCATATACTTATTGTACCACCATATCAACGATACACAGGCACAAATGCAGGCAATACCACGAGCCAGCATATACAGCCCGCCCATTTCTCCGGTGAATATTCCCCACTTGATGCTGTCCAGCATCTCAAGATAATTCATCATCATAACCCTACCATTTAATTGCAAACGCCTCATCGATGCTTTCCACAGTATCAGCCACCATACGCCCCCTGTCTATAGCACCATAACTGTCCATAATGTGATTGTACATAGCCACATTAGCCCTGCACATCTGCCTGTCACACTCCTGCAGGCCCTTGCGCCTCTGATCTTCGCTCATCTCGTTTCTGGAATCCAGATACTCTCTTGCCCTTTTCACCTCCCTCGAAGCAATCAGCAGAAACTGGAACCCCTGATTCACAAGATTCCTCACCTGATAATAATTCAAGTCATCCCGTTCAAGATTGTTTATCCTCTCCACATAATGCGAGAACATCCGCAAAGTCATCTCGTAAGTCTGTGCAATCCTTATCACCTCCTGAACCCTATACAGATCGGAACGCACCTCCCTGTATCGCTCGTTCATCTCCCGAAGAAACTTCAGCTGCTCTTCCATCACCCCAAGGTTCTGAAGAAACTGGGAAGTGTTCATCGCCATATTGTCGCCATCCTGAAGGAACGACAGGATCGCTTGAGTCAGATTCCCGAAGTCAAATGTAGCCAACTGAGCCTGTGCCCTCTGGCTGCCCCCTGCCAGCAGACCGACACTTAAAACCAGCCCCATAATCCACCGTCTCATACTGAACCTCCTCTTCTCTTACCGTCATCCCCGGCTCCGACCGGGAATCTCCCGGTGCGACCGGCAATCCGTTTCACGGCTTTTACATAACTCCCAGCCTTCGCCACCTCCCTGGCAAGCCTCTCCTTATCCCTTTTCTGCGAAGAAAACGCAACCTTTTCCTCCGGCGACACCTCCAGCCTCATCACGAATGAATGCCTGTTCCCAAGATTAAAGAACACCTCACGTCCGGCACCGAAGCCCCTCCTGTACCTGTTGAGAGACAACACCATCGCCTTGTCATCCTCGTTCAGCGACAGATGCTCTGCCAGAGCGTCAAACCTGTTCACATACCTGGTCTGATCAAGCAGAATCTTCACAGCCGAATTCTCCACGATGGTATCCTTGATGATAGGGGAGGAGATTATATCCTTCAACTCCTGTGTCACCACCACTGCCGAAGTCCTGTGCTTACGTGCAGTCTTCCACAACTCCATCATATATGCGGCCATCTGAGTACCCATTATCGCTTTCCAAGCTTCCTCGATACACATCACCTTGAAGTCCCCGTTCGAGGACATCTTCTCGGCAAAGGCATCCATAATTACAAGCGTAGTGATCGGATAAATCACAGGATCACCCTTGATATGATCGATCTCAAACACCACAAACCTGTCATTCAGAATATCTGCATTATCGTATGAATTCAGCAGGTAATCATACACCCCACCTTCATAGAACTGTTCCAGCGAGATCAGATAATCCTTAAGGTCAAAGTACTCTTTCCCAATCTCCTTTTCACCAAGGCTGAGGCAGAACTCATCCCTTACGAATCTGAAATAATCATTGAACACCGGGTCGCAATCATCCTCCCACCTGTCGATGAAAGCAATGATGCTGTCTCTGACGATCTTCATAGAAGCAGAACTCGTAGATTCGTTTCCATTCTTCCAAAGCGTAAGCATCAGCGTAAACAGGAAGTTCAGAGCCTGGTTGTCGGCAGTTCTGAATCGCTCCACATTCCTGAACGGATTGAATGAAATCGGCTTACCCTTCTCAAAAGTGTAATAAGTGCCATCCAAGCCCTTGCTTTCTTCTCTTATGATATTGCACAGGGCACGATACGAATCACCCACATCTATCAGAAATACGTGCTGCCCGGCATTATAGCACGACCACAGATATTTGTTCATAAAGAAAGACTTTCCACTTCCCGAAGGACCCAGCAGAAACACATTATAATTCTCGATCAGGCCCATCTCCATAGCCTTTTCCTGAATGTCGAATCTCTGAGGCACAAGTCTGAGCCTGTCGCTCATCTTCAGCACTCCATCCGATACACCTTCTTCACCTCCGTCATATATGCCTATGCACAGGGCAGAGGTCAGTTCCATAGTCATATACTCTCCGTATGCAAGCCCGGCCTCATTTCCCGGAATGGATGCCCAGAATTGGCAGGGAGTATCAAACTTGTCCAGCACAGGAGTGATACCCATCTTCGAGATGGCAGCAGTCACCATATCGCTTGCCCTGCCGGAATCATCGACAGGCTCGCCGGACAAAATGTTTATATGAAACTTCACCGTAAACATCTGCTCCGAGGCAGAGTTCTCAAGAAACTCATTGATCTCATCTGCATACATCCGGTTCTCTGCCGACCGTGCCGACATCGACAGCATCTGTCTTCTCTTCGCATCCAGGCTGTTATGCACATCCTTTATCGGTTCCCTCAAGAAAAAAGCATTTACAATATGCTCGCAGTCAAGTTCCTGCCCTATATCATATAGAAAAGACAGATTGACGGCAGAACTGTCAGTACTCAGCGAAGCCACTCTTCTGCACGAAGCCACCTCCGCAGGCAACTGGTCCAGATCGGCAATCAGATGACATTCCACCCGTTTATCGCCGATAGTCACAGCCGCTCCGGTGGCAGCGATGTCCGACAGGACATCTTCACCGCCATCCGTGAAATTCAGATAATCCTGGAGAATGCCCGGAGTCTCTTCATTCCCGAATATGTCCTCTTCGGCAAGCCTTTTCAGTTCCAGTAACGGATTGCTGTTTACCACACTCTCGAACTGCTCTGCCGCCCCAAGCATTTGGGCAATGCCCTCGCTGCCCGGAACCCTGCCTGTACCCATTCCGGCAATTCCTGAAGGGCTGCCTTTCACATTGTTCTTGTTCGAGAATGTCACGAACAGCCTGCACCTGTGGTCAAGATACTCCCTTCCGTCAAAATGCCTCTCGTATGCCTCATCCAGCAGTCCTTTCGCCCTTTCAGAAGCATACTTCTTTTTCATATATATGTCCTGTTTATGCACGATACTGTAGTCTGGCAGCAATGCAATGGCTGCATTAAGCGTGCTTATAATGCTGTCATACTTTTCTTCGTTGCATCTGAAAGCCGGAGGAAGCGACATCTCCCACCCGACACAAATGTCACCCCTCTTCGACAGGATGACTCCATCCCCACCGTTCATCACGGGGAAGCAATCTCTGATGTCTATCTTTTCCATACTTTATATTTCATTATGATATGTTTGGGAATACTCAGCCCGGCAATCTTCCTGTCAATGGCCTTTGTCCCGAATCTCTGCTGAATCTCACCGATTGCCATATATCCGGCAGCAAACAGTACGGCAGCCGCAGCCATACCGGTTATGCTCCCGAATACCGAGCCGATGATCATAGCCAACACAACATCAATCATCGCCGCTGCACCAGCGACAATGATATACCTGCCCTTGATCCCGAACAGAGAAAAAGGGCGGTCAAGGTTCCTATAGACCTTGCATCTCATAGTCCTATGAAGTTTTTCAGCACCAGAGCGGCAATGATGCAGAATATCATTCCTCCGCACCATCCCAGTGCCTTGTTTGCAGACTGCTGATCTCCGCTGTAGAGTTTGATACCCACCGTGATCAGCGACACGATTGCGATGATGCTCAGAACTGCAATCACCACCTGATAGATCAGCGAACCGGCAGACCTGATCTGCATATTCGCCTCATTCAAAAACGAAATGGCATCCTGTGCCATCAATGCCGGAGATGCCAGAAACAGCAATCCCAACGCGACATTTCTCTCTCCTCTAATCCTCATCACTAATGTCCGTTAATTACTTCTTGTATTTCATCAAGTTCACTGGTCTTCACCGCGAACTTGTCTATTATTGATTCCTTCTTCTGCTTGACCTTCTTCGC
>JAGAIM010000092.1 GCA_017626555.1 Bacteroidales bacterium
TCGCTGACTTTATAGAGCAATTCATTACTCGACTTGACTACCCAATCAGCAGTGTAGCCTTGCCCAATCGCCGATGTCGCTCCCAGCAACACCACGAATAATGATATTATCAGTCTTTTCATAATTTCCTGTTTATATTATGTATGTACCACCCTACGGAAAGTTCAGAATAGGAAAGATATTCTGTCTTTTCTCCAGGCATAAGATCCAGATGGAAAGTCCTTGCCCTGCTGTAACGTTCCAGTTCGTCCAATCCGGCCTCGAAATCCCGATTGTATGCCGTAGCCATAAGCCTGATAAGTTCGACCGGCTCCTTCTCGGCAAGTGAAGGTTCCCTTTCAAGCAGGAGCCTGATGAATAAAGCCAGATATACACATTGCCATTCTTCATCATTAAGCCTTTCGAGCCGTTGCCTTCGGGAATATTCGTCATCAGTGTTTACGAAGTACAGCTGATATTTATGTCTGAGGGGACTCTTCATCCACGCCTTCTCGATTTTCTCGGCGAATGACGGCTTCATCTGAAACAGCCCGATGGAAAAGTCCGCACCTTCCTTCCCATTCCTGATATAGAACATATTCAGCGTTGCCTGTTCTATAGTGTTTCTGAGTCTTGACCAGCGAAGCACTTCCGGAAACACTATCGCCTCGCACACCCTGCTGTCTGCATCAAGGCTCGTGAAGACCGCTTCCCACGACTGATGATGCTCACGGACGATCTCGTCCGCTTTCTTCCACTGGTCATCAAACTGACGGCGGTATGGCTGTGCGGCTGAAACAACAGCCACACCGCACATCAGCAACAATACTCGTATCAGAGTTTGTATGTACATTTCAAGAAACCCTCCTTATCCGTTCCCGGAATATGATCATAAATTACGAATTCAAGCCTGTCGGAATGGCGGCGAATGAACATCGGATACATATACGTTCCGTCGTGAAGGACCAGACTGCCGCTGCGGGTATATGATGCTTTGCGGCTTCCGCTTCGGTGAGGGATGTCCCCGTAGACGCTTTCGTCCGGCTTCGGAGACGCCTTGTAGAAATCGAACGGTCCTTCGCCGGAGAGTTTCACACGGTTTCCGTTCTCTATCTTGTAATACGAAGATTCAGCGTCGTTCCAGACAAGGAAGCAACTTCCGTTTATGAACTCATCACGGATATCACCTGCGCCGGAAGAAGGGCTGAATCCACGTGGAAAACCGCTTTCCGCACGCATAAGCCTCTCATTTTCATTGAGCACGGATATCACCTCCATCTCCACAGGCAGCACCTCCGGCTGAGGGAAGTCCGCATATGCTTCATTCAGGATATCCGTACACTCCGTAACAAGATTCAGCGGTGCACGACCCACGGCGCATTCCGGAATCATACCGCCTGCCGCCATATCTGCATAGACCTTCTCTGCCTCCGGAATCAGTCTGACCGTATTGTCAAAGCGCACCTGAAGGCCCTGAAGCCATACCTTCGCCGCACGCAGACGGTAATTCTTCATCATCTCGTCAGCCTGATCATACAGGTCCCTGACACTTTCCGCATCTGAAGTCCGGTATATCTGCTCATATATAGCCTTCAGTCCCGCCTCATATTCAGATGCAATCTCTTCGCAAGTCTTCACGACGCCGTCCTCATTCCTCCTTATAGCCTCGACCTTTTCAGTATACTGCTTCAGGGCATTCTGGAAACGTGTCTGCTCCGCACTGACCTTTGAAGTTATTTCAGCAGCCTTGGTCGCAGTCTGCATAATGTTGCCCATTCCGCCCATCAGGTCCTGGGTCATCGCCATCATCTCCTGATTCAGTTCCTGCATCCTCTGTTGTTCGGCCTCTGTAAGAGTTCCTTTCTCCGCCTTCTTTTCATAAACCTCCATCTCCTTGCCTATCTCCGCTATACGTGCCTGAGACGATTCCGCCTTAGAGGTGAAGGAGTCCATATCCATACCCCCTGTCATATGAGCGATCATCTTCTGGGTCAGGCGTTCCTCCTCTTCAGGGGAAATATCCGGATCCTCAAGCCGTTTCATTTCATCTTCGGTCAGACCGAAAAGATCTGCAAGGTCATTCATCAGGTCCTCCCTGGCCGCAATCATTGCCTCGTCGCTACAGGACTGCTGCTCGTCCAGTTCCTCCACCCTCATATTCACAGCCGCTATCCTATCGTAATATGTCCTGTAGGAGGATTCGTCATACTCCGCAATCTGTTCCGGTGTAGGAAGAGGCGGCAGGTCATCTATAAGTCCGTACACATCCGTTGCTCTGCTAGGAACTACCTGGTTCTCCCATACTACCGAACTCACGCGGAGTTTCGGTATCTGGTCAGAGGCACTTACCGGGCCAAGAGGCTTTTCCGGTTCTGCCGGACTATCCTGCATCACGGACTGATTCTCCGGAGTCTGAGCGTCCTCCAGGCCTAATTTCTTCATTATAGCCCCTCCTACGGCATTTTCCGCCTTATCCTTAAGTTTCTTGAGGAAACCCTGGGCAGATATCTCAGGGGCTGCCACCGCAAGAACTGCAAACAGTGACAGAAGTGTGATCAGTCGTTTCATAGGATTACATCTTTACGAATTCAACACGGCGGTTCTTCGCACGGCCTTCATCGGTATTGTTGTCGGCGATAGGGCTGTTCTGACCCTTGCCCACGGCGGTGAGGCGGTCTTTAGCAATGCCGAGTTCCACAAGTTTATCCACGATTGCCTGCGAACGCTGCTCGCTGAGGGTCTGGTTGCTAGCCTCCTTACCGGTGTTATCGGTATGACCTTCCACAGAGAACTTCAGATCAGGATTCTCGTTCATCAGCGTCACGATGCGGTTGATCTCGCCCATCGATTCGGGCTTGATGGTAGCCTTGCCCACGTCGAACGTGATGCCGTAGGTGATGAACTTGCCGTCCGACATCATACGGTCGTAGAGAGGTACGGCTCCTTTGGCGATGCGGATATTCTTGATTGAACTCTTATTTTGATAGTAACCACCACTTCTATAAAATTCTATTCTAAAATGCCCTGGTTGTTCTGTATTAGGAATATTAGCATAACGAATACCGTTAATATACAATTTCATAGCACGTTTATTAAATGATATTGCAACATGATTCCAAGAATTAGGGATATTTTTAAAAGTGCCATCATCACCATTCCTAGTATCTCCACCACCAACAGGAGTATATGTCCAAGCGCATCTTGAAGACCTGTCCTTACCACCATCTCCATACCAGTCACTTATATCAAAATATTGGCATCTGCTACTACTATTAGGTTTATAAAATTCTATATGATACTGGTTACTAGGCTCACCTGTTTCGTTTTTTCCAGCATAAGGTCCAACCCAATAATCAAATTCCAATGTGAATTTTTCAGGCAGATAGTTTCTCATATCATCAAACAATGGAGCAATAATAGGATCATCAAGACTGACACTTTGTATCACATTAATACCATTCAATTGTGCAATTTCAACGCTCCCGTGAATCAAATCCCACTGAGAAGGAAATTCTCCCAATTGCTCTCTTGTAACATCATCTTCAAAGAAGATTTCATCACCAGGCACGAAATCGCTCTTGGCATAGGCTGCCTCCACCGACACCGGCTCCGGCGTTACCTCTGCAGGAACTTCCTGGACTGCCGGGGTCTGCTGTACCGGCTGCTGCGGAGCAGCCTCCTGCGGAACTCCTGTCTGATTCCCTCCATTTCCCTTGACGGCATCTTCCGTCTTGTCAAAGGCCTTCTCGATGACCTGATCCGTCTTCTGCAGGATTTTCTGCTCGACCTTGTCCTTGGCCTTTTCCTTAACTTTCTTACCCAACTGATCCAGCCAGCTCTGTGCACTTACTTCCGTTGTCCCGCCGACTGCGACGAGTACCAACACCATCATAACGAGTCTTTTCATATTCGTCCAGATTTTTATAGTTAATGATTATGCATATACCACCCGAACAACAGGAGTCCTCCCAGCAGGGAGACGGCTATGACGAATGCCGTAAGCAGGATGATCGAGGCCCGTGCCCAGTTCACCTTGTTGGAGTTGGTGAGTTCCTTCTCGGCAAATGCCCACCAGAAAATCATCACGACATTCACCACTGGAATAATCATCACCGACATTACCGCCAACCACTGACGCACACTCATCACCGAGTTGTCGAAGAAGTCATTCTTGCCGTCAAATTCCGATTCATCAATCCATTTGCTGAACATACACTGTCTGTTTTTTCATTTCCCGTCAGCGAAATTATCGGGAGTGAATCAGAGAGGCAAATAATTGGGGAAATGTTTTGTAAAGATGCCGTGCATCTTTACAAAATAATCGATGAAAAGGCGAGAAATACCACTTATTTCTCGTCCCGGTTCAATTTCAACCACTCTGTAGTGGTTACTCCGATAACCTTTTTGAAGGCATTGTTAAAGGTGATGCGTGAGTTGAAACCGCATTGTTCGGCTATGGTTTCTAGGGTCAAGCCCTTTTCTTTTTTAGATATCAGCAATGCCTTTGACTTCTCTATACGGAAGCCGTTGACGAGGTCAAAGAAGTTTTTGCCTAATGTGGCATTGATAGATTTAGACAAGTTCTTGGAAGATATTCCCGTCGCCGTTGCCACATCTTTAAGCGATAGGTTGGGATCAACATATACTTCCGAAGCACGCAAATACTCCTCCACCTGACGGGCATATTGCTCCAATTTCTGTATCTCCTCCTTGCTGTTGTCGGCTTCGGGCTGTGGCTGAGGCTTCACTTCGGTAGCGATGAACTCCGCTTCCGCCTCGGCTGCAGCGGTGGCCGTAACAGCATCATTGCGGTATCGCTCGAAAAGGGCTATGGCAAGTTCCGAGTAGAGCAGGTAGCCCATAATGACCACCGTAAGCAGTTGGAGCAGCCAGGCATCGGTTCGTGGCCAGAGGGCATAACACACCATTACCACCGCAAACATAGCGGCAAACAGGGTTGTGAAGCGGGGAATCCACAGTTTACGTTGCAATTCGGCGGCGGAGTAGTGGCTGCGGACAAAGTGCTTCACTTTGTGCAGATAGCGGAATATTGCATAGAAATAGCCGATGAGCTGAAGCAGCACCATCGTATAGTTCACATCGCCCAGCCAAGTGTCGTCGCCCGTGTTCTCGTGAATCATAAAATCGTAGCGTTGGCTCTGCGGCAATGAGAAGACGCTCGCACAGAAGAGTATCAGCGACAGCACGGCAGGCAGGAAATGGAGCAACCGCAGGGGCGTGAACCTATAATAGGGATTGAAGCCCCGCTGCACCAGAAGCCATAGCAGGGGCATCAGCGTGAGATTGACCGAAAAGGCCAGGGGGGCGAAGAAGATGGCAACCTCATACAGTTCCAGACTGCGGCATACATTATAGATATATACGGGTACGGTGGAGACCACGATAATCATTGCGGCATAACTGCTTTCGCCCTTGAAGCGTGCTGCCAGGCAGAGCAACAGGGCCATCACCAGCAGAATGATTACGGAGGCGGCATTGACTATCAGAATGAACTCATTGTATCCCATATACCTGCTGTTGTAAAAAAAAGCGTGGTCCATCCACTTGTCTTATGAAAGCAGGTTCTGGTAAAACCTTCGGACTAAACAAGCAACGGCCCACGCATCAGGTATATACGACACTCCCTCCACTGGAGAGGTGGATATATGACAGTCTGCGTGAAGAGTCGGCTTATTCCCGTCCTGTAAATTTACCAGATTCGCTTTCAGAGAATGAAGCATTACACTTCCAATAATACTGAATATTG
The DNA here is from genome assembly GCA_017626555.1 of Bacteroidales bacterium. GTDB lineage: Bacteria > Bacteroidota > Bacteroidia > Bacteroidales > UBA932 > Cryptobacteroides. The sequence goes on from JAGAIM010000092.1 coordinate 5,747, forward strand.
CTGACCTTACGGCCTGCACCAGCAAAGTTATGCATTTTATTCAGAATAAAGGATAGTTTTACGACTCTTTTTAAAACCGTTGCTTTTGCAAAGGAATATAAATAAAAAGGAAATGAGAGGTGTTTATACCAGAAATGAGTACGAAAATCGGATGTTTGGACTGGTTTATCTCTCCTGTAGCCACGCAACAGGGCTTTTCCCCGTCAGTTTCTTAAAAACCAGAAAGAATGTGGAACGGGAGCGGAAGCCGCAATCCGTATAGATGCTGTCTATATTGTAATCTTTGACGTCAAGTTGTAATAACAGGCGCTTTGCCTCTTCGACACGCATCCGGTTGATGAATTCGAAGAAGTTACAGCCCAGACACCCGTTGATGGAACGCGAGAGGGTGCGTTGCGGAATATTTATCTCCTTGGCGAAGATTGCCAACGAAATATCGGGACGCAAGTAGGCTTTAGAATCCTCCAGATATCGGGAAGCACGTTCACAGACCTCCTTCATCTGCCTGTCGTCCATAGCAGGAGTGGCAGAGATTTCCGGTTCATAGGTTTCGGCAGGCTCCTGAATATCTTCGGCAACCTGCCTGATCGGCATCACCGGGTGGGCAATGGAATTATAGACCAGATAGAACATCGCAACGACATTCAGGATCTGGATGAGCCAGGCATCGGTACGAGGCCAGATGGCATAACACACCATCACGATGACAAACAGTGCAGCAAAGAGATACTCAAAGACCGGAATCCACTCTTTCTGTACCCATTCTGCATCGGAAACCGTATCTCTGATGGCTTTTTTCTTCCGATGAAGGAAGCGGAAGATGACCGCGAAGTAAGCCACCATCTGTATGAAAACAATGATCGTATTGATGTCGCCTATCCAAGTGTCATCACCTGTCATCTCGTGCTGAATGGATGCGATACGCTCCTGAGTAGGAATAGCAAGGCAAAGTCCGAGGCAAAGAAGACCGGGCAGGAGATGCAGCAGATGAATAGGTTTGAGGCGGAAGCTCAGATCAAAATTCTTCTTGGCAAAGAGCCACAGCAATGGCATCAGCAGCGTATTGACCGAGCAACTGATGGGAAACATAAAAAGTGACAGATTGTGCCATCCCAACATTCGGCTCATATTGTAAATATAGACGGGGACATTGGGTAGCACAATAATGGCAGCCGCATATCCGCTCTCTCCACGAAAACGGGTAGCGGCAAGCAGTACAGCAGCCATCCCTAATAATATGATGATGCTGGACGAATTGACTGTCAATATAAAATCATCGTATCCCATAGACATACCTTTCCATTCTGGCACAAAATTACCCAAAAATCAGCAAACAGAACTGTTTTATCTGCATTTTTTTGAATACCCGTCTGAACACACTTGAGTACCTTAGCGATGTACCACCTCATTTGAGAGGGAACAGATGAATTTCACAAATATAAGTATCAGAAGATCAAGTCCTCCGGATTCTGTTCCTTGGCCGATAAAAACATCACATTATACACAGGGGCATAGGTAACATTGTTTACCACTCTTATCTCCCTATCGTCATTAAGAACCAATGCAGATGATATATGATAGTCCGGCACTTTCATAAAATTATCCAAGGCACTATGCTTCGTATAATCCTTACCCGACTTCACATCTACCGGAAGAACACTTATAGTATTATGGTCATCAATCAGGAAGTCAACCTCTCCCTTTGACCTGTTGTCATAGTAGAACAGTTTGTATCCGTGAGAGGTAAGTTCTTGAGCAACTGCATTCTCATATACAGATCCAAGATTGATACTTCTCATATCATTCAAGACGGGTCTGACATTATTGCCATAGAGGATCCCGGTCAGCAGACCCACATCATTCAGGTATAGTTTAAGCAGATTCTTGGTGACCGACTCTGACAGAGGATACTTCGGATTCGATATGGCGTGTGTCGAATGTGTTATACCTGATGTTATCAGATACTCGAACTCCTCATCATATCTGCTATACCTGTCCCCCTTCTTACCTTGTATTTCCTTTGCAATGATTCTCTTCTTCTGCTTCTCCATCTGCGAAGGAATCATTTCATATATTCTCCTGATGTAGAGTTTCTTCTGACTGTTTTTCTCATACTTCGATGCATCCGCAGCATACATAGCACGTATAGAATCCTGAACTTCGCGTACTTTCACAATATTGTGCGTCTCCAGATAGATATTGACCGCATCAGGTAAGCCACCCACAAGTAAATATCTTCGGAAAAGGTCAATCATCTTATTGTGTTGCTCGGAAGAGAGGCTTTCCTTTTTCTCAAACTTATCTCTCAATGATGCTATTGCATCTGAACCAAATCCGTTCGCAATAAGGAACTCCTCAAAATCCAATTGGAACATCTGCTTCACGATAACGCTACCGACAGGAATAGAGGTCGTAATATTCAGAGTCACTCCCAGCAGACTGCCGGATGCGATGAAATGATATCTTCTATCTTCGCGAAGGAACTTAAGCATAGTCAGATATTGAGGATACTCCTGAATCTCATCAAGAAAAACAAGAGTATCTTCATAGGTGTTCAGCTGCTGGCCAGCCACCATTCCGAGAGTCAGATAGAAGTCCTCTTTCTTGTGGATATTCTCAAATATCTTATCACCCTCCTTGTCTTCGGCAAAATTGATTTCCACATAATTCTTGTAAACCCTTTGTCCGACGGTGCGAATGATATATGACTTACCAATCTGACGAGCTCCATCAAGGAGTAAAATCTTGTCAGAATCCGATCTCAGATGATCCTCAATATAACTGTCAATCTTCCTATACAACATATCGCAACACTTTTCAATACATTTTATATGCACAAATATACACTTTTCAAATAAAATCAGCGCATAAAATATACACTTTTCAAATTATCTACTCCATTTCCCCAAAATTTTGGCGATTCTTTACCACCGCAATCACTGCTCTCAACTCCTCTGCGGAAAGGTTCTGAAGCTCTTCCATTATATCTGTCTGCCTGGATGCGAACATATTTGCAGATTTTCAAAGGATAGGAAAGCTATAGTAGGGATAGCTCAGTTGGTAGTCTACAAATGCGCCAGCATTTGGAGACCGAAGAGAGCAGCAGTGTTCATAATCATAAGGTCCGCAGTTCAATCCTGCGTCCCGCTACAAGAAAGCACAGCAAAACGCTGTGCTTTTTTCGTTTATGGGCTTCAGCCCTGCCCCGCAGGGGGCTGGACATTGGCATTTATGGCGCTGAAAGTTTACTTTCAAAGCGACAGAAATGACGATGTCCAGACCGGGAGCGCAGCGACCGGGGGCTGAAGCGCCCCAGACTAAAATCTCACAGGGATCCCCTACACTGCTTTCTTGGGTACAATGCGAACGGACATAAAGGATTAGAAGGAGCCCACCGGGCGACTGAAACATCCTGCGTCCCGCTACATCATACCAAGCATATTTCAATACAAAATGTTGCCAAAATGGTTATAAGCATACAACCTTTTCAGCAACATTCAACGCATCATTGAAGAGCCTAATCCTCCTGTTCATAGTAATATGAGTAGTCGATACCCTTCATGAATGTCTCACGATCATTGATCTTATCTGTGAGGGCAGATGCCAGGAGTCTGTGAATCGGAGCGGTATTGACAACGCTCTCCTGCATCGCCTGAAGATATTCCTTCTTATTGATCCGGCTCCAGTCAACGCATTTCCGGAGGCGCTTCTTGAGAATAAGATCAAGCCAGATACGAGTTGAACGACCGTTACCTTCCATAAATGGATGAGCGACGTTCATTTCAACATACTTTGCCACGATCTGGTCGAAAGTATCCTCCGGCATTGACTCAATCTTCTGAAGTTCACAACCAAGACATTCAGCAAGGCAGAATGTAAAATCGCCTTTACTGATGGTCTTCGTTCGGATCTGACCGGCAAAATCATAAAGACCGCCGAAGAGATAGCCGTGAATCTGCTGAAGTCCTTTCACCGTGCCGACTTCAATATTGTCTATAAGACTGCTTTCAAACAGGGCATACGCTTTCGACTTACTCCTTCCATCAATAGTTTCATCGCTAAAGGTAAACCATTCCACGAAGCGAGAAGCCCGCGCGTTAGGGAAACTCTTTGCCAACGATATGACACCATTATAGTCCAGAACATCGGTAAGGTAACGTTTCCCATCAGCAGCTGTCATTTTGAGTTGGTTAGTGGCACTAACCAACTGACTTCCTTCTTTCTTTAATTTGGTCTTGAGATACTTCCAGTAGTTCCTGTTCTTCGTATAGTCATCCTGAGCA
>JAGAIM010000093.1 GCA_017626555.1 Bacteroidales bacterium
CCGTCGGTTATGCCGGTGAGCAGCGGCGTCTCGATGATTGTGTTGAAGTGATCCCAATGCACGGCATTCTCGTAGTTCTTCTTTGCACCCACGGGAACGAAAAGCCGCCATTTCCTTGTCAGGCAGGCATTCGAGCCTTTAAGGCTTTGAAAACATCCGAATGGGCCTTCTTCATCGACCTCTTGTCCGTTAAACGTATCAGAGCAGCAAGGCGGATATATGCGGTTTACATAAAGGTCCACTTCAGGTTCGAGCCACTGCTGAGTCCACGTAAATCCTATAGACGCAGGCTCCAACTCTTCAAGCGTGGAAGGCAACACGAGAACTTTCAGGCTATGACAATTTGCAAAAGCCCTGTAACCTATCTTACGACATCCCTCCGGTATGACAAGCATACTGTCCTCGAACCGGTTATAGCCCTCAAATGCCGTATACTCTATCTCACCATAACTCTCCGGAAGAAAGAGATGCTTTACTTTCGCTCGCGACAGGAAACCGTTAAATACCATTGGCATTGTCTTAGGCATACGCAGATATGTCAGTTCACTGTTAAACAACCGACCATCGCCGGTGTTCGTCACGTCACAGTCTGTTAGGTCGAGACTGTAAAGGCGACCATAGTTCCCGTTCTTTCTCAACAGGTCAAAGTCTTCTGTGGTCGGTGTCCCGCTCAACTTTATAGAATCCACATACATATCCTCTGCGCCCAATACATCTTTCAGCCTTAGGTTGTCGTCAACGGAAATATCCATTACTCGAAATGCCGTGCCGTCTTCCACTACTTTGTCAAAGGCCGCCCAACCGGCCAGACCACTGTAATTATTACCTGTACCCGGAGCCACATGCAACACGGCATCACTGTGCAAACCCGTAAAAGAATATCCGTTTGTCTCAGCCTGTACATTCCCGCCATACAGAGTAACATCTTTCAGGTACTCGCATCCATCGAAAGCGCCATTACCAATCTCATTTATCATATAGGGAATACCTATTGCAACAAGATTAGTATACGCAAAGGCGTAGTCGCCAATCTTTACCATCTTGTTAGGCAGCGTTATATAACGAAGGTTCGTTCGGTAGCCTCTTTCGTCATCAGAACCGGCTTCCTTTCGCGGCTTGCTATTTATTAATGTTGGTCGGAATGCCCCGGCAGGCACATTACGACAGTCGGCATCAGATAAATCTATGCCTGTGAGGCGGCCTTTCTCGCAACAGTCTCGCAGCACAACAAACTCCTCTTCTCCCACATATGTCTGGTTTATAACCACGAGAGAGTCTATCTCATATTTATCGGAACCAAGCACCTGCTCAAAGGTCTTCCCACTTGTCAAATAATAATTGGAAACCACCTTGATTTTCTTTTCCTGCGCGGAAACCGATATTGCCGCTACGAGCAACATCAATGTAACAAATAATTTTCTCATAATTTGGTCCTCCTATATTATTATGGTTAAAGATTATGCCGATCTGTGATTTTTACTTTTCACAGGACAAATGTAAGGAAAATTCACAAACCGACAAAACTTTTATCACATTATTTTGTAAATTTCTTAGTTCCTGTCACCGTTCCGTCCTCAATCAGTGTCACTTGGTAAACACCTGCCGGCATATTGGCGGCAGGGATAGAATATGTCGTGGTGCCA
>JAGAIM010000094.1 GCA_017626555.1 Bacteroidales bacterium
CTAATTTTGTACTGTATCGAACTCTATCGAACTGAAAACTTTAATCAGTCCTGACTGTTGGGTTTTCTGTTGTGAGGCTTTTAACGGTGTTTGATTATCAGTACATTACATAATAGACTATTCCCCCTGGGGGAGCACAAAGCCATCAGACAAACATCTGATGGCTTTTTTGTTATATATAGATTTTTGTGTATATCTTTTGATATTTCAATTATAAATCATATTTTTGTGCAAAAGTTATAGATATATCAATAGTATGTATGATGATATGAATACTCCCTATGAGTCTATTGTTTTACTTGGAGAAGCATTTGCGAAATACAGGAAATCTCTGAAGATCTCACAGCAGAGGTTGCATAAGATGACAGGCATTTCAATATTTACCATAAGCCAGTTTGAGAACGGGAAGGGACAGGGACTGTCACTGTCGCATTTCCTGCTGCTGATGGATGCTGTTGGATTAGAGGTGTCGTTAATTGACTTGATTCCTGTTGTCAGCGAGATTGATCCGGAAAAGATTTGGAGGGCTCAAAATAAGAAAGGAGGTAGAAAATGAATGGGAATGCAGTAAGAGTTGTTATGTGGGGTGAGACTGTCGGATATCTGACCTGGGACTCCAGTAACTGGCGTGCAGAAACGGCTGTATTCAGTTTTGCAAAGGATTTTCTTGATAAAGGTCTTGATATATCTCCGTTGAGAATGTCTATAGGCTCCAATCTGGTTCAGTCACGTCAAAGCATCAGAGGTACAAGTCCTAAAGATCGTTTTGGTGGTCTGCATCCGGTCTTTGCGGATTCTCTTCCGGATTATTGGGGAAACAGTATCTTCCGCAAATGGGCAGAAGATCATAAGATCAGTATGAAAAATGTGACTGGTGTTGACTTGCTGTCATTCATTGGTAAACGTGCTATGGGGGCATTTGAATATGATCCTGCATATATCAGTGATGAGGACGACATATTTGATGTAAATGTAAACGAACTGTATGCTTTTGCAAAATCAGTCTTGTCTGAACGTGCAGAACTGACATTTGAGGCAAATTATGAACTTCTTTGGGCTGACTTGGTCAAACTGGGCACATCTCCCGGTGGAAAGAGGCCAAAGGCTTTGATTGCGATAAACGACGCGGATGGAAGCATCAAGTCTGGTCAGGCTGTGCTTCCGGAAGGATATAAATACTATATTCTCAAATATGACAATGAGTCTGATATGTTCCCTTATGCCCGTCTAGAATATGCATACTATAAGATGTGCTGTGATGCCGGAATACGAATGAAGCATTCAGAACTGAGGAGATTTGAAAACAGTTCACATTTCATAACCGAACGATTTGACCGAACTCCTGATGGAAAAGTCCATATGCAGTCCCTTGCTGCTCTGACAGGTGGCGCTACCTCTTATGAGGAGGCCTTCAATGTAGTCAGACGTCTCAGACTCGACTATGCTGATAAGGAACAACTTTTCAGAATGATGGTGTTCAATGTGCTCGGAGGAAACATTGACGACCACGACAAGAACTTCTCGTTCCTTATGGACAAGCAGGGCAGGTGGTCTCTTGCTCCTGCCTATGATATGGTCTATGGCATAGATCCGCACACATTGGGAATCCAGAAAGGGCAGTTTATGAGCATCAAAGGAAAGGTGCTCGACATAACGGAAAAGGATCTTCTGGCAATGGCAAGGGAAAACGACATCAACAATCCGTCCGGTATCATATCACAAGTGCTTGATGTTGTCTCGAATTTCCGTACATATTGTGAGGGAGTTGATGTGAACAGCAGCACGTGTGACATTATGCAGAAAGAACTGAATGAGAAGTATAAGTCGTTCAAGTAAGGTGTATTGTTAATAATCTCTTGTTTTTTACTTAAACAACGGGACAAAAATACCCTTGCAAAGGGAATAGGCTAATCTCCAATTTCCTTTTCATCCTCGGCCACAACAAACAGGATCTCGCCTACCTCCTCTCACAAGAAGGCAGACGAGAAATAATCGAAACCATCATCGACGGCATCGGAAGGTGTGTGCTCACCTTGGTAAAATGATTTATGGTTTTAGTATAATGTCTGATTTTGGGCAAGAGATTTTACTTTATCTCATTAAAACTCATCGCAAATCCACCGCCAGGAGCCATTCTGATTTGAATGATTGAATCAGATGTCACTTCTTTCTGTTCTATTATATATGCCTGAGGATTATTTTTATAATGTGCATCATCTGCGTCCCTATATATTTTTACCAGATACTTTTGATTTGGGGTTAAAAAATTCATTGGCACATTTAGAGTTCTTTCGTGATCATCAGTGACTCCTCCACAGAACCATCTTCCTTCTTTCTTTCCTTGTCGTGCAATGACAATGTAATCCCCCGGTTCTGCAAGAAGATACTTTGATTGTATCCAATCAATATCTACATCCTTGATAAACTGAAATGCATCAATGAATCTCTCATAATGTTCAGGAAAGTCTGCCGCCATCTGTAAAGGTGAATACATAGTAATGTATAGAGCCAACTGATTCGCTATTGTTGCATTAACCCAGGATGTGTTTCTCCCATCTGTAAATGATGATAGGTCCATCTCAAAAATGCCCGGAGTGAAGTCCATAGGCCCGCCATTCAAACGTGTAAAAGGCAATATAGTAACGTGATGGGGTAGTGTTCCACCAAAAGCTTGATATTCAGTACCTCTTGCGGATTCATTTCCAATCAGGTTAGGGAATGTCCTACATAATCCTGTTGGCCTGACCGCTTCGTGGGCATTGATCATAAATCCTCTTTTTGCTGCTTCCTTTATCACGTACATATAGTGATTGACAATTGACTGACTATAATGATGCTCACCAATAGGTAATATATCTCCTACATATCCACCTTTGATTGAGTTGTAGCCATATTTTTCCATAAGGTCAAATGCTGCCGGAAGATGCCTTTCATAGTTTCTGACAGAAGATGAACTTTCGTGGTGCATCATAAGCCTTACTCCTCTGGAGTGCGCATATTCATTTAACATCTCTATATCGAAATCGGGATATGGAGTTATGAAATCAAATACATAATCCTTGTTACAGTTTGCCCAATCTTCCCAACCTTCATTCCATCCCTCGACGAGTACCTGATCAAAGTTATGCTCTGCAGCAAAGTCTATGTAACGACGAACGTTTTCATTATTAGCGGAATGTGTTCCATTGGGGGATGCTTTAGAGTAATCAGTTGTTCCTAATTTAACAGATGAAAAGTCATTGGTATATGCCCAAGATCCTTTACCGGTAATCATTTCCCACCATACACCGACATATTTGACTGGTTTAATCCAATCAGTATCTTCGATTGCGCAAGGTTCATTCAGATTTAGAATTAAGCGTGATGCTAGTTGCTCAGTTGCACTCGACGCTACCTGTATGGTTCTCCAAGGGGTTTGACAAGGGGTTTGCATACAGCCCTTCCATCCTTGTGCATCTGGAGTCAAATGTGCGACAAAGGTGAAGGTTTTAGGATCAAGGTCCAAATGCATACAGGGATAATCTATCAGAGCGGCTTCGTGAATGTTGATATATAGTCCCTCGTCAGTCTTCATCTGAAGAGAGGTCTGGACTCCATTGATGGAAAAAGGAGTTTGCGAATCATTGCCCCATACTGCTTCCTTGAACTTTGAATTAATTTCAGACAACCTGCTTTCTGTATAATTATATTCTTGAGTGTCATAATCTCCAGGTATCCACCAGGCCGTATGGTCTCCAGTAAGCGAAAACTCCGTAAGTTCTTCTTTGATTACGAAATAACTGAGATTTTTCTGATATGGAAATTCATAACGGAATCCTAATCCATCATTAAATATGCGAAAACGAACAGCCATCTTCCTACCAGTTGAATGCTGGATCATATTGACGAGAAGTTCATTATAGTTATTGCGAATAATTTCCTCTTCTCCCCATATAGGCTCCCAAGTTTCATCTACTGAAACTGTATCAACACTTTCTATTGTGAATCCATCAGACAGTGAATTACAGGGTTCACTATCTGATTTAGTTATTGTTCCGTCTTTATGATAGTTGATTTTCTGTGACTTTAATACTCCTCTTAATTCGAATCCCAAATTCGATTGAAGTATGACAGGCTTATTTTCATAGTCAAGCAAATATTGAGGTCTGCCGTCTGAAGTAAGTCGGAAAGTCATCTTAAGTTTTCCATCAGGAGATTCAATGACTTTGATACTGTCTGTTTCGACAGATGGGGTAGTAGCGCATCCCCACAATATAAATATGGATGCTACAATATACAAGATCTTCTTCATATGTGATGGAGTTATAATTCGATATAATCAATTCTAAAGTATCCTTTCCCTCCTGCCTTCTTATATATTTTCAGACTATTGATACCAGACTCTAATTTTATGGGAAAACATACATTATTCCATTTGTCAAATTCAGAGATTATAAAACTGTATTCTGTATTGTTAACTTTCAGTATGGCTTCGGATATGTTTGTTTTATCAAGGTTCAGACATCTGATGACTACATTCTTTTCATTTGCGGCATCGGAATATACATCTATGATGATTGACGCGCCATCTGGGGAAAAATTTCTTACATATCCGACTCCAGAATAATCATTATCTGTGCATTGGCACTCAATCAAGCCTCTGTCTTCTGTGCAAGATATAAGACAGAGGCTCAACCACCATATTACCAACCAAACTAACTCTTTGTGCATATTTAATTACTATCTATTACACCATTTGTCATAGATGATAATTCGGCTTGATATCTTATTGATCCTTCAGGGGTAATTCTGATGATTTTACAAGAATGAGGATCGATAGTCGCTTCATATTTGCATTTCATTCCTCCTAAATCTTTATGCTCCCACAGATCCCTTACATTCTTGACAGTTCCTCCCTCAATGCCCAATTCTCGGACAAAGTCTATCCCATAGGTCATCGCTTCATCCTCGCGATTAAATAATCCGACGATAAAATCTCCATCTGGCATCTGTCCTACCCAACGGGAACTGTTGATGTCATTAATGTCTCTGCTCAATGGTTTACCGATGAATCCGACCTTATTGAGTTCTATCATTTCCTCATTTTGATACACATATGCAGCGTCACCTATTGTGTCATACTGATCTGCAATACATAATGGGGATCCGGCAATGACCATTAGTGAAAAAAGGAATTCCCTCTCAGCATCATTTGCCATTGTGTTCAGTCTCATAAAGTCACCATCCATTATCATTTGTCCCTTCGCTGCTATGTCAGAAAAAGCAATGAAACCATCAAATGCGTTATCGTATTGTGGCCAATAGTCTCTTTTTTTGCCACGTCCTCTGGCACTGGCAAAGTCCCATCCTCCTTTGAAACAATCATTGTCGATTCTGATCATATCTCCATAAGGGAGTTCCGTTTTTGCGTGATTGTAACAGTTAGGCATAACCAATGAGATAAGCATATCTTCTCCCGCTTCCTCCATTATCCATCGAAGAGCTTTTTCATACCTTTCTGTGCCGTAATTTCTTTCATAGTTCTCCAGAAAATCGACCCTAAGAAAGATTGCTCCAAGGTCTTTAAAATATTTTACATATCCTTTAACCCATTCTTCCGCACCTGGTTTGTCAACATCAACCCAATACAGTTCGCTATTAAACCATTTGTCACCAGCGATTTCCTGAGTCGTATATTTTGTGCCTTTGACTTTACAATTCTTTTCGAAAGCCGTTCTGGTCATCCACATCGGATTATAGTATATCCCGACTTGCATTCCTTTGTCGTGAATATATTTATTCCAATACTCAAAACCGTGCTGCCAAGAACTATTGTACTTTGTTATGTAGCCATTTTTATTTATTGTTTGAGCGGCTTCAATCCAGCCGTCATTGCTGATCATATCATATCCATATTCCTTGAAGTTTTCAGACATCCAGTCAATATTATCTTTCCATCTTTGTTCTGAAATAGGAATATTGAAGTCGTAACAATACTCATAAGCAATCCAGTATTGAGGACCAGTGCCTTTTCGAGTGAATCTGCTGTCTCGGGCATCGGCAGAGCCGATGACCGATGACAACAGTATTATTATAGATATTAATTTGTTTACTAATGCTTTCATTATTCTGCATCTCCAAGCCATTCAACGTTAAGTGTCATAGCCTCAGTGTCAAGCGTGAGTTTGTAATTTCCCTTTTCCTCCACTTTCCACTTGTTGTCAGGATTTCCTTCAGGCATAAGGCTTACGCTGGTATTTGCAATTCCGTTTTTATTAATGACAGTACCGTTCTCAGTAGGCATATAAGTAGGAGAATCCCAGGCGAACTTTGTAGGGAATTTCATTTCACCGACATTAAGTACTCCTTCGAAAGTGTGGACGTTACCATTAGCGACCATAGGTGTCGGATTGTTAATGTCCCAGCCTGCTGGTGTGGCGTCGCCAACCATATAAATGGTTCCTTCAACCCACTCTATGACTTCTTTGTCAGGAAGTGAAGCAAGTTTTGTCGCTTCCAGTGTAAGTTTTATAGGATTGACTCTAAGGCGATATGTTCCACTCTGACCTTCAGCAATTCCAAAGAAATGGTCCTCGAGATTTCCATTCTTTTCAGAACACATCTTAAGTTCATTGATGCCCTCCTTAAGATAACAATATGCTTGTCCCTCTTCCACACTTACAGGTACAAGATAATCAGTAACCTGCCATTCTCCGATATTTACGGTAAATTTAACCAGTTTGTTCTCTGTGTTACGAATAAGATCGATTTCATATTCGAATACGTCCGGATCATCTGTCGTATTCATTGGAAGTGGATCAAGACTATCCCAATGGCCAGGGGCTCCTCCGAGCATATATACCATTTCGTAATGCTGCTCAAGGTCAATCGGACCATTGTCTGGTTTCTTGTCTTCTTTGTTGCAAGACATAAGGCTTGCTACTCCTGCGAGGAGTGCGAAAAATTTAGAAATTGTTTTCATAATGTGTTGGTTTTAAATGTTGATATTTATATGGCTTATAATTCAGGGTAACCAGGATTCTGTTTTAATGCTGTATTGCTGCTCAGCACATCTCTATGTAGAGGGAATATCTCAGTATGATTATCAGCATCAGGCTGTTTGTCCCACCAAGTTCCACTGCAGAAGCAATCAAAGCGTATCAAGTCAGTTCTTCTTCTTCCCTCTGACAGGAATTCTCTTCCCCATTCATCAAGAAGTTCATCCTCAGTTAAAACAGCATTCCCATCAGGAGGGTATAGATACTCGGTATGATAAGCAGTCGGGTAATTCCTCTTACGTACGGCGTTCAGTAATTTGCCCGCTTCAGCCGTCTCTCCATTGCGGAATTTACATTCTGCAAGTGAATAGTAGATTTCGGCTAATCTTATTTCCACATAGTCAGACTCCATTTGACCTTCGTCATCATCACGATAGAATGGGTATTTACAATAGCGCCATCCGGAATTGTGATCGCCGCTTAACATATTTGAAGTTTTGTCGCTAGGAATTTCATCTGGACCAAGGCTGCCGAATTGTCCCACCATATCTCTTAAATAGAGGTCATACCCTCCGGTTGGTGAAACGACCTTTTTAGTACGCCCGTCTTCTTCATATTCGAGATATCCGAACAACATCATTCCTTCTCGTTTACTATTGCCAAGATTTTTATATAGTTTCAGCCTATAATCTTCAGGATACATCTTCAACTTTGCAACCGGCCTTCCAAGAATGGTCGTATATGGCGTACCGTCAGGGGCTAGACTTGGTGCTAATCCATATTTACAGTTGTGGTCACCATTCCCCGCTTTTGTGTCACCAAAGTAGTTCGCAATAGTACGTGCAGGTACAGTCCACCAAAACATATCTCCAGAATATACATAGTGACTATAGCCCTTTGCTGAAGGGAATGCAAATATCACCTCCGGACAGTTTTCATTCTGCCAGTCATATACTTCATCCCAAGTTTTTCCTAATGAGTATGTTCCATAGTCTCCATCAATGATTGCTTGTGCATATTTGGCACATTCATCATATCTATCTTCTCCGATATATGTTTCAGCGTTCAAATAAAGCCTTACAAGAAGGGCGGCTGCTCCAGCCTTATTCCATTGGCCTTGCGCTGTGCCATTTCCAGCGGCTCCTGACTTGGTTTGCAATAGATCCAAACATTCCTTTAATTCTGTTTCTATGAAATCAAATAAAACCTCAGGAGTGACTTGGCCTTCTGAATTCTTAGATGCATCACGGCTTACTGCTAATGGCACATTCCTGAAAGAATCCAATAATCTTAAATAAAACCAGGCTCTCAATGTGCGGCACTGGGCTTTAAGATTCTCAAATTCATCTGTTGTAAAACCATAGTCCGACGGATTTAATATATTCAAGTCATCTATTACATAATTGCATTGCATTACTCCAACAAAACAACCGTCCCACTCATTCTTAGGCTCTCCGTCTTCAATGGTCCACGTATGATAGTGCAGACGACTCCATCGACCGCCATCTTCCCACCAATCATCTTTTTTCCAGGTGGCTACTAAATCAGATGATAACTCTTGTAAAACCTGACGAGAGCAGACACTCCAATACGCGTGTTCGAATGGACGGAAAACGGCTCGGGTCACATCCATTTTCGTATTATAATAATTATCTGTTGATACCTGATCGTATATTGTCTCATCAAGATTTGTACAAGAAGACAATATGATGAGTCCTGATAAAACGAACAATCTCTTTATATATTCCATAACTGTATGCATTAAAATGTTAGAAATCAACCTGCACACCAAAGATCACCTGTCTGCAGGTAGGGTAGTAATTACGCGATCCTGTGGCTCCTGGTGTCAGACCATTTGTCTGATATGTCGATGGGTCAACACCAGTAAATGCTGTGAATGTCGCCAGATTTCTTCCTGTAAGGTAAAACCTGATATTGTCGATATACTTATTCTTGATATCAAGGTTATAACCCAAAGTGACCATATCGAGTTTCAGATAGTCTCCTTTCTCAATAAAGTAGTCGCAGACAAGAGGATTCCCTTTAATGGAGGCATTTTTATCGTATGCCAGTTTCAGAACATTACCAACTGCGTCTGGCATTCCATAATAGAACTCGTGAACATTAAATATCTCATATCCAAAAGCACCTCGGAAGAATAATGTCAAATCAAAATTCTTATAAGTAATATTATGAGTCATTGAAGCAGTGAATTTCGGGAGGCCATTGCCTACAATATACTTATCCTCATCAGTGCCTTCTGCTCCTATCTTGTATTCACCATTTTTGTCATATATTACCCATTGTCCTTGTTTGTTGAAGCCGGCAAACTTATACATATAGAAGTTACCTAAACGCTCACCTTCCTCTATTCTTTGCAAATAATGGAAAGGGAATGGGTCTTCTGTCCCAACCACATCATAATATTTCTGTCCTACATATTCGGAATTGGAGAATGATACAAACCTATTGTCTATAGTTGAACCTACAAAGCCCAGAGTATAACTGAAATCTGATCTTTTGACAGCCTGCCAATTAATGTCGAATTCAAATCCACTATTCTTCATTGTACCTACATTTACAAATGTCGTAGAATAGAGATATGGCGGAATCGGAACATTATAATCTCCCAGAAGGTCTTTCTGGGTTCTATTGTAGTAGTTGAATGATCCTGTGATTCTATTATTCAAGAATGCGAAGTCGAGTCCTACATTCCAGTTGATACCTTTCTCCCAACGTAAATCCGGGTTGACATTTTTAGATGGCCCCCAAACTGTGAAATAATTGCCATTGTAATAGTAATCGCCAAATCCTGTCATAGTATTGAGCGATAGATAACTATCAAAGTTCTGGTTACCTGTGACACCATAGTCTGCCCTGATCTTAAGGTCATTCAGCCATACGATGTTTTTCATAAATGGTTCTTGAGATATTCTCCATCCTGCGGAGAATGCTGGGAAATATCCCCACTTATTATTGGCTCCAAATTTTGAGGAACCCTCATATCGCAATGACGCAGTAGCCAGATATTTCCCTTTATAGTCATAATTAACTCGCCCAAAGAATGCAATAAGTTTAGCATCATTTTTATATGACCCCATACCAACGTGTCCTTCGTCACGAGCCCAGGCTCCTTGAGACAGATTGTTGTACGTTATACCATCTGACGGAAAGTTTTTGTTCTCGGCACTTACTCCGCTATTCTGAAAATACTGATATGAATATCCGGCCAGCACTTTCAAGTTATGGTCAGAAAAAGACTTCTGGTAATTAGCGAGCCATTCTAAAGAATACTGGCTGCTTTTATCGTATTTTCGCGATGCTTCACCAGACCATCCTTTACTTATTCCTTCCGTATTGGTGGATGGCCTGAACCAACTGTTATAATAATCTCTTTGCTGGTCTGCAAATGTAAGTTGTGTAGAGAGTCCATCAAGAATATTTAACTTGACAGTGGCGTCCCAATCCAAAAACTTTGTTTCTCTGTCGTCCAGTTCCGTATTTATTGCTTCGACTGGATTATAGCCTGCTTGCTGTCCGAAAAAACTGAAATACATTGCTGGATTCTCCGGATCAAATATAGGTGATGTCGGATTGGCTTCGATAGCATTGTGAAAGACGTGCCAGTCTGCTCCCTTGGCTTTAATTATTCTAGGAGCAATATTGGCAGTAAAAGTGAACAGCCCACTTCTGGAGTTATGAGTGAATGACGCCCTCGCTCCATACTCGCTTCTTTCTGATCGTCTATCAATACCCTTTGCATCGCGGAAGTCAGCACTGACACGATAACTATTGAGATTGTTGCCACCAGAAAGAGTTACAGTATGTTGATGAGTCAATCCAACTCTGCTGACTTCTTTGAGCCAATCTACATTCCCACCATAATCAACTCCATCAGGACGATATGCACGATATTCGTCAGCAGTAAGTATATCTAACTCCTTAATCATAATATTGGCTGAAATCGTGCCTATGTAAGACGTGTGTATAGAGCCATCCTTGGCTCCCTTCTTTGTTGTAATCAAAACGACACCATTGCTACCTCGAGTACCATATATTGCTGATGCGGCTCCATCCTTTAATATATCGATAGATTCAATGTCATTCTGGTTGATATTTGTCATATTGCCTCCGGGAACTCCATCTACTACAATCAGAGGACCCAAGCCGGCAGCGCGAGATGATATTCCTCGAATCTGGATGCTGGCTTCGTTATTCGGATCTGCCGCACCCGTGTTTACTACTGATACGCCTGCTACTTTCCCTTGAATCAACATTGATGGGTCTCCTCCGCTGATGGAGAGGAAATCTTTACTGGAGATATGTGCAATGGCTGATGTCAATTCTTTCTTATCCATTGTACCATATCCTACAACGACAACTTCGTCTAATAATTCCCGGTCTTCCTTAATGGCGAATTTTACAAGTTTCTGTCCTGTCCAAATGATTTCCTGGGATTCGAATCCCAGACAAGAAACGATAAGAATCTGATTTTGTGTGAGACCGTTAAGAGTAAATTCTCCATTAAGATCTGTCTCACATCCATTAGTAGTACCTTTAACCTGCACCACTGCTCCTGTAACAGGAGTGTCCGTGCCAGCATCAACTACCGTTCCTGCAACTTGCCCGTTTTGGGCATACATTTGAGGAACTGTCAATCCACAAATGACAATCAGAGTCATCAGCGGGTAGATCAACCTACAGAATTTGAATTTCATAAGTAATACTTTTTGTTGGTTATAGTCTTGTCACAACTTTGTGATCTTTGTAACGATTTCAAAGTTTGGAAAGACAATTCAAACGAACAATGCTGTATAATGAAAATACAAATTAATATAAATTGCAAGTGGTTGATATATAACGAAAAAGCCCTCGGATGAGGGCTTAAAAATACAAGTGTTTCGGAATGCTATATTGAACTGATTTTCATAATCTGCATCTCGAAATTATCGGGTTCAATGGCTTTTAATCTTGTCCTGGAACGATATGCGTATATGGTGGACTTCGAATAACGAAGAAGTGATGCTATACGATCCGTATCAGTAATTCCCAGCCTGATAAGGGCAAATATCCTGAGTTCTGTAGGTAAGCACCATTCCTTGATTTCTATAAACCATTCTTCAGGTTTTAGCAAATTATTGATTTCTTGAATAAACGAAGGGAACAATTGAAGGAAGGTCTTGTCAAACATTGCATAGAATGACTGCCACTCGTGTTCAATGACCTCAGGAGATTTCAAGTCTGAAAAAACTGAATTCCTGTCACCGGAAATGGCCTTTTTATTTAATGAGCGCCTATAGTTGTCAAAACTTTCAATTCTATTGACACACTCCATCATCAGATTGAATATGTAAACATTTTTGATGGAACTGGATTCAGCAAGCAATCTATTGCTTTCGGTTAATAATTGATTGGTTTTTTCAACCTGTTCCTTGGCAGAGCGAAGTTTGCCTTGATATCTACGTAGCATAAATAATATGATGATTAACAGAATCATCAGTATGCTTATGCAAATTAGGGCGTATATCAAATTGGTCCGCTGACTCTTTAGTCTTTGTTGATAGTCTGTTTCAATAATCGGAAGTATATCTGTGACCTCTAATGTCCTCATCTTTGCATCACAGAAAATAGCATCATTTAACGCTACTTCTACATATTTATGCGCTCTTTCATAGTCACCATCCTCATATAAGACCATAGCCAGTCTTGATAAAGAACAATATTCTTTAATTCCGTGTTTGATGTCAGAAGCAGCAGAAATTATCAGGTACTTCTTTTCCTCCTCTCTATTCCCCATACTTCTATAATACTCGGATATAGAATATGCAGTAGGACCAATCTCCCTCTCATCCGGATCCAGTCCTTCGAAGTAACTCAAGAGGATATTTAATCCTTTCTGATATTTTCTGTCGGATAGAAGACTGTATGTATATACAAACATATCATTCGGCTCAAGCATCAAGACCGAGTCTCTGTAAGCCTTTGCCGTTTGTTTATAGCCATCACGAACTGTTTTGTTCAATGCAAATTGAGATAGGAATTCATATAAGTTGTTGTTGATTGAATAATAATCCTGTAATAAGGCTGGGTCGAGTTGTGATCTGTTGAGTTGCTGGAGTAATTCGTATGACTGCATATTCATACCAGCCTGGATATACATATTCGCTATCTCAATAATAGACCTGTCTATATGCTTTCTGTCTTGCAACTGCTTTGCAATCTTTAATTTTCTGTTTGCATATGACAAAGCAGAATCCAACTGAAACGAAGAATAGTCGTGAAATAGAGAATCACAAATATTATAACGCTCTGTCATCGAATCAGTATTTACCAAAATGTACTTCTTAGATTCGATAGACTGAATTTTGGCGAACGTGATTTCATTATGTTTGTTTAGAATAGCGTCCAGATCATTGAGGTCGGGATAAGTGTGTTCATAAGCCGACAGTGGTAATGAAATCAAGAGAGTATAAATAATAACTAGAAATCTATACATATATATACAAATTAATTCTGTTCCCAATTATTTGCAAACATACGTAATTTAAATGAAAATCCTAATCTCAAGTTCTGGTGGCACCACAGCAAAGAAAAGCAAAATAACGTAAAAAAAGTGCGGTTCACGACCGCCTTTGGTGGAACAAGAGGTGGAGCAAACAGGTGTTCCAATCATCTCGACCTTGAAAGAGTGTTTTTCGCTGATTCACAATATTTTGCATAGCATCAAAACGGATTCGGATTCCTACATTTGTCGAACTAATGTTTAACTTAAAAGTAGGAGAAAATGAGACGAGATTCATTTAATGTGCTTTTCTTTATCAAGAAAACCAAGCTGCTGAAGAACGGTGAGGCTTCGGTATGTATGCGTATCACAGTCAATGGCGCAAGAGTAGAAACAAACATTCGCAAAAGCATTGAGCCTGTGTCGTGGAATCAGGCAAAGGAGTGTGCGAGGGGTAAAAACCGCAAATCAACCGAGCTCAACAACTACATCGAGGAGAGCCGAATCAAACTCCACCGAATTTACACACAACTTGAAGAGAATGGAGAACTTATCACTGCCCGAATATTGCAAGAAAAGTTCTTTGGAGTGGACAAAAAAGTGGAGCAAGTACGCACCATCATCGGAACTATGCGTGAGCACAACGAGCAATGCCGAGCGTTGGTGTGTAAAGATTTTGCCCTAATCACCGTAAGACGTTACGAAAGTTGTACCCGCTATCTTGCCGAACTTATCAAACTGAAATATGACAAAGTGCTTGACAGTTCGATATTGAAGGATATGATGAATGTGAAGAGTGCGATAGTGAATTTAGGATAGAAGTCTGCGGTACGCTTCACTTGCTTTCGCCCCATTATAAAGTTAACTCGGAGGGCAATACCTGCGAGTTCAAGCCCACGGGTTTTCGAGCAAAAAATTCTCTTTGATAATTTTTCACCCGAAAAAACTCTCCGGTATCACCGTCCGAGTTGAGAAAGGGTTCGGGACAAAGGCAACTCGCTCCCAACTCTGCATAAATTGAGTGTGGTGTTGTTATGCTAACAGACTCAACTTCTCGGCAATGATAACCTTGAACGCCTCTTTCATTTCGTCTGGCAAGAACGATTGGTCAATAAACTCAAACCATCTATCTTTGACCTTTGCGAATTTGGCAAAGATGTTATTTATAACTTTCTCCTCCAATCCCGATGCTTGCATTGAGGTTACAAAATCAGCCTTTTTGATTTTGCGTTTTTTGCCGTTGAGGGTCAATGCCAATTCCTCGGTATCTTCTGGCATAACCAATGCGGTGGAGAGCATATCGTATGCAGGCGTAAGCAGATATTGCCCCTGCTCCTTGCTATACAGCGAAAAGTTTTTCAGGTGCATATCGGCATTGCCCGTTATACACGAGAAAACAACCTGCTCCCAATAGTTTACCATATCCAACTTGGGAACAGCCGAAAATCGCTGTATCGCCTTGGCAATCTGCTCATACGAGCCTTTGTACTTATGCTCGGTAAGTCGCTCCGTAAGTTGGCACATATCCTCCATTGGGAGTTTGTCGCCGGTGGCTGTACGGTCAATGCGGCGGGTTATATAGCACAACTCTCCATCGGCAAAGCGGATAAGGCTATGAGGTACAACCTGCATCTTTGCCAACTCTGCAAGATGCATTGTCAAATCCTCCAACTCGGGCAGATGTGCAAAACGGTCGGTCTGAGGTTTCAATATATATCGTCCCCATAAGCCGACAATCGTAAAACGATCGTTCTCGTTTCTGCCACCCTTGTTAATATCCAACGACAACTTTGCCTGAACACCCGTCAAGGTCGTTTGGCTGCGGATTACCTGTTTGGCAAGGTCGGTCAGGTTCTCGCGTGTATATGGCAATTCGGGAACAGTCGGTGTGTCGAACATCCTCTTTGAACAAGCCTTGTGAAAATCCTTCTCACCCTCGTTCAACTCCTTGTAACAATATAGACACTTTGCCATACGCTATTCCTCCTCATTTATTATGGGTTCAACACCTACTGCGCCGATACAATCCTTGCAGCACGCTACGAGCAACGACATACGGTCGCGAGCATCAATCTTCCAATTCTTCTCGGCAATATCCAAAAGCCAGCCTTCGGGAATCAAGCCATCGAAAAACGGAAACAGCACCTTGTCTCGATAAGGCTTATCGCTCAACGGTAAAGTAAGGCTTACAGCCTCAGCATTGGCAGATGTCAAATAATCGGCATCATACTCAAATGTGTACCCGTTCTCATCTTCCGTCAAAATACCGGCTTTTACGCCACGCAAAAATACAACAGCCTGTTTCATCGCTCATCGGTTTTGGTCATTGGCACGACACCCACTTCGCTGCCAAAGAGATTCAATATCTGATTTACCTTATCAAGGCGCAAAGTCTGCTTACCCTGCTCCAATTCACGAACAAGACGCAAGCCAACTCCCGATTTCTCGGAAAGCTCCACCTGCGTAAGATTATACTGCTTACGCATCGCCTTTACATATTTTGAAAGAGTTGTCTGTTCCATAAACACAATAAATTATACCCTATCGGGTGCAAATATAATGAAAGATTTTTATTTTACACCTTATCGGGTATAATTTTATTGTTTTGGTGTGTGTTTTATACCATATCGGGTATAAAATCAGAACTTACTACGATAGCAACTTTGCAATACTGCTCAATATCGCTTTCACGATAAAGGATTTTCCCACCCAGTTGGCGGGATGGACGTAGCATTATCAAAGTTACAGTAGCGAGTGGAATTGAGAAGCCATATTTCAAAACGAAGTATGGAATGACTCCACGAGGTGCGTATATGCGTGTTGGAACATCTGCCGAACCTATGCCACAGGAGCAGATCGACCGTCTGTTCGCTATGCGTACACGCAACTCCATTGGCCGCATCGTATCTAACCGTCAGGATTTGAGCTTTGAACAATTGCGCATCTACTACGATGAGCGAGGTAAAAGACTCAATCAAGGTCGCGAAGTATTCAAGTCTTGACCGTTGCGATTTGATTGAGAATAACGAGTATGGCTATTGCTCTCTTATTAAAGCGACCAAGAGTGTATTGTCAAAACTGGATATTGAGAACAAGGTGGCAGCAACGATAACCCCGATGGAGCGTATTGAAACTCCATTGTGGAATAAGGTTGCCTTGCGTGAGGCTGTCATCAATGCCATTGTGCATAACGACTACTCATTTGAAGTGCCTCCAAAGTTTGAGATATTTCCCGATAGGCTTGAGATAACCTCAGCAGGTCGTTTGCCCGAATCTCTAACAAGAGAAGAATTCTTCAATGGAATCTCCATTCCTCGCAACAAGGAGTTGATGCGTATCTATCGTGATGTGGAACTGGTAGAATCGTTAGGCTCTGGTATTCCGCGTATTTTGCGCGCATACGGTGAAGATTGTTTTAAGTTTACGGACAACTTTATCCGTATAACTTTGCCTATAAGTGTACAAGATGGCACCCAGTTGGCACCCAGTTGGCACTCAGTGTTGAAAATATTGATAAGCTGATTGTTTTCTGTTCCGAGGCGCGTTCTTTTAGTGAGATGTTAGCTTTTATGGATCTTACAGATAGAACTAAGTTTAGGAGAAAATATATTCATCCACTTTTGGAGGCTGGTATCATAGAGCAGACTATGCCAGAAAAGCCTAATAGTCAAAATCAGAAATACCGCCTTACAGCAAAGGGTATAGCTTTGAAAAATAGCTTAACAAGCAATAAGTAATTTTACTCAACATATCATATAATATATAAAAACCACACATTTTCTATATTTTATGATAGGTTATGCTAACAAGTATATTTTGATATGAATAAAATAGCCTCAATTGACGATATTAATGCATTGATTGCTGCCGGCGTTGAAGAAAGCACAACACTTGAATACAAAAGTGACATTAACACAACCAGCGATAAATGGAAAGGCGAAATGTCCAAGGATGTTAGTGCAATGGCTAATGCTAATGGTGGCACCATAATATATGGTGTTAAGGAGTTTGACGAAGAAGATAAACGGCATATTCCATCCCATATA
>JAGAIM010000095.1 GCA_017626555.1 Bacteroidales bacterium
AGACATCAAGCAACTTACTGAAGCCGGGATTCTTATACCTCAGGAAGGAAAATTCAGGAATGTTCCTTACGGAATAGTAATTTCAAAGGATTTGATTCTGACTCCTTGTCCGGAGGATGAGGAGGAATAATTGTCCTGAGGGCCTTGGAGGACCGTTTGAGAGACTCAACACAATATTTTCTTACCTTTGTGAAAATTCTAATCATATTCATATGAAAGTGGTAAGGGTACATCCTGATGAGAACAAGATGAGGGCTCGGAGGAAGATTGAATATGTCAGGAACGGGCTGAAGATGTGCAGTTCAATATTTGTGGCTTTGCCTAAGGGCGGAGGCACATATAGCAGGGACACATCCCATCGCTTCGTGTTCTGTCTCAAGGGCAGTGTGAGGATTGATACCAGGTTTTATTGGGATGAGGTGATGGCTGAGGGGCAGATGGCTTATGTGCCCGGAGGGTGGAATCTTTACCTTAAGGCTCTTGAGGAGTCGGAGGTGCTGATCTTTTCGTGTGCTTCTTTGTATTTCGGTGGTGATGATGAGTTGTTGGATTATTTGTCTGAGAACCGGGGAGATACAGATATACACTTTCTTCGTATGGAGGATAATTTGAAGGAATTAGTAAGGGATATTGCGTCCAAGACTGCTACGAAGAGGTTTGTGCTGGGTGAGATATGTGAGTCTTGGAGGATGCAGTTGATGATAACTCTTGAGACTTATTACCCGAAGGAGGTTCTTGCGGCTTTTTTGTGCAGGGCTTTCAGCCAGAAGGTGGATTTCAGGACTATGGTCACCAATGCATACGGAGATGCTGGCAGAAGTGTCGAAAGGCTGGCAAAGCTTTGCGGGATGTCGAGAGGGACGCTCTATAATCGGTTCAAGGAGGAGTTCGGGGTGATGCCGAATGACTGGATGAACGAGAGGACTAAAGAGGATATGCTTCAGGCTGCCGGAATCCGAAATATCACAAATGAGGGATTGGGATATGTGATGAAGATGACACAGAGCCAGTTATGTCATTTCATCAGAAAACATTTTGATTGTACTCCGCAGGAACTTATTGATTCGAGGAGGTAGCGTTTTCTGCAATTTCAGCACGGCACATATTACGCCAGGTGGCTGCTGTCATTCCGGTGATGGACTTGAACCAGCGGGAGAAGTTGTAGATGACAGGTATTCCGACAGCAGAAGCGACTTCGGATATCTTTACGCCCGGATTGCGGAGGATGATCCGCTTGGCTTCTTCGATACGGAGAGTATAGAGCCATTGATGAAAGTTTGCTCCCAGTACGTGGTTGAAGTAAAAAGAGAGATAGTTGCTGTTGATCCCGATCTGGGTTGAAAGGCTTTTGATGGAGACTCCCGGAACGCAATATAGTTTCCTTGCAGTCCACTCGCCAAGTACCGCAGGTATCTGTTCCATCTTCTTGCCGGATTTGACCTTAATCATCATTCCCCCCCCCCACTATTTTTTCTGTAAATGAATCTGCCATAGAGACATTGTCTGACACCGACCTTGAGGTCCAGA
This sequence comes from Bacteroidales bacterium, assembly GCA_017626555.1. Taxonomy (GTDB): domain Bacteria; phylum Bacteroidota; class Bacteroidia; order Bacteroidales; family UBA932; genus Cryptobacteroides. Next base: position 1,528 of record JAGAIM010000095.1, read on the forward strand.
AATCATCTGAGCACTCGCCACTTGTGATGTTTGAGATAAATCTTACGGTATAATTGCAGTCGTTCATATTTGCAAATATGGCAAATTTCACGGAAATGCAAAAACCTCGCACGAAAATAGCGCGAGGATAACAAGCAAATACCTAAGGACAAAACACTCTATTTAGGTCTTTCTTCTCCAAGAAAATAGAATCTTGCAAGGGCTTTTAGCGCTGACAATTTGTTGGAACTATTAACCACCTTACAAATATCACAAGAAGTTTTGATCCTTTTTCCGTATGTTCCCCATTCATCGTGTTCTCCACCCTTTCCTTTGGCATCCTTCATTTGCAGAGTCGTTGTAATACCACAAATGGTTGGTAATACTTTACCGCTAGCAATCAGATACTGAGTAGCAAGGCGTGCGAAGAACTCGTTTACGGCTTCGTCACCCATTGAATCCCCTAACCGAAGATTATTGACTGCACTACTATTAGCAATAGTATGCAGGAGTTCATGACAAATCAAATGAAGCCCGAGTTCCTTTACAGCTGCATCTTTATTTATCAGTTGAAAACCGGCAATTGCAAATCCTTGTACTCCCTCACATACACTAAGACAGTCATCAAGTCCGATGTAGTAAAGAAAATTTATTTCCCTAAATGATTTCGCGGCTTCAAGTATAGAAGTCGTATCAGATAGGCGCTTAATTAATTCTTTTTTCTTTTGAGTATTCCCATCCTCACCATACTCATATAGTCCCATAATTAATGAGAACTCACCTTTGCTTAACAACACGACTTTCTCTGCTGGAACATTTATCAAAGTCTCATCTGCATTTACAAGGGCTTTCAGCATTGGCTTGATGCCTGATTCGATAATCGATTTAATGTATTCTCCCAACTGGCTCTCAGTCAAGTTTGCCCAATCCACGCAAGCATTTTTAGGTTCATCCCATCCTTGCTGAAGTTTTGTAAACAACTCATCATTATATTCCATAATTTATTTCATTATTTCCTACTCTATTTCCTATTCGGCTTTTCGGACCCGCCGTGTGAACCTACGATTGCGAATGTATGCTGAAATTACTGGATTGCGAAAGGAACTCACCGAAGGGCGTTTTTATCCACCGAAGGGATATTTTTCAAGGAGAGATACTGAGTTTGAGACAAATTCATTACTTTTGCATCAGAATCAACTACACATAACATATACATACATAAGACCGCGAGGTGTTTCTAATGGAAATCTGGAAAATTTACATTGAAAGAAGGCACAGCGTGACTGCTTGTGTTATGCTCAGGCATAGCGTGCAGTCGCCTATTTTCTTTCAAGGCGTTCCAGAGCCTCCATTAGAGATAGTGTGATTGGCACGCTATTTTTATGCTCTCCGGTGATGAACTCTTCTGCTATGGCTGCTATAAGTGTTTTGGCAATACTCTCCATCGACGGATGTCTGTCGGACAATAAGACCGAACGGAGTTGGGTACTTCGTTCTGATGTGTATGGTATCGATGAGTTCTACGAGGCGGCTGACCCCGGCACCTTGGTGGAGGCAGACGTCGCCAATGCAGGATATGTACGCGAACTCCTCGCAGAAGGAAAGGTTGGCTGTCTGATCATCTACACAGTTCCGTATCTTTCCGGAGGCGACTGCCGTCTGTTCGACATAAGACTTGCCCCTTCTCATTGGAGCCTTGAAAGTACGAAAGTCTATCAAGGGGATGTGACATGCACAGTCTATCGCTACAATCCGGCAGGATAGTCACCTTTTGTCATCCTTTCGCTTCCTCTTGAAATGACTCACTATCTTCCAGAAGACCTGCACGATTGTGAGAATTATTATAGTGACAAGCATTATTTTCTTTCCCTTGAGCCGATAAATATGAAGCTTGACAGCACCTTGTCCTGATAAGTCTTTCCTATGACTATCTCTGTCCCATCCTGGAGTTCGATACGATTTCCAATAATCTTGACAATGTAACTGATGTTCAATGCGTGTGAACGGTGCACTCTGATGAACTTCGTTTGAGGAAGAACTTTCAACACGTGTTTCATAGGCACAGTGACCATCATCCGTTCACTGTTTCTTATGTAGATACTACAGTTATCGCGTTCGGCTTGAAGATGTGTGATGTCATCAACCGCAACTCTCACATATTCGCTGTCAGCCAAAAGAATAAATACGTGATCAGGGCATCGATTGCTAAGTTTTATGCTACATTCTACAGGTTTTTCGCTCATTGGTTATATGATTTATAAGTATGCGAATCCAAGTGTAGCGTAATTTGAAGATAAGACTGCAATCAATCCACCCAACGATAAATATATCCACCGAATGTAGTTTAAGGGACACACAGAAAGTGCTGAAACGGGATAAATTTCGCAAATCCGACGATTTTTCACAAGCAGGCAATTCCGAAAATCACCGGAATTTCCGACGATGTAAGAATGTTTTTAGCAAGTGAAAGACCGGAGGATAGTACACCTATTGACTATCAATGATTTAGACACCCAAAATGAAAGATTGTTTTTTGCTCCTGTAAGAAGGAAATTCATTGTTGTTACACTCTTTATTAGTAAATTTGAACACATACTTAGACATGCCGCTGGCGGGATTATTTATTAACTTAAAATTATCAATTTATGCAAAATAATTCTATCCTGACCAAAGGCCGGGCTATATGCCTTGTGCTCGATTCCGCCAGACATCTTCTTGCAGAGTTACCCCCTGACAATGAGGTTGTCGAAGCCACTCAAAAAGACTGTGAGGCGGATATGTTGACTATGATTGTCCAGATCGCCACGATTTCCTGTGGTGTCGATGAATGGACTGAAGTCTATGCCTTCCTTCTCAACATAGGCATCAGTGTACCTGATGACTTCAATCTCAAAATGAACTATATGGAATCCGTTTCTGATCTGCTTCCGTCCGATGGCAGACATAACTGATTTTCTGAAATTATTCTTACCTTTGCATCATAGTTAAGAAATAAAATCGTCACATATTAGCATTTGCTATTTATTCGGTGAACCTGAAACCTGAGAAATTTCAATAATGTTCATAGCCGGATAAGTTCAGATGCCTGCGCGTTAGCGTGGGTGGAACTTG
>JAGAIM010000005.1 GCA_017626555.1 Bacteroidales bacterium
ACCATACAGTCACAACTGATGCCGGCAGGGAGGATGCGTGGTTTGAGGAGAAGGGCACTGTCCGGCTGAGCAAAGGAGTGCTTTCCATCGCCTCAATCAGCAAAGATGAACTTCTGAGAGGCACCTTGGTCCCTTCATTGGAGGTTATGGAGGGCACTATACATATTCTCTCCGGCAAAGGCGACAAGGTTAAGAAATCTGACCTCGACAATCTAGAGAAGATGTCCGATTTCACCAGAGACTTCCTCAGGAGTCTGAAGGACAACGGACCAAAGAAATCCAAGCACCTCAAGCAGTATTCGAACGGAGACAAGATCAGGGTTCTGATCACGGGAAAGAAGGACGGAAACGTCACCGTCAGGACGATAGACAAATCATACGAACAGATCGAGGGATATATAAAGGTTAATGACTCCTACTTGTATTATGACAGCCAGGACTTCTTCAAGTACCTGCCTGTGGGCTCGACCGTGGACGCGACACTCGTAAATGCTGTAAAGGGAACCTTTGATATCAGGAGCGAATTCATAGACTACATAGTAAACTATAGGGCAAATTTAGGCAATTATGTTTACGCACGCATCCGTGAGATAAGTCCCGACAAGAAGGGGAATATCAAGGCATATATGTGGACAGTAGACGGATATCCAGTACAGGCATATCTCAATGACGACTACCGTGAAGGAGATGTGGTCGATGTCCAGATAATTGACTTCGGAAAGGAAAGGTATAAAGGTGTCATATTGGTTGAGATCGCTGAGAAGGTGAACGAGATTGTGGATGAGGAAGAGAGCAAGAAGAATTGCCTTTATGATTTCTGTTATACATACGAAGAGCCGCAAGAGATCAAGGAGGGGGAACTCGAGACCGATTCTCTGAATATTCTTGGCAGACTTCTGATGGAGTATCAGAGAAACCTGCCGCGTCCTTCAGACAGATACAGGATGCTATGTGTTGCAAGGATTCTATCTGAGATGACGGGCTGCATTGAGAATTCCAGATATATAAACTTCGTGGCCGGATATATGGAGAACCTCGTCTTTTTTGCCAAGGGCGACTACGACAGGATAGGAGAGATTTCTTATGACGGAGAGCACCTTACAGACTCCGTTTCGAGAAGAATGAATATCGTAAAGGTTCTGAAAGCCTATGGCGACGATTCGAGAAACACATCCCTTTCTGAGATTATCGAGACTAGTCCGGATGAACTGATACGAAAGATAGCTGTGCTGGTACAATCCTGCAACAGGATAGATGATGTGATAAGCAAATCAATGCAGAACGTGATCAAGAGGGAGATTGTCAAGTGTCTGGCCATCGAGACCGAAGGAGAGACAGACCTCGAAGAGGAGAACGGCGTATATCTGGGTATAGAGAACGACCGGCAGGAATTCAAGACCTCATTCTTCTTTGCTCCTAAGGATGCCCGTGAGCAGAACCAGCGTCTGACCATACTGAGAGGAATATGCGCATTTCTGAACACATCAGTAGGCGGCACACTGTATCTGGGTGTCGATGACCTGGGGTACGTCAAGGGAATTGCTGATGACATCAGACACATGGAGAAGGTTGCTTACGGCAACTACAAGGGAGTTGACGGTTATGTTCGTTACATTACAGATGAAGCAAAGAAGGTGTTTGACCTAGGTGTGCTGACACATATTAGGATCAGTCCTATGTACGAAGGCCAGGTTATAGCAATCTCTGTTCAGCCTTACGAATACAATATCGTTTCAGTAGAGGGAGAGGCCTTCATAAGAATAAACAGCGAGAGTGTACGGATGAACGAATCCGTAAGGCGGCAGATCATGTCACAGAGGATACTTTCAAAGAGAGAGGATGCAGAGAATGTCAGCTCGCTTCTGGAGGCCATCTCAGGAAGAAGGAAGGTCATACTTCATGGATACAGTTCTTCAAGCAGCGGAGATGTCCGTGACAGGACGGTCGAACCGTTCGTATTCGCATCCGGACATACTACAGTCTGGTGCTATGATCTTGAAGACAAGGCTAACAAGGTTTTCAAATTGGACAGGATAAGCAACGTAGAGATTCTTCCGGACAGATGGGAGTATGAATCACATCACCGCCAGGGTAAGATGGATATATTCAGGATGACGGGAGAGAATGCTATACGCGTGAAACTGAGCCTTGACCTCATGGCAAAGAACATCCTAGTAGAAGAGTACCCAGATGCTGTCAAGGATCTTATTCCGACCGATGACGCAGACAGGTGGATTCTGGAGACCGAGGTCTACAGGATGGAAGGTCTGGGAAGGTTTTATCTTGGACTGGCAGCAGAGATCGAAATCATCGATGCTCCCGGACTCAAGGAATATGCGGCAGCCTACTGCAAGGACAACATCCTTTAATACTGAAAATTATAAAGGGGCGATACACAATGTACCGCCCCTTATTCAGCCCTCTTCTGTGCAGGTGACTATTTGCCAGCCTCTACAGAAACCTTGCGGAATTCCTTGAGGAGCTTCTCGATCTCGAGCGATGCCTTGCGAGCACGAGCTCCGGCTGCCTTGTTTCCAGCGAGCTGCTTGTCAGCATTCTCAGCGAATACTGCATATGCAGCATTGATCTTTTCAACTAATTCTTTCATGACTTTTATGTTTAATGTGTTTATGAAATGTTCTATTTCTTAGGCCTTATATCTATCTTCAGCTTCATGCCGGTCAGCTTGGCAATCCGGAAGAAGTATGATATGAAGCACATGTCGTGTCTGAACCAGTAGTCGATAGTCTCGACGTCTATACCCAGTTTCCTGGCCAGGGCATGCTGGTCAATGTCATTATCATAAAGGGCGTGCCTGAGAAAATCCAATCTCTTTCTG
>JAGAIM010000096.1 GCA_017626555.1 Bacteroidales bacterium
ATGGATTCCAACCTATATGAGCGCGAAGGTAAGGCATTGACTAACTTCAAGAACACTTTACCGGAGGTTACAAGTGAATTAGCCCAGGAACTGACCAAAGACCCGTATCACTTTGCCTTTACCGGGATTACTCAGCCATATAATGAAAGGATTCTCAAAGATGCTTTATTGAATAATATCACTCACTTCCTTACAGAACTGGGGACAGGTTTCGCCTATGTAGGTAAAGAGTATCGTTTAGAGATTGGAAAGACAGAGAATTTTATAGACTTGCTTTTCTATAATCTTAACCTGTCGTGCTATGTGGTGATTGAAGTAAAGATAGGCAAGTTTGAATTTAGCGACATAGGTCAGTTGGGTGGGTATGTTGTGGCTTGTAACCATCAACTTAGAAAAGAAGGTCGCGACAATCCTACCATCGGACTGCTTATATGCAAAGAGAAGGATCGTGTGCAGGCTCAATACGCACTGGAATCAAGCAGCCAGCCTTTGGGCATTTCTGAATATGACCTTGAAAAATTCTATCCGGAGAAAGTAGAAGGTACCATACCTACAATTGAGGAGATCGAAGCAAAATTGAGTGAGGGAAATAAAGAATAAAGCGGACATACTTGAAGGTAACAATATCAAGGGAAATTTTAGATGTGTTGTTTCGTGATTATACTTAACTATTTGTATTGCGCAAATGTATATAAGATAATGTTTGGATGCCGTGCCGTTGTCTATTAGGATTTTCATAGGGCTGTCGGGGGCTGCTTGGAGATTCCGAGTGAGGTCCCAGGTCAAGCCGGGGATGATGGCTACTAAGCAGAATAGCAGCCGTTTCCCATCATTACAAAACTTCCATCAGCTGATGGAAGTTTTGTTTATTCATCCCGTAGATAAAGAACCGGATTCTTAAATGCAGCCCTCCTCGCTTGAAGATAAACGGATAGGAAAGCAATGCTGGCAACAATTATAATAGCCAATATATAGATCCAGTATGTAGAGTTCAGGCGATAGGAATAACTCCGGATAATGGCATCGTTTATTATAATTGAAAGGATGATACCGATGGCACTTGCGGCTACCACTATTTTGAGGTATCGACAGATGTGACGACGGATTTCTTCACCGCCTGTTGCCCCGAAAACTTTCCGGACAGCCGAATCCTTCCTATGCAATGATATATAATAAGTGCTCATTGCAACCAAGCCAAGAACGGTCAACAAAAGGGCAAGCAATGCATAAATCACTACCATTGACAATATTGCTTTCGTAGGAGATAACGATTTCTCGTAATAACTATCGATATATCCAGCTGTTTTTGGTAGTGTATAATCATAATTGGTGTCCGAAAAAGCCTTCCTGAAAGTCCCTAGTATCTCTTCCGGATAAGAATCATAACGGCCCGCAGTATTGATTACCAAACGGTTGAATTCACCTGAATCTGATACTTTCAAAGCAGCGGGTATATCATTCTCTGCATTGATAACGAAATCTGATACAATACCCTTGACTTCGGCCCCAAACCTGCTCGCAAGATATCCATCATCAATACCGGCTTTATCCAGTGAGATGATATCTCTGGCACTATTGGTGAGCCACAAACCGTCAGAAACTTTTTTCCCGCTTTCCGTTACAAAGCCAAACGCATTAAAAGCATCTGCATCACAATGGATTACATAAAGGTCTGTTGATGCACCATCTTCAGACTTTAGCGTGACTCTTGAATAACTACCATCTCCAGGACAATCATTGGAGAGTCCCACTGCCTGGACAAACGGTAAAGAACGCAGAGCATCTGCCGCTGTGGCGAGCGCTTCCCTTGGATAATTCCCAGATATCACAAAGACGTTCTCAGCCATTTCTCCGCGAGGCCGGTCCGCCATCTTTTTGTATTGCGCGTAAAACAGAATGGACACAGATAAAAGGACGATGGAAATGAAGCATTGAATACCAATAAGAATGCTGCTCGTATCCTTTTTAAGCTGTGCAAGATATCCACCATTTACGATGTCTATGGCAGAATACCTTTTTGCTATCTTTGATGGAATTATAGCGGTTATAGCAGAAATAAGAAGAATAAAAACGCCATAATAAAGAATCTTTCCGGGCGTTATCGAACTATCCAGTTCTATGAAGGTATGGGTAACGTTAAAGAAACTGTTAAAAACAGGGAAAATGTATCTGGACAGGCCATAACCCAAGACAAAGCATAAGGAGGTAATGAAGAGTGTTTCCAGAAAGTTAGTCATCTTGATTCCCTTTTCGGAAGATCCAAGCAGCTTCTTCAATGCCCATTCTTTACCTCGCTTAGTCGAGAGGGCAACATTCAGATTGACATAGTTGACGAAGGCGAAGATGAAGAGGATTATGCCAAATAGTTCAACTGCCCATAGCGATAATCCCCAAGTCTGGGTGAGACTGTAATTATATATATTGGACGATATCTTGTCATATCTGATCAGTTTTATAACGACATCCGGATGCTGTGCATAATAAGATGAATAAAAGTTTTTACAAGCGTCCTTGCACTTGTTCAATATGTCTTTGGCCTTGAAACCATCTTGAATCCGAATGAACGTAACGACATCCTCCCAATAACCTGATGGATTTGCCCA
>JAGAIM010000097.1 GCA_017626555.1 Bacteroidales bacterium
CAGGAGGACAGCCACAGGGAACTGGAGGCGATGGATCACGTGTCAAGGTTCCACGAGCTGATGTTCAACCTCTCCCCCAGCGCCGAGTCCATTCAGAGGAATCTGGACAGGGCACTGGTCATGAGCGACAAGAGCGCCTACGACTACTGGATGGACCTGTCGGAAAGAGGATTCTACCAGAGGCTGGTATCCGCCAACATCTCTCAGGAATTCGTGGCTGACTCCATCAAGGTGGACATGCTCACCTACCCCCACAGCGTCACTACCTACGGCAAGCTCTTCCTCCTTAGGGAGAGCAACATCACGGCATACCAGTTCGAGAGCACCTGCCGTCTGGTAGATGTGGAGCGCTCGCAGAACAACCCTCACGGACTTATGATAGAGAGGTTCACTGTCACCAGGAACGAGAATATAGGGACACGTAAACGCCACTGACCATGCTCCGGATCTACCAGTACATAAACGAAAGACTTTCCTCCCTCATGAGCAGGCATGAGAAGAGGATATTCACAACGGGAGCCAGGCTCCTTGCTGCCGTCTGCATCATCGTGGCGGTCTGCATAGTCAGGAACTGCTCCTCACAAATTTTCTGACGGATATGAAGACAAGCACACGAAACGCACTCATACTCTTCGGCATAGCAGGCCTGGCTGTCATCATAGCATTGGCTTTCATGACAAGGACATCGAAGAGTGAAGAAGAGACTCAGCCTCAGAACGTCTATGTCGAAGTTCCTGAAGCCGAAGATATGGAAATCACCGGGTCAAAATCCGAGGCCTACATGAAGGATACGGGCGAAAGGTCCAAAATCGAGGCATATTGGGACGATTGCGCTCCGGATAAGGAAATCCCCGAACCGGAGCAGAAACCCTCTTACGGGGCTGTTTCCGGCCCTCCTGCGGCCTCCGCCGAAGATCTTCTGGGGCTGAACGAGGCAAAAGGAGGCTCCCCTGCTCCTAAAAAGGCGCAGAACAATCCATACAGGGAGACTGCCCAGGAGAGGGAGGCAAGACACCAGCGCCGTCATCAGGAAGCCATTGAACTGGCGGAGAGGATGCAGGAAGGACAGACCGGGCCAACCGGAGATGAATCCTCTGACGACTTGCCCGACGAGCAGGTCTCAGATGTTCCTCCCGCAGATGTCAGGAAATCCGACGCAATCTCGTCTCCGGACGGATGGGGATCCGGGCTGAGTTCCCTTGACGGGGATTCGGTACCGGTCCCTGACGACCCGTACACACCGTTCAGGTGCATGTTCGCCAGGGAATCGAAACTTACTGACGGGCAGAGGGTCACGGTAATCCTTCTGGACGACCTTACCGTCTCCGGTATTTCCGTACCGAGAAACACACATCTGATGGCAACTTGCCAGCTGTCCAACAGGCTGGAACTGGAATTCGCAAACATCGAGATCGGAGGAAGGATTCTGGCTCTGGGATACGAGGCATACGACATAGACGGCTCCAAGGGCATATACTGCCCTGACGTGGGTTCTACAGGAAAGACCGTCAGGAGCCGGGGCACAGACATCATCGGAAGCTCGCTTTCCGGACGACTCGGGAGGGTCGCCAGAGAGGTGACTTCGACCGGAATATCACTCATCCAGAATGCTGACGGGCAGAGAACGGTAAGCGTGCCTGCCGGTTACACCTTCTTCATCGTTAAAAAGAGACTGAACTGACATGAGAACCATTGCAATACTTGCATTCGCCATCCTGTCCTGTCTGAGCGCAGCCGCCCAGACGGACACACTATGGATTTCAGATGCATACACGACTCATATAATCTTCTCCACCGACGTGACATACGCTGACCTTTCAAACAACAAGATCGTGGCCGCAAAGGTTGTGGAACAGAACAGGAACATCCTTGCCCTCAAGGCCAGATGCGAGTTTGACGAATATACCAGCGTATCCGCCCTGGAATCCAACGGAACGATGCACACGTACATCGTGGGGTATTTGGAAAGCCCTTCGAGACTCATCGTGGATACCCGCGTGTCCTCTCCTGCGTCTTCAGGCAGTCATTCCGGAAGCAATGTGACATCCAACAGAAAGGCGGACGCCCCTACCCTGCCCCAGATGCTCTCCGCTTCGCAGCGGCTACATCACCTGGGAGCACAGGCATACGGGATAACCGTCCTCTGCGAGAACATAGTCTCGTACAGCGACGTGACATACATAACACTGTCCATCAGGAACAGGTCCGGAGTCAGCTATGACATCAAGGACGCCACCTTCGTTGTGGAAAGCAAGAAAAGGAGCCGTAGGAGCGTAGCCATCGAGAAGACCGTATTCCCTGAAGGAAGGCACGGAAGCCTCATCTGCCCGGCAGGAGAAAGATCGAAGATGGCCTATTCGTTCAAGAAGATGACCCTTTCCAAGGACCAGGTCCTGAAGATTTACTTCTACGAGAACGGAGGACAGAGGAATCTGGAACTGACAATAGATACCGATGACATAAACAAGGCAGGAAAGAGATGAACATAATGACATCAGAACTGCCGTTCCTGCTATTGAACGGTGACTGCATTGAACTCATGAAGGAGATCCCGGACGGAAGCATAGACATGATCCTGTGTGACCTCCCCTACGAGACTCTCAACAGGGGCAACCGGGGAGCATCCTGGGACAGAAGAATTCCGTTGGACAAGCTTTGGGAACAGTACGAAAGAATCATCAAGGATACCGGAGCGATAGTGCTCTTCGCCCAGGGTATGTTCACCGCGCAGATAATGCTCAGCAAGCCTGAACTGTGGAGATACAATCTCGTATGGGATAAGGTGCTTTCTGGAGGGTTCCTGAACGCCAGAAGGATGCCTCTTAGATCCCACGAAGACATCTGCGTATTCTACAAGAAGCTTCCAAAATACAACCCCCAGATGAGCGAAGGCAAGCCGCTTCATGGAAGAGGGACCGCCTACAGAACCAAGGAACTCACCAACAACTGCTACGGAAGCATGGGAGCGGAATACATCTCCCGTGAAGGATGCACGGAGAAGTTCCCGACCTCAATCATCAGAGTTCCGAAGCCTCATCCCAGCACCACGATGCATCCAACCCAAAAGCCTGTCGGACTATGCGAATGGCTGATACGGACATTCACAGAACAGGGAGACATCGTTCTTGACAACGCAATGGGTTCCGGAAGTACCGGAGTGGCATG
>JAGAIM010000015.1 GCA_017626555.1 Bacteroidales bacterium
GATTTTGTTCCGGTCATCGACAACTGGGGAGTATGCGATACATTCTGTTGTAATGCAAAATGGGTAAAGGATAAGCAGCAGCTCTGGGATTTTCTTCTGCCGTACTGGGATTCGTGCAGTGAATTCGAGGTCCGTTTCGCTGTAGTAATGGCTATGGTAAATCTTCTTGACAAAGAATGGTTCCCTCAGATTTGCTCCAAACTGGATAGTCTTAAGATTGACTCCATTCAATCCGAGTATATATCAGCAAGGAAGGCTAGGGGAATGGTAGTGCCGGAAGGAAAAGGTGTCGCGATAGGGGAGGAACCCTATTATGTGAGAATGGCTATTGCCTGGCTTCTGGCCACGGCCTTGGCTAAGATACCGGATTTTACCAGAGCCTATGTCAATAGCTGTAATCTTTCGGAAGATATAATAAGACTGTACAAGAGAAAGGCCAGAGAATCATTACGGACCCGCGACGTTAATCCTTTATAGGTTTATATAATTATATAAAAATATATTTATATAAAATGACGTTATGTGCTATTATATTATAGATTTATTTGTGAATCTAAGCATGGTAAGTCTTTATCTCTGATGATGTCAAATTTTTCTTTTTGTGTTCCTGAATGCCTTATGCGGTAGTCATATGGCACCTCGTATGATGTGATTATCTTTTCTATTACGAGCGTTGGCTGTCATTTCTTTAAGGAAGATATTGCCCTCTATGGCTAGGACGGACTATATGAAAGCATCCTTATCATCAACATCAGTATTATAAAATATCATAAATGAAAAATTAAGGATAAATATTTGTAATAAATCAACAAATATGTATATTTGCAGTGCTATGACAAATTTTTCACTCATGGACATCTACGAGAAGTCCAATAATGATATAGTTGTCCAGCTTGGACAGAGGTTCCGAGACTATAGGATCGCATTGCGCCTGACTCAGAAGGAAGTGTCGGACCAGGCAGGGGTTTCGGTTATGACGATTGTGCGTTTTGAAAGAGGGGAGGGTTCTGCTATACGTCTGGATAACTTCATTGCCTTGATGCGAGCTATCCAGAAGTTGGAAGGTATTGCTGAGGCGATACCTGATGTCCCGACAAGCCTATATGATCGTCCGTCTGTTGATAATATTGTGAAACGAAGAGTTAAGAAACGTAAAGATGAGAAATAATGTAATCACCGTCCTTCTGTTTGGGAAGGAGATTTGTAAGGTTCAGTGGCAGGGTGGCTATAAGCAGGGGTTTGGTAAGGTCGGGTCTGTAATATCATTTAATCCTGATTATCATACCTATGGGTTTGATGTTGATCCGCTAGGACCATACAAACTGGATACTTACCTCGTGAAGAAAGGAATGTCAGATATTTGCAGGCAAGGCGAATATGAAGGTCTCCCTAGATTCCTAAGTAGCTCTCTTCCTGATGATTGGGGTAATCAGGTGTTCTCGCAGTGGATTGAATCCAACAACTTGCGTAATCATGATATTACCTCTGTAGATAAGCTGGCATTCATAGGTAAAAGAGGTATGGGCGGCTTTGAGTTTGTTCCACAGATGTATAATCCTTCATCTGATGATGCGATAGTACTGGAGGAACTTTACGACTTGGCTAAAGAAATTGAGTCAGCACGAGAAGGAACGGTTCTGAATATGCAGGACAGACCGGGAATAAATGAACTGATGTCGGTCGGCATGAGTGCGGGTGGAAAGCATCCGAAAGCCATAATTGCAATAAACTGGAAGACCGGAGATATACGTTCTGGTCAGGTTCTTCTTCCTGAAGGCTTCACTCACTATATTCTGAAGTTTAAGGATTCTGAAACTTGGCCTACAGCGGAGGTGGAATATGTTTTCTATCAGATGGCAGTGGAATGTGGAATTGACATGGAACCATCGCGACTTTTGCCAGTTTCCGGAGTAAACCATTTCCTTACCGAGAGATTTGATCGTAAGGGTGGCGTGAAGCAGCATTCTGCTACTTTACGTTCGCTTTGCGGTGAGGTTACATCCTATGATGACATATTCCGTGCTTGCCGTATACTGCGTCTTCCTTATCATGATATTGAACAGCTGTTCAGGCGTGCGGTATTTAATTATCTGGCTGGAGTGACAGATGATCATGATAAAAACTTTTCCTTCATTATGTCAGAAAATGGTTCATGGAGGCTTTCTCCGGCATATGATGTGACCTTTACAGTAAATTATAAGAACAGATTTATTGGTGATAGACATGCTATGTCAATAGAAGAGAATGATAGACTTGTCTCCAGAAACCAACTTTTGAGGCTTGCTTCGGAGAATGATGTTCGTAACGCTGACTCAATAATCAAGCAGGTGATATCTGCTGTTGAAACATTCAGGTGTAAAGCTGAAGGACTCTCAATAGATTGTTTCTATTTGGATCTGATATCGAATTTCATAAGTTCTCAAATCTCAAAAGTAAAATAATTTTATATAAAAATATATTTATATAAAAGTGTCTTATATGTAATCGTAGGCTGATTTTATATAATTATATAGAGTAGGGGAGTGCAGATTCTACATCGAATCCTGCACTCCCTTGTTCGTATGCTCGATCCTGTTTCTGGCGATTTCGAAGAATCCTCCGTTCAGTTCCATGCCGATGAATTTCCGGCCGTTATTCAGACATGCCACTCCGGTACTTCCGGAACCCATTGCGTTGTCAAGAACGATGTCTCCCTGTTCTGTGAATGTCCGTATCAGCCATTCGCATAGTCCGACAGGCTTTTGGGTTGGATGCATCGTGGTGCTGGGATGAGGCTTCGGA
>JAGAIM010000098.1 GCA_017626555.1 Bacteroidales bacterium
ACCATCGCCGGGACTCCGTGAAGGGCAACCTTCACATGGTCACCCTCGACGCTCACGTCCCTTCCGTTCATCTGCATCGCCACCTTAAGCCTGATGGCGGACAGCATCATCTCATCACTTCTTGTCATAATCTTATAGGTTTTATAAAACATAATCCTTATCAATCTTCACGAACCTATCCACGCGGAAGCATCTCCATTCCCCTTTCTCGATGTCGAAATACGGGAATGTTCCGTTGAACGCCCTCTGAGGCTTCTGAGTACTCGATCCTGTATCATATCGTCTGATGACGTCCACCGCTCTGGTCCCGTATGCATCACGGGTTGTACCATCTGTCTTCTCGAAGACGAAATGAACAACCTCTTCTGCAAGCATATTCTTCAGTTCGGCAAGGTCCGACATCACTGTCAATGCCTGTATTGAATCCTGGCCGAATTTAGAATCCAGATAGTGATTAATCTTCAGCAGTTCGTTGTCTCCAGCGATTACCGCTGCTATAGTGTTAGGTGTATTCATGGTTATTGGATTTTACGTTTTGTATTATCTGCTATGGCCTTCTTGACCATCTTGCCAAGATCAACCGCCAGCCTTGACATATCAGTCAGGTTCACATTCCTGTGATACATCAGTGAAGGGTCATACTGCGGTTCTATGCTGACAGCCACGATGGCAAAGCCCTGCTTTTCGACATCAAGCACAGCCTGTCTGACCTTCTGCACGGACTCATTCGGAGCACCGTCCGATATCATGAAGAACAGGCAGTTCTCCTTGGTATGCTTCCTTACTCTTGATGCAGCCTCGCGGATTGCCGTTCCATCGTTGTTTCCCCATCTTGAGTCAGTGCTTCCAAGGGCGTACTTCGGACTGAAGGACTTCTCACGATATACATACAGTGCCGTACCTCCGTCTGTGCTGTGGCCGTAGATGTACAGGTCAACATTATGAAGAGTGCCGATAGCCTCATTGAGCAGGACCGCCGTATCTCTTGCGGCTTTCTCACCCTCTCCATACATAGAGCCGGACTCGTCTATGAGGATGCAGACCGCTATCCTGTCGGACTTGACCTGTCCCTCTCTCATGTACACCGTAGGGACTCCCTGAAAGGCTTCTGCTATCTTGCCGGTATCAAGCATTCCGCTACGCATGCCCCTATGGATGAGTTTGTACTCCATCGAAGAGCATTTGAGGGACTTCGAGATTGCAGGTATGTACTTGCGTACTCGTGAGAGCGAATCCATGTACCTGTCCTTGTAAGGCTTCTCCTTGATGACGACACATCCTTTCTGGGTTCCCCTCTCGGCCCTGCCTTCGCAGATCCTGCCGACCAGGTCCCAGTCAGCCTTGACGGTCTCCGACTGGTCTTGAGAATTGATAGTCTTCTTCTCCGGCTCGGAGGTGAGTTCCTTGAGAGCATCTGCTATCTGCTCGAAGATCTCATTCATCTGCTGGTCGACCTTCTTGGCAATCTGTCTTGAAGTCATCTTCTTCGACTTTGGCTGCTGGCCACCGTTCTGAGACTGCCCTGACTGTCCTGACGAGCCGCTTCCCTCTCCGGACTCATCCGAAGGCTGACCGTCCTGCTGGCCGTCTGAATCCTGCTGCTTCTGCTTCTCTTTCTCTTCATCCTGCAGGTACTGCTTTATTATCTCGAATATCTTCTCTGCAGTCTCGACGCACTGCGCTGTCGATGCCGGATACGGCGTCAGGAGTTCACGCACCTGCAGCAGCGTATCCGCGAACTCTTCAAGATCGGACATCTCTACTGTCTTGGGATACCTCACAAGAGAGATTATGGCGTTCATCAGCCTCGGGAATGTCTCCAGTCCTTCAGTCTTGCCCTCATCCTTCATCTTCTGGGAATACCTGTCGAAGTAATAATACTTGGACGCCTTCAGAAAGTTGGCAAGGCCCGGCTTCTTCTGTCCGAGCTCACGCTCTATCCTCTCGTCCTCAAGGATGTTCTCGATGAACTTCACGATTCCGTTCGTGATACCCTTGTACGCACTGAAATCGGTATAAAGGACATGGCACCCCTCATGGATTGCAAGGCCGAGGAAGGTGTCGATCCGGTTTCCGATTGGAAGATCGGTATCGTCAAACACCTCTGTGGCGACCCAGATTATCTTACCGTTGGTCTTGGATCCGTCAGGAGAGATCCTCACGATGACCTTCTCTGCTGTATCCATGATCTTTATCATGTCCTCTGCAAGGCGGTAGGAATTCTTGATGAGTTCCTCATCCGAGGCCGGTGAAAGCATATAGTCGGAATATGGTGTTCCTTCAGGGATCGAACTCTCCCAGCCCAGTCTGCCGGTCCTTCTTATCTTCACGAAG
>JAGAIM010000099.1 GCA_017626555.1 Bacteroidales bacterium
AAGGTACATCACATCGCTGAGGGTGTCTGCCAGCATCGACAACCTCGCGACCATCACAGGCTACAGCGGACTCACCCCGATGATCAACAGCTATGTGTTCAACAGCACGATGGGTATAGACGACAAGAGGTCTTACCCTGTCTACAGGACTTATTCACTAGGACTCAGCATCCGATTCTAACTACCGAGACATGAAAAGGATTTTAGCAATATCGGCCATCGGCATCCTCACCCTTTCAGGCTGCCTCAAGGAGGACTCCCGCAGTTATCTCACTCAGGAGCAGGCCTTCACCAGCGCTCAGAACCTGTATATCAACTCAGTTGCCTTACTGTACGGCTACATCGGAGGCTCCGGCGACAGCCAGGGGCTTCAGGGTACCTGCCGCGGAGTATATGACTACAACACCATGACCACCGATGAGGCCATGATCCCCATCAGGGGAGGCGACTGGTATGACGGCGGCCTGTGGGAGAACATGTATCAGCACAAGTGGACCTCAAGCGATGCCTCCCTGTACGAGACCTGGAAGTACCTGTACAAGGTAGTGATGCTGTGCAACCAGTCCCTTGCCGACCTTCAGGCATATTCGCATCTGGCATCTGAGGACGAGATACGTTCATGGACATCCGAGGTGCGTGCTGTGAGGGCCCTGTTCTATTTCTACATCATGGACATGTTCGGACGTGTCCCGTTGGTCACCGCTGCGGATGTGCCGGTATCTGATGTAGTGCAGTCGGAAAGAAGCGAGGTGATGCGCTTTGTCTATGACGAGCTCACAGAGGTCCTTCCTCATCTTGCCCCGGAGCGGAGCAACCGTCAGGGCAAGTGGTACGGCCGCATCACCCGTCCTGTGGCGTGGTTCCTGATGGCGAAGATTGCCCTCAATGCTGAGGTGTATGCCGACGATGACTGGACAGACGGCATACGTCCGGACGGCAGTCAGGTCATGTTCGAGGTGGACGGCATACAGATGAACGCCTGGGAAGCCTGCACTTCGTTATGCGACAAGCTGGAGTCTTTCGGCTATCTCCTTGAGCCTGTCTATTCAGACAACTTCCTGGTGCACAACGAGGGCTCCGTAGAGAACGTGTTCACCATCCCTCTCGACAAGAACCTTTACCGCAACCAGTTCTGGTACCTTTTCCGTTCGAGACATTACAGCCACGGTGGAGCCCTCGGAGGAGCCTCTGAGAACGGAACGTCGGCAACCATCCACACGATGGAGGTCTATGGCTACGGCACTCCAGGTCAGGACGCGCGCTTCGTGCATAACTTCTACGCCGGAGAGGTCTTCATCGACGGCAGCCAGGTGATGCTCCATACGGGTGAGCCTCTGGTCTATATGCCTATGGAGCTGAAGGTGAATCTGACCGGCAGCCCATACGAGAAGACGGCCGGGGCAAGGATGGCCAAGTATGAGGTTGACCGCAAGTCATTCTCTGACGGCAGGCAGCCCGACAATGACATCGTCCTGTTCCGCTATGCCGACGCCCTTCTGATGAAGGCCGAGGCCCAGGTCAGGAACGGTGCTGACGGAAGCGATGC
>JAGAIM010000100.1 GCA_017626555.1 Bacteroidales bacterium
GCATACTGTTGTCTGTCCCTTAAGGGTCAGTGAGGTCACGAACTTGAGGGAGATGTCGTACGGATTGTCTCCGATCTCTGCGTAATGCTTCCCTGAGTTACCATTATGCTTGAGGGTGATGTCGAGATACGGGTGTCTCACCGGCTCCGAGAAGTTCACATTGCTGTTATCCACGGTATAACCGTCAGTGATCTGTACTGATGCATCGTGTTTTCCCGGTCGTATGGTCGGCAGGGTGTACTTGTATATCGGATTCTTCGAGAAGTTTACCTTAGGGGAAGCCACCGTCTTGCCGTCCACATGGATGGTAGCGTTGTAGTCGGTAGAGGAGTCCCCATCCTTGAGGGTCAGCATCATCACAGTACCGCTTCCGCTGGTGTCCATCTCAGCATGGATGGAAAAAGGAAGTGCTTCTACGGCGTAGGGAATCTCCAGAACCTGGGAGTAGTCCTTTGTGCTGATGACCATCTTCATCGTATGCTTGCCTTTATCCGCTCTTGACAGGTCATATGACCTTACGGTAGCATCCTTGAAGGTTTCGGAGAACGATGCTCCGAGTTCCTTCCCGGACTCATCGGTCAGCTTTACTGAATGACCACCGTCAACAGTATAGGATATCGTATAGGTGTCATCTCGTGATCCGTCGAGAAGACTTAGGAAGAGGATGTGAGAGAGGTTCTCTGCGTCATATTCGATATCTGCCTGCATCTTGAACGAGTAGTCGTTGACCTTATATGGCAGATCCGCCTTCTGTGAGTGCTTTGCTGTGCTTATCTGTACGTTTACAGTATGTTCGCCCGGCTCCTGGACGGATAACTCATAGGTCTTCACGATCTCTTCGGTGAAGGTCTCCTGATAGGTCTTTCTCGGTTCCTTGTTGTCGATGGTGAAAGCTATGGTATAGGAATCTGCCGGACTTCCATCCTTAAGGGTCACTTCAAGCGAATGCGTCTTGCTGTTCTCGTCAAAGATGACCTTGGTGTCGAAGTCGAATGAGAAGTCCTCGACGACCATTACGATGCCGATCTGCTGCCGATACTCCTCAGTGCTGATGTCAAGACTCAGCGTATGCTCTCCAGGATCCATCTTTGAAATGATGTAGGTCCGCGCTGACACGTCAGCGAATCTTTCCGAGAACGAACCCTCGTGAACCCTTCCGTCCATGTCGGTAAGGCTGACACCGCTCTGTCCGTCAAGAGTGAAGGCGATGTCATATTCGTTCTCCTCCAATCCGGACACCCGGGTAAGCGTAAGACGGTGAAGGTCCTCCGATTCGTCGTAGGTCACTTCTGCCGTGAACTCGAAGGAGTGGTCCGTGACGACGAACTCCTGTACGCAGGAGGTTGTGGCTGCCAGGCATAGAGAAGCCATGGCCATATAGATTGTTCTTATGATTCGTGTCATAGTTCTGATAGTGTGTGGTTCTTGTCACTGATGATTCTTCTGTAAGCCCTTAGAGGCCATCGGCAGCTGAAACCGAGCAGACTCACGCTCTCCTTGCCTGTATTGCGGGCTCTCAGGTAAGCCTTGAATGCCTGCCTAGCCCTCCTTCTGCTTCGGAACGTCAGAGGTATCTGGACTATGTACTCCGTCGCCTGCTCCCCGTCTTCCTCGTAACGGTAGGAGTAGTTTAAGGCGATGATACCAAGCCTTTCGTGGAGCATCACTTCCTTGAACAGTTCCGTTCTCAGGCTGCCTTGTCTTGTCAGTATCTTCATGTTTCTTTGATTTGTTCTTCTTTGACTTGCGTTCCTTAAGCTTCTGGGCATGTATGCGGAAGTAGAGCTTCCAGCAGAATGTCGCCTTGTCGTCGAGACACCAGATGGCGTCTCCTCCGTCGGCAATTGCATTCCAGCTCTCGTCGTAGAAACGCTTGGCCTCCTCTGCGCTGCTGAACAGCAGCGGGAGGGAGAACTCTCCCTGATATCCGCTCTTTGGCTGATAGATGAAATAGACCAGATGCAGTTCCTCGTTTAGGCACCATGTCCTGAAGTATGCGCTGTCGATGAATTTTTCTCCTATCCAGATCTTCATGGCTGATGGTCTTTAGAAGATGTATGCGATGGAAACCCTGATTTCGTTCGGGGCCAGGAACCATTTGGACCCCTTGCCGGTGATCTTGCCGCATGACGGACAGGCGTATGTGACATATGTCTTCTGTCCTCCCCAGAGCCCCAGTCCGAAATCCAGATTCAGATGTTCATGGAGCATGAGCGAGTATCCGCCGCCGAGACTGAGCCCGTAGGCATCTCCCTCTTCTGTCCTTTGGGAGATGATGCCTCCTCTGTTGTACTCCTGGTACTGGACCATTCCGGAGATCCACCAGCCCGAGTAGATATGCCACGGCCAGTAGCGGATTCCTGCGGCA
>JAGAIM010000101.1 GCA_017626555.1 Bacteroidales bacterium
GTAGTGATGTATCTTGAGATACCTGGTACACCGCTCTCTCTCTGCTCAGTGCACTCAAGGATGACCTGCACCCTGTTACCTTTTGCTTTCTTTGCCATAATTCGTAAAATTAAACAAGGTTAATAAATCCTTTCTGCTGAGCGTCCTTGATGGTAGCGTCGAGACCATTCTTCTCGATTGTTCTCATACCCTTGCAAGACACCTTAAGAGTAATGAATCTCTGCTCTGCCTCTGACCAGAACTTCTTGGTCTTGAGGTTCAGGGCGAAGACGCGCTTTGTGCGTCTCTTAGAATGCGAAACGTTGTTTCCGACCATTCTCTTTCTTCCTGTAACTTGACAAACCTTTGCCATTGTATATAACTTTTTTAATTAATTCATAATTAGCGGGCTGCAAATATCGCATAAAAAAATCGCAAATGCAAAATTTCTATACAAATTTGAAAAACCTGCGCCATCTTATATTCTTAGGGAACTTCTTGTTCCCATCGATTGAGAGCCAGATCAATGCGGGTTTTCCGACTATGTGATCTTCAGGTACAAATCCCCAATATCTTGAGTCAAGCGAGTTGTGCCTGTTGTCTCCCATCATAAAGTAATAATCCTGTGTAAAAGTATAGGTTTGAGCCTCTTCCCCATTGATGAAGATCTTTCCTTCCTTTAATGTGAGTTCATTACCTTCATAAGAAGTTATGATTCTCTGATAAAGCGGCAGATTCTCCAAAGTCAGAGTGACAGTCGCTCCCTTTGCTGGTATCCAAAGAGGGCCGAAATTGTCTCTTGTCCATTTGTAGTCATATGAGAACGGAAAGATGGTCAGATCTGAATCCGGATAATCCGGCGGATAGACATCTATATTCTGCTCCACTGAAACCACATTGGAATAGTTCTTAACCTTCTCGAGCATCTGCTCCGTAAGCGGCATCTCAGGATATCCCGGCAGTTCCGGATAATACCAGAGTTCTCTGGTGTTGACCCCCAACTTATCGAGGTTTACCTGATTTATCTTCTGTCCGTTCGTAATGACTCTATAAGAGTTCTGAACTCCCGGCCATACTTCCTGAGCCTGCGAATTGACATAAACCTGTCCATTCCTTATCTCAAGCGTATCTCCCGCAACAGCGACACACCTTTTGACGTAATGATCCTTCTTGTCGGAAGGACGGACCTTCACCGGTCCATATCTGTCAATCGTATAGTCGCGTCCTAAAGTCCTTACGTAAGTATAGTAATCTGCAGCCGGTTCCCTGACCAGTACCGTGTCCCCATGAGGGAATCCGAATACCACATAATCTCCAGTCTTGACTTTGCCGAATCCTCTCAGCCTTCTGTAATCATTCTGCATAAGAGTGGAATAAGACTCTCTGCCGGCGATCACATTGTGGGTAAAAGGTATCGTAAGTGGCGTCTGCGGGAGTTTAGGGCCATATGCGAGCTTACTCACGAACAGATGGTCGCCCGTATAAAGCGAGCTCTCCATCGAGGATGAAGGAATCTTGAAGGCCTGGAAAAAGAACGTATTGATGAAAGTAACTACGACAACCGCGAAGATGATGGCATCAAGCCAGTCAAGCAGTGCGTTCCTCTTTTCTCCTTCCTTGTACTCCTTCTTCCAGAACAGCCATTTCACTTTCTTGGTAATATGTCCGTCGAAGATGGGAACAAGTCCGAATAGCCACCAATAGTTTCCGAGCCATATCACCCACAAGACGTATAGGACAGCCCAAAAGCCGAACCTAGCCCACTTGTTGTGGTATAACTCCTTCAAGCTCATTTCAGCCTAAACTATTTTACAGAATTGATGATAGCCTCAAATGCCTGAGGATTGTTCATAGCAAGGTCTGCAAGCACTTTACGGTTAAGTCCGATATTCTGCTTTGCAATGCGACCCATAAACTGAGAATAAGTCATACCGTACTGACGTGCGGCAGCATTGATTCTCTGGATCCAAAGTGCGCGGAATGAGCGCTTCTTGTTCTTACGATCACGGTAAGCATAAGTGAGACCCTTCTCATAGGTGTTCTTTGCTACCGTCCAAACATTCTTTCTTGAAAGAAAATAACCGCGGGTCTTCTTAAGAATCTTTTTGCGGCGTGCCCTTGAGGCAACTGAATTTACCGATCTTGGCA